>JBEKOY010000056.1:0-36161 GCA_049521295.1 Polyangiaceae bacterium | reverse complement strand
CCGACCCCGACCATCGACCCCGACAAGACCGCGACCGCGACCCTCGACCGCGACCCTCGACCACGACCCTCGAGCACGACCCTCGACCACGACCCTCGACCGCGACCCTCGACCACGACCCTCGACCACGACCCTCGACCCCGACAAGACCGCGACCCCGACCCTCGACCCCGACACCGCGACCCCGACCGCGAACCGCGACCGCGCGACCCTCGACCGCGCTTAGCCGACGGCGATTCCCAGCGTTTTTCGCAGGCTGAAGTACTGCTCGCTCACGGAGAAGACGAGAAGCTCCTTCATCTTGTCCACAGGGGGCAAGTCGCCGGGCAGCTGCGGCTCGGCGGCGATGATCTTCTTCGCGATCTCCAGGTCCGCACAGAGAAGCAGACCGGCACGGCACGCCGTAATTTCGATGGCCTGCATCCAGCGCCGCAGGTCCGCTTTCGCGCCGTCCTCGATCCATTTCTGGACGACCAAGCGCAGCGACTCGCGCTGGACAGGCTGCATGTGCTTCACGAGCTCCGCCGCCGTGGCGTTGACCGCCTGCGCCATTTCGCCCGGCACCGCGAAATCCGGAATGACGATCTTGACGCCCGCGAAGAGGATGACTTTCAGCTCGTTGAGCGTCGGGAACAGGTTCTTGATGTAGTGCTCGCCGCGATAATTGGACAGGTGCTTGCCGACGATGAACGTCAGCTCCTGCGGGGTAAACCCCGTGAGAACCGTCTGCCCCGCGACGCTTGCCGGCGGGGTGGACACGACTGCGAGCAACGCACCGGGCACGTCGTTACGAACGTAGAGCTCCGGAGTCGCGATGCCCAACACTTGGCCGGCCCAACCGAAGGTCTTGGCGAACGTGACCGTGCTCGTCGCCGGATCCTGGCGAAACCTTCGGTCGAGCACGGGCAGCTGCTTTTGGGCTTTCAGCTGATTCGTCTTCGCGATGATGGCCGCCGGCGTCAGCATCTCGAAGATTTTGCCGATGTAGAGGTTTTCATCCTTGTGGAAGAGAAATCTCACCCAGGCCTCGTTGTCGAGGCGACTTTTCACCTGAATCATCCCTCGCGGTCGATAGTCCTCGAAGAAGCGCTGCTCCTCCTCGTCCGCCTTGTGCAGAAACGCGAGCGCGGCACACATGCACCACGCGCGATCGTATTCGTGCATCCGAAGATACAGCTTGTACAAGCTGCGGTACGGCTCGACGCGCAGAGGCTCATTTTGAAGCACGAGCGAATGCTCTCCGATCGCAGCCTCGATCTGATCCGTAGCCTCGTAGAGCTCCGCCAAGATCTGACGCTCGACCGCTTCGTCGGGCTTGACGCGCGTCGCCATCTTGAACGCTTCGATGCCGCTCGCCGTGTCCCGCAAACGATCGCGATAGATGAGGCCTAGGTTGTGCCAGAGGGCGAACTCGAGATCGGGGTTCGACACGTTTCCCGCGGACATCCGCCTCAGCATCTTCCGAAACGCACGCTCAAGCGCCTTCCAGTCCTTCTTCGCCGTCAAAATCTTGTTGATGCGCTCGAAGGCCTCCAGATATTGGGGATTCAGATCGAGCGCCTCGCCGAAGAGCTCGACCGCCTTGTCCTGATCGCCCTCTTTGTCGCGATACAGCTGCGCCATCGTGTAAAGGAACTTGCTCTTGCGGAGCGCATCCTTCTCGTTGTCCGCAATCGCAGAGAGTGTGTCGATCATCTTCGACCAGTTCTCGGTCGACTGATAAAGCGCAATGAGTTTGTGCAACAGGCCGGGATTGAACGGCTGCAACTCACGCGCTTCCTCCAGGGCTTCGATCGCGCGCGATACGCTCTTGTCTTGCTCGCTCCAAACGTCGGCAATCTCGTTGAGCATGCGGAAGCGATCTTCCACGTCGTACACGTTGTCGAGGATCTGCCGCTTGTAGGCTACGACCTGCTTCCAATCCTTGGCTTCCGCGTACAGGCTGACGAGCGCTTCGAGCGTCGGTCGGTGAGCGGGATCGACCGACAACGCCTTCTCGAAGTTGTTGATCGCCTGCCTCGCCTGCCCTTGTTCCCCCTTGATGCATCCGAGCTTGTAATAGACTTCGGCGCGCGCAGCCGACTCGCCCTCGCCGAGTGCGGTCAGCACTTTCTGATAATTGGCAAGCGCCGCCGTCCAGTCCTTGAGCTTGAACGAGACTTCGGCGAGGCCGCGGATGGTGACCTGGTCGGTCAGATCGAGCTGGTGCGCGGCCGTAAAGGCCTTGAGCGCTTTGTCGTCCTTGCCGAGCGCGGCGCAGACGCGCCCGAGCTTGTTCTGCAGGGCGTGCTGCTCGGAGCGCTCTCGCTTGCCGCTCTTGCGGACGAGAAGTTCGAGCAAGGGCTCCGCCTTGGCCCACTGCTCGCCGGCGATGTACTCGTCGACCAGCGGCATGGCCGCGTCCTCGTTCTCGGAGTCGGCCTCGTATGCGGACTCCCAGGCGGCCACCGCGCCGGAGTGATCGCCCAACATCTCTTCGCGCAGTCTTCCGAGGTCGACGAGCAGGCGCGCGCGCTGTCGCGGCGACTGCGTGAAACCTTGTTCCTGCGCGAGGTAACGCGCAGCCTTGTCGAAGTCCGCGGAGTCGATGGCGATCTGACGCAGCGCCGCGAGCGTCGGCAAGTGCGACGAATCGAGATCGAGCGCGGTCTCGAAGCGATCCTGCGCGAGCACTCGATCCCCGAGTTTTTCGTCGAGCGCCTTGCCGATTCGATAAAAAGCCTCGACTCGCTGTTTCGTATCCTGAGTCAGCTCGGCAACCTGAGTCATGCAGTCGATGGACTGCGTGGCGTCGCCGGTCTTGTCGTAGAGCTTCGCGAGCGCCTCGAGGGCGGCGATATTGTGCTCGTCGAGCGCGACGATATTCTTGTAGGCGTCGATCGCGCGCTCGGCGTCCTCGATCTCGTCGGCATAGACTTGCGCAATCGCGCCGAAAAGCTCGACCTTGGTCTTTCGCTCGTGCGTGGCGCCAATGTGCCTTTCGTAGGTTTCGACGAGTTCCTTCCACTGCCGAAGTCGCCGATAGGCCCGTTCGAGTTTGAAGTACGCCGCCTCGTTGCTCGGGTCGACCTCCAGTGCCTGTTCGAGACGTTGCGCCGCCAAGTCGGCCTTGAGAAAATGCTCCTCGTGCAGCGTCGCGAGGTTCATCAGCACGTCAATCCGCTCGCGCTCCGTCGTCACGACGTCGAGCTGCTTTTCGAGCACGCCGACCAAATCGGCCCATCGCTCGAGAGCTTGATAGACGCGTGCGAGGCCACGAAGCGCCTGCAGATGGCCGGGCGCGATGTCGACCACTTCGCGATAGACCTGCGCCGCCCGGGCTGCGTCGTTCAGGCTGCTCTCGAAGATTTGCGCCATGCGCAGCTTGGTCGCGGCAATCTCCTCGGGCTCCTTCAGAGCCAGGACCTTGCGTTGCAAGACGTCGACGAGTTCGCGGTTCTGAGCGCGCGAACCGTAAATGCGCTCCAAGTTCTCGAGCGCCGGCAAAAACTGAGGATCGACCTCGAGCGCACGCTGAAAGTACGTCACCGCCTGCTCGGTCTGCTGCATGTGGGCGTCGAGCACTTCGCCGAGGTCGGTGAGAATCTCCTTGCGGTCGAGATCGTTGGAGGCCACGTCCAGGGCGCGCGTGAGCGTGGCGCCCATCTGCTGCCAGTTGCCCGCCTTTTTGTAGAGACTCGCGAGCTGACGGGTCGCGCCGACGTTTTGTGGGTCGAGTTGGATGATCTGCGCGTAGTAGGGCTGGGCGTATTCGGGGTGTCCCAGATCGTCGCCGTACCACTTGGCGAGGTGCAGACAGAGGCGGATCTTGTCCTGCGGCTCGGTCTGCTGCTTGAGCCAGCCGTTGACGGTCTGGATGATCTCGCTCCAGCGCCCGGTCGCCTGTGCCATCCGCTCGAGATATCGAGCCGTCTCGCGATCGTGGAAGTCGAGCGATAGCGCATTGACGAGCGCTTCGAGCGCCTGATTCTTGTCGTCGAGCTTCTCTTCGAAGACCCGCGCAATCTTGCGCAAGATCTGGGTCTTCGCGCCGGTCTCCTCCTGGGTCTCGAGACGGCCCAAGTACAGCTCGACCAGCGGCTCCCAGCGGCCCGCGCTGCTGTGGAGCTTCTCGAGCTCGGCGAACGCGTCGTCGTGCCTCGGGTCGATGACGAGAATTTTTTCGTCGGCGACACGCGCCCCGTCGGCGTCGCCCACCTGCTCTCGCCAGAGAGCCGCCACCTTTCGGAGCTCGTCGATTTGCTCGCTTGGCTCACCGAGCGCGTCGGCACGACGCATCTTGACGTCGATGACGTCCGTCCATCGCTCTTCGCGTCGATAAATGGCCTCGAGCGAGTCCATCGCCTCGAAATCGGGACCGACGTCGAGCAGTTTGCGCCACGCGTCGGCTGCATCGTACGGCTGCTGGAGTGAATCGCCGTAGGTCTTGCCGAGCTCGCGGAACGTTTCCTTCAGCTCCTCGGCGTCGAGCGAGCCCGCGGCGCGATCGACCAGCTGATGCAGGGCACCGACCAGCTCGTTTGCGTCGCCCTGGCGCCGGCAGATGTTCGCGATCGAACGGAGTGCCTCGAGGTTCGAGTAATCGATGTCGAGAACGCGGATCCAATCCTGGCGCGCAGAATCGTCGCGTCCGAGCTTGTCGCTCAACGTCTTGGCGCGCCGGGTGAGAACGGCGACCCGAACCTCGTCGCTCGAAGCGATGTCGAACTCGCGCTCGAGCACGTCGACGAGCTTTGCCCACTGGGCGAGCGACTCGTACAAGTCGCTCAGCGCGTGCAAAGCCTCGGGGTCTTCGCCGCGCAAGTCGAGCACGATCTTCCAGGAGTCGATCGCGCGCTCCGGTTGGCCGAGTCTCTCGGCCGCCAGGCGGCCCATCTTGGCCCGAATGTCTGCCTCTCCCGAGCCACCGGCAGCGTTTTCGAGCTCTCCCCGATACACGGCGTCGAGCTCCTGCCACGCAGCTTGCTGCTCGTAAATTCGAGCGAGCGCGGCGATCGCGCCGTCGTGCGCGCGGTCGAGGCCGTCGAAGATGTGCCGATAAGCGCGGATCGCACTGGGGACGTCGCCGAGCCTCTGCTCGTACAGCTCGCCGAGTCGAGCGAAGAGCTCGACGAGTTCGAGGTTGTCGGTCGTGGCCTGAACGCGCATCTCGAGAATTTGCGCCAAGTCTTTCCACCCCTCGATCGAAACGTAGATTCGATCGAGATTGGCGAGCGCATCGGCGTCCGCCGGATCGACGCCGAGAACGTATTTGTAGGTCTCTTCGGCCTTTCCGACGTCGCCCAGCTCATCCTCGAACGTGCGCGCGAGGCGTCGTCCAATGCTCTTTTGCACTTCCGGTTCGGTGTGCACCGCGAGAATGTCCGCATAGGCATTCGCGAGCGTCTCCCATCCCGCGTCGACCCGAGCGGCGAGCCGCTGAGCCTCTTCTCCGGCCTTGTCGTCGAGCGGAACTTCCTTGAGCAGCCGGATGGTGACTTCGAGCGTTTTGGCGGGATCGAGGAGTTTGTCCTCGAAGAGCTCGGCCAGCCGGTAGTACGCGGCAAGCCGATCCTTTTGCCCCACGGTGCCGGCGAGCTGCGCCTCGTGGACACGCGAAAGCTTTTCCCACTCGCCGGTCGCCCGGTAGAGGGGCTCGAGAATTTCGCCGACATCGGCCTGGCGCACCCCCTCGGCAAAGAGCCCTTCGAGGGCCTCGACGGTAGGCTGGTGATCCGGCGACGCGCCGATGACTTCCCGATACGCGGCGAGAGCCCCCTCGACGTCGCCCAGTTTCGTTTGCAAGACTCGACCGAGGCGATACTCGACCTCCAAAACGTCGTCGGCGGATTGCCCGATCTCGGCTTCGCGCACCAGCACGGCCGCCAAATCGGCCCAACGCTCGCTTTGAAGAAAGAGCCGGTCGAGCGCCTTGATCGCCGTCAGATTTTCGGGGTCGACATCGACGACGCGCCGGTAACGTGCAATCGCTCCGTCGGCATCGTCGAGCTGCAGCTCGAAAATTTGCGCATTCCGAAGCCCCAACTCGACGAAGCGCTCGGTCCGCTCCGCACGAGCCAAACTGTCGAGCTCTGCGTCGTAAAGGCGGGCGACCTGCGGCCACCGGTGCACGACGATGGCCAAGCGCTCGAGACTGCCGAGCGTACCCTCGTTGCCGTCGTCGACGGCAAGCGCTCTCGCATAGGTTTCGAATGCCGCCGCGTGATCTCCGAGGGCGTCCTCGTGCAGACGAGCCACGCGGTGCAAGAGCTCGACTTTCTGGAACGGGTCGGTGGCGTGCCGGATTTGCACTTCGAGCACGCGGATGAGCTTGGGCCAGTCGCTCGTGGTTTCGTAAATCGGCTCGAGGACCGCAGCCGCGCCGAGCGGCTCGCGTTCGCCTTCCTTCAGGCCCTCGAGCGCGGCCAGCGTGGGCTCGTGATCAGGCTGACGAACCAAGAGATCGCGATAGAGCTCGACCGACCTCGCCACGTCCTCGAGGTGCTTCTCGTAGAGCTCCGCGATTCGATACTGGAAGCTGACCGCCTCGTTCGGATCCGCGGTCATGTCGCTTTCGTGCATGAGAACCGAAAGCAGCTCCTGCCAATTGCCGGCTTGTTCGTACAAGACGTCGAGGCGCGACAGCGCCTGCAGATCGTCCGGATCGAGCTCGAGGATCTTGGTGTACGTGTCGATCGCTTTCGGGACGTTTCCGAGCTCGCGCTCGTAGACGGCACCGACTTGGTAATAAATGCCCTTTTTCTCGTCGACGTCGGCGACCAAGTCCGCTTTCCTGGCATACACGATCAACAGATCGCTCCAGCGCGACAGGTCGAGGTAGCGTCGAATGAGAGCGTCGATCGCGCGCAGATCATCCGAATCGATCTCGAGGACACGGCTGTACACGGCAATCGCCGATTCCGGTCGATTGAGAACGTCCTCTTCGATGGCGGCCGCCTGGAACAGCGCGTCTTTCTTGTCCGCGGGCTCCTCGAGAATCTCGGACTTGCGTTGCAAGATGACCGACAGTTCCTGATGGCGTTCGGTGCTCCGGAACAGCCGCTCCAAGGCCTCCGCGGCCGGAAGGCTCAGCGGGTCGATCTCGAGCACGTTTCGATACAGCGCGATCGCCCTGTCGATGTTGCCGAGATCACTCTCGTGAATGCTCGCGGCCTTCATGGTGAGCGCGCTCGCGAGCATCGGTTCACCGATCTGCGCCGCCAGGTCCTCGAACACGCGAGCGACATCGCCGAATCGGCCCGTGGCACGCGCGAGCCGATCGAGTTGCTGTTGCGTGGCGTCGTGGGAAGGGTCTTCCCGCAGGGCGCGCGCCAGGGTGGCGAAGGCCGAACCGAGGTCGCCGGCGGCATCCTCGTAGAGCTGCGCGATCTGATGAAGCAACTCGACCCGCCGGGTGGCGTCCTCGCTGCGACGGACCTGGACCTCGTGAGTGCCGATGAGCTTCTGCCAGTCGCCCGTGTGCCGATACAGGGGCTCGAGAAGGTCCGCGATCGTCAATTCGTACTTCGGATCCGCTCCGAGGCGCTCGAGCGCCGCCAAGGCTCGGTCGTTGGTCGGGGCACGTTCCAGCACAGCCCGGTACCCCTCGATGGCGACATCGACGAGGCCCATTTGTGCTTCGCGCAGATCGGCCAGGCGCAACATGAGCGACAACTGCTCTTCGTCGGTCGCCGCGAGCGCGAGCTGCGCCTCGAGGTTCTCGGCGAGATCGCTCCACATGGCCTGACGCGTAAACAGCGCATCGAGGGCGCGAAGCGCCCGATCGCTGGTCGGATCGAGCTCCAGCACCTTCCGATAGGCCGACACGGCGTCCTCGGGACGCTCCAAACGCTCCTCGTAAATGCCGGCCATCGTGCCGTAGAGCGCCTCGCGGTCCTTGGCGTCCGTCGTCTGCTGGATTCGTCGCTCGACGACTCCGATGAGGTCTTTCCAACGCCGGGTGCGCGTGAAGAGCTGCTCGAGAAACGCCAACGCCTCAGCGTCGGCGGGGTCGAGCAAGAGCACGCGCCCGTACGCTTTCGCCGCGCGGTCGACGTCGCCCAGACGGTCATGAATCCCGGCAATGCGCAGCCAGTAGTCTCGGGCGAGTGCCGCGTCCTCGAGGCTGCTGGCGAGCTCCGTATACAGGGCGACCAACTGTCGCTCGGCCCCGGAGGCGGCGGCGATGGACTCGATCTCATCGCGTGTCTCGGCGAGCGCTGGATCGTCGCGAAGGGCCGACGCAAGCACGACGAAGGCGTGCTCGGAGTCGTTCGTTCGCTCGGCGCCGATGCGCGCCGCCTTGCGCTTGAGAGCCACGCGGCGATCCACTTGGGTTTCCCCTGCACCGAGGATCTCGAGAACGGCGATGAGCTTGGGCCAGTCCTCGCGCTCTTCGTAAATCGACTCCAGAATCGAGGCGGCCTCCGTTCGGAGCGGCCCGGCAAGCATCTCTTCGAGCGCCACGCGCGCTCCTTCGTGCCCTGCATCGACGAAGAGGATCTCGCGGTAGTTTTCGAGTGCCCCCAACGGGTCGGCCAGATGCCTCTCGAGAGTCTGGCCAAGCCGGAACTTGAGGTCGACGAGCTCCGCCTCGACCAGATCGAGATCGATGCGGCGGCGCAGCACCTCGACGTACGGCTCCCAACGACCGAGCCGGCCGTAAAGTACGTCGAGCGAGGCCAGGGCTTGCGCGTCGGCCGGTTCGTCTTCGAGCACTTGGACGTACGTGTCGATCGCCTTGTCGACGTCCTGGATCTCCTCCTCGTAGAGTTTGGCGATTTCGTAATGGATCGCCTTCTTCTCCTCGGGCGTCGTCGAGAGATCGCGCTGCTTTTCGAAGATGCCGAGGAGCTCCGCGAACCGCGACGTCTGCCGGTACAGCCTCTCGAGGGCGGCGATCGCTTCCGCGTTCTCGCCTTGGGCCTCGTAGACGGCCCGGTACACGTCGAGCGCCTCGCCGATCTGGTTGACGTCATCGACCAACACGCGACCGAGGCGCAGTCGGAGCATCACGGCGCCGATGGGATCGCCCCCCTCGTCGGCCAAGGCGATCGCTTTTCGATACGACGACACGACCGGGTCCCATTGACCAACGGCCTTCGCGACACGCTCGACGTCTTCGCTCGTCTGATCGTCGCCGGGGAAGAGCTCGAACGCGGCCAGGTAGCGATGAAACGCGCGCTGGGGGTCTTTGACCTTGCCCTCGTAGAGGGCGCCCACTTCGCGCAATAGGCCGAGCTTCGTCATCGGATCTTGCTCGTGGCGCAGCTTCACCTCGATCGCATTGGCGAGCGCCCGCGGGTTGTTCGCGGCCGCGTAAATCGGGATAAGCGCTTGCGCGGCGCGCAGGTTGTCCGGGTCGAGGTCGAGAACCTTCTCGTAGGATTTCGCGGCCCGGTCGAGCTTCTGCTTCTTGTCCGCCCAGAGCTCTGCGATCTTGAAAAGGAGCGAGACCTTGGCCCGAGGGTCGGCTTCTTTCGTTTCTTGCTGCTCGAGGACTCGGATAAATTCGTCCCATTTCCCGGTGTCGGCGTAGAACACCTCGAGATCGTCCCAGCGCCCGAGCGTGAGGTACTTCTTCTTGAGCGCGTCTTGCGCGCGTCGGTCGCTCGGGTCGAGTGCTAGCAGACTACGCCACGCACCGACGGCGCCGTCGTCGTCGTTCAGGCGCTCGCCATAAATCGTTCCGAGCTTGGTCAGCACTTGAATTTTCGCCGGGGCGTCGAGCGTGACGTCGGCCTGCCGCTCCAAGACGGCGGCGAGCTTCTCGAAGTCCTTCGCACGCTCGTAGAGGCCGGCGAGTGCGCCGAGCGCCTCGGCATTCGTCTCGTCGCTCGCCAAGACCTCTTGCCAGAGGTCGATGCACACGTCGGGCTTCTTCACGCGCTCGGTCGCGAGCCTGGCGATCTCGAGGAATTTGGCGGCCCGATTCGGACCCGCGGGCAATCGGTCCGCTTCGCGCCGCTGGAGCCCGAGGAGCTTTTCCCAGTCCCGACGCTTTTCGTACATTTGGCGCAGGTATTCCACCGCCTGCGTGTTGTCGGGATCGATCGCGAGCACGGCCTCGTACGCTTTCACCGCCTCGGCTTGGTTTGCAAACTTGGAGACGTAGAGATCGGCCGCCTTCGCGTACAAGGCGACTTTGTCTCGGCGGTCGGGCACGAGCAGAGCGAGCTGCAGCAGCGTCTTGACGAACTCGCTGTAGCGCTTGGACGATTCTTGCTTTTCGGCGAGCTTCTGCAGCTCCGCAATCTTCGCGAGATCGACCGAGGCCACGGGCGGGCTGATTGGTTCGCCGGCCGGTTCAAGCGGCGACGGCACCTCGTGAGCGGGCCGCGATTCGGCGGGTTCGTCATCCGACGAACGCGCATCCGCCCGCGGCGCGATCCCGGTCAGGACAGGCTCGGCCACCGCTCCGCGAGGCCGACCGGCGTCGGCGATCGCCGGAACGGGCCGCGACTCCTCTTGGACCACCGCTGGGGAGACCGCCTGGGCGACCGCCCGACCCGGCCGCGACTCCTCTTGGAAGGCCGGCGCACGCGACCCCTCGGCCTCGGCTGGGATCACGGTCGGGGCGCGGGGCGTCGGGTCGGCGCTCGAGACGGGCGCCGGTGCCGCGGCCGACCCGTCCTGGCCGTCGCGCTCGGCGGATCGAGGCGCGACCACGGGCTTCAACGTCTCGCCGATCTGCGCTTCGAACGCCCGCAATTGCGGATGCTCGGGCGAGACGGCGCTCAGTCGCTCGAACGAAAGACGCGCCCGGATTAGGTTTCCGAGCTGGCGCCACGCGATCGTGCCGGCCTGGGCGAGCAGAAACGTCGCGTGGCCGTCTTCGGCGCGCGTCGCGGTTTCTTCCGCGAGCGTGAGGACCCGGTCCCAATCGCCGTCCTTCTTTCCGTAGGCCTCCCTCAGAAAGAAGAACGCGCCTTCGCTGTCCGGATCGAGCTTGAGCGCCTCCTCGAGGAATCGCGGGCCAACGACGGCGTTCTGATGACGCACCGCCCACCGCGTTCCAAAGATCAACGCCAACCGCCCGCGCTGTCCGCGGTCCTCGGTCTGGCGCAAGATCTGCTGCTGGGCCTGCTCGAGCACCTCCAACCGACCGTGCTCCGAGAGCAGCGACTCGTAGAGAAGCGATACTTCCTTGTTCGTGGGGTCGGCGAGGTACGCGCGCGCCAAGACCCCCTCGGCCTCCGCAGGCGCAAACCGTCGCGTGATGCGGGCTGCGCGCAGCAGAAGGCGCCCCTTCGTCGCGGCATCGGTCGCGGCGCTCGCGTTGCCGAGCAGCAGGGAAACCCGCGCCTGCCACGTATTCGGTCGAAGCTGAAGGTCTTCGAGGCAAGCGCTCGCTTCGGCGTTGTTTCCGCCGCTCAGCGCGAGGGCGCGCGCATACGTCGCGGTCGCCTTGTCGAAGTCGCCTTGATCGCCGACGACGTCGCCCAACTCCACCAGCAAGGCGCTCGCGCGCGGGGCGTCGACTTTGGCCTTGAGCTCCAGCTCGAGGAGCTTCTGGACCATGTTCAGCTTGCCGAGATCCCAGTAGACTTGCCGGGCGGCATCGAGACTGTCGAGCAGCAGCGGATTGAGCTTGTAGGCATCCTGGAAATGCTTCAGCGCCCGAACGCCGGAAAGAAACTTCGTCTCGAGGACTCGACCGAGCTTGAGATGGAACTGGGCCTTGACGGCACTTGCCGCCGGCGAGGCGATCCCCTTTTCAAGCTCGTCGACGAGGCTCTGCCAGTCGCGGACGTTTTCCAGGTATGAAATACGCTCCTCTAAATCCATCAACCGCCTCGGTTAGTTCGATCGCTCCATGAAGGCTCGTCGTCCTCGCACCCTCAAATCGCACGCGCCAGGCTCGAGTGCCGCGGCAGCCTGGTTTGCGAGGTGCTGATCGCGCAAGGGAAAGGGTACCAGAGCGCGGGCTCGAAGTGGGCCACATCCTGTGCACGAGCCGCCCTGGGTGGGCACCATCGTGGCCGAGACTATACCGCCCCCGCGCCGTCGGACCGCCGGCGATTTTTCGAGCACCCTGGCGAATACCGCCCCCGCGCCGTCGGACCGCCGGCGATTTTTCGAACACCCTGGCGAACGGGACGCCGGCGGGAGCAAATGTCGGTGTGCCCCGCACGGCCACGATCGCCCCGGCAACGGCTGAGCCGCGGCGACAACGGCGTCGGCGTGGCCGCCGCGCCGCAGCCTTGGCCTTCGGCGCCGTCGACTACTGGAGCGAGCCGCCCATGCGGCGAACGATCTCTTGCGACTGAGCGCACTCGTCGCCGTACTTCACGGCGAGAGCCCCCTTGCACGTGATCTTCCAGAAGGACTGAAGTTGCTGGATGGCCTCGTTTTTCTTCGGCGGATTCAGCTCCGCGTAAGCCGTCCCGAGGTTGAAGTACGCTTCCTTGTGATCGTTGCACTTGTTGCTGTTGCACGCTTTTTTGGCGTCCTCGTACTCGGCAACCGCCTTGGAGAAGTCACCCTTGGTCTCGTACACGTCGCCGAGAAGCGCATGCAGGTTGAATAAGTGCTTGTCGTCGGCGGTGGCGAAGGAAATCCCCTCCTTGAGGACTTTCTCGGCCTGATCGTAGAACATGAGGCGGCGGTATTCGTCGGCCAGCGAGACGTAGTACTGGGTCTCGTCCGGCTTCGCCTGGATCGCTTTGGTCCAGTTCTGGATCGCGCCGGATTCGTCGTCCGTGTGGATCAGCGCCCAGGCGAGTTCGCCGTACGCCTGGCTGTAGTTGGGATCGAGCTGAATGGCGGTCTGGAACGGAGCCTTCGGATCGGCCCAACTTCCGCTGCCCTTTTCCGCGAGTTGTTCGAGCGCATAGCCCTGGCGAAAGTAGTAATCGGCGTGAACTTTCTTTTTCTCCGCGCGCTCCGAGGCTTCCTCCGCCTGCACGCTGGCGCTCGCCATCTTCTGCCAGTCTTCCTTCTTCTCGTACGCGAGGACGAGCTTCCACCAAATCCGAGCGTTGTCGGGGTCCAATTTGGTCGCCTGTTCGTATTTGGAGATCGCCTCGTCGACGTTCGAATTCTTCGCCTGATCGCCCTCGTTGGCGAGGTTCACGGCCTCGATGTTGTTTCGATTGCAGCCGGCGACGGCGACGGCGACGGCGACGACGAGGGAGAACTTGGGGCTCATGGCGCGACGGAGTCTACGAGAACGCGCGCGCGCGCGTCTACTGCTCCGAGCCACAAAAGAAAGGGGACGGGTCGGCGTTCGCCCTCCCGTCCACTCGGCGCCGAAACGCCGGCGCCACCGGTCGACTGCGCGAGGCGCGGACGTGCGTGTCAGTCGCCCGGGTTGAACATGATCGGGTACACGACCGTGACCATGCCACCCTCGGGCTGCGGAAACGACAGATTGCCGAAACCGCGCACGACGCATTGTACCACGCCCTGATCCGGCAGATCGCTCCCGCCGTCGGCCGTCATGGCCACCGCGCCGCTTCGGTCGATGACGAACTTGACGCTCACGCGCCCCTGCAAGTTGGGGTTATTTCGCATTCCGTTCTCGTAGCAGAGGCGGAATCGACCGAAGTTTTGACGAACGATGCGCTGGATGACTTCGGGGGGAAGACGACCGTTCACTTGCGTCGCGCCCTCTCGAATGCGCGGAGCCTTGACCTGGTGACCCCCGCCCAACCGGCCCCGCCCGTTGCCGATGCCCTGCCCGGTTCCGGTGCCCGCTCCGTGTCCCAGTCCGCCGAAGTTGCCGAGACCGATGCCCTCGCCCCGGCCGCCACCCCCCTCACCCACACCCGACAGACCGAGACCGCCGGCCCCGAACGAGTCGCCAATCGTGTCGCCGAACATGTTGCCGCGAGCGCTCTTTTCGTCCTGACCCGCCGATTCCTCGCGGCCCCACGGGGCCGTCGGAGCGTTCGGGTCGCCGCCACCCATCGTCGAGATCAAGCCGATCATGCCGAACTGAGCGGCCTCTTGAAGGGCGGCTTGTTTCGCGAGGTGCGGATCGGGATTGTCCTTCGGTCCTTGGACTCCGTACTTGTGCCCCGTATCGCGCGTATTCGGGTTGCCCATCGACCCTTCTTCGCCCTTGGCACGGGTGCCCGTCCCGCCCTCTTTCTGATCGGGCGCGGTCTCGGTGACCTCCTGGTCCTGCCGCTCCTCTTGCTCGCGCTCGGCGGCGGCATTCAAGAGCTTCTGCATCATCAGAATCTGATCGCGATCGATGTCCTCGCTGTCGTCGCCCCGCATGCTCGGCATGAAGAACGCGAACACCGCGACGAGCCCCATGTGCAGCAAAAACGACAGACCGGTGTACAGGAATGCCGCCGGCTCGGCCGTCGCGAGAAAGCCAACGGGAACGCGCTTGCCGGCGTTGACCGCGCTCACCTGGAACACGAGGGCACTGCCCTCGAGCTCCATTCGCGCCTTGGCCCCCGCAGGCAGCTCGTACTCGTACGCTCCGCTCATTTCCGTCGACGGTCGGGCTCGTCCCGCCGACACGAGATCCGCGAGACTGACTTTGCCGTGACCGGCAATGTCCACGTACCCGCGTGATCGCGGCAGGATGACCAGGGCAGCCCCGATTCCTCGCGATACCACGATCGGCGCGCGCGTCGTGCCGAGCGTCTCGCTCGGAATGAAATAGTCGCAGCCCGTCTTGTCGCCGATCTCCTCTCCGACATAAAACGAGCGAGGGGGCGTCAGATGCGAGACGTGCAGGACGTTCGCGTCCCACAGGATCATCACCTCGATGCTCGAGAGGTGAGCGACCTCGACTTCGTCGGGACTCACGTCCGGACCGCTCTTCAGCATCGAATAGGTAAAGCCCCCGCCGGCGCCATCGAGCGGCGGCTCGATCCCGAGGCCTGGAGCCAGCGACGGGCTCGCCGCCTGCGCTGCAAACGCAGGCGCGGCGGACGCTGCGAAGGCCGCCTGCGCCGGAGCGGGCGCCGCTGCCGCAAACGGATTCGCCCCCGACGCAAACGGGTTTGCGCTCGGCGCCGGAGCGGCGAACGGGCTGGCGCCCGCGAACGGATTCGACACGCCCGCCGCCTGAGCCGGCGGCGCCAGGTACCCTCCCGGTGGCTGCTGCGCAGCGGTCGCGAAATCGGCGCCCTCCAAAACGACGACGGTCGAGCCGATCTGAATCTGATCCCCCGGCCGCACCTTGCACTTGTTGACACGCTGCCCGTTGACGAGCGTTCCGGGCTCGTTGCCGAGATCGATGAGCGTGATGTCGGTCGGCGACGCCACCTCGATGACCGCGTGCATGCGGGAAGCCAGGTCGTCGTCCACCCGCAAGTGACTGCGGGGATCCTTGCCGACCTTGACGATGTCTTGTGCAATGGTGTCCCGACGGACGAGCTGATCTCCCTGATACAGCGCGAACGTGAGTGCGACCTTGGCCTTGCCCTGGCTGTCCATCAATAACCCCATCCCGCGCAACATCGCGCGGCGTGACACTCGCTCACGTTAGCTAAATGTTCTCGACCGACTTGAGCATTTCGGGCACGAACGAAGTCCGCGGGCGAATCAACGTCGTCCGCACTGGACCGGGCCGAACGCGAATGGTCGCGTCGGCCGGACCGAAGCCACCGGCGCTCAGCGGATCGTCTTCGAACTTGTACCCGTAATCGCCCTGCCCGCCAGTGTCCCCTTTGGTAGTCGCCGCGTCTTGCGCGCGCGACCGCGCTGACACCGTCAGGAGCGCCGCCGCAACGAATCCACCCCATAGCCACTTGTTCGTCCGTCTCATGATCCGCCTCCGAAGGTCGATGAAGGTGCCACGCTCCGGTCGAAGCGACCACGGCCGATGCGTATTGCGACTACAGTGAAATTGTGCACGGTAATTACAGTGTCAGTGTAGGCGCCGGAAGACTCGTGGTCAATTCGATTTGCGTCTCGGCACCTTGGGTGGAGCCATCAGAAGGACATCCGAGAAGACGCTTCGGTTCCCGCTTTGCCCGCACAAGGATGTTCCACCGCGGTCGCGAGCGGGGCTCGACGCGGGCAAAGCCGGACGGCGCGCGCAAAGGCACGTGGACCGAGGCGGACCGACGCATCCAGGAAAAACACTCCGTCACTTGCTTGGCGCAGCGTGGGGTGCGGACTTGGTCGTGGAAGATCCGGCAGGCGACGGGCCCGCCGAGGACGCGGCCGGCGCGGACGAGGACGCGGGCGCTGCAGACGAGGAAGCGGGCGGCGCTGCGCTCGGAGCGGCGCCGCTCGTCGCCGGTGCGGCACCCGTGTCCCCTGCACCCGCGGGCGGCGCAGGAGCGGGGGTGGCCGCGGGGTTGCTCGGCCCCCCGGCCTGCAAGAAGGTGACGGTGTCGTCGATGTCTTGCATGCGCTCCTTGCTCTTCTTCACCGCGCCGTCGTATTCCGGCTTTCCCGACGCCTTTTCGATGAACGTCTGGAAAATTTGCTTGGCCTGCTGGTAGACCGCGACGGCCTTCTCGGTGCCGCCGGTGCCGCCCGCGCTCTTGGCCTTGTACTCCTGCGTGAGGATGCCCTCGTTGAAGTACGAGTCGGGGCGCGCCCCGTCGATCTTTTTGCAGGAGTCGAGTTCAGCCTGCACCCCTGCAACCTGCTTGTCGTAGTTGCTGTCGTCGATCTGGCCTCGGAGCGCGAGCGCCAGGCCGAGATGCGCGTCGTAATCGTTCGGGTGCATTTCGAGCGCCTTGCGGTAGGCGGCTTCCGCCTTGTCGAACCCGCGAAAACTCAAATTGATCGCCGCCAGGTTCATCTGCGCTTCGAAGAAATGCGGGTCGAGCGAGGCCGCCGCCGAAAACTCCTTCACCGCGGTGTTGACGTTGCCGAGCTCGTTCAAAATGAGACCCGACGTATTGTGGATCGGCGCGTAGTTTTGGGTTTTGCGTACGGCCTGGGAGCAGACGAGCGCGGCCAGCTCCAGCTGCTGCACGTCGCCCCGTTTGGCCATGGCCGCATTGGTCGCAATCGTACGGCCGAACCGCTTGCCGCCGGACGAGGCTTTCTTTTTCGCACTTCCGAAGTAGTAGAGCGCAAGCTGGTTGAATGCGGGCATGTATCCGTCGTCGATGGCCAGCGCTCGCTGGAGGTTCAGCTTCGCGCACTCGAAGTCGGCGAGGTCGACGTCCTTGCCCGCCGCCTTCGCGTGGCAGTTCGCGCCGACCTGATCGGTGTCACGCTGCATCTGAAACATCGCGAGGTCCACGAGCGCCGGGACGTTCTGGAAGTTGGCATCGTTGACCGCCTGCTCGAGCGCGCTGATGGCAGCGTCCACGTTGCCGTCGCTCTTGTACTGGTAGAGGGCGAGCTGCGCGCGCGCGTAATGGAACTTGGGCTCGTCTTCGAGGGCTCGCTGAAAGTGCGCCTTGGCCTCTTTGTCGTTGCCGCAGCGCTGGTACGCCAGGCCGGCGTCGTAGGTCGCCTCGGGGAACTTGCTGGAGGTCTGGGCCGAAGCCGCTTCTTCGAACAACTTGGCGGATTCGGCACACGAAGCGTCGGTCCAGTCGTTCGCCTTGTCGTGGCCGTTGAAGGCATCGAGCGCGGAACTGAACCGGTCGCGCGCAGCCACGTCGACCTTGACCGTAACGCCCGGGCTGGCGGCGGCCGGAGTCGTTCGTACGCCGGCCGTCTTGGCCTCGGGAGGCGCGCCGCCCCCGCACCCGATGCTCACGGCCGCTAGGAGTCCCGCGACCGCCCACACACACGAGCAATTCTTCATGGCTTTCACCGCGGTCTGCCGCCCGAGCGGGCGGTTCACTTCTTCCTCTTGCCGGCGGGCTTGCCGCCACCGGCGGGCTTGCCGCCACCCGCGGGCTTCTTCTTTGCGGGTTCTTCGCTGTTGCTGCCCCCGGAGTCACCCAGGACCTCCGCCTTTTCCGTCGCACGGCCGTGCTCGACGGGGTGCCACAGCAGTCCGCCGAGGATGAGCGGCGGCGGTCGATCGTCGAGGCCCCCGTTCGACAGCGTGGGTGCGCCGCGCAGCTCGTCGACGACGTGGTATTCGGCCTTGTAGTTCTTGGCGAGCCACTTTTCGCAGTCGCGCGAATACTCGTCGAAGTACTGGTACTTCACCGAGTCGTCGAGGCACCGCTTGAGCGCCGGCTTCGCTTGGTGATCCTTCACGGGCTGCGAGGCCTCGTCGAGATGCTGGTAGTACGTTCCCCGGATTTCGGGGTCCTTGGCCCAATCCTTGGGGATCGGCGCTGCACGAAACTCGTCGACGAACGTGCCCCACATGAGCCCGGCGCGGGAAGCGGCCGCGATGACCCAGCGCGGCGGCGGCACGGGCTCAAGATTGGTGATCTTCTGATAGTCCTTGTCGACTTCTTCGATCGCGGCCTGCTTCTTCTGGACCCAAGGTTTTACCTTCTTGTCCATGTACTTCAGAATGTCTTCCTTGGTCGCCGGCCCTTTGTACGCAGGGAACGGCACGGAGTCGACCTTGGCCTTCTTGCTTTCCTCCGCCGAAAAGAACATGGCCTCGCCGACGGCGTCGAGCGCCTTGCCCAACCGGTGGGCGCGTTGGTCCTCGCCCTCGCTCTTGTACGCCTCGGCAATCTTGGTCTGAGCCGCGCTCCCGTCGCCCCAGAGCTTGCGAACTCGGTCGTATTCGAGCTTGCCCGGAGCTTGCGCCTTGAGATGCGTCATCGCGCGCGCGAGGGTCGCGTGGGCCTGGACTTGGATGTCGGGCGGTGCCTTGTCGAGCGTCGCCATGGCTCCTTGAAGGGCTTTGCGAGCGCCCTCCCAGTCTTCCTTATCTGCGTAGTGGGCGCCGATGGCGAACGCGATCTGCGCGGTCTCGACCGCGTTCGAGTTGCCGTAGTCCTTTTGGTACTCCTTGACGTCCGCGACAGCCTGGTCCTCCTCGCCCAGCCCCAGGCGAAGCACGACCGCGTCGGAGAGGGCCTTGTCCGCTTCCTTGCGCTTGGGATTCTCCTTCGCATAGCGCTCGTACCAGTCGGAGGCCTGATCGTAGACCGCGATGGCCTGCCAGTTGCCGCCAATCTTGTACATCGCGTCCTTCGCGAGCTCTCCCTTGTCCATGCGGTATTGAGGGTTGAGCAGCACCATGCGGGCACGAATCGCGCTCGCGACGAGGTGACCGGCCTGGAACGCCCGCGCCGCGTTTTCGACGATCTCGTCGAGCTTGTCGCACTGCGGCTGCTGGTTGTTCCGGAGCGGTGTGGCTCCGTACTTTTCCCAGAGCTCGAAGTACGCTTTGCCCCCCTTCTCGAAGAGCTCCAGTGAATTGTTGCCGCCCTTGTCGGCTTCTTCCACGATGCGTTGGGCGCGCAAGCGCGAGATGTCGCACTGCACCTTGGTGAGCAGCGTGCAGGTGTCGTCGTTCTTCTGCGCCTTGTCGCCCGCACAGAACATGTCGAGAAACTTCGGAACGTCGCTGATCATCTCGTCGAGGCACGAGGTCCGGTTCGGCAAGCCGTGGAACGTCAAGACGTTCACGCTCTCGAGGTACAGCTGCGCCGCGTAGACCGCGGAATCGTTCTCGGTGTTGTCGTAGGCGACCTCTTTGAAGCAGGCCGCGGCCTCTTCCCAGTGCTGGGCCTCGAAATAGAGGCGGCAGCGCGCGTACTTCACCTCGACGAGTTGCTTCTGACCGTCCGCGTCTTTCGCGTCCGGGTGAATGTAACAAACGTAGCGATTGAACGACTGGACCATCGACCGTTGGGCTTCGGTCATCTCTTTGGGTCGGTATTTGTCGTCCGAGTCCGCTTTGATGTCCTTGCCTACGCCCGGCAGGTTGCCGCTGCCCTTCCGGTCGGAGCCTTTGGCGTGCTGGGCGAGATAGATGTTCTGGTAGCAAAGGACCGCGGCGTACGCGGCCTCGGCCGCCTGGGGGCCCTTCGGGTCCGATTGCACCACCGAGTCGAAGGCCGGGCCGCACTCGGCCCACTTCTCGCGGAAGTAGAGAAGGTCGGCCATGTTGTACTTAATCTTGTAGATGGTCGGCCAATCTTCCTTGACCAGGCGCGGGAACTCGAACTTCGCAAACTGGTCCTCGTTCCAGGCTTCGGACACTTTTTTGTAGAGCAGCGCCGCCAGGTCCATCGTCTTCGCGTCGCCCGTGCCCCGCTGGCCCTGCGAGCCAACCGCCTCGAGGTGCCACGCCATGGCCGTCTCGGTCGCGAGGGACGCAGTCCGGTTGGCGCATTTGTCTTTCGCCTCCTGGGAGTGGTTGTCCTTCATGAAGTTGCCGTAGCGCTTGAACTGATTGTTCAACTCGCTGACGATGGCCGGCTTGTCGCCCGACTTCATCGCCATCACGGCTTCGCTGATGTGTGACTGGTATTCGCAGCTTCGATCGCCGCCGCCGTCGCGCACGAGCAGATCTTTGTAGAGCGCGACGGCCTCGGGATAGTGACCCGTGTCCAGGTAATTCTGGCCGAGGTCGTTCATCATCTTGAGCGTCTTGTCGGTCTGCCCCGCCGGATCGCCGCTCAGGTTCTTGAAGAAGTTGTACGCATCCGTCGGGCTACCCGCGAGCGCGTACACGGGGATCACGTCCTTGCGGGACGCCTCGGCAAGCTTCTTCGCATTCGGCAGCTGCGTGAATTGCGTACCGAAGTCGATCGTTTTCTTGAACGCGTCGAGAGCGTGCGGCAAATCGCCCTGGTTCCAGAAAACGTACGCGAGCTTGTACCACGCGTATCCGTAGACCTTGTTCTCGGGCGGCGGCTTCGAGATGACCTTCTGATACGCCTGCTTCGCCGGCTCCCATTTGCTCGGGTCGCTCAGCGCCTCGTTGAAAAAGAGCTCGCCGAACGCGAGGTAGGCGTTCGAAATGTACTTCGAGTTGGGGGTCTTCGTGATGAGATCGAGGTAGACGCGACGCGCGTTCGCCGTGTCCCCAGCCTGCTCGTATTCGTACGCGAGATAGTAATAGACCTCGTCCAGGAACGCGTACGCGGGCGGCGGATTCTGCGGGAACGTGGTCGACGGCTGGCCCGAGTAGTCGGTCACGAGCGTCGTGTAGTACTTGACCGCCGCCTTGCGGGACAGATTCATGGTCTTCGCGCGGGAGTTGGCGATCGATTGCTGTTGCCCCGCCATGCGCGGATTGCTTTTGCTGAGCTCGTCTCTGCGGACCTCCGCCTGCGTTTTTTCGGTGAAGGCGGCATTCTCGAGCTCGACGTAGTCTTCTGCGAGACGCCGCAGAAGCATCGGCCGATCTTTCGAGTGAGGCTGCGTGTCGTGGTAGAGCCCCTCGAGACCCTGAATCTCGGTCACCAACAGCGCGAGAGCGCGCTGGTGCAGGGCCGTCTGCCGCGCATCGCGAATGCCCGCAAGCATCTGGAAGTCGGCGGAGCCGACACCGATCTTCTTGTCGCCCTTCTTCAGCTCCTCCACCTTGGAGTGAAACGACATGGTCGGCTTGTTGTCATGGCCCGACGGGTTGAGCGTGGGGCCGGCCGGACACGTCTCGAGGTCCTGCTTCGCCTTCTCGGCGACGCATGCCGGCCCCGAAGCCGCGGTCGACGATCCGGACGACGAGGAGGACGAAGAGTCCGACGACGGAGTGTCGGCTGCCCGCGCGACGGTCGCGCTGGCGATGAACCCGGTGATGACGACGACCCAAAGCGGTAAAGCGCGATTCATCGTTACCTCGTGCACTTCGACGTGATCGTCTGGCGGTAGAACCCGAGCTCGTCGCGCCAGTACTCGCCGTTGAACGGCCAGATGACGTGCTCTTCGTCGGGCTTGACGATGTTGGCCTTCGACTCTTCGGCGGTCGTGAGCGCATTCTGCATGAGTTGGTCGAGCTGATTACGTTGCGCCGCGGTGATGTCAATCAAGATCTTCTGGCCATTACGCAGCTGCTCGTTCAAGTCGTCGAGGTTGCGCTGGTAACGGCCCATCGCGAGCTCGCCTGTGTTGCGCACGGCGAGCGCCCGGGCGTCGTGAATCGAGTCCTGGACGAGATCGCCGACCTTGGCTTGCTTGAATGCGCTCGGCGCCTTCTTGAATCGGCTCTCCTCTTCGTCGAGCAGCCGCACGTACTCCAGGTTTCGCAGGAGCTGCCGATCGGAAAGGGCGGTCTTTACGACCGGCGCCACCTTCGGGTCGAGCTGCGCCCGGTCGTCGCGGACGTCTCGCAGGAACTTGTAGAAGGCTTCTTCCTGATTCGAACCCTTCTTGAACCGATTCAAGGTCTTGGTCAGCTCTTCGCGGATTGGTTGAAACTGGCCGCGAAATCTCGCGACGATGGTGAGAGCGTCGTCGTACTGGCAGTTCGAGAAGTAGATGACCGCCTTGAGGACGTCCGCCTCGGGATAGTACGCGTGCGGGAAATACGGGGCCTGGATCGTGTGGATGTTGCCGAGCGCGTGGCTGTAGTCGCCCGCCATGAAGTAGGCCCACGACTCTTCGAAGAGCGCGTCCAGCCAGTACTCGCTGGCGACGTCGACTTTGTTCCAGTACTTGACGGCCGCGCTCAATCGCGTTTGATCGACCGTCGGCTGGTTCGTGTTCTCGTCGACCTTGATGCTCGCCGAGTAAAATGTGCGAGCCATGGACAAATAGGCCAGATCGCGGAAGCGCGCCTCGTCCTCGGAAGGGACGTCGCCTTCCTCGATGGCCCCGAGAATGCGCTCGAACGACTGCACCGCAGGACTGCTCCGCCGCATCTGGACGTTGGTGATGCCGGCGAAGAACTGCGCCTGAACGTAGTACTTGCTCTTTCGATTGACCTTGTCGAAAAGCCCGAGCGCGTCCGGATATTTGCCGTTACGGTATCTGTACCGCCCAAGCAGATAGTTGAGCTGCCAATACAGCTCCCGCTGCTCGTCGTTGTTGAATTTGGCAACGTGTTCCTCGCTGTACTTGCCGACCCGCTCGATGATGTCGGCCGGCTCCGGCAAGTCGGTGGCGAGCTTGGCCACCCAGAGGAGCGTCTCGCCGTACTTGAGGTGGTTCGGGTTGTCGGCGATCTCGCTGAAAATGGAGTACGCGGCTTGGTAGAGCCGCAGCTTGTAGAGAGACTTCGCCAAGCCGAACTGCGCGATCTGTTTATTGCCTTCGTCGTCTCCGGTTTCGCCGATCGAGACGCGATAAAACGATTGGGCCGCCTCCCAGTATTTCTCGGTCTCGTAAAGTTTTTTCGCCTGAGCGGCGACGTCGCTGCCGCCCCCCGCAGCGACCGCGGCGTGGGACCCCCCCGATTTGCGGGGCGCTGGTTTAGCCACCGGCTGGTCGGCATCCATGTCGACCGGCGACTGCTGAGCCACAGTCGCGCCTTTCGGCTTGCGCTGGGCATGCGCCGACGTAGCCGTCAGCGTCATTGCGGCGCCCAACGCCCCGACCCAAACACCGCGCATCACGAGTCTACCCATCGTCGTCCTTATTCCTCACTCGATCGTCCAAGGCGATCGAACCGATTGGCTTGGAAATAAATGTCCGGTCGTCCGCGCCATCCCGCGTTCATGCACACACCCACGGTCTCGTGGCGTCGAACCGTACGAATGCTCAGCTGAAGCCGCTCGGGGCCTCGCGGAACGCCGCGCCGGTAGCTCGTAAAAACTCAACGATGTTCATAAGATAGTCCGTCGAGCGCGGGTGATGGTAAGGACCGAGATTCACGCTTGTCAAGGCGAAAAGCCCGAGAACCGCGTGCGTCTTCGATCGGCTGCAAGCGCCGCCCGGTCGGGGGCGGACGGCAGCGTAATTGGAAAGCAGCAACGTTTTTTGTCCACGTGTCCTGGGTGCGAGGGGGGGCGACAAAGAGGCTCTCGGGACACGCGAGGGATCGGGCAGACGACACCGGTTGCCGTGTGCGAGTCGCCCGCGGGCGTCGAACGCGGGCAAGACGAGAGGACCCTACGTCCGGGGAGTGCAGTGCGTGGCCTATTCCATCGTCCATGGCCATTCCTTGTCGCGACGGAGACCGCTTTGAGAGGTTCACCGGGAGACGGTGGATGGTTTTGGACCGCGCGATCCGGGGGAAACATGCTTGACGCGTTTCGTGCGGGTCGACTAGCTTCCGACGGCGCGTTTCGCCGCAGCGCCTGGGCGCGCGGTTGCCTTAGTGCCTCGCGCTCCAATTAAAGGAGAGCCGACACGATGACCCGATCGTTACTCATCGGCCTGATGGCCATCGTGGCCCTGATGGTCTTGTCGGGCACTGGGTGCCAGTCCACAGGTGTCGGCGACCCGTGCACCCCCGGCCAAGAGTACACGCAGTCGTTTCTGGGCTTTGACGAAGGCGAAGTCAGCGTCGAGGCGCTGAGCTTTCAGTGCCAAACCCGTCTCTGCCTGGTCAACCACTTCCAGGGCCGCGTGTCGTGCCCGTACGGCCAGAACGCAAACGGGACCGCAATCGCGGGAACGTTGGCGACCCCCGAATGCAACCAAGGGGGCGGTAGCGGTGGCGCCTGTTGTGCGGGCATCAACGTGCCGGTGACCGGCACGGCGGACGGTCTGGGCGGACCGATGTCGGTGTCGCCGACGCCGAGCGCTGGCGACACCTACGTCAATTCCGACGAAATGGCCACCGTACCGCCACAGTGCAGCAGCCGATTGGCCGCCGATGCCGTCTATTGCTCGTGCCGTTGTGCCAACGTCAATGGACTGACCAACGACGGCTACAACTACTGCACGTGCCCGACGGGCTTCGAATGCACGCAGCTCGTGAGCTCGATCGGCGGCAACGCCAACCAAGGTCTCACCGGCGCTTATTGCATCAAGAGCGGGAGCGCTTACAACCCGGCCGTACCGTGCTCGGCCTGCGATCCATCGAGCGCCACCACCTATTGCGGCACCACACTCCTGCAGGGCGCCACGGAGAAATGAGCCCGACCGAGATCGGATCGAGGGCCGAGCTCGCCGTCGCCGATCTGCTGTTCGCTCAGGGCTTCGAGATCTTTGCCCGCAACCTGCGGCTCGGCGCCCTCGAGATCGATGTGGTGGCGATCCGACAAGGGCTGGTCGTCATGACGGAAGTGCGCACGCGCGGGCCGGGCGCTTGGGTGCGGGCGTTCGAAAGTGTGACTCGGCCCAAACGGGCGCGCCTCATCCGCGCGGCGGGACGGCTGTGGAGGACACGTCTGCGCCAACGGCGCGGTTTGAAGTGGGTGCGCATCGACGTGGCCGCCGTCACATTCGCAGGGGCGGCGACCTACGTCGAATACGTGGAGGGTGCGATCGGCCGCTGACCGGACGCCTCGACCTCGACCTCGACCCTCGACCCCGACCCCGACCCCGACCCCGACCCCGACCCCGACCCCGACCCCGACCCTCGACCCTCGACCCTCGACCCTCGACCCTCGACACGTCGAGGTCGAGCCTACGTTCCGAGCGCGCTTTTCATGGCGGCGCGAACGCGTCCGAGCGCAGCCACGGCTTCGTCGCTCTTGCCCGCCTCGAGCGCGGCCAATCCGGCGTCGACGTCCCCGAGCTGCTGAGCCTCGCTGCGTCGTAAGCTCGCGACCATCTCGGTGAAGGCGTCGAAGAAGTCCTGCAGCTCATCGCCCCGCCGCAACCGAGCGTCGACGTGGAGGCTGCCCTCGCCGACCTGCTTGAGCAGCCGCTTCATCTTGTGGACCGGTCCTGCCACCTTGTGGGTGAAATAGATGCCAAGCATCCCGATCAAGACGACCATGAGCGCGAGCCCACCGACGAGCGACACGATCATGCCGCGCTCGCGCCGAATGAGCGATTCTTGCTGTTCGGCGATCACCTTGTCGTGAGCGTTTGCCTCCCGGTTGAACTCGGTCCATAGCTCCGGGCTGTCCGAGGCAAAGTCGCGGATGTTCATCCGACTCACTTCGGACACTTTCTTGCTCTCTTCGACGAGCGCGGAGCTTTCGGTGACCAGGGCGCGCGTCGTCGTGTACAGCACCGCGCCCGTGACACCGCTGATGACGATCACGATGGCGACGAGAAAGCCCGCGTACTTGAGCTGAAAGCGCGAGTCGATCAAGTAGTTTCGTGCGTAGCGCTTGTAGGTCCCGGTCCCAGGTTCCTTCGGCGAGATCGCTTCGGTCGTCATCGATGATCCCTCTTTTTCGTCGATCCCTCGTCGGAACACCCAGACGGGGTACCGTTACTGAAAATTCTGCGCGAACAACTCCGTGGCTCTCGCGGCTACCACACCCATCAGCTGATCCTCGGAGTTGCTGTCGCCCGCCCGGGCGCCGGCCAGCGTCGCTCCCGCCGGAACCTCTCCGCGAAGATCTTTTCCGGGGTACGAGAACACGGCGATCTTGACTCGAACCCGCAGTCCGTCGCCCGAGTAATCGAACGGATCCACGCTCACGGAAAGGAAGTAGCCCTTGAGACGCCTTTTCGTCACCACCGCGCGGGCCGCTTCCGACGTCTCGCGCATCGGTGCGATCTCGTAGCCACCCACCTCGGCCAACTTCGACGCAATCGCTTCGCGCACGATCCGTTCGACTTCGCTCGAATCGCGCGACGAATGGTTCACGATTCTCGAGACCGACACATAGAATCGCGGGGTGGCGACGGCGGCCCCCCTCGATCCTTCGGCCGGCGCTTCTTGCGCCGCTTCGATGGCGTCGATCGCGCGGTCGATTTGCTGCTTGACCGAAGGTTTGACTTCGACGGCCGATCGGCCCCTCAAACACGGCAGCGATGCGGCCCGCGCGAGGCGCTTGAGGGCGACTGCGACCGCCTGCCGCACGACATCGCTCGGATCGGTCAGCCCCCCACACAACGGACCGATGGCTCCGTCCTCGTGGGTGGCCCCGAGCGCGAGAGCGGCGTTCGTTCGAACACGGAAGTCGTCCGGCTCGCCCGAGGCCGGCGGATACTTCATGCGATCGGCGAGAAACTGGACGCGTCCATCGGCCAGGCTGGGCGCGGCGATCAGCAGCCACCCGAGCATCAGGACCCCGATCGCGCCTTTTGCCATCGATCGCCAAGACACGCCCATCCCACATGGCACGGCACCATGAGCGCAAGCGTTCCTTCGGGAGCCGGCACCCACCCTGGAAGCCCTCGCACCCGCCGCTTCGCCATCGGTTGGCTTAGCTTCGCACTGATCGTCAGCCTGGCCCGGACCGCGCAGCCTCACGTGATGTTTCCCTCGTATGCGACCTACGGCGCGCCACGAATCCAGCTGAAGGGCCACGCTCACGTTGAAGCCGCGGTCACGACCGCTTCGAAGGGCTCCGTCACGATCCTCTCGGGAGCCGTCACCGACGACGCGTCGAACGTCGCTCCCTCGCGCGTCGCGCTCCGCGTCGTTCACGCGACAGACGCCGGAGCCAACGACCGGGACGCGGACGTCGCGATCGCCTCGGCCTCGCCCGAGTCCTGCGGCCCTTCGGGGGACGGCGCAGGGCGCATCGCGATCGAAACGTCCACGCGGCTGGTTCTGTGGACCGACGCCTCCGCACGGTTCTGCGTCCGACTCGTCCTCGTGCCCGATCGCTACGTCGCGATCCTCGATGTGAGCGGAGCCCCCTTGCTCGACGATGCGACGATCGCCGTGCCATTCGATCTGTTGCGCAAGAACCTGACGCTCATCTTCGATCCGGAGCCTTCGGCACTCTCGATCGACGAGCACGCCGTCGCGGTCGTCGTCCGAGCCTCGACCGAAGAGGAGGGCCGCGCGAAGCCCGCGGCCGACCTGACGATTCAGCTCTCGGCGGAGACCGGACTCGGCATCGGTAGCGCGATGACGGATGCATCCGGACATGCGCGCTTCTCGGTGCCGAGCTCCCAGATCGGACCTCCGGGGCCCGGCGAGCTACGGGCGAGCTTCTCGGGCGATGCGGACACCGGACCCGCCACGCGGGTCACGTCGGTCGAGCGACGTACAGTCGTCCGTCTGATCGCGCCCGACGCCCGCGCGGGGGCGCTGCCCGCCGGGGGTCCGGAGGAGGGAATCGATGTGCGCGTACGGGCGATCGCCGATTGCACGTCTCGTGGGTGCCGCACGATGCCGTCCGGCATCGTGACGGCCCGCGTCGATGACACCGTCGTGGGCGCCGCAGCCCTCGTGGACGGCGAAGCCCGCATCGCGGTCCACTTTGCAGCGCCGGACGTCCGGCCCGTCGCGATCGCCCTTCGTTACGTTTCCGGCACACCTTGGTTTCGGACCACTGGCGACCTCCTCGTCGTACAGCCGATCGGTGGCCCGAGCCGCTGGGGCCGAATCGGCACAGTGCTCGCCGGTTTCGCAGCACTCGCGTGGTTTGTGGCGATGCGAATTCGGATCGCGCCCCGGCGCGATCCGATGCGGCCGGCGGGTGACCCCGGCCCGGTCTCAGCGGGGATCCGCCAGGTCGACGCCGACCCCTCGACTCCCGGTTGGAGCGGTCGGGTTGTGGACGCACACGATGGCGGCCGCATTTCCGGCGCGACGGTTCGTGTCGAGCGAGCCTCCTTCACGAGAAGCGAGGTCATCGCTCAAGATCTGTCCGACAGCCGGGGAGAGTTCAGCCTGCCTCTCGAACAGGCGCTGCCGAGCGACCGGCTGGTCATCGAGTCCGCCTACCATGTCGAGTTCGAGCACCCGCTCCCACGTCCAGGGTCTCTCGAAATCGCCTTGGTGCTCCGAAGACGCGCCCTGCTCAATCGTCTGGTCGATTGGGCACGCAAGCGAGGAGGCCCGTTCGATGCGCGCCCGGAGCCCACCCCCGCCCAGGTCCGGGTAGCGGCCTCTTCGGAACCTGCCGTCGCACGATGGGCCGATGCGGTCGAACGCGCCGCCTTCGGGGGGGTCCAGGTGGACTCGGCCACACAAGCCGAGGTGGACCGTCTCGACCCCGACGCACCGCCCGAAGCAACGGCCCGATCGGAGCGAGCACGTTGACGGCGATCGTCCCGGCTCCGTATAGTCGCCCGCCGCGCCGCGAGTGGCGGAATTTGCCCATGATCACTGTCGTCATCCTCGTCGCGATCGTCGTCGTGGTCGGCGCGTTCGCCCTCGGTCTCGCGCGTTGGCGTGCCGTCGCAGGGCTCCAGACGACGGCCGAATCGCCGCTGGCCCGCCACCCTCCGCCTGCGGTGTTCCCCCAGAAGAATCGCGAGTCGACGCCTGCGATTCCGATCACCGAGTCTCTCTCCGAGTCGGACGTCGTTTCCGACCGCGGACGCGTCCCCCCCGCCAAAGCCACCCCCGCCAAAGCCACCCCCACCGAGGCGCCCCCGCCGGTCAAAAAAGACGTTGCCGGCCTGCGCAAAGGACTGGCCGCAACCCGCGGCGGGTTCATCGCCAAGTTGACGGCCCTGTTTCAGGGCAAAAAGGAGTTTGACCCGGCGATCCTCGAGCAGCTGGAAGAGGTGATGCTCGCAAGCGACGTCGGACCCAAGACGACCCAATCCATCTTGGCGCGTTTGCGCGAGTCACTGGGCCGAAACGAGCTGCGGGACGCGGATGCGATGTGGGCGGCGCTCCGCGCCGAGGCAACCCGGATTCTCACGATCGGCGAGGGTGCTATCCGCCTATCGACGAAACCAACCGTTGTATTGATGGTGGGCGTAAACGGTGTGGGGAAAACAACGACGATCGGAAAACTCGCAACGCATTACACATCGATCAATAAAAAAGTGGTGTTGGCGGCCGGCGACACTTTTCGCGCGGCCGCCGTTCAACAGCTCGAGATTTGGGGTAAACGGGTGGGCGTCGAAGTCGTCCGGGGCAAAGAGGGCGCTGATCCGGGAGCCGTGGCCTTCGACGCTACGACGCGCGCCAAAGAAGTGGGCGCGGATCTGCTCTTGGTCGATACCGCGGGGCGACTGCATACGAAGGCTCCCTTGATGGACGAAATCAAAAAAGTTCGTAAGACAATCGGAAAGGCCATGGAAGGGGCGCCCCACGAGACTTTGCTCGTGCTCGATGCGACGACCGGGCAGAATGCGCTTCAGCAGGCTTCGATGTTTCGTGAAGCCTTGGACTTGACCGGGATCGTGTTGACGAAATTGGACGGGACGGCCAAGGGCGGCATCGTGCTCGCAATCTGTGACGAATTGCGCGTTCCGGTGCGTTATGTGGGTCTCGGGGAGCGCGCCGATGACTTGCGCGAGTTTCACGCCGACGAGTTCGTGGAGGCCTTGTTCGGCAGGGGCGAGGAGGAAGTCGCCGCTGCGTGAGAATCCGAACCACACGCGGCCGGTGCCTCCTGCCCTCGCCGCTCTGCCCTCTCAAAACATCCGTCTCCGGGACGAGGCCTCGATGATGTCATCGAGCGCCGCCCGAGGATCGTCTACACAGGTGATTCATTGTGACAGGATCCGCGCCAACACCGACTCCACAGACGGATACCGGCAGTGGTGGAGATTTGGGACTCGATCAAGCCGCTTGACACTTAATCCCGTTGCTCAGCCGAAATCGCGCTGATATAGTCGCGCTCTCTTTTGCTGTAAGCCTGATTCCCCAACAATTTTGATAGTTTAGCACGACCCGTCGTGATGATGACTGTGTGGCCGCTTCGTTGGAGCATGCGGCCAACAACGCCTCGAAGGATGCAGAAGGGGTAGCGATGAAGCAGGCTCGCAGGTGGCTTCTACTGGCGGCGGCCATAGTGCTCGTGCCGCAAGCGGCACACGCGCAGAAGAAGCCCACCAAGGGCGGGAATACCGGGGCCGCTACGGCCGCCCCCATAGGCGGAAGCCCCGCCCCCGCAGACGCAGATGTCGATCCATCCGCAACGCCGGCGACACCGCCTGCCGCGGGGGATCAAACGACCGCCGCTCCGGGCGCTCCGGCCACCCCGGGTGCGCCGGCCGCGGGCGAGCTCGCCGCGCCGGGCGGCGAAGCCGCCGGGACGCCCGACATCTGCCAGATCACTCCCGACGCGCCGCAGTGCCAGGTCGCCAAGGAAATCAATCTGAATACGGAGGCGAAGAAATCGATACGAGCGGAGGTCTACGCCGTGCAGCAGCAGTACGTCATCAAGGCCCACAGGCTCGAGATCATGCCGTACTTCGCGTTCACGCTGAACGACCAGTTCGTCAGTCACGACGCGCCCGGCCTCGCCCTCAACTATTACATTACCCAGGTACTCGCCGTCGGTCTCAATGGAAATTGGTACGGTGGACTGAATTCCAACTCGGGTTTCGATTTCGAGGTTCGCCGCTCCGCCATCATCGAGGTTCCGTTGAATGACTACCAGGCGGGCGGCGACCTGAACTTCACCTACGTACCGATGTACGGCAAGTTTGCCGGCTTCGGCGACTTCATATTCAACTACGACGCCTACATCGAGGGGGGCGTTGGCCTCATTCGCACCAAGCCGATTCCGGTCATCGACCCCGATAACCGCAAGTTCGATTGGAACAACCTCGTCAACTTCGACGTCGGGATCGGCTTCCGAATCTTCTTCAATCGCTGGCTCGCGGCGATCATCGAGGTGCGAGACATCATGTTCTTCGACAAGATCGAGAACTATCAGGTCGCCACCGGTGCAACGACGTTGCCGTTGAACAGCCCGCAAAACCCGCTGAATCCGGCGACCTGGTACGACCCCAACACGCACTTCACGAACGACGTTCAGCTGCAGGTCGGCCTGTCGTTCTTCTTGCCAACCTCCTTCGACTATCGGTTGCCCAAGTGAGAACCCCGACAAGGACGACGATGAAACGGCGTTTCATCCGCGCGGTGCTGGCGTCCGTTGCGGCCGCGGCCGCGCTGTTGTCACCGGCAGGCCCGGCCCGCGCTCAGGAGCTTCAGCTGACCGGACCGCTCAAGGGCGCACCGGCCGTTCGGCACCTGCGGCTGTATCGCAAAGGCCGCCTCGAAATCTCGCCCTCGGCTTCGTTCACGCTCCTGGACGAATACCGGCGGACGATCTTGGCGGGCGCCCAGCTCAACTACGCGATCACGGATTGGCTGGCGATCGGCGCGTGGGGCGCGGCGGGAGTGGTCAGCTCGGCGACCAAGCTGACGACGGAAATCGATCAGACGGCGCCGCGTGATATCCGCACAGCGACGGAAGTCAATCACAGTGCGTCGCCGTATGGGGGCCAGGCCTCGTTCTCCGATCAGACGGCAAAAATCAACTACATCGTCGCCCCGCAGCTCACGTTCATTCCGTTTCGCGGCAAGCTGGCCATTTTCAACAAGATCTTCGTCGACAGCGATCTGTACCTCGCCGCCGGCGCGGCCTTCGTTGGAATCAAAGAGCGCGCGAGCTGCGGCGGAACGAAAGAGCTTTCCTGCTACGAACCGCAGTCGTTCGATCTCGCCTCGGAAACGAAAATCGCGCCCACGTTCGGCGTCGGTTTCCGCTTTTATCCCGCAGGCTTTTGGTCGCTGGGGGTCGAGTACCGCGCCGTTCCGTTTTCCTGGAACCGCGGGGGCTTCGACACGCGCGGATCGGGGCCCAACGGCAATTACCCCGACGGCCAAATCAACTCTCAGGACGATACGTTCAAGTTCAACCAGTTGGTCACGGTGTCGATCGGCTTCTACTTCCCCACGGCGCCGAAGCTCACCGACTGAGCGCGGTGAACGTGGCCGGCCGCCGTGGCGAGATTCGACCGCCGAACGGCCTCGCTCCGAGGTGCGCTCGCACCCGCCGCCTGAGTTTTTTTCGCGTGATCGAGCCCGCAGGTCCGGTCGGCAACCGACGGCCACGACTTCGTTCGGATGCGGACGCGCGGGCTGGACTCTAGCCCCTCGCGCGAACGACCGGGCCGGTCGCGTCCCGGTCAGGGGCTGCGTTTGACTACGCGACCGGACCCGTCCACCGTGTACGCCGACGGCAGCGCCCGTCGAGCGGCGTCGCGCTGATCGGCCGCGATCGTCCATGCCCGTGCCGCCAGACCTTCGGCGATGCGGTTGCGGACGCGGACACTCTCGTCGTCGAGCAAAAGCGCCGTGAGGGGTGCCGTGCTCGCCGCATCTTCTTGAGCCAGAAGCGTCGAGACCGCGTGAAAGCGCGCGGGCTCGTTCACGTCGAGGAGAAAGCGCTCGACCTCATCGCGGATGCCGGGATGCCGGTGATCCTCGAGCGCTCTCAAGATTTGTACCTTGGGGTCCACGAACTTTTGGTACTCGGTGTCCCATCTCGAAAGCCAGCGAAGCAGCTCCTCGACGTACTCGTTGTCGTCGGCGAGCTCTTTCAAGATCTTCACCGGCCACGCCAGGCTTTCGGCCTTGTTGGCGAACGCTCGGACCGGCTCGATCGCAGCCTTTCCCGCGCGAAGGATCCCGCGAAAGGCCGATTCCTTCTCTTCCTGATCGGTGATCGACGGATCCATCTGAAAAGTGAACCGCTTGAGCAGAGCCTCCGCCGCCTCGGCGGTGCCCATTTCGGCGAGCGCCTGAATCGCCTCCTGCCTGTCGTAGTTCTGGACGCGCTTTTCGATGCGATCCGCCCATTTGGCCGCCGGATTGCTTTTCACGCGCGGCTTGGGCGCCGGCCCACTCTTGAATCGATCGAAGAGACCCATGACTTGCTTTCCCGGTACCCCGGATCGGCCGCGCGGCACGCGCCAGTCTGCCCATCACCGGACCGAACGCAAAGAGCCGACCGCCCACTCTACCGCACGCTCTGATACATAGGCGGACGGCGCCGATCCTCAAGGCAGGGGCACAGCGATCAGCACGACTTCTTTGTTCCGGGACTGAACCTGGTAACGCACCGGCCGACCGTACTTCTGCTCCGCGTCCGACTCCATGTTTTGGATGCGAGCCGTGAACGTCGCCTCGCTGACGTGCTCGGTCGATTCTCCGATGGCGCTCTTGGCCGCCACGTACTCGGCGTAGATCCGGGCATAGTATTGCGCCGCGGGCTCAGCGGACAGGGCCTGAACCTGATCGGTCGCGATACCGGCCGACGCCTGATCGTCCAGGGCCTCGGTGTAACGAGACGGGTGGCTCGATACGGAGACCCGGCCTTCGGCGTCGGTGGTGTCCTCTTCGACGCCCATCAGCTGATTGAGCAGTTGATCGATGCGAAATGCGAGCCCGCCGAGCTCCGCATGCTCGAGTTCGAAGCGCTTGTCGGTCTGCCCGTTCAGGATGGCGAGAAGCCCCTCTTCCAGCATGTTGATCGGCCTCGTAATGTAACTGCCGAGCATCCAGCTCGCGACGACGACGAGGACGATTCCCATCGCGAGCGCCCCAAGAATCGGCAAGAGAACGAACATCGTCGGGTCTGCGATGAGCGACGCGGGCGCCGCCACGACGATGAGAGCTCGCTGCCCTTCGCCAAAAGCGGCGAGCGGCGCAGCCGCCATGAGCAGTTCCGCCTGCCTTATCACGTCGGTTTGCTGATGTCCGAGCGCGTTCTTGAGCATGTCTGTGGAAGCGCTCTGCACGCCCTCGTCGAGCTGCGCCGCCTGCAGGGCGGAATGGCCCACCACTTCGAATCCGTCGCCTTTCGGAACGACGATCACGATGGGCCGTCCTGTGGTGGCCTCGCTGACGCGCGACAGCGTGTCGTTCAGAGGGCGCCCGATGACGAGGCTGCCGACAATCTTGCCCTGATCGTCTCGAACCGCAACGTACGACGCGAGATAGCGATCGCGCTCGTACCACACGTCGGAGCCGGATTGCCCGGTCCGCAGGGTGGCGGAAAGACCGCTGTTGCCGGTCGCCAGGTCGTCGCCGCGGCTCAGGCTCGAGTTGTTGCGCCCGACAATCCGGCCGTTGGCGTCGATGATGGCGACCAGTGTCGGCACGTTTCGCTCGAACAAGGAAGCGTTTTTCATGCGGCTGACCAGAGCATCGCACTGCGTCGTCGCCGCATCGCCCCGGGCCGTCGCCGTCGCCTTGCTCAACGCATCCAACGTCGCAGCCTCGGACGCCGCCGCGGCGAGCCAACGCTCGGCTCTCAGCCCATCGAGCTGAAGGCGGCTGGCGGCCCCGTTCGCGGCGTCTTCGGCTTGCGCCGACAGCTCGTCCTTGTTGCCGGTTGCCGTGCCGAGCGCAGAGCGCACGAGCAAGAACGACAGCAGCGAGACGATTACCACGATCAACGAATTGACCGCGATGAGCTTGATTCGCATTGGCTCTCGGAACTCCTCCCCGGTAACCCCGCACTCGGACGCGCGCTACGTTACCAAGATCAGGCCGACTCGACGTCGAAAGAGACAGGCGCCCTCACGCGCTGCCGCTTTCACCCGCCAAAAACGCTACCATTCGCCCGCCGACGGCGGCAACATGCGTGTAGGCGGCGGCGTATGACTCCGGAAACCGCGCCGCCGCTCGCACTGGTCGTCGACGATCCACGGTTCAATCGGCACGTGCCGACCGGGCACCACCCGGAACGGCCCGAGCGGCTCGTCGCCGCGCGCGACGCCCTCGCCCGGACGTCAGTCCGCTTCGAGCGCGTGGCGGGGCGGGCCGCGACCGACGAGGAGCTCGGCCGAGTGCACCTGCCGAGTTTTCTCGCCGCACTGTCGAAGCTGCGCGGCCGAAGCGGGTATCTGGACCCGGACACGTACGTGTCGCCCGAGAGCGTCGACGTGGCGGCTTGGGCCGCAGGCTCGCTCGTGGCGATGGTCAACGCGATGATCGACGGCCCCGTGTCCAAGGGAATCGCGCTTCTGAGACCGCCCGGGCATCACGCGCGACCCGCGAGCGCGATGGGGTTTTGCCTCTTGAACCACGTCGCGATCGCAGCCGCCCACGCCCAATCCCGGGGCCTCGAGCGAATCGCCGTGGTCGATTGGGACGTGCATCACGGCAACGGCACGCAGGAGATCTTCTGGCGCGATCCGCGCGTGCTCTACGTGTCGACGCACCAGTTTCCGTGGTATCCGGGTACTGGAGCGGTCGACGAGATCGGCGAAGCGGAGGGCCGAGGGTACACGGTGAACGTGCCGCTCGCGGCGGGCGGGGGCGACGCCGTGTACGCCAGCGCATTCGAGCGCATCGTGCTGCCGGTGGTCGAATCGTTTGCGCCCGAACTCGTTCTCGTGAGCGCCGGGTTCGATGCGTCGGCACGCGACCCGCTGGGCCAAATGGATCTGTCGCCGGATGCGTTCGGGTGGATGGCACGAGAGCTTTCAAAGATCGCAAGCGGCTCCGCCCAGGGGCGCATCGCGCTCGTGCTCGAGGGTGGCTACGATCTGGTGGCGCTCGAAGCGGGGATTGTGAAGGCCGTCGACGGATTGGTGCTCGGACGAGCGGCCGATTTACCGCGCGCCGACGACGACGAAGCGATTGACCGCGCGGCGCGAGTCGCGCGGCAGAACTGGAAAGCGGTCGGTTAGCGATCGACCCCGACCCCGACCCCGACCCCGACCCCGACCCCGACCCCGACCCCGACCCCGACCCCGACCTC
>JBEKOY010000055.1:0-36646 GCA_049521295.1 Polyangiaceae bacterium | reverse complement strand
AAGCGATCCGCATCGCCGGTCCGGACGACGTCGCGCGCGCCGAGGCCATGCCCGGCGATTACATCCTCGTCGACGCGATGGTTGCCGGGACGATCGGCGGAACTGGACACGCGTTCGATTGGTCGCTCGTGAGCAGTCTGGCACGCCGCCGCCGCTTGGCTCTCGGGGGCGGGCTCCGGGCCGACAACGTGGTTGCAGCCATCGACCAAGTGAAGCCATGGTGCGTCGATGTGGCGAGCGGCGTCGAGACCTCCCCCGGCATCAAGGACTTGATTAAGGTCGAGCAATTCGTCGGCGCCGTCCGCGGGACCGGCTAGCGATCTCGACTCACCCCGCGGTCCGGACCCCGCGCCAGGGTCCTAAGCGGTGCTTAAGCGGTGCTCAGCGGTCATCGCGACCATTTGAGTGCAGTCCTCTCGACCATGGCAGCCCGGGGGTCGGCCTCTCGTTCCATCCCGTCGAGCAAGGCGTCCGCCGGCGTACGGCCCGCACCAACAAGCCGTTTCAGTCGCGCGAGATGCTTGCGCTCGTCGTGACCCGATCCATCGACGATTGCCCGTCGTTCGAGGCCGCCTTCCGCAATCGAGACCAGACGCTCGGCGATCTCCGCCAGAGGCCGACCACGAAAGGGCTCCCGCAAACCGCCGCGCCAAGCTCGCGTGCGAAGCTCCGCGACCTCGTCGTAGGACCAGCCATCGATCAACGCCTCGGCTTCTGACATTGCGCGCTCGTCGTAGAACACGCCCGTCCAGACCGCCGGCAATGCACAAACCATGTCGGTGGCCTGCATGTCCGCGCCGCGGATCTCAATCGTCTTCTTGAGTCGGACCTCGGGGAACAAGGTGTTCAAGTGCACCGTCCAGTCGTCCAGCAGGGCGGTGCGTCCTTCGAATCCGTACTGCCAAAAGGTGCGAAACGTCTGCCCCGTGTTCGCGATCGCGTGACCCTCGCGCATGACGACGAACATCGGGGCGTCGAGCGCCCATTCGATGTAGTCGTCGAAGCTCGCTTGCGCCCTCCAGAGGGCCGGAAGCAAACCGGTCCGGTCCGGATCGACATCCAGCCAGACTCGACCACGGTACGTGAGGCCTCCGTGGGGTTTTCCTTCCTTCCACGGACTGTTGGCGAACATGGCCGTCGTCAACGGAGCCAGCGCGAGCGCCACACGCATCTTACGCATGGCGTCCGCCTCGCTCGCGTAGTCGAGGTTCACTTGCACGGTACAGGTGCGAAGCATCATATCCAGCGCGTGCGCTCCGCGCGTCGGTAAGTACTCGCGCATGATGCCGTAGCGCTGCTTGGGGACCCACTGGAAGTCCTCGCGCCGCGCGAGGGGATGGAAGCCGACGCCCAGCCACCGCACCCCCATGGCACGAGACAGGGGGCCGAGCTCGCGCATATGCGTGCGGAACTCGGCGCACACTTCGTGGATGTTGGTCGCCTGCGCCCCGGACAGCTCGAGCTGCGCGCCCGGCTCGAGCGTCACCGAAGCGCCGCCTCGCTGGAGCGCAATCACGGGCCCCCCTTCGTGCTCGCGCTGAGCCATCCAGGCGTGTTTTTCGGCGAGATCCATGAGCACACGGGTGATGCTCGGATCACCGCCGTAGGGCAGCGGCATGCCCTTACGCTCGATCAGACCGAACTTTTCCATCTCCGGGCCGATGTGCCATTGCTCGCGCGGTTTGCACGCACGCAGGAACGGGATCAAGAGATCCTCCCGCCCACGGATCGGCTCAAGGTCGAGTGTCTCGGTCGTCGTCACGGCAGCTCGCTCGGGCAGCGCATCGTCACGTTCGATGCAAGAACCGACGCGCGGTGTCGCCATAGCGCAGCGCGCGACGCGCGCGAACGGAAATCGGTCGACACCATCGATGATGTTGCTCGGCAAGCATCGAGGCACCCTCGATCGGTCACGGGGTCGTCACGCCCGCCACGGGAAGGCGATCTCCCGGACTCGAGCGGCGGCCGTGCGCCTGCGATCGACGATGCGAACGCGGCGGACGAGAAGATCCAACAGAAACAGCACGATCGCGGCGCCCACGAACCGGGGCCAGAGGTCTTCGTGATAGCGAATCGACTCGCCATCGGGATCGAAGACACGCGCGGGCGTGGGATCCAGGCTGCCCCCAGTCACGTCCGCGGCGCGCCCGAGGGTCGCCGTATCGGCCGCGAGCGCCAGATACTCTCGTGGATAAGGGTTGGTCACGTGCCCGAAGCTTTCCGCGACAGTGGCGGTCTTCGTCCTGCCTTGCGCGCCTTCGATCGCCTCGTCAAGCGAGGCATGCAACAGATACGACCCGTAACGTTCGAGCGGAAAGTCGGCCTCGTAACGTCCGGGAGCCGTCTGGCGCATCGGCACTCGACGAATCTCTCCCGCCGGCTGCGGACCGGTGACCATCAGCGTGGAGTCGAGACCATTTTGAAAGCGGTCGTCCGCTCCGATCGCGTCCAGAACGGCTCGGACATTCCCCGTCGCAGGGTCGACCTCCGCGCGCATGTCGAAGACTTGCCGCTTGCGCTGCCGCATGTGTTCGCGCACGAGCTGGCCCCAGAACGGTGACCACTGTGGCCAGCGCAACCACTCGACGGCCCACAGATTCTTGACGTCACTCGTCCAGGCGAGCGTCCACCCGAGTCCGACGTGCCAGCGAGCCAGGATGGGCTCTCCGAGCTCACTTTCGAGAATCTCTTGAGCGGGGGCCGCCTTGAGCTTGGTGGCCACGTAGCCGTGAAGAAACGGAGCGCCGGCCACATCGATGCCGCGCAAGAAGTCTGCAGGAGACGCGACACGCGGTTGGAAGTACTCCTCGACCACGGCCGCGCGACTGACCATCTCCGTTTCGCGTGTGAAAATCCGCGGCAATGACTGTGGATCCGACACTCGATAGAAGCGGCCTCCTCCCAATTCGGCGATGGTGCGCAAGAGCGTCTCGTCCACGCCCCCGCCGAGGCCCACCGTCGTCACGGTGATGTCCTCAGCGGCCATCGCTTGCACGAGATCGCGAATTCCAGCCTGAGGCGCTTGTCCGTCGGTCAGAAGGACGACATGCTTTCGTTTGGCGCGCGTCGTCGACATCGCCTGATACGCCGTGTCGAGCGCGGGAAAAATCTCCGTCCCGCCGCCGGCCTGTATCCGGGCAATGTCGTTTTGCGTTCGCGCGCTGTGCTTGGCGGCGGTCATGCGCACAATCCGGGTCGGTTGGGAGTCGAATGCGATGACCTCGAGAAGGTCGTCCGCCGCCAAGGTATCGGCCGTCGCCTTCGCGGCTTGCTTCGCCATTTCGAGTGGCAGCCCGGTCATCGACCCGGACCGGTCGATGACCAGTGCCATGGCGACTTCCGGTTCGTCTCGACGCTTCTCGGCATCCATGCGCACCGGAAGGATTCGCTCGATCGTCGTGTGGCTCCAGCCGCCGAGCCCGAAACCGTTCTCGCCTCCCGCGAACAAAAACCCGCCTCCGAGATCGCGAACGTACTGCTCGATCGTGTCTTGTTGCGCGAGCGATACCCGGTCTGCAGGCACGTCGCTCAGGACGATGAAGTCGTAGCGCTCCGCCTCCCGGAGGGAGGTCGGCAGCGGATCGAACGTGTCGACGTTCAGCTGTTGCGCGCTCATCGCCGACGCGAGGTACGATGCGCGAGCCGGGCTCCCGTCGACGTACAGAACGACCGGCATGCCGAGCACGGCCGCAACCGCCGTTGCGCGGTTGTTCTCGGTGAAATGGTCCTGCGCCGACTCGGTCACGTCGAGCGAATACGTCACCTCGCCGGGAAAGACCGCCCGGCTCTTAAACGTTACGTCGTTGTCGCCCGCATGGAGTTCGACGACCCTGACTCCGTCAAGCCCGTTGATGACGTCGCCCTGTTTCAGGGTCAACTTCACTTTCTGCGGCACGCTCGAGAACACCTCTGCATGGAGATCAAATGTCTCGGCTTCGTGGACTTTATCGGGCACCCGCAGGTCCCGCACGGCCACCTCGCCGGGGACCGGACGCTTGGATGGCACGGCGAAAACCTTCACCCCGAAGCGCTTGGCGCGATTCGCCTCGGCGAGCAGATCCCCGTCGGTCTGCACGCCGTCGGACAGAACAACCGCACGGCGCAGGTACCCCTCGGGGTACAAGGCGTACGCGAGCTGCATCGCGCTCGCGATGTCCGTTGCGGAACCGAGCCCCGCACCATGACGAACAATGCCCGCGACGCCCCTGTCGACCGACACGCCTTCCGGCCGCTTCGCGAACGTGACGATGCGCACCAGATCCTCTTTCGGCTTGGCCTCGATGGCGCGCTGCACCTCTGCTCGCGCGTCGTCGAGCGAGCCGTCCGAAATGCTGTCGCTGACATCGACGAGGTAAACCGAGCAGACCTTCTGACTCGTTCCGGTTCTGGCAAATCGTGCCAGGCCGACGGCGAGAACGGCCACGAAACCGATGCGCAAGAGAACGGACATCACGCGCTGCGCAAGCGGTAAGTCGGCCAGGCTGCGACCGATCATCCAGAGGAAGTAGGGTACGAGAAGCGCCACACCGAGCATCCTCGGTGCGAGGAGCTCATAGTCGGTACCGTGGTGGACCCACGCCAGCGTGGGCCCCGCGTACCAGACGTACCTCAAATACGCCCAGAGCCCGAGGGCGCCCGCGCTGGCCGCAACCGCGCTGATCGCGATTCCACTCAGCCGCCGGCTCATACGGTCACTCGCCGGTGGTAGGTCGCCCACTCGAGCGTTGTCAACACAGCGGCGATGAGGAGAAGAACCACCCAAATGTCACGCCGCACTCCCACGCGATAGCCGAAGACCGAGCCGGCGATCTTGCCGTCGACGATTAATTGCTCGCGAGGTTCTATGGCACTCTCGTCGGCGTTCACCAAGTTCGCGGCAAACGAAGTCGTCTCGGGGGCCGAAGCCGCGACATCCGTGGGTGAATCGGAACGCCGGGCCACCAGATCGTAGAATCCTGCGCGCTCGCCCAGCAAGACCGCCCGCCCGTCCTGCACCGCGACGGCTTGCGTCGTACCGTCGGGGAGCTTCATCGTCGCGGTTTGCGTCCCATTGGCCACGGGAACGCGCCAGACCTCGCCCGTGCGATAGCTCGAGAGATACCGCGCGTCTTCGTCGGTGAACCAGTCGATGCAGTCCAGAACGAAGAGGGGCCACGCCGGCCGAAGCGGTAGATCGCTATCGCGCACGTCGAATCCGAGCGCGACGAATTTGGCCCCGCTGCGCTCGCCGGCCACGAGAATCGGCGAGGCGCCGCCCTCCGCCGCGCCCAGTATCTTGTCGCCCGCTTGCGGGACGAGCCTGTGGCCTCTCGACACGTTGACTGCGTCGAGGGCAAGAAAGCGAACCACGGGATGCTTGCGGTCGAGCTTGTCGAAGCCAGGCGCCTTGAGGTCCCCCTGTGACGCGACTGGCCCGCCGAGGCCTCGCGGATCTAGGTAAAGAGCATTGGTTCCGGGCGCTTGAGCAGGCGTCACGCGATCGAAAATGACCGCGTCCCACTTCGCCTTCCCAACGGCGCCGGCGTACCCGTCGGGAACGACGTCGGTCACGTCGAGGTATTCGTCGAGCAGAAGCGCCGCATCGAGATACGTGTTGCCCTCGGTCACGACCAGAACCTTCGATCGGCGTCGCTCCGGCAGCAACGCGAACGCGTGGTCGTCGGCGGGCAGATCGTCGTGCGTTCCGTCGGCCCGCGCAATCTTGGCCTCGAGCGTTCGACTCGCTCCCGACAGCTGCGGGTAAAAGCGCGGCAAGCGCTCTCCGGGCTTCAATCGAATCGTCGTCAGGTCGACGGGGGTGCCATCTCCAAGAAGCTGTAGCTCAACGTCCTCGGCATCCGAGCCGGTGTTGGTGAGCTCGAGCATCACCTCGTAACGACTCCTCTCCAGCGGGTAACGCCGAACGGAGAACTGCGTGATTCCGACGTTTCGGCTCTCGCGGCCCACGCGGACATAGCTCAGCTTCACGGCGCCGAGGTGAACGGGGCCCGAAGCGTCGGCCGCGGGCCCCAGGGCGCCATCGGAGACGACGATGATCTCCGGGCTGTCCGTGCCGCGAAGCGCGTCGATTGCAAAGCGAAGCGCTCGAGGAAAGTCGGCACGCGTGTCGGTCTCGCGGATCATGTCTACGGAGCGCTCGAGCGCGGCTGCGTCGCTCGTCATCGGCCCGAGAGGCGTGACGAGAGCGTCCATCTGCGCGACGAGGACGCGGTCCGCACCGTGAAGCCCGCCGATGATTTTCTTGACTTCATTTTGAGCGACGCCCAGGCGGTTCGGGCGAACGTCGGTCGCTTGCATCGAGGCGCTTGCGTCGACCAACACGACGACCGTCCGCCCGCGAACCAGGCTCTCGACCGGTCGGGGGTTGCCAAGGGCCAACACGAGAATCGCCAAGAGCCCCAGCTGAAGCAGAAGAGAAAGGAGGCGCCTGAGCTTCGCAAACAACTTCGTCGCGTCCCGGTCGCGCAGAATCCGTTCCCAAAGAGGGGCGAAGGGCACGGACACGACACGCCGGCGCAGTTTGAGCAAATAGAGGGCGACGACGCCCAGACCCGCAGCACCGAAGATCGCGACCAGCTCGGCCAGCGACAACCCGGCGAGGATCATTTCAGAAATCCTCCGCGCCGGAAAAGGCGCAGGATGAGTTCGTCAAACGGCGTCCCGACGTCCGCCAGCGCATACGGCACTTGATGGGTGGCGCAAAAGCGCTCGACTTCCGCCAGATATTGACCGTATGCCCGAGAAAACCCGTCAAGCACTTTGGCCGTTACCGTGACCTCGCGCTCGTCGCCCGTTTCGCAATCGCGCAAGAGCACGTCGCCGTGCACGAGGGGCCTCGATTCGGCGCGGTCAATGACGTGGACTACGAACGGATCGAAATGATTGTATCGGAGGACGTTTATCCCCCTCTCGAACCCACCCGGATCGTACAGATCGCTCACGAGCACAGCCAGGCCTCGCCGCTTGTTCCGAGCGACGAACATCTTCATCGCGTCGCCGAGGTCCGTCGCTCCCTCTGACCGGATCTCTCGCAGAAAGCGAAGTACCTTGAAGATGCGCGTTTTCCCACGCGTCTCCGGCATGCGTTTCAGCACCCGATCGCCGGTGGTGACGATGCTGACCCGATCGAGATTGGCCAAGCCGACGTAGGCGAGTGCCGCCACTACCTTCATGCCATACGCGAGTTTTTCCCCGAGCGCGGGAGTCGCTCCGCGCGACGGATTCGTGGCCATGTCGCCGCTGAACCCCATGGACGCGCTCGTATCGAGGATGAAATAAATGGCAAGATCTTCTTCTTCTTCGTATAGACGAACGAGCAGTTTTTCGAATCGCTGATAGACATTCCAGTCGAGCGATCGAAAGTCGTCACCCGGCTGGTAGTCGCGATGGTCCGCGAACTCGACGCCACTGCCACTCTTCTTGGTCCGGCGCTCGGCGCGCATGCGTCCGGAGAACACGCGACGGCTGACGAGAGCCAGATAGTCGAGCTTTCGCTGAAACTCCTCGTCGAACAGATCGGCCTCCGGAGTCGGGGCGACCTTGGGACGACGTCGGGGCAGATGCAGCAAGCCCATGAATCGAGGTTCCAGGGCCGATCAGTTCGCCGATGCGCGAGCTCCCTGATCGACCTTTCCTTCCGGCACATCCTTGAGGACGGCGTCGATGACTTGGTCGGTCTGAATCCCTTCGGCCTCGCCCTCGAAGTTGAGCAAGACGCGATGGCGAAGCGCCGCGTGAACGACTGCTCGCATGTCGTCGACGCTCGCGGCAAATCGGCCGTCAAACAACGCTCGAATCTTCGCCGCGAGCAGCACCGACTGCGCGCCGCGCGGCGAGCTGCCGTAGCGCACGAAACGCTTGGCGATGTCCGGCGCATCGGGGCCGTCCGGGTGGGTCGCCTGCACAACGCGGATCGCGTAATCTTGGACATACCGCGCGACCGGTACCCTGCGCGCGAGACGTTGCATATCCAGAATGGCCGCCCGATCGAGCACGGCTCGCCGCGGCTCGATGTCGGACCCGGTCGTCAAGTCGAGGATCCGGTGGAGCTCCTCACGATTCGGAAAACGCACGAACAGCTTGAAGAAGAACCGGTCGAGCTGCGCCTCCGGCAGTGGATACGTTCCTTCCATTTCGAGTGGATTCTGGGTCGCTAGAACAACGAACGGCTCGTCGAGCGAGTGCGTTCGTTTGCCGACCGTAACCCGGTGCTCTTGCATTGCCTCAAGCAGCGCGCTTTGGGTCTTGGGCGTCGCACGGTTTACTTCGTCGGCGAGAACGATGTTCGCGAACACGGGGCCCTTCCGAAACTCGAATGTCTTCGCACCGCCCTGGGTCTCGTCGATGACAGTCGTCCCCAAGATGTCGGCTGGCATGAGGTCTGGCGTGAACTGGATGCGCGAAAAGGTCAGCGACAGCGTCTCGGCCAAGGTGCGAACAAGCATCGTCTTGCCGAGCCCCGGTACGCCTTCGAGCAGGGCGTGACCCCCGGCGAGCATGCAGGTGATCACGCCGTCGATGACTTCACGATTGCCGACGATTGATTTCGCAATCTCGTCCCGAAGATCGTCGATCTGTTTTCGAAAAATGGAAACCTGATCTCGAACGGCTGACGTGTCCATCGGTGCACTCAAGGGGCCTCCCGCGGGCGGATGAGCTCGAAGTAACGCTTCACGTAAAAGCGATAGCCGCCCGGAATCTCGTCCTTGGCGAGCGACTCTTCCGCAACCTGGTGATACTCGGTGAAGACTTTCTGGTAATTGCGCGAAGCGAACCCCCGTTCGGCCGCCCCGAGGATCACCTGACTTCGCGTCCCTCCCTGGGCCGAATCGGTCCCTTGCACCTGCGTGTCTTCGGTGCCCATGTTCGGATGCGTCGCTTGGCCTTGCACATGGGGATCGTGACCCTCTCCCCAACGTCCCCGCGCGCCCGCCTTCGAAGGATTCGCGGTATCGTCGCCCTGCGCCCCTCCCGCGCGGGTTCGTGCCTCGGAGAACATGAGGATCTTCTCTCCATTGGGGCCAACGATCCATGCTTGGCCGCCCTCGGCGTTTGCTGGGCTGCCACCCGACCCGGGGCCTTGGCCTTGGCCTTGTCCTTGCGCCGCCGAGCCGCCCGTTTGCCCCCGCGGTCCTTGCGCCTGTTCGTCCTCGCCACCCGAGCTGTCTCCGCTTTGGCCCGCTCCGCCCTGAGAGGACCCCCGTTGACCCGATTGTCCCCGGGCCATTCGTCCGAAGCGCTTCAAGCGAACGACCTGTGAGCCGCCACTCTGCCCCTGCTGCCGCAAAAGCTCGCGCATTTCCTGGAGCTTCTGGCGCAAGTCCTCCTTTTGCTGCTGCGACATTTCTCGCTGTTCCAGCCGGTTCAGGTCCTCCGCACCTTGATCGAGATCTTGTGCGCTCAGGCCGAGGTCCTTCATCAAGTCCTCCGCGGCCTGTTGAAGCTCCCGGTCAAGACGATCGAGCTGTTGCCTGGCGGCGCGCTGCTCGCTCAAGTCACGATCCAAACGGTCGAGCTCCGCCTGCTTTTTGGCGAGAAGGCTGGGCTCTTCGTCGATGCCGGCATCGCCCTGGTTCTGCTTGGTCTTGAGGATCTCGTCGGCGAGCTGTTGGCGACGTCGCTCGAGCTGATTCTGCCTTTCCTGCGCCTTTTGGATGGTCTTCTGGATCGCCTCGCGCATCTGATCGAGCTTCGACTTGTCGACCGCCGCGGACGAGCCGCGCAATTTCTTGGCGAGTTCATGCAGAGCGTCGCGGGCCTTTGGAAGCTCGTTGTCCGACAGCGCCACGCCCACCGAGCGCGTCAGCTCGGCCTTGCGCATTTCATTGCCCATCGCCTCGAGTTGCTGCTCGAGCACCCTCCGCTCCGTCGCGCTTGCCGTCCCTAGTTCCTGATCGAGTGCCTCCAGGCGCCGAAACACCTCGGTGCGATCGAGACGCTCGCTCGCGATGTCGTCAACGAGCTTGTTAAACTCTTCAATCGTCACCTTGACGTCATCGCCTGGGTTGCGATCGCGGATCTGCTTCAAGAAGTCTTTGACGCCTTCGAGATCGTCAGGGGCCATTTCGATGGGATCGATCGTGCGGGCGTGCGCGACGACAGCGTGATGGCGAACCTCGAAGAGCATCAAGCCCATCCAGACGCCCGCGAGACCCGCCACGACGGCGAGCGCGCGGGGCAGGACGATCGACACCGCGCGGGCCGGACGGGCGCCGCTTGCGAGCGCGACCGCATCGTCGATCGCGGCGTCGGTGAACGACGTCCGCTTGTCCGGCGGCTGTTGCCCAAAGGCCAACGCGCTGCCAAGGCGATCGTGCCATCCGTGAAATCGATCCAGCGCCCGAGCGCCAGCCCTCTCCGGCAGACGCCGGGCGTACGCGACCGCTCCCGCGATCGCGGCCGATGCGAGCGCAGCCCCCAAGACCATCCGCGCCGCCAGCTCGCCGACGACGCCCACCTTGCGAAGAGCCACATCCAGGATCGCGACGCCAAGCGCAGCGCACAGCGCGTTCGACGTGGAGCGAAGTCCTCGAAGGCCACGGATGCGTCGCTCGGCCTGACGCGCAACTCGCTCGATGCGCTGGATGCCGGTTTCCTGCCGCTCGCGGCTCATGCGTCTAACCCCTGCGGCGAACCTGGCACGCTCGCCGCAGCTGCTTCCAGAAGTGAACGTCTTGAAGGGCGCAAAGGTTTCCGGATATTTCCGCTTGGACGCGCCGTTGCCGTGCGCTCCGCTGCAACGCAGTCTAGCAAAGCGCGGGCGGTGCACCCGCCGAGCCTTTGAGATCGGCATCGTTCGTTTCGAGCGCGCGGTCCGATCGGCGAGCACAGGCGCCCACACGCGGCGATCGATCGACAGCGACGTCGCCGAACGCTTCCGCGATGAGCGGCCGAGAGCCGCGAACCCGCGCCGCCCGCTCCGCTAGGACTCGCTGCACGATTGCGCGTACGCTGTCAGGACAGCACCCGTGCACTCGTGACCGATGACTGGCTGGCCCGACCCCGAACCTGGATCGACGAGCGCTTCGGCGCGAATTCTTTTGGTCGACGACGAACAGGCGCTCGTGCGCGCGATTGCCCGCGTCTTGATCAGCAAGGGGTACGAGGTATCCACGGCCGGTGACGGACACCGGGCCGCAGAGCTTTTGGCGCAGACGTCGTTCGACGCGGTAATCAGCGACATCGATATGCCCAAGATGAACGGCGTTCAGCTTCTCCAGACCGTCCGCCAGCTGGATCTGGACGTGCCCGTCATCCTCATGACCGGTGATCCGGGTCTTACGACGGCGATGCAGGCGGTCGCGCTCGGCGCGTTCCGGTACCTGACCAAGCCGATTGACACGGACGACCTCGAGAAGGTCGTGTTGCACGCGGTCCGGCTCAACCATATGGCGCGCATGAAGCGAGAGGCTCTTGCGCTCGTCGGCCATGGAGGATTGGGTCTGAGCGATCGCATCGGGCTCGAAACGAGCTTCGAGCGCGCTCTTTCGACTCTGTGGATGGCTTACCAGCCCATCGTTCGGGCGACCGATCGATCGCTTTTCGGGTACGAGGCTCTGCTGCGCAGTGACGACACGGCGCTGCCCCACCCCGGCGCCATCATCGATGCCGCCGAACGGCTCTCGCGGCTGCCCGACTTGGGCCGCAAGGCTCGCGCAGCCGCGTGTGTACCGTTGCCCAAGGCGCCAACCGATGCGCTGTTCTTCGTAAACCTCCATGTTCTCGATCTCATGGACGAGTCCTTGTTATCGCCCGCGTCGCCACTGTCCGCGGTCGCGGATCGCGTCGTGCTCGAAGTCACCGAGCGCACCTCGCTCGACGCGGTTACGGACCCGCGGCCGAAAATCGCCGAGTTGCGCCGTATGGGATTTCGAATCGCCATCGACGACTTGGGCGCCGGCTATGCGGGGCTCACCAGTTTCGCGACGCTGGAGCCCGAGTTTGTGAAGCTCGACATGTCCCTCGTCCGCGATGTGCACAAGAGCCCCATGAAGGAAAAGTTGGTGGGATCGATCACGTCGCTTTGCAAAGAGTTAGGAATGATGGTCGTCGCGGAGGGCGTCGAGACACCCCTCGAACGTGACATGCTCGTGGCGCTCGGCTGCGACCTCTTGCAGGGGTATCTTCTCGCCATGCCCGGCAGGCCGTTTCCGACGTTTGCCTGGTGAACAGCCGAAAAGACTGGCGCTTGCCGCCGGTTCACGGTTGAAATCCGCGCGTGGCGTCCTGGCTCCTCTCCGCCGATTCCGAACCCGTACCGATCGCCCTTCCCATGCCGGCGACCCCCCCCACTCATGTCGCGGTCATCCCGACTGCACCGGCCATGGCGGAGCTGCCACGACCGCCCGCAATCGAAATCGCCGTCGCACACGATCGCTCGGCCGACGCGGGCGCGACGGGAGGCTTTCTCGACGTCCGCCGTCTCGACCTGGTGGCGCGATATCCGGACGGCACCCGAAGCGACCCATTCCCCTACGACATCGGGACGCGCAAGGCGCTCGATGCGGTCGTCATCGCTGCGCATTACATCCAAGAAGGCACGCGCTTCGTCTACCTTCGGTCGGCCGTACGCCCGCCTTGCGCTCTGCGGCCCATCGCGCCGGCGCATGATGGATCGCTTTGGGAGTTTCCGGCCGGCTTGGTCGAAGCGGACGAAGAGGCACCGACCACCGCCGCACGCGAACTCGCCGAAGAGCTCGGCTTTTTCGTCGAGGCAAGAACCATCCGAGCGCTCGGCCCCTGGACATTTCCGGCTCCGGGAATGATCGGCGAACGGCATATTTTCTTCGAGGTCGAGGTCGACCCCGCGACGCGATCGATACCGACCGAGGACGGATCGGCGCTCGAGCGCGCGGCCGCGATCCTCGTCGTTTCGCTCCGCGACGTCATCGAGCACTGTCGCACGGGTGCGATCCGGGATTCCAAAACCGAGCTCGCCGCGCGTCGGCTGGCGGAGCGCCTGTGAGTGTTCCGATGGACGAGGACGCGACCGGAGGCGGCGCGCCTCGAGTGTGCGTCGTTCTCAAACAATCCTCCTGGCAGCGTTGGGTCGACGAGGAAGCGGATCCGCGGATCCTCGCACTGCTCGAGGCGGGCGACGAGACGGTGCAGCGCATGCGCGCAAGTCACGTCGACCACATTGAAACCATCGACGAGGTTCGTGCCGCACTCGCGGAGTTGCGAGTCGAATCGGTCTGGTCCGATCATCCGCATGGGTTCAGCGTGGAGGGTCGTTGTGATCTCGTCGTCACGGTCGGCGGAGACGGGACGCTTCTCGGTGCCTCGCACGGAATCGGTACGGGCGTTCCGCTCCTCGGGGTCAACAGCGCGCCCGACCACTCCGTGGGCTTCTTCTGCGGCGCTAGCAAAGGCCACGTCCATGCAGCCATTGGGGCGGCACTGCGTGGCGCCCTTCCACGCACGGAGCTCACACGGATGAGCGTTGATCTGAACGGACGCAGGCTGTTCGACCGAGTCCTCAACGAGTCGCTCTTTTGCCACGTCTCGCCCGCCGCAACCTCACGCTATATCTTGCGCAAATTCGATGCGAACGGGCGGTTGCAGGCCGGCGAAGAGCAGAAATCAAGCGGCCTCTGGGTCGGCCCGGCCGCCGGATCCACGGCAGCGCAGCAAAGTGCGGGGGGCCGCGTGTTGCCGCTTCGCTCTCAAAGCTTGCAATACGTCGTGCGCGAACCGTATCGGCCCCATGGCGAAGCCCTTGAACTTACGTGTGGGCTGGTCGACCACGGAGAGGTCCTGGCCATCAGGAGCAAGATGAAGGAATCCTGCCTCTTCGTGGATGGCGATCATCTCGTCGCAGAAGTGACGATCGGCGACGTCGTCGAGATGCGCCGCTCCGATGAGCCGCTGCTTGTGCTAGGTCTCGGCGCAAATGGCCGTAGGCGTAGCGCGCTCGGGAGCCCCGCCGCCGGTTAGGCCCAACGAACGCGGATGCCGCCAAGCGATCCGAGCGGGGCACGAGCCGCGAGCGCCTGTCCCGTTCGGATCACTGCGTACAAACCTGCGCGCCGCTACCTCCATTTTTCAGGCGTATGGAACTGTCGTCGGGCATGAGTCGGGATTAAGCTTTGTTGGAACCGTCACGAGTCGGCCGGCCGAGGCGCTGCATGTCCATCTTTGATGCAGGAAAGCCCCACCCGAGCCGATCGCGCCATGGATCGCCTCTGCGAGTTCAATCGCCCGCCGTGTCGCAGGCGCTCGGGATGCGCTCCTTTGGCATGGACTCGAGCGGACCCGAACGCCTCGCGAGCGGAGCCGCCCTGCTCGTGGGCAACTTCGCTTCACAAGATTGGTTGATTCTCGGGTATTTGGTCGCTTTGCTCGTCGCACTCGCCCTCGGCGCCGGGCACAACCGGGCGGCCTGCGCTGTGCGCGTGTGTGCCGATCTTACCGGCTACCTATTCGTGCTCACGATGGTACGGGTCCCGCTGCTTCGCTGGAGCAGCTCGCTCAGTTCGCTACTTTATCGGCTCGCCGTCGTCGCGACCGTGGTTGGATCCTTCTTCCAACTGCGCGAAATTCTTCCCGCCGTGAGTCCGTGGGCGGATGACTCGCGCATCTACGCTTTCGACTTGCATGTGTTCGGGTTCGAGCCGAGCGTGTGGCTCGATCGGTTCGTGTCGCGACCGTCCACGGAGTGGTTTGCCTTTTTCTATTTTCTCTATTTCCTGATCCTGACCATTCACGTGCTGCCCATGCTTTTGTTCGAGCGCAACGTTCAAGTGCTGGGTCGCTTCGCCGTGGGTCTGTTGCTGGTATTCTTGACGGCCCACCTGCTTTATATGGTCGTGCCCGGTTGGGGGCCGTACTGGTATCTTCATGAATCGTTCCGCCGCCCGCTCGTCGGTGGACCCTTCTGGAAGCTCGTCGGTGCCGCGGTCGATGCCGGGGGAGCGCAGAAGGACATCTTCCCCTCCCTTCACACCGCCGTGCCTACGTTTTTTGCGATCTTCAGCTGCCGTCACCGAAAATTGGCGCCCTTCAAGTATACGTGGCTCGTCATGTCGTTTTTTGCGACGCAGATGATCCTCGCAACCATGTTCTTGCGTTGGCATTACCTGGTGGACGTGGTCGCTGGCGTCACGTTGGCCGTAGCCGGCGCCTACGCTGGGGCTCGGATCGCCGATTGGGAGTACGCCAAGCGCGAACGACTCGGGCTTCAGGCCGCATGGATGCCGCTCGTATACCCTTGGGAGCGCACGGGCGGCGGCTGAGCGGACGATCATCCCATGCTCGGATTCGAGATCATCGGCACGGGCCACTATGTGCCGGGACGCCCCGTGTCGAACGACGACTTGTCGCGTGTCATGGACACAAGCGACGAATGGATCTTCAAGCGGTCGGGGATCCGGCAACGGCACTATGCCCCTGAAGGCGTAGGCGCGAGCGACCTCGCTGTGGAGGCGAGCAAGCGGGCGCTGGAGGCGGCCGGCATTCGGCCGGACGAGATCGATTACGTCGTTTTTTCTACGATGACGCCGGACTACATTTTTCCGGGGCCGGGAGCGCTGCTCGCTCACAAGCTCGGGCTAAGCGGCACTCCGGCCCTCGACATCCGGCAGCAATGCGCGGCGATGCTCTTCGGGTTGCAGATCGTTGACGGGCTCGTGCAAAGTCGAGCGGCCCGCACGATTCTGTTCGTCGGCGCCGAAGCGCACGCTGGGTTCATGCCTTGGGAGGACTGGGATGCGCTCGAACCCGGCGGCCGCAGCGTGAGCCCCGAAGCCAGAGCGCGCGCCAACAAGCATCGGGCTCTCGCCGTGCTCTTCGGCGATGGTGCCGGGGCATTGGTGTTTCGAGCGACCGAACGCGACGCGGGGCTCCGTGGAATCAAACTTCACACGGACGGGGCGGCGGCGAAACTGTTGTACGTCGAGGGGGGCGGCTTTCGGTCCCGCCCTTACTGGAAGCACTCGGACTACGACGAGCAACGATACATTCCGACAATGGACGGGCGCGAGCTCTTCAAGTTCGCCGTCACACGTCTTCCGGAATGCGCCCGCGCGCTGTGCACCGAGACCCATACGCCCATGGACCGCATTGACCTGTTCCTGGCGCACCAGGCCAATTCAAGAATCAACGACTATGTCCGCGATCAGCTGGGCGTTCCACCCCACAAGCTGCCTTCGAACATCGACCGCTTCGGCAATACCAGCGCGGCGACGCTTCCCATTTTGATCGACGAACAGACGCGCGCGGGCCATCTGAAGGCGGGTGATTTGTGTATGCTTCTGGCGCTGGGCGCTGGCGTGCACTGGGGATGTGCGCTCGTGCGCTGGTAGACGGCCGGCGTCTCCATCCGAGTGACCCCTCGCGCGTGCTACGCTTTCCCATCATGCTGCGCGCGAAACTCCGTGCACGGGCCGCGGCCCTCTTGCTCGGGTTATGTGGCGCGGCGTTCGGAGCCATCGTTCCGAAAGCGGCACAGGCTTCGGTCTCGATTGCGGCCACCTGGGACGGTCTTTTGCGCGAATCGACGGCCGTCGCCATCGTTACGCCTACGGGTACCACATCGGTCTGGGAGAACGGCCGAATCTACAGCTATACGCAGTTGAGCGTCGACCGCGCCATTGCCGGACCGCTGACGACAGGAGGCGCCGCAGTCGTTCGGACACTTGGCGGCATCGTCGGCAACCTCGGGCAAGAGGTCGAGGGGGAAGCGGTCTTTGCTCCGGGCAAACCATCGCTCGTGTTCCTGCGGGCCGACGCGCAGAGCGCCGCGATCCACACCTTCGAAGTCGCAGCGCGCGGTCAGGGCCAGTTTCCCGTCGTCGCCGTTAACAGCCAACAACCCGCGCGCGTGGTGCGCAGCCACAATGCCGGCATGATCGTTTTGCCTCGCGTCCCCTCCCCCGCTGTCGAGCCCCTTCTCGCGGCGGACGTCCTTCACGGAAGCACGGTCGACGACGCCGCGCGGAACATCCAGTCCGCGTGGGAACGCCTGCATGTTCCGTGAAACGCTTGCGATCCCTTCCTTCGTCGCCATCCTCGTAGCGGCACGGAGCGCGGGCGGGTACTGTCGGACGTCGACGTGTGCCCTGCCAGCGGACTATTCGCCCTCGGTGGAGGGCGAATGCTACCCAGCTGATTTCGTTGCAACGTGCCAGGATCAAACAACCCCCGTCACCCCGGTTCCGCTCTGGTGGCGAAACGCGTGCGTCAGTTACGACATTCAACAGAATGCGAGCGTCCAGGTCCCTTACGATACGGCTGCACTGCTCGCCGCCGAAGCGTTCTCGAAGTGGACGGCAACGATCTGCCAAACCGCGGGAGGCTGGGGTCGCGTCAGCATCGACGCCCGCGATCTCGGACCCGTGAGCTGCGACCAGGTGCAGTACAATTCGGACCAAGGAAATCAGCACGTCATCATCTTTCGAGACGACGGTTCGAGCGATTTCGACACGATTAACACGCTCGGGTTGACGACGGTGACCTTCGACCCCACCACAGGCGAGATCTACGACGCCGACATGGAGATCAACAGCAGTGTGACGCTCGCCATCAGCGACCCGGTGCCCTCGGATGGGTACGATTTTCAGAGCATCATTACTCACGAAGCCGGCCACTTCCTCGGGCTTGCCCATTCGGTGGCTACGGACACGACGATGTATGCGATCTATTCCCCCGGATCGACGAGCAAGCGAATTCTGACTGCGGACGACATGGCGGGAATTTGCGCCATCTATCCTCCCGGCGGCACACGGTCGGTGGACCCCTCCGTAGACCCGAGCGGCCAAGTGGCTCAGGACTTTTGCGATCCAACCCCGCGCCACGGCTTTCAGAGCCAGTGTTCACAGCCGGTAAGCGCTTCCTGCAGCGCGTCGCCCGTAGAGCCTTCTTCCCCGCCGGTGCCTGTCGCTATAGGGGCCGCAGCGCTCGTGGGTGCAGCGGGCGCATTCCGGCGCTGGCATCATCGCCGCTCAGACACGCGCGATCGCGCGTCGTCCGTGTGAGGGCCACGCGCGAGACCGTTCTGAAGTCGACATCCGCTGCGAAACCGCGGGTCGTGGCGGTCCAGGACGACTTGCAGAGCGTCGTCACCGACGCGGCCCGAGCACGATTCGTGGCGGTAGACGTCGAGGCGAGCGGCATGCACGCCTACCGCGCGCGCGTGTGCACGGTTCAGCTGGCGTGGGAGGATGGCGGCCACATCGCCGTCATCGATGCCGTCGAAACGTCGATCGCTCCTCTGTCGGATCTGCTCGGCGCGCGTGGACCGACCAAGATCGTGCACGACGTCGCATTCGACGCCCGCCTTCTAGCCGACTCTGGCCTCGAGCTGGAAGGCGTTCACGACACGGCCATCGCGGCCCGAATGCTCGGCCGACCCGCTACGGGCCTCGCCTCTCTGCTCGATTCCGAGCTCGGCCTGCGCATCGGCAAAGACATGCAGCATCACGACTGGCGACTGCGCCCGCTCGACGACGGCATGGTCGCTTATCTCGCCCAGGACGTGCAGCACCTGGAAGCCTTGCATCGAAGTCTGTGGAGCGAGGTCGTCGAGAAAGGCATCGATGAAGCCGTCGTCGAGGAGACGCGCTATCGCATTGCGTGCGCCATCGCAGCGGCGAAGCACGGCCCTACCGTGCCGGCGTATTTGCGCGTGAAAGGGGCCGACCGGCTCGGCGAGCGCGAACTCGCCGCATTGCGCGCGCTCGTGACCCTGCGTGAACGCGAGGCGGAAGTACGGGACGTGCCCCCGCACAAGGTTGCCGCCCACGAACTGGTGTTGGCGATCGCCAGCGCGAGACCCGCGACGCTGGGGGAGCTCGAACGCATGCGAGGCGTCTCGATCTCACCCGAAACCAGGCCGTTCTTCGAGAACGCCGTCCGTGCGCTCGCGGAAGCCGACGATCGCGTGCCCGACGACGAGCGAGCTCTCATCCATCCAGAGCCACTGCCCGCTGGCATCCTCCAGGCGCGCAGGGAGCGCGAAAAGCGACTTGTCGCTTGGCGGCGGGCGGAAGCAAGACGGCGAGGTGTGGACGAGCAGGTCGTACTTCCGGGGCACTGCCTCAAGACCGCCACGGCGACGGAGATCGCAACCGTCGAGGCGCTCGCGACAATCCCCGGTATCGGTGCATTTCGAGTCCGGCGCGACGGCGAAGCGATTGTCGCGGCGTTGACCGGCGACGGGGCGCGCGCATGACGTCGCTTCTCGTGGTAGCGGGCGAGGCGTCCGGAGATCGCGCAGCGGCTGCCGTCGTGGGACGGCTGAACGGCGTCCAGGCGTTCGGCCTGGGCGGCCCAGGTCTCGCCGAACAGGGAGTCGAACTGGTGGGCGATATTCGCTTCTCGACGGCACTGGGCGTCGGCGAAACCGCCGTCCGGGCCTGGCACGTGCTCAGGGCTTGGCGGGCGGTGCTCCAAGCATCGCGGCGCCGCCGCCCGTGCGCCGCGCTCCTCGTCAACTACAGCGAGTTCAATACTCACCTCGCCCGGCGCCTTCATGCGATGGACGTTCGGGTCGTCTGGTACGGCGCCCCCCAAGTGTGGGCATGGCGCCCGCGCCGCGTCACAACGTTGGGTCCCTTCGTCGACCGCATGGCGGTCGTACTGCCGTTCGAGGAACGCATCTGGCGCGAGGCCGGAATCGACGCGCGCTATGTGGGACATCCGGCGCTCGAGACCAACGCGCTGGACCGCGAGGGAGCGCGTCGCGCGCTTGCGATGACGCCCTACGCGGCCGCGATCGCCATTCTACCCGGGAGCCGGCCGCATGAGGCGCGCCAGTTGCTCGAACCCATGCTCGAAGCCTACGACCGCGTTCGCTCCGATCGCGCCAGCATCGATGCGCGAGTCCTGATTGCACCCAGTCTCGACGACTCGACCCGCCGCTGGGTGCGACGGCGCGCCTCGGAGCGACGCGTGCCGACGTTTGATGTTTCGCCGCAGGCAGGCGCGTCTCGCGTCCTGCGCGCGTTCGACGCAGCGCTCTGTGCGTCAGGTACCGCGTCGCTCGAGGCCGCCCTCGCGCGAGCCGTGCCCATCGTCGCTTATCGCGTTGGACTCACCACCGAGATCGCGGCACGACTTTGGGTGCGGACGGCCAACGTGGCACTGCCGAACATCGTACTCGGACGCCGAGTCTTCGCCGAGCTGCTCCAGCGGGAGGCTCGAGCTCGCGACATGGCCGATGCGGTCGCCGATGCGCTCGATCGACGGCCGGGGCTCGTGGCCGCCTGCGACGAGGTGGAGGCCGCATTGGGGACCCGGCACACGCCATCGATCGCGGTCGCAGAAATGCTATCGCCGTGGCTCGGCACTCGCGTCATGCGGGCTGATTCGTGATCGCGCCGGTCAAGGCCAACATCGAGTGCGCATGGCTCGCTGCGGTGTCCGTGGTGCTCATGGCCGTGCGCGCCTACGCTGCAACGCGCGTCGGTTTTGGGGACTCCGAAGCGCTGTACGCGAGCTATGCGCTTCACGCGCAGCCCGCATACCTCGACCACCCCGGTCTCGTGGGTGTGTTTGCGCGCGCACTGGGGGCAGGCGCACCTCCCTCCCCTGCGGGCGCTCACCTCGCGACCTCGGCGCTCGCCACGGCGGCGCCCTGGGTGATGGCGCTCGCCTGCCGAGCGGCTGGTGCGTCGTGGCGACGCTCGTTCGGAACCGCCTTGGTCGTGGCACTCGTTCCGGAAATGGCAATCGGGCTATTTGCCATGACGCCCGACCTGTTGTTGTTGCTCGCATGGACCGGCAGCCTCGGCTTCGCTGCATTCGCCATGCGCGCGCTGCCGGGAAGCTCGCGCGCCTCGCTGGGCTTTGGGGCCGCGGGTCTGCTCGCTGGCGTAGCCGCGGCGTCCAAGGTCAGCGGGTTATTGCTATTGCCCACGCTCGCCATCGCTTACATCCTGCGTCCCGCACGCGGTCACGCGCGTACCGCGGCGCCATGGGCGGGCCTCACGGCAGGGCTCGTCGTCGTCTTGCCCATCGCCGCGTTCGAAGCTCGTACGGGCTGGCCGATGCTCCGACATCGCCTCGTCGACACGCAGATCGCTGCCGGGCTTTCACTGCGCAACGCAGGGGCGCTCGTCGGGGGTCAGCTCGCTTACGTATCTCCTCTCGTCATCGCGCTCTTCGCAACCGCCGGCCGCGCCCTGTGGCGAGAGCGCAACGAAGCCGTCGGGGGACTTCTGCTCGTGAGCTGCGCGCTGCCGGCAGCCGTGCTGGTGCCGTTGTGCCTCTGGAGCCGCGTTGCCGAGCCACACTGGCTAGCCCCCGCCTGGCTCGCGCTCGCGCCAGCCGCCGCGCGCGCCCGACAGCCCGTGCCCAGACGCCTCGTCGTGGCCGCCGTTGCGCTGGGCGCGTGCATGATCGCACTGGTCCACGCTTGGGTGCTCATTCCTGCCGTCGCGAACCTCGCGCCCGCCTCTTGCGATCCGCGACTCGACATCACCCACGAGCTTTACGGCTGGGAGGTCGTCGCGGCCGAGGTGCGAGCCGACGTGCGCGAGGCCGAGATCCCGGGCTCGCCCCGGGGAGACGTCGTCGTCGTCGGCCCTCACTGGATCGTCTGCGCACAGGTCGAAGCGGCCATGCGCGGTGAGGTCCCGGTCGGCTGCGACACGCCGGTCGACGATGACTTCGACACGTGGTGGCCGCGCAAGCGCTGGCGCGCGGCCGACACCATCGTTTGGGTCACCGACACGCGCTTCGATCCACCGCCCACCCTTGGCTCGTACGCGGAATTGCGCAGGCGCCAAATCCGCATTCGGCGCGGCGGACGCGTCATTCGAGTCTTCACCGTCGCGACACTCTCGCGTCGAGGAGCCGCCTAGAGGCAGAAGACCCACCCGGTGCGGCCCGCCGTGGGCGGGCGCGATCCATGTCGCGGACGAGTGCCAAGGGATGTTCGGCAGCCGCTAATAACCATTACCCACGCGCCTCAGGGCGATATCCCGCAACCACTGGGAGAACAGATCGTTGCAGTGAGACTGCCATATATTGACCGGCCGCTCCAAATCGAAATTGCGCGGGGGATCGACGTCGCGACGACCGAGCGATGCGTCCCTCTCCCACTCGTGAAGCAGCCGAGTCGAGCCGTACTCCGGATGGCCAAGATGCATCAGAAACCGGCGATCCGAACTCTCGAAAATCGAGTACCCCGTCTCTGGACCGTGCGCGAGCAAATGCACCACGCCGGCGTCGCGTGCACCTTCGAGATCGGAGTCACTCACGCCCGAATGCCGGCTATGAACGCACCAGAAGACTTCGTCGGCGCCACCGAGGATGGGATGGTCCGACGCCAGATTGCGATTCTGAAAGACCCCGAACAGTTTCGTTTCGAAATTTCGCTTCTCGATGTTCAAGAGCTTGGCGAGGGCCAATCCGCCCCAGCAGAGACCGAGCACGCTCGCAACGTGGCTGCGACAGAATCGCAGAATTTCGACGAGCTCGGTCCAGTAATGGACCTCATGAAATTCGAGATCCTCAACGGGGGCCCCCGTGAGAATCAGCCCGTCGAGGATGCCCGCCCCAATCGCGTCCTCGAAGTCCACGTACGCTCGGTGAATGTAGTCGGGGTCGCTGCTCCCGTACGAGTGCGATCGAAGCCGGATCCAGACAGGAGTCACCGGAAGAACTGCCCGCGCCAGCGGCCTCAAGATGTTCGCCTCGTAGGTCTCCGCGCGCGGCATGACATTGACGATGCCCACGCGCAGGGGCCAACGGGCGGTGCCGAGCCAGTGGTTTCCCCCAGGCTGCGGCGCCTTTGGAGGTCCCGAGGCCGCCAGGACCATGGCGGTTTAGGTCGCTCGCAGAGCTTGTTCGATATCGGCAAGAATATCGTCGATATGCTCGAGACCGACCGAAAGGCGTACGAAGTCGGGGGTCACGCCGGTCGAACGCTGCTCCTCGGCCGACAGCTGTTGATGGGTCGTCGTTGCCGGGTGAATCGCAAGCGTCTTGGCGTCGCCGACGTTCGCCAGGTGGGATACGAGCTTGAGCGCGTCGATGAATTTTCGGCCGCCATCCACGCCGCCCTTGACGCCGAAGCCAACGATGGCTCCGGCCCCACGAGGAAGATACCTTTTTGCACGTTCGTGGTCGGGGCTTACCTCCAACCCCGGGTAGTTCACCCAAGCGACCTTGGAATGCCGCTCCAGGAACTTCGCCACGGCGAGGGCGTTCTCGGAGTGCCGCACCAGCCGCAAGGGCAGCGTCTCGATGCCTTGAAGCAGCAGGAACGAGTTAAACGGCGAGAGTGCGGGCCCCAAGTCGCGAAGCAGCGTGACGCGGGCCTTGATGATGTAGGCGATGTTACCGATTGGCTTCAGCGCTTCAATGAACCGAAGGCCGTGATAGCTGGGGTCCGGTTCGGAGATCAGCGGAAACTTGCCGCTCGACCAGTCGAACTTGCCACCGTCGACGATGACGCCGCCGATCGAAGTGCCGTGGCCGCCCAGGAATTTTGTTGCGGAGTACACGGCGACGTCCACGCCATGATCGAACGGCCGCAGCAGATACGGCGACACCGTATTGTCGAGAATGAACGGAACCCCGTGGTCGTGGGCGATCTGCGATATCGGCTGGAGGTCGGCCACGTCGAGCTTCGGATTCCCGATCGATTCTGCGTAGACGGCTTTGACGCGGGGCGTGATGGCTTTGGCCAGCGCCGTCAGGTCGTTCGACTTGACGAAGTGCACTTTGATGCCGAGGCGAGGAAACGTATAATTGAAAAGATTGTACGTTCCGCCGTAAAGGTTGTCCGCAGAGACGATCTCGTCGCCGGCACGCGCGATGTTCAGAAGCGCGAGCGTCGTGGCGGCCTGCCCGCTCGAGACACCGAGAGCGCCCACCCCGCCGTCGAGTTGGGCGATTCGCTGCTCGAACACGTCCGTGGTCGGGTTCATGAGCCGCGTGTAAATGTTGCCGAACTCCTTCAGGGCAAAGAGGTTGGCGGCGTGATCGGTGCTCTTGAACTGGTACGAGGTCGTCTGGAAGATCGGTACCGCGCGCGCCCCCGTTGCGGGGTCGGGCACTTGTCCTCCATGAAGTGCGATCGTCTCGGGGCGTAGCGTCCGGTCACTCATGGGCAAGTCTGTTACCACGGACACCTATTCCGTTCAAGGGACACACGGTCCGCGGCCGATCCCCTCGCCGCTTCCCGCCATGTCTCTCCCGCTTCGACGCTGTCTTGCAGCGCCGTCCGCGCGCCGTCCGAGAGCGGATCGCTTACGGATGAGGCCAACGGGGCAACCCGCACCTACGGCGACCAGCCGAATTTGTCTTGTCATCTTCGTACGTCGCCTGCTCGGCAGGCGGCTGGGTTGCGCCGCCCCGGCGTATGGAACTGCGGGCGATGGCCGACTAACGCTCGGAGCGTCTCCCCGACTCACTGGCCCGATCGTTTTGCATGCAACTCGAACGAGGGCACGTCGCCATTCGTTTCGATCTGCCGGTCCTCGTAGGGCGCAGCGACTCGCCGATAGAATTCGTCGGCGACGTTCTTGAACACACCGGTGACGGTTGCAATCGTGCCGTAACGGATCTGCCCGAAGCGTGCCTCAATGACCCGCATGGCAAGCGACGTGCACGCGTAATTGAGGAGACCAGCGAACGCGGTTTCTTCCGGTATGCGATGGGCGAGTTCGGCAATGCGCTCCGACAGCTCGCGAATCGCCGGGTCGAGAGTGCTCCGGTACTCTGGTTTGATGTACGGCATGGTTGGTCAGCCTGACACCGGCTCCAGCGTTCGCAGGCCCGCGTCGCGGAGCAGCGCGCGGTCCTTATCGACGTCCGGGTTGGGCGTCGTCAGAAGCCTGTCGCGACCGAAGAAGATCGAATTCGCGCCTGCGTACATCGCAAGGATTTGCGCCTCGCGAGATAAATCGCTCCGGCCCGCACTGAGGCGCACACGCGCGCGCGGCATGAGGATGCGGGCGCAGGCGACCATTCGAACGATGTCGAGTGGGTCGACCGGCGGCCCATGCTCCAGCGGTGTCCCTGGAACGCGAACGAGCGCGTTGATCGGAACACTCTCGGGTTGAGGCTCGAGGCTCGCGAGCGTACGAAGCATCTCGCAGCGGTCATCGGCGCTCTCGCCCATTCCGATGATTCCTCCGGAGCAAACTGTGATTCCGGCTGCGCGAACGGTCTGCAGCGTACGAAGCCGATCGTCGTACGTGCGTGTCGAGATAATCGACCGGTAGTGCTCACGGCTCGTATCCAGATTGTGGTTGTAGGCGTCGAGTCCCGCCTCTTTCAGCCGGGCCGCCTGGTGGTCGTCCAGCATCCCGAGCGTCGCGCACGCCTCGAGTCCCATCGCCTTCACCCCCCGAACCATCGCGAGAAGGCGATCGAACGCAGGTCCCTCCTTCACCTGGCGCCAGGCTGCTCCCAAGCAAAAGCGCGTCGACCCATCCGCTCGAGCGCGCGCGGCGACGGCAAGAACTTCATCGACACCGAGCATTTTTTCCGGCTCGGTGGACGTGGTGTAGTGGCTCGATTGCGGGCAATACGCGCAGTCTTCGGGACAGCCGCCCGTCTTGACGCTGAGCAGCGTGCAAAGCTGGACTTGCCCGTCGGCGTGATGAGCGCGATGAACCACACGCGCCTGGTCGATCAGAGCAAACAAGGGGCGGCCATAGAGCTCGCGCACGAAAGCGCTCGTCGGGCCGCCCGAAGGGGAGATGGTCATGCGATGCGCGAGAGATTAGCAGACGGATTCGCTTCGATTGGGCTATGGTGCAGCGGCTCGGGGGGGAAGTGCTTCATGCCTACGGTCCTCCTCATCGACGATTCGCCTTTGGTGCGCCTTGCGCTCGGGAGACGCCTGGTCGCCGAGGGGTTCGCCGTTCGCGAGGCGCAGTCGGTTCAAAGTGCGCGAGCGAGCGAGGCGAGCGCTACGGTCGCGCCGGCGTGTGCGGTTCTCGATCTGCAGCTTCCGGACGGCGATGGGACCGTCCTGGCCGCTGCGCTCGCCGCGAAGCATCCTGGGATCCCCGTGGCATTCTTCACCGCGGGCGGCGTCCCTTCGCTCGTGGAGTGCGCCCGAGGAAGGGGCCCCGTCTTCCTCAAGCCCGACGACAACCTCGTCATCGCGTGGGTAAAGCGGGTGCTGCGCCCGAGTTAGCCGCCGCCAACGAAGTGAACGATCTCGACGATGTCGCCGGTCACCATCGGGTGGGTGACGTGGTCACTGCGCGGCACGACGGCGCCGTTGATCTCGACCGCAACGGGCCCGTCTGTGAACCCCAGATGAACCACGAGCGCACGAACGGTCATCCCGTCAGGGACGTCTCGGAGCGTACCGTTGACCGTGATTTGCATTGTCGAAGCAACGTTCATAGCAGCAGGCGAGCGCGTACGCGGTCGAGGATGATGTCGGCGAGCTCCGGCTTCGGCATCGTCCGCAATGGCTCAATCGCTCCCGCTGCAACAATCGTCGCGCGGTTGTCGTCGAGGCCGAACGAACTGTCGGCTTCGTTCGCCACCACGAAGTCGACGCGCTTTTCAACGAGTTTGCGGGAAGCTGACGCGATGAGCGCCTCGCCGCCATGGGTTTCGACCGCGAACCCGACAAGCACCGGTCGGCTTCCGCGTGTTCGCGCGACACCCACTTCGGCGATCAGATCCGGATTCTTGACGAGATCGATCGTCACCCGTTCGTGGGTCCTCTTCAGTTTGGTCGCGCTTGATTCCGTGGGGCGGTAATCGGCCACGGCAGCCGCCATGACCAGGGCGTCGGTGCCCGACAGATCGGCGCCCATCGCCTGCCAGAGCGCCGCGCGCATGGCGTTTGCGTCGCGGACATCCACCCGCCGCACGCCGCGCGGCGTCTGCAGCTGCACGGGGCCGGCGATCAGCGTGACGTTCGCTCCACGTTCGGCTGCTCGCCGCGCGATCGCGAAGCCCATCCGCCCACTCGAACGATTGCCTATGAACCTCACGGGGTCGAGGTCCTCGAGAGTCGGCCCCGCCGTGACGATCAATCGAAGGCCGGACAGGTCCTGGGGCGAAAGCAAATTCGCCAGAACGGCGGCGATCTCGGCCGGCTCCGCCATGCGTCCAACCCCCACTTCGCCGGATGCCACCGGGCCGTGTTCGGGCCCCACGAGGGTCACGCGCCGTTGCGAAGCAAGCTCCGCCACGTTGCGCTGCGTTGCCGGGTGCAGCCACATCCGCGGGTGCATCGCCGGCGCAGCGAGCACCGGACCGCGCGCGCACAGGGCCAACGCGGCGACCAGGTCGTCGGCGCGACCCTGAGCGAGGCGCGCGAGAGCATCCGCGGTAGCGGGCACGATGGCAACGGCGTCTGCCCGCCGGGCCAGCGCCACGTGCATCTCCCCCGCAAACGACGCATCCCACATGTCGGCTGCCACCGGCTCTCCGCAGATGCCCGCGAGCGTGAGTGGGCCGACGAAACGCTGTGCAGACGTCGTCATGACCGGAATCACTTTGGCTCCGGACGCGACGAGCAATCGAGCCAACTCAACGGCCTTGTACGCCGCAATGCTGCCCGTCACGCAAAGGGCGATCGTCATGCCTTTCATGCTGCGCTCGCTTTTACCGTACCGCGACGGCCCAATGCCGGTCGGGCTTGCGACGGTCGGAGGCGCATGATAGCTCGCGGCCCCTCGTCATGGGCCTTGCCGTCGGAATCGTTGGCCTGCCGAACGTTGGCAAGTCGACGCTCTTCAACGCCCTTTCGTCGGCGAAGGCCGAAGCGGCGAACTATCCGTTCTGTACCATCGAGCCCAACGTCGGCGTCGTCGCCGTACCCGACGATCGCCTACGAGCCCTCGACGGTGTGGTCCATGCCGAACGCATCGTGCCGGCGACGATCGACTTCGTCGACATCGCCGGCCTCGTCCGAGGAGCGCACACGGGCGAAGGCTTGGGCAATCAGTTCCTGTCGCACATTCGCGAAGTCGACGCCGTCGTCCAAGTCGTGCGGTGCTTCGAAGACGAGAACGTCGTTCATGTCGAAAACCGCGTCGATCCGGTGGCCGACATCGCAACGGTCACGACCGAGCTTTGCCTCAAGGATCTTGAGACCGTCACCAAGCGCGGCGATCGCGCGCGCAAATTGCTGAAGGCCAACAGCGCGCTCGAAAGGCTCGCGCTCGAGATATGCGATGGCCTGGCGCGACATCTCAACGAGGGAGGGCCGGCGCGAACGTTCCGGGCACCCGACCATCCGGAGGCCGCGGGGATCGTTCGGGAGCTGCACCTGCTCACCGCGAAGCCCACGTTTTATGTGGCCAACGTGGACGAGGCCTCGCTCGGCCGGCTCGACGCGAACAAGCACTTCGGAGCGCTCAAGAAATACGCGGATGCCGAAGGGGCACTCGTCGCCCCCATCTGCGCAGCACTCGAGGCGCAGATCGCCGAGCTCGATCCCGCCGACCGTCCCGAGTTCCTTGCGAGCGCCGGCCTCCGAGAGCCGGGCCTTTACGCGGTCGTGAGGACCGCCTTCGAGCTCTTGGGCCTCATCACGTTCCTCACCGCCGGAAAGCAGGAGGTCCGGGCCTGGACGGTCCGCCGCGGCGCAAAGGCTCCTCAGGCCGCCGGAGTCATCCACACCGACTTCGAGAAGGGCTTCATCAAGGCCGAGGTGATCTGGTGGGAAGACTTCGTAGCGCTAGGCGGGGAAGCGAAGGCGCGGGACGCCGGCAAATTGGGGATCGAGGGAAAGGAGTACGTCGTTCGCGACGGCGACGTGATGCACTTCCGCTTCAATCTGTAGATCTGCACATTCGAGGAGATTGTCGCGGCGTGGGGCGATCGTCGGGCCGTCGCTCTCGCGCTGCGCCGCGCAGCATCAGGCGCAGAGATCGTTCAAGTCGGACGCGAGCGCGTAGTGCCATAGAAACAAGTAGAGCACGATCGACCGGGGCGGTTTTTGAACCCCCCGCTGTTGTTTGGCGATCGCAACCTCTCGAGGAACGAGGATCAAGGCCCAGTACCAATTGTAGATGGGAACGAATACGGGCCACCAGGCGAACGTCTCGCTCCGCGTCACGGACTTGAGCTCGTTCGCCATGACAATGACCAACACGAGCGACCAGACGGCCCCCGCCAAGGTGACGAGCGCACCCAAGATCCCAAGCGCGGGGCTCAGCAGCGAAAGGACGCCGTTCAGAATGGCGCCCGCGAACATGACCGCAACGGGCAGAACGAACGTCAGAAGCGCATTCCGTCGGGTCGGCCCCGCGCCCCAGCCCGTTCCCAGACCCAGAGCAGCCAACGACGACGGCGTCGGCTGCGAGTACGGCATCATGGTTCCCGATCCGCCTCCGGGCGCGCCAACCCCTCCTGGTTGCGGGACGTAGGCTCCGGGGCCCCCATACGGATTGGGCGCAACGGGGAAGGCGTACGGGTTCCCCCCGTGGGCTTGCGGCGAAGCATCACCGGGCGGGGGCGGTCCGTACTGCCCAAAGGGGGAGGCGCCACCTGACCCGGGTATGAGCTGCGTGCCGGGCATGTGCTGGTGGGGCAAAGGGGCAGAGTAAGGCGAGCCGGCGGGCAGCTGCGCACCGAAGCCGCCCGGAAACCCTCTCTGATCCGCTGCGACCGTTCCGCCGAGCGGGTTTACGCCCGGCTGCGGGACCGGTGGCGAGAACGCCGATGCCCCTTCGGCCCCAGAAAAGGTTCCGCGGGGGGAACCCACGACCGCCGCCGGCCCGGGAGCCGGAACGGCCGCCGGCGGCGGGGTGGGCGTGAGACCCGCCATCGGCGCGACGCCGACCATCGTTCCCTTCAGTTTATTCGGAATGGCCGGCGCCCAGGCCCCCGGAGGCTGCGGCCCGACGCCCGGACGCGCCGCCGCAGCACCCGGCGGAGGCGTACTCGATGCGGCGGCCGCTTGATTCATCATCAGCATGGTGCCCTTGAACTTCGGTGCGGCCACGCTCTTGAGGTGAAAATTGCACTTCGAACACGTTTGAGCCGCATCCGGGTTCTGCGTGCCACAGTTCGGACAGAACACTCGCGCACCTCCGTGCATGGGGCGGCGCCGCAAGCGAAACCGGCCCGCGCGGCCGCGTCGGGGAATTCCGAAACACGACCCAATCGCGCCTCCGGAGCATAGCGGTTCGCGATCGGGCCGCTCAAGCAATTTTCCGCATCGCCCCTCGTATCCGCGCCGCCTCGGACCGTGGCGCCCCGGCCGGCTCGGCCGCGTGGCTTGACACGTGCGCATGGACCCCACTAGCTTTCGCGCGGGTTTTGGTGGAGTTTCGCGCATTTCCCGCGCGACTCCGGCCCCTGGCCGCGGAGCGGTATCGACCGCAGCCGACGACTTCGCTAAGGACTGCCGCGCGATGCCCTTTGCTCTCAGCCCGGAACGTGAGCACAAGCTTCAGGAGATCCTGAAGCGGTACCCGACCAAGATGGCGGCGACCCTGCCTCTCCTTCACCTCTGCCAAGAACAAGAAGGGTACATCGGGGCGGACGTGATCGACTTCGTATCGAAGCGACTCGACCTTTCGACCGCCCACGTCGAAGGCGTCGTCACCTTCTACACCCTGTACAACCAACACCCGGTCGGCAAGCACCAGGTCTGGGTTTGCCGCACGCTTCCCTGCGCGCTCCGGGGCGCCGACGACCTCCTCGCGCACTGCGAGCAGAGGCTCGGGATCCGGCGGGGCGAGACGACGCCGGACGGAAAGGTAACCCTGCGGACAGCGGAATGCCTGGCGAGCTGCGGCACCGCGCCGATGATGCAAGTCGACCGCAATTACTACGAGAACCTGACACGCGCGCGGGTCGACGAAATTCTCGCAAAGCTCGTGGAGTAACCCTTGCTCAAGCACACCGACTATCTGACCCGGACGTACGCGAAGCCGCAGGGCTGGACGCTGGCCGCGTACGAGCGGGAGCTCGGCGGCTATCAAGTTGCGCGCCGCGTGCTGACCACGATGAGCCGCGATCAAGTGGTCGACCAAGCGAAGAAGGCGAACCTGCGAGGGCGAGGCGGGGCAGGATTTCCCATGGGGGTCAAGTGGAGCTTCATGCCGAAGACGGTCGGCGCGAAGCCTCACTATCTCGTCGTCAATGCCGACGAGGGCGAGCCGGGCACGCACAAGGACCGCACGCTGATGGAGAGCAACCCGCATGCGTGCATCGAGGGCACCCTCATCGCCAGCTACGCCATCGGGGCACGCGTCGCCTATATCTACGTGCGCGACGAGCTGCACTTGTCGAAGGCTCGTCTCGAAGGTGCTCTCATCGAGGCGCGCGCGAAGGGCTACGTCGGAAATTCGCCGTTCGGCACCCAGGGCCCGATCGAGATTTACGTGCATTCCGGCGCGGGCGCGTACATCTGCGGCGAAGAAACGTCGATGCTCAACTCGATTGAGGGGCGCCGCGGCGAACCGCGCATGAAGCCTCCCTTCCCGGCCAACGCCGGCGTCTTCGGGTGCCCAACGACCGTCAATAACCTCGAGACGTTGGCCGCGGTGCCGACGGCGTTCGGCATGGGCTGCGAAGAGTTCAGCAAGTTGTCGGCGCTGCACGGGCTCGGCGACGGCGGCGTCCGGTTGTATGGGCTGAACGGGCACGTCAAGCGCCCTCAAATCGTCGAACTGGCGGTTGGCCCCACCCTCAATGAACTCATCTATGAGGTCGGCGGCGGCGTGCTCGGCGACCGCGGCGTGATGTGCGTCATTCCGGGAGGCTCCTCCACCCCCGTGCTCCGTCCCGACGAGATCGTGCAGGCGTCCGACCCGAAGTCACCGCTCCACCCGTGGCATGGCAAGAGCGTGTTCGACGTGCCGCTCGGGGTGGACACCATGCGCGGCGTCGGAACGATGCTCGGGACCTGCTGCGTGACGGTGATTGCGGAGGGCACCGATCCCGTACGGTGCATGCACAACCTGATGCAATTCTACCGTCATGAATCGTGCGGGCAGTGTACGCCTTGCCGCGAAGGCAGCGCTTGGCTGGAGCGCGTTTGCCTCAAGGTCCTCGACGGCCGAGCATCCATGGTGGAGCTCGATACGCTTCACGACGTCGCAAACGGGATCATGGGCAATACGATTTGCGCGTTCGGAGAAGGAACGGCCATGCCGGCGCTCGCATTTCTCCAGAAGTTCAGACGCGAGTTCGAGAGCCATGTCCGCGGCGAAACGTCCGGCGCCGACGCCACACTGATGGTGGAGCCCTGGACCTAAAGGACGAGATCGCCGATGAACGCACTGGACACGCTCTATTTTTACTTTTTCGCCGCGTGCGCCGTGGGCGGAGCGGTAGCCGTCGTCGTCGCAACCAATCCCATTCGTGGTGCGATGGGGCTCCTCCTGCTCATTCTGAGTGTCGCGGCGCTGTTTCTGCAATTGCACGCGGAGTTCCTGGCGGCGATTCAGCTGATCGTTTACGCGGGCGCGATTGTCGTCCTTTTCCTGTTCGTCATCATGCTCCTCGGGCCGAATGCCACGGCTCCCCTCGATCGGCGAGGGCTCGCCGTTCGCACGCTGAGCGGCGGTCTGTTCGCACTCTTCGGGGTCGGCGCTGTCGGTTCGCTCGTGCGGGCGGCCGGTCCCCTGGCGCCGATGCCGCGCGCGGAGTCGTCTTACGGTGGAATCGAAGCGTTCGGGAGCATCCTCTTTTCCGACGCCCTCGTTCCGTTCGAGGTGTCGAGCGCCCTGTTGATGGTCGCGGTGGTGGGCGCAATCGCCGTCGCCCGCGGGCGCCAAGGATTTCACACGCTGTCGAGGGCCGAACGAGCTGTCGCCCAGGGCGGCCCGCCCGTTTCGGCTGTCGGGGGCCAGCGCTCGGTCCACGATCGTGCGGGCGTGTTCTCCCACGAAATCCACGCAGACGAAGCGAAGGAGCACACGGCATGATCGCAGCCGAACACTACGTTCTGGTCAGCGCAGCGCTCTTTGTCCTGGGTGGCGTCGGCTTCCTGGTGCGACGCAACGTCCTCGTGAGCTTGATGAGCATCGAAGTCATGCTCAACGCGACGAACCTCGCGCTCGTCGCCTTCAACCGTTCGCACCTCGCGCACGACGCAACGCAGACGTATCCGGGGCAAAGCCACACAGGCCAAATTTTCGTATTTTTCATCATCGCCGCCGAGGCGGCTGAGGTAGCCGTAGGACTCGCCATCGTGCTTGCCCTCTATCGTCTTCGGCGGACCGTTTGCTCCGACGAGGCCGATCTTTTGAAAAACTGACCGACGCCGCAGGGGCCCATCGTCAATGCTCTCGCTATTTCCGCAAAACGACTACGCGCTCATCGCCGTCATCCTCGGGATGCCGCTTTGCGGCGCATTCGTGAACGGCGTCTGGGGCAAGCGCCTCGGCAAGCCGGCCGTGCGCCTGATGACGCTGGCCGCGGTGGGCATCAGCTTTGTCGCCGCAGTGGCCGCGTTCGTCGAGCTCGCGCAGCTCGTAGGCCAGCAAAAGGACGCCCAGGTCAAATTGTCATGGAGCGCGTGGGAGTGGATGCATACGAGCGGGCGGGACGGCGCGGACATCCCCATCGCCGTCAAGTTCAGCATCGATCAGCTGAGTGGCGTCATGATGCTCGTCGTTACCGGCGTGGGTTTCCTCATTCACCTCTACGCGACGTCGTACATGGCCGAAGACCCGGGATACGCGCGTTTCTTCGCGTATCTCAATTTGTTCATCTTCTCGATGCTCACGCTGATTCTCGCGGACAACCTTCCGCTGCTCTTCGTCGGCTGGGAAGGCGTCGGCCTGTGCTCCTACTTGCTCATCGGCTTCTGGTACGAGAGCAATGCCAACGCAGCGGCTGGCAAGAAGGCGTTCATCGCCAATCGAATCGGTGACTTCGGCTTGTTGTGCGCCATGTTCCTTTTGGCGCACTATACCGGCGCGCTCGACTGGAACGGAATCGCCAACGGCGCAAGCAACCTGCTGCATCCCGGCGAGGCCTGGCGGGTTCACGTGTGGCCGCTCGGAGGCGGCGAATACCCCGCGGGCCCCTTGCACTTCTTGCAGCCGGCCCGACCCTTCACGATCAGCGCCGCAACGGCCGTGGCCCTTGCGCTACTCCTCGGGTGTACGGGCAAGAGCGCGCAGATTCCCTTGTACGTCTGGTTGCCGGACGCCATGGCTGGCCCCACGCCGGTTTCGGCGCTCATCCACGCAGCCACGATGGTGACCGCCGGCATCTACCTGGTCTGCCGGCTGTCCTTCGTCTTTGTCCTTTCGCCCTTCACGATGATGGTCGTCGCCATCATCGGAGCCGCCACCGCCCTCTTCGCAGCGACCATCGCGCTCGTACAGACGGATATCAAGAAGGTTCTCGCGTACTCGACGGTGAGCCAGCTCGGATACATGTTCCTCGGCGTCGGGGTAGGCGCGTTCTCCGCTGGTTTTTTCCACGTCTTCACTCACGCCTTCTTCAAAGCCTGTCTGTTCTTGTGCGCCGGGTCCGTCATCCACGCGATGCACGGTCGCATCCACGACGACGATAAGGCACAGGACATTCGCAACATGGGAGGCCTGCGCAAGTGGATGCCACTGACGCACTGGACGTTCGCCGCCGCGACCGCCGCCATCATCGGACTGCCATTCACCAGCGGATTTTTCTCAAAGGACGAAATCCTGTACGACGCGTTCGTCAACCACACGGTCAACCCGCTCGCAAACTCGGCGATGTTGCACAAACTGCGGGTGTACGAGCCGCCCGCGTGGCTCGGGGGAGCGCTTTATTGGGTCGGCGTTCTGGCCGCGACGCTGACGGCTTTCTATATGTGCCGTCTTTATTTCTTGACGTTCTGGGGCGACTTTCGAGGCTGGACGGTGGGCCGACCGTCGCTGCTCGCCCGACACGAAGTTGGCGTCGGGCACGAACGGCAACACGGTGCGGATCCGGCCCCGGGGCAACACCTGCCCCACGACGAAGATCTCTCGAAGCCCGGTCACCCGCCTCACGAGTCACCTTGGCCGATGACCGTCCCTCTCATCATCCTGGCCGCGTTCTCGCTCTTCGCCGGCATTTTGAATCCTGGGTTTGGCATCGTCGCGCAAAAGCCGCTCGACCATTGGCTCGAACCGGTCTTCAAGGGGGCGATAGAGGGGGCCGTTCTGTTCCGCCATGGAAACGACCCGGTTTGGGCGGAACACGTGGAGTGGCCGCTCGCGATCGGCGGCCTTTCGGCCTTCGCGGTCGGAACGGCGATCGCCTGGTGGGTGTACGTGATGGAGAAGGGCGAGCCCGCGCGGCGCCTCGCCGCCGCGCAGCCGGCACTCTACCAACTGGTTCTCGATAAATGGCGAATCGACGAACTCTACGATGTGACTGTCATCGCCGGAGTCGACGCGCTGGCAGAGACGAGTGCCGCGGTCGATCGATCCATCGTGGACGGCATCCTCGCGCGGCTCACGTCATTGATCGTCGCCGCGGCGGGCACCGTGCTCCGGGCGTTCCAGACCGGCGTCGTACACATGTACGCGGCGATGATGGTCTTCGGTCTCGCATTCGTCGGCTGGTTCTTGACGGTACCTCACCCCGAGGCAACCGTCGCAGACGGGGGCGGCGATGACTACGTGGTCACCGCCGCGCCGGGCGTCGGCTACGGGTACCGCTGGCACACCGAAGGCGACACCGCCAAAGAGTCCGCCCCGGCCTTTGGCGCGGATCCGGCCGATCGCACGCTCAAGCTTCGCGTCGAGCCGGGCAAGGCCACAACCGTAAGTCTCGCAGTCCGAAACGCGTTTGGGTTCGTTGGCACGAAGACGATGAGGATCGCTCGACCTGCCGCACGGCCTATCGTCTCTTCTGCACTCTGAAGGAACGACCACCCATGGCCAACGCGGAAGCAACACCTCTCAAGCAGGACCAGCCGTCGCCCCTGCAGCCGGCGTATCTCGCCGGGATGCTGTTTGTCGCCCTCGTCGCCGTGGTCGCCGCGCGCTTTTTCGACGGCGCCATCCCGGTCATCGGCGCCTCGCTTGTGGGTGCGCTCGTTCCGAAGCAACAGAGCCGGACCGTTCGCGCAGCGATCGGGGTCACGGCTGCGCTTGTCGCCCTGTTCGTCGTGCGCATGTGGCCGACCGCCGCTTCGATCGTCGATGCAGGGGACGCACCTTCGCGAGAAAGCGCTCACGTTCTCAGTTGGCTTCTGGAAGTGCCTATCGGTGGAGCGATCGCGGTGCTGTTTCTGCCCCGGCAGTCGCACGACTTGCTCCGCATGACGACACTGCTCGTCATGCTCGCCTCGCTGGCGGTTGCCCTGCCGCTGCTGGGCATCCCGATGGGCCGTGCATACCACTTCAACGAGTATGTGGTGTGGATGCCGCGATTCGGCATTCATTATCACGTCGCGATCGACGGGATTTCGCTCTGGCTCGTGATGCTGACCGTGTTCATCACACCGATCGCCGCTTTCGCCTCGTTCGGCTCGATCCATGTCCGTTTGAAGGACTGGTGCTTCGCGCTGCTGTTGCTCGAAGGAGCCATGCTCGGCGCTTTCGTATCCGCCGACCTATTCCTTTTCTACGTCTTCTGGGAGCTCATGCTGATCCCGATGTACGTGATGATTGGGGTTTGGGGCGGGACCGATCGCATCCGCAGCGCCATGAAATTCTTTATCTATACGATGTTCGGATCGGTCTTGATGCTGGGTGCCGTCTTGTACGTGGCTTACGCGTACGCCGAAGTCAACGGCGGCCAACCGAGCTTTGACTACTTCGATTTGAAACGCCTG
>JBEKOY010000054.1:0-37396 GCA_049521295.1 Polyangiaceae bacterium | reverse complement strand
TGGTCTGAATGAAAGCCGTGTCCGAGTAGTACGTGCCGTACCCGACCGGCTGGGGGATCGCGGGCAAGGTCGCGGCCGCCGTGTTCGAGAACAGGCCTTCTCGAAAGTAGTGCCCGCCGACCACCCAACTGAGCCGGTCGACCTGGGTCGGCGCAAGTCTTAGTTCCTGCGTGAACTGTTTGGCGTGGGCGTAGGCATATCCGTCCGATTGTTCGAGCGGGCCGGTCCCACCGGCCGTCGTGCGGCTCGCGTCGTCGTACGCCGAAATCGAGGTCAATGTGGCGCCCGGTCCGAGCTCCCACCGGATGTTGGCCAGCCCGCCTTCGTGGTTGTCGACGTCCGTGGCGGGACCGTTGATGTCGTAGGTGTAGAAGCGGCTTCCTTCCTTGAATCCGTTCAACCCGGGAACGGGGCCGCCGTTCTGCGCCACGATGTAGGTCGCTTGGCTCTGGCCGTCGTTGTGGCGCACGTGCGCGCTCAGCGTGATCTCGAGCTTGTCGACCGGAATCAGCAACACCTGCAGGCGTCCTGCGGCGTCACGCAGGCTTCCCTGCGGCGTGTTGTTGTAGACATTGGTCACCCAACCATTGCGCGATTCGTAGAAAAACGACGCTCGAGCCGCGATGCGATCCTTGATGACCGCCCCTCCGCCGGCGCCTTGAACACCGAACTCGCCGTAGTCGCCGGCCGTCGCCTGCGTGTAGCCGTCGTATTCGAAGCTAGGCTTTCGCGAGATGAAGCTGATCGCGCCGCCGGTCGTGTTCTTGCCCCAGAGAGTGCCTTGAGGCCCCCGCAGCACCTCGACACGCTCGAGATCGAACAGCGGAAAGGACTGCGCCAGGGTAAAGTTCTCGTAGACCTCGTCGAAGTAAACGCCGATCGGGCTGACGCCGTTCGTACTCGGGTCGTTGATGCCGATGCCGCGAATGAACCAGCGCGGCCGGCTGCGGCCTTCGCTGGTCGCCGACGACATGTTGGGCACGAGCTTGGCGACGTCGGTCGACGCGCGGATGTCTTGGTCGCGTAGCTCGTCCTGGCTGACGGCTGTGATCGACAGCGGCACCTGCTGGATGTTTTCCTCGCGCTTCTCCGCCGTGACGACGACGGACGCAAGCGCGGTCGCCGACTCGGGGGCTCCCGCCTCGCCGGCAGGCCCGGCGTCGGGCTCCGGCGCCACGCCGGCATCGTCCCAACCGGCGCCGACCGCGCCGGGGCTCGCAATGGGCGGTGCCGAGGGGCCGGCCTCGGGGCTGGATGCGGCCCACGCACCGCCTTCGTCGGTCGGTCCGGCTCCTCCGTCCGGGCCGGCACCGGCGCCGGTCTGGGCTCCAGCCCGACGGGCGGTGAGGATCGTCGGCAAGGCCACGACGATCGCGATCCAAATCCATGCGCGCGGCCTCGCGCAGAGGCCCAGCGGCATTCTCCGCGGGGCGCCGGCGGGACGGGTCTCGGTTGCGGTGAAGGTGCGGAAGGCCATCCGGAAGCAACCAACCACAGCCGTGGCGGGCATGTCCAGAATAATAGACATAAGCGACGGTACAGTGACCTTTTGGCGGACGTTAGGGATGTATTTCCCGGCCTAATCCAGTATCGATGAGTCCTGTACAAGAGACTCAATCCGGCACGGCTCCGACGAGCGGTGCGGCCGCCCCCGAAGAGCGACCCTGGGACCGGCCGTCGATCCGTGCGCGGGCGCATGAACCAAGGGGCGGCCCGCGGGCGCAGCGGGCGATCAGAGCCGGTTCGAAGCGTCGTCGCGCCAGAGCATCATCCTGCGGCCGACCCGCACGAGCGCGCGATCGACGCAAAGGCTCGCGGCGGCGACGGTCAGTGTGCACACGAGAACGAGGTCCAGTCGACCTCCCGCTTCGGACGTCGCCATCATCGTCCCGATCCCGACGCCGGAGGGGAGCAACAGCTCGCCGCCCACCGTCGCGATCCACGCGAACGGGATGGCGTGCGAGACCCCGGCGTAGACGTACGGGGCGACGGCCGGGACCGTCACTGCAGCGAGGATCTGGTCGTTGCCGAGCTTCATGACGCGAGCGACCTCCAGGTACTTGGGATCGATGGCACGGATGCCCTCGTAGGTGCTCAGCACGACCGGGTAGACGACGGCGAGCACCGTCAGGATGACTTGGGCCAGCCGTCCGGTGCCAAACCAGAGAGCCATGAGTGGAGCCAGACCGAGAAACGGCACCTGCCGGAAAGCATGAAACAACGGTCCGATGGCCCGGTCGATCATCCGCGACGCTCCGAGCGCGCCGCCGACGAGCAGCCCGGCGGGCGCCCCCAAACACAACGCGAGCAACGTCTTTTCGAACGTCCCGGCGAGCGCGGACGGCAGCTCGCCGGTTGCGATCACTTCGACGAACCCTCGGCCCAAGGTCGACGGCGAGACGCACGCGTAAGAACAGGCCTGATGGCGGGACACGAGGACCCACGTGCCGATCATCGCCAGCGGAATCCACACGCCCAGGGCGATCCGCGACACCCGGCGTCTCGGGCTCTGCCTGGGCGCCTTCACGAGCGCTTCCAGTGCGCCAGCCGGCGCTCGAACAGCCGCACGCTCTGGTCCAGAACCAACCCGATCGTTCCCGTCAGAAAGACCCCCACCATCACGACGTCCATGCGAAACATCTGGCGCCCCATTTCCATCATTTGGCCGAGCCCGGAATCCGCCGCCATGAGCTCGCTCGCCACCAGAACGAGCCAGGAGCGACCGAGCGCAATCCGCAGTCCAGCGACGAGAGGCGGCGCCGTCGCCGGGATCAAAAGCCTGCAGATCCGATCCCAGCGGGTAAGTCGATGAACGGCGGCAATGTCGAGATAGGCGCGCGGAACTTGCTTCAACCCATGGATGACCGCGAGGGCGACCGGAAAAAAGGACGATTTCGCCACGATGACGATCTTGAGGGGCTCGTCGACGCCCAGGATCAGAATGAGCAGCGGAATCAGCGCAATCGAAGGGATTTGTCGGGCCGCGTGAAAGGACGGCGCCACGGAATGCTCGACGCGGGGCGAGACGCCCATGGCGAGACCCACCGCCAAACCGAGCCCCGCCCCGATGCCGAAACCGGTGACAAGGCGGAACAGCGACCGAATCAGGTGATGGGTGAGCTCGCCGGTCGACCACAGAGAGCCGAACGCCCGAACGACTTGCATGGGCGAGACCAAGATCTGAGGAGAGACGACCCCGTGAGAGACGGCGAGCGTCCAGCATGCGAACAGCGCCGCGGGTGCAGCCAACGGCACGGCCACGGCGCGCAGCCGAGCGCTCCCAAACCGTGCGCGTGGACGCGATGGACCCGAGGCGGCGACGGTCCCCGCGATGCCATAGCTCGATGCACTCATGACGGTTGGCCGGGCCGAGGCCCCGGCCCTCATCCCGCGTCCACGCCGAACACTGATCGACTTCGGTTACGAAGTCAAGGACGGGAGTCTTCGATGATGGACATCACGCGCCGGGCCCCACGGGACTTCGCGCGGACCTGCCGGCACGCGGGCCATCGCCTCGCCGCTGGGCCGGCAGTGTCCGGCATGATAGACGATGAGCCGCATGGCCGCTCAGCCGATCGATTTCGAATCGAACGCCATGCGCAACGGGGCGGGCACGCTCAGCGTACGCGGTGTGTCCAAGTCGTATCGTCTCGAGGGGCGCGTTCTTCCGGTGCTCGCGGGAATCGACCTCGAGGCGCCTCCCGGCTCGTTTACGGCGATTGTCGGCGCGAGCGGCTGCGGCAAGTCGACGCTGCTGCGGCTCATCGTCGGTCTCGACGCCGACTACGACGGCGCCATTCTCTTGGATGGCCGGCCGATCCGCGAGCCCGGTCTCGAGCGCGGCATTGTCTTTCAAGAGCACCGACTTTTCCCGTGGCTGACCGTAGCGGACAACATCGCCCTCGGATTGAGCGCACGGGCGGGCTCCCAGGACGACAAGCGCAAGACGGTGGCCGAGCACATTCGCCTGGTCGGGTTGGAGGGGTTCGAACGCGCCTACCCCCGTCAGCTCTCCGGCGGCATGGCGCAGCGGGCGGCCATCGCGCGTGCGATCGTCAGCAAGCCGAACATCCTCTTGCTCGATGAGCCGTTCGGAGCGCTCGACGCGTTGACGCGCTTGCATCTGCAGGGTGAGCTGCAGCGGCTGTGGCGCGCCGAGAACGTCACGATGATTCTGGTGACGCACGACATCGAAGAGGCCGTATTTCTCGGTCAGCGGGTGGTGGTGATGGATTCTAGACCCGGCCGTATCCGCAAGCGGCTAGAGGTCGATCTGCCCTACCCTCGCGCTCGCGCCCACCCGGACTTCCTGCACATCAAACAGGACTTGCTCGATGAGTTTCACGTCGGCGGCGAAGACGGGCGGCGTGGCGCAGTCCCGGACCGGCCCGCGGCCGTCTCCGGCCCGCGACGTCCATAGATCCGTCCCTGGCCTGGATATGTCTGGTATTGGAGACATATGGATGCTAGAGCGGTGGAAACCTCAGCGGCGCAGCGGAGCGTCTGCTGCGTGATTCCGGAGTGATGCCGTGACGATCGAAGTGCTCTGGCGCTTGCCTCCCTCCGGGGACGGGCGCGCGATCCGTGCGGATCGGTGGACGCGAGGAGACTATTCGCCCGATCGGAAACTGCCGCACCCCTATGCCCGGACCGGCGTGCAGCGAGACGGCTACACGTATTACGACCAGCTGTCGCAGATCGCGCGGGCCGCGGAGCTCACGGGCTTCGACGGCCTCTGGATCCCGCAGAGCCCCGCGGGCGAAGAGCCGCTCGTCGTCGCGGGTTCGCTCGCCCGCGAGGTGCGCCGTTTGACATTCGTCCCGTCGCTCCGAGCGCCGTTGATCTCGGCCGTGTACGCCGCGAAGATCGCCGTCAGCTTCCAACGCTTGAGCGGGGGCCGTCTGGCTTGGCACCTCGCGACGGAGGACGATCAGGGGACGCGTCCGTGGCACGGGCGAAGGTGGAGCGTCACCGAGCAAATCGCACGGACGAGCGAGCTTCTCGACCTCGCCCGCGGCTTCTGGACAGAGCCGCCGTTTACGTACAAGGGCCGCTACTACGAGGTCCAAGACGGCGGCTTCGCGGCGGCGCTCCAGGGCGAGGCGTTCCCGCGCGTGTATCTTTCGGACGGGCCGGACGATGCGCTCGCGGTCAGCGCGCGCCACGCCGACGTGCACATCCTGCCGCTCGGCTCGGTCGAGTCGGTGCGTGCGCGCATCGCCGAGATCGATCGCTTGGCGGCCGCGCACGGTCGGACGCTCCGCTACGGCATCGAGGCCGACGTGGTCGCTCGGCCGTCGAGCGACGAGGCGTGGCACGACGTCCGCCGCGAGTGGCAGGACGCGACCGACAAGACCGTGCCCATCTCGGCTGCGGTCGCGCCGGTCGGGTCGCCGCGTGAGTTCGACGATCGGGTCATCGGCACGCATCTGTGGTCCGGGTTCGGGCGGGTGCGACCGGGGCCTTCGGTAGGCTTCGTCGGGGGATACGTCGATCTCGCGGACTCCGTTGCCGCGTACGTGAAGGCGGGGGTGTCGACCTTCGTCCTCTCCGCCAACCCGCACCTCGAAGAGGCATACCGGATCGGCGAACAGCTCCTCCCCCTCGTCCGGGCCCGAACTTCGGAAGTCTCGCGTCGGGCCGTTTGAGGCGACATTCCTACCGGAGAACCCCATGCAATTTCACTGGAGAATCCCCGTGCACGGGGACAAGGCCGATCTGGCGAAGCCGACCTACACGCGCGGGACGTGGGGGCCCCTTCTCGAGGGCAATCAGACCCCGGGGCTCGTCGACGGAGAGCCCGACGGCAAGCCGTACCACGACTATCTCCTCGAGGTGGCGAAGTCCGCCGAGATCGCCGGCTTCGACGGCGCGCTCATTCCGTCGTTCCCCGACTCCGAGGACCCATGGGTCATCGCATCGTCGGTCGCGCGCTACACGAAGACGCTCCGTTTCATGATCGCGTACCAGCCGATGTGGTTCGATCCGCTCTACGCCGCAAAGGCCTCGGCGAGCTTGCAACGCCTTTCGGGAGGTCGACTGCTCTTCAACATCATTACAGGCGGGGGCGGCCCCCAGCAGCTCTGGTGGGGGGACCGCATTGCGCACGACGACCGTTACGTCCGGACGACGGAATTCCTCGATGTGTTCAAGGGGGTCTGGAACGGTGCCTCCTTCAGCTACCAAGGCAAGTTTTTCCAGGTCGAGGACGCGCGGCTGCCTCCGCCTCTCGCCGGACAGGTCTGGCCGGAGCTTTACTTCGTTGGTTCGTCGGATGCGGCGTTGGCCGCTCAGGGCAAGCACGCCGATTACGACCTCACTCACCTCGAGCACTTCGACAACCTTCGAAAGAAATTCGCGCGGGTAAAGGAACTGGCCTCCAAAGACGGACGCAACGTCAAGCCGGCCGTGCGATTCAACATCCTGGCGCGGCGGACGCCCGAGGAGGCGTGGGCCGAGGTGCGCCGTGCCTGGGCCCAGGTGGATTGGGACGCGCACGAAGCGCGCGCCCGGAGGCGCGGGGCAGGGGACGCCGTCGGTTCCTTCCGGGCCCCGCCCAAGCGCGGCCAAAAAGTCGAGGACCTGGTCGTCGAGAACCTTTGGGCCGGGTTCGGCACCCTTCTCAGCCAGGGCTCTCCCCTGGGCTTCGTCGGAAGCTACGAGCAGGCCGCCGAGTGCATCGACGGGTACATCCGGGCCGGGGTCGAGGGCTTCATCCTATCGAGCACGCCGGCTCTCGAAGAGGCCCTTCGCGTGGGTGAGGAGGTCCTGCCGCTCGTACGGGGCGCGACCGTGGTCCGAGCGAGCGCCGAGTGAACAGCGAGAAAAGGGGCGTCCTGCGCCGGGCCGCCGTGATCGGCGCTGCCGCGGTCGTGGCGGTCGGCTTGCTGACCGCGTTCGTGCGCAAACCGTGGGCGAGGCCTGCCGGCCGGGTCGTCCGGATTGCGTACGTCGGCTCCCTTGCAGGCGGTTCGCCGACCTCGACGGGGAACACGAGCAGCTTGCCGAGCCTGACCGGAGCGCCCGCACTCGTGGTCGAGGACGGGTGGCTTGAGCGCGAGCTGGCGAAGCGAAACGCCCGGCTCGAGTGGGTGCCGATGCCGAACGCCAACGTCGGTCCGATGACCAACGAGGCATTCGCCAACCACAGCATCGACTTCGCGGGCTACGGCGAGCTTCCGTCAATCATTGCCAACGCCGCGGGCGTGCACACGAAGCTCATCGTTCCGAGTGGGCGGGGCAGCGACGCGTACCTGGTCGTCCCACCCGACTCGACGGCGAAGTCGATAGCGGACCTCAAGGGCCAGCGCATCGCGATCCATCGAGGGCGGCCCTGGGAGCTACCCTTCGCGAGGCTCGTCGACTCGGCGGGTCTCACGTACGCGGACTTCACGGTCCTCAACCTGAACCCCGAAGCCGGCGCGGCCGCCCTGGCCGCCCGCAAAGTGGATGCGCTCTGCACGACCAGTAGCGCATTCATCCTGGTGGACAAGGGGGTTGGCAAGATCCTCTGGTCGACGGCCGACGCGCCGCTCGACTGGAAGATGCTGGGCGGCCTTTGGGCGGCCGCAGACTTCGTGGATCGCCATCCGGATCTCACGCAGCTCGTCGCCACCGCCTACGTTAAAGCGAGCGCGTGGGAGTCCAAAGACGAAAACCGAGAAGCGATGATCCAGTCCGCAACGCGCAACGGCACTCCGGCGAGTGTGGTCCGGCGCGAGTACGAGACGGGCTCCTGGCGCGAGCGGTGGTCGCCGTTGTTCGCCGCGCCCGTCCTCAGTCACTACCAGAAGGCCATCGCCTACGCGGCGGACAAGCGAATGATCGATCACACGTTCGATTTCCGAGACTGCTACGACGACCGGTTCGTCCTGGCGGCGATCGACGATCTCGGCCTGCGCGGCTACTGGCTCGGTCGATGACGTCTCGGACGACGCGGCTCGGGGCCGCGTCACCCGCCCGGCCTGCGCGGGATGAGCGCGAACTCTGGCAAAAGGCGCGGTAACGTCTACGATAAAAGACTTGTAGGGGCCGCCGGTTCCGCCCGCTTGCGCGAGGCACGGCCGTTGTGCGAGGCGGGAAATCGGTCGTCATTCGAGTGCTCGTGTGTCTCCTAAGCTGGACAATGCCCTCGGCCCGTGTTCGGGTGAGGCACTCACTCAAGGAGATGACCATGAGCAAGCTCGAGACGCTTTGGTATACCCGTTGCCCCGTGCCGACCCCTGTAGGGATCGCAGTGCAGCTCGGCTGGATTGAGGAGGAGTTCGCCAAGGATGGCATCCGGCTCGCCTCCGTTCGCGACAGCGGCGACCGGTCGGTGCGCGCGTCGCACTTCGATCACAACCTGGACAACTCGTTTCGGCAGGGCGGCAGCATTCCGGCGATCTGGGCGCGCGCAGCGGGCCGACAGACGCGGCTGGTCGGTCTGACGTGGACCGACGAGTCCCAGGTGATTCTCTCGCTGCCCGAATCGAAGATCCGGACGATCAAAGACCTCAAAGGCCGTCGGCTCGGCATCGCCACGCGTCCGAACGACAGCATCGACTTCTGGAAGGCGACGACGCTGCGCGCGTACATCGTTGCCCTCGGGCTCGAAGGGCTCACGGAAAAGGACGTGGAGCTCGTCGAGATCCCGCGCCCCGAGACCTCGTTCGATCGCCCTGGGCAGCTCGGGCAGGGTCCCGGCGCCGACCGCTTGTTGGAGGTGCAAGCCTTGAAGACCGGTCACGTCGACGTCATCTTCCACAAGGGGTCGCGGGGCCTCGAAGTCGCGGACGCCATCGGCGCGCACGTGGTCTTCGATGTATGGAACCATCCGGATCCGCGCGCTCGCGCGAACAACCACTCGCCGCGGACATTGACGGTCGACGCCCATCTGTTGGACAACCACCCGGACATCGTGGCGCGCGTCATCCGCCGAGTCGTGCTCGCAGGGCTCTGGGCCGAAGACCACGCCGACGATGCGATCGCCTACCTGGCTCGTGAAACGGGTTCCTCGGACCGCTGGGTGCGTCTCGCGTACGGCAACGACGCGAACACCCACTTGAAGACGGACCTGGACGAGTCGTCGATCGAGGCACTCGCCGACTTCACCACCTTCCTGTTCGATCACGGGTTTTTGCCCGCCCATTTCGACGTGCGCAGCTGGATCGATCCTCGCCCGCTCGCCGCGGCCAAGAAAGCGATCGGGCAACAAGGGCGAAAAGCCTCCGTCGAGGGTGCCGTCGCGAGCCCTTGACGTCGACACGGGACCTCGGGGGCCGAAGCCACGGCCCCCGGGCGGATGTCTGCTATAGTAGACCATTGTCCTTGACTCGGAAGATGGGTAGGGCCACAATGCCCACGGTTCATCCAATCGATGACTCGGTGTCACCCCGCGGGGACGGGGGGGACCGGCACCGCTCCGCCTACCAGGAAAACCCGATGTTCCAAGACAACGCAGGCCGGTCGGGTATCCCCGTCGTCCCGCTCGAGGCCGTCTTGGCCGCGGCGCGGTCTCCCGATGGGGCCGTTGGATCCGCGTTTGCCGAGGCGGTGCCCGATCTCGCGCGGCGAGCATTTCCTTTCGTCTTCGCCGCCTCTATTTTCGTGCATGCGGCCATTGCCCTGCGCCTTGCGTCCGTGACGTCGCACGGCGTGCGTCGCGCCGTGCCCTCGCAGATCGAGATCGAGATGGTGCGGCCTCCGCCGCCGCCGACTCCCGTGGTCGTGCCTCCGCAGGCCACGGCTCCGCCCAAGGCCGCCCCCCCATTGACGGTACCGCCGACTCCTCGGCCGGCGACCAGCAAGCCAGCGGATCGCCCCCCCGAGGCCCTGTCGGACGTCGTCGCTCCGGCAGCCGATGATGGGGATCTTCCGCCCGCGGCCGCCGAGCCCGCGCCGGTCGTCGTCGCAGCCCCAGCTCCGCCCGCGCCTCCTCCTCCGATCGTGCAGGCAAAGGAGGGGGCGAACTATCTCAAGAATCCGCGTCCGGCTTACCCCCATTTGGCGAAACGGGAGAATTGGCAGGGCACCGTGTTCCTGCGGGTCCGGGTCGCCGCGACGGGCCGCGCCGGAGACGTCACGGTGCAGACATCGAGTGGCCACGACGTTCTCGACGAGGCGGCACTCGAGGCGGTCAAGCTCTGGACCTTCGTTCCAGCCACCCAAGGTGGCCAACCCGTCATGGGGTGGGTCACGGTTCCGATCGAGTTTCATTTGCAATAAGCGTGGGAGCAATCACACCATGTCCGATTCTGTGACTTTCGTCGTTGTCAAAGCAACGTTCGTCCTCCTGCTGGTGGCCTCCGCGCTCACGTGGGCGCTCGTGATTGTCAAGGCGCTCCAGAACGGGCGCATCGCTCGGCAGAACCGCTTGTTTGCGCGGGTGTTCGGGAAGGTCTCGCGCCTCCCGGCGGTCGAGCAGCTCACCAAGCACGCCGGACCGATGGCGCGGGTCGCGTTGGCAGGCGTCGAGGCCTGGGGGGACGGCTCCGAGCCGATCAGGAATGACCGCGCGGCGTTCGACGTGCGCAAGGACGTTCTCGAACGAAGCCTGCGTCAGCAGATCCAGCGCGAGAAGCACACGGTCGAGTCGGCCTTGCCGGTTCTGGCGAGCATTGGGGCCACCGCGCCGTTCGTCGGTCTCTTCGGTACCGTGCTCGGCATCATCCACGCGCTTCAGCGGATCAGCGGCGCGGGATCGGCCAGTCTCGAGGTGGTGGCGGGGCCGATCGGCGAAGCTCTGGTGGCCACGGCAATCGGCATCGCGGTCGCTGTGCCGGCGGTTCTGGCCTACAACTACTTCGTCCGTCGGCTGAAGGGCCTCACCTCCGATCTCGAGGATTTCGCCAACACGCTCGTCAATACCGCCATCGTGAGTGCTCTGGTCGACAAGGCGTCGGACTCCGAACGGCCGTCGAACCCGGCCATCGCGATCCGCAGTCGCGCGGCGAGCGCCTGATGGCCATCCAGACCCAAGGCGACGCCGACGACGTGATGAGCGAGATCAACGTCACTCCCCTTGTCGACGTCATGCTCGTGTTGCTCGTCGTCTTCATCGTGACCGCTCCTCTCCTGGCGAACGCCATCAAGGTGCAGTTGCCCAAAACCGCGACGACCGCCCCGATCGAAACGAAGAAAGCCGTCACACTCAGCGTCGATGCCCAAGGTCGCGTCTACGTGGACAAGACCGAAACGTCCCTGGCCCGCATCGAGTCGGAGCTCAAGGCGCTGCACGGCGCCCAGCCGGATCTCGCGGTTCATCTGAGCGCCGACGAATCGTCCAATTATGGACTCGTGGCGAAGGTCATGGCCGCTGTCGATCGCGCCGGTGTGTCGAAGCTCTCGGTCGTGACCCTGAACGAATAGTTGCTCCCACACGCAATCCGGCTCGAGGAGACACCCATGTCGGCCCAAAGCAGCCCGGGCGGGGCGGCGCGAAGCCGCCCACGCGACGCCGCGTTCACGGCGTCCGCCGTCTCGGTCGGCCCCACCACGGCAGCGGTTTCGATGGTGCGGCGCCCTGGCGTACGCACGGCCCACCCGCTGCTCCGCTGTCTGGCGATCTACCGGACGATGCCGTGGCGATTCGCGGCGGCTTTCGGGCTTTTCCTGGTGGTCAACGCCAGCCTGACCCTCTACCAATACCTGGTCGGGTGCGCCGTCAATGACGTCGAGCACGGGCGCGCCGCCGTCCGGATCGGCGCGACACACGTCGACCTCACGCGCGCCTACGTGTGGGCCGGGGTGCTGATCGGCGTGGCGGCCGCCCGCGCGCTCTTGCAGTACGTCGCCGGCATCGTCTCTCTCATGACGGGTCAGGAGCTGCTGTTTCGACTTCGCGACTCGATCCTCGTCCAAGTGCAGCGGCTCGACGTCGGCTACCACCTGCGCCATGGCGCCGGCGAGATGGTCGCGCGCACGACGCGCGACGCCGACAAGGTGCGTGACGCCCTCGTCAGCTTCTGGCGTAACGTCATCGAGACCGCGATGGTCATCGTCGCGTCCCTCGCCGTCCTTGCCTGGTATAGCCCCCTGCTCGCCGTCGTGCCGCTCGCCCTGACCGCCGTGGGCATCGCGATTTTCGCTCGCGTCGCCGACCGTCTGGTCGGGCTGGATCGCGCCGTGAGCGACGCGTACGACGCGGTGAGCCAGGATCTGCTCGAGGGCGTCGGTGGAGTGCGCGTCATCAAGGCCTTTCGCCTCGAGTCGTCCCGTATCGAGCGCTTGAAGGGTCTCGTGTCCACGTTTGCGTCCCGCGCGGTCGGGGCGCTTCGCTACTCGGCCTCGAGAGTTCCCGTGCCCCAGACCGTCGTGGCGCTCGGTCAGGTCTGGGTGTTTGCGATGGGTGCCTCGCTCGTCGGCCGCGGCCGGCTCACCGTCGGGGAACTGGTCGCCTCCCTGCTTGCGATGAATACCCTCATTTTTCGCATCGAAGGCATCGGGCGCATCATCCAGGTCTTCGCCGACGCGCGGTCGTCGGCGGCCCGAATTATGGACTTGCTCGACGCCGACACGCCCATCGCATCCGGCGATCGCGTGCTGCCTGCCGGTCCGCTCGGCGCGCGGCTGCAGGACGTGCGCGTCTCGGGCGGTGGCCAAGGCGAGGACGTCTTGCGATCCTGCTCGCTGACGCTGTACCCGGGCGAGACCTTGGCGCTGGTCGGGGCAACCGGCTCCGGAAAGAGCACCCTGGCGGCCCTGCTCCCGCGACTTCTCGATCCACAGTCCGGCGACGTTCGCATCGGCTCCGAGGCCGGCGGCTTCTTGGACGTTCGCTCGCTCGACCTGCACGATCTGCGGCGCCGAGTCCACGTGGCGTCCCAGGATTGCTTTCTTTTCTCCGACACGCTCGCGGCCAACGTGCGCATGGGCCGCACCGTCGCTTCCGACGACGAAGTGCGCGAGGCCTTGCGGCTCGCCGCGGCCGAAGATGTGCTGCGCAATCTGCCGGACGGCCTCGACACGGTGATCGGCGATCGCGGGGTGACGCTTTCGGGCGGGCAGCGGCAGCGGATCGCGCTTGCGAGAGCGCTGCTCGCCAGGCCTTCGATCCTCATCCTGGACGACTCCACGAGCGCGCTCGATGCGATCACCGAACAGAGGATTCTTCACAACGTCAGAAATCTCGGTACGGCGACCGGTGTTCCCACCACCATGCTGATCGTCGCGAGCAAGCCTTCGACGGCGATGTTCGCCGACCGCATCGTCGTGCTCGCCAGCGGTCGCATCGTCGCCGCCGGGACGCACGCCGAGCTGTCGCGAAAGAGCCCCGACTATCGCGAGCTCCTTGGAATCGAAGATGCCGCGGCTTGACCCCACCAATCGTTCGCGCGAAGCGATTGCCAACGACAAGGCACACGGCGATCTGGCGATCGAGCAGGAGCTTGCGCAAACGGTTCTCGATCGCAACATGTTCCGCCGGATGACGCCGCTGCTGCGTCCGGTGGGCGGCCACGTGGCGACGGTCATCGCGATCGAGTGCGTCATCGTCGTCACGGTCTTTCTCCGGCCCTGGATCCTTCGCGAAGCGATCGACCACGGGCTCTCGCACGGCGCGAGGGGTTGGAAGACGGATCCTCGCTTGTTGGGCGCGATGATCCTGGCTCTCGCCTTGACCTGGGCGGCGCGATTTGCACTTTCCGGCGTCAGCCAGTTCATCGCAGGCCGCGCGGCGATCCGTGTATTGAACGAGCTACGGCGCCAGGTGTTCGCGCACGTTCAGACGCTCAGCATTCGCTATTTCGACAGGACGAAATTGGGCCGGATCGTCTCGCGCGCCGATCGCGACGTGGATACGCTCGAGCCGCTGCTCATCCAGGGCCCTCCCGAGCTGCTCTCGGCGGTCCTGCGCTGTGCCGTGTCCGGAGCGCTGCTCTACTCGATCGCGCCCGGCCTCTTCTGGGGGGTGGCTTGCCTCGTGCCCCTGCTCGCCCCGGCGATCTGGTTGTTTCATCGGCTCGCGTCCCGAAACTGGGGCCGGGTGGCGGAGCGTCGCAGTCGATTCACGTCGCACCTGGTCGAATCGGTCAACGGGGTCCGTGTGCTCCAACAGACCGGGCGAGAAGACCTGAATCGCGGGCGCTACCAGACGCTGCTGAACGACTTTACGTGGACGCTCATCCGCGGCAACGTAAAAACGAGCTGGTTTCCGCCGTTCACGGGGGTCTTGGCAACCTGCGGAATGGCGATCGTCGTCGTCGTCGGAAGTCGGATGATGGCGTTGGGCGGCATATCGTTGGGTCAGTTTGCCGCGGCCCTGTTCTACATTTACCTGTTTCTCGGTCCCCTTCAGGAGCTCGGGGACCTGTTCGAGCGCTACGCCGCAGGCACGGCGGTAGCCCAGCGAATTTTTCTTCTGCTCGACACGATGCCCGAGATTGTCGACCGCGCCGAACCGCTCCAAATCGCACAGGTGCGTGGAGAGGTCGAGTTCGATCGTGTGACGTTTGCCTACGATGCGAAGCGACGCGGCCCTGTGATCCGAGATTTGTCGCTCCGCGTGCAGCCGGGAGAGCGTGTCGCGATCGTCGGGCCCACCGGTCACGGCAAGAGCACGCTCATGCAGCTTCTGACTCGGTTCTACGAGCCGCAAGAGGGCGCCGTGCGGCTCGATGGGGTCGACATCCGAGATCTGGCCCAGCACCATTTGCGCCGGCACGTCGGTGTGGTCTTGCAGGACAACGTCCTCTTCAGCGGCACGGTCCTCGACAACCTCAAGCTCGGGGCTCCCGGGGCGACCGACGCCGAAGTCGTTGAAGCCGCGCGCAAGCTGCGTGTCGACGAGCTCTTGCGTCGGCTGCCCAACGGCTACCACACCGAGGTGGGCCCGCTTGGGGCAAACCTCAGTCACGGACAACGCCAAATCGTTTGCCTCGTGAGGGCCTACCTGTCCGACCCCGCCGTGCTCGTGCTCGACGAGGCCACGTCCGCGATTGACGTGCAGACCGAACGACGCATCCAACAAGCGCTTCGAGAGCTGTGCGCCAGCCGCACCGCGCTCGTCATTGCACATCGGTTGGCGACGATCCGCGACGCCGACCGCATTGCCGTCATCCGCAATGGTCAGCTGTGTGAGCTCGGCTCGCACGACGAGCTTCTGGCGCGCGGTGGCTTCTACGCCGAAATTCACGCGGCTTATGAACGGGGCCAGGGCGCACCCAAAAGCGGCGAGGCCGTGGCGTCGGAGCAGGACGCCGTCGGCCGGGTCGCATAGCAGGGGACGCTTCGTGCCGTTCCGCGCTCTAGCGGCCAACGGCGGGCGGCAGGACCCCGAGCGTCTCGAGAAGCAGGCGGCGAGTTCGCAGAAACTCGGCATCGTTGCGGTCGTGCTGGCGCGATGCGGTGATCCGAAGGTCGAGAGCGAAGCTGCCCGATCGGAGGATCAAGATGCGATCGGCCAGACAGAGCGCCTCGTCCGGATCGTGCGTCACGAGCAATGCCGCCGGCCGGTGCACGGCGACGAGTCGGACCACCAGATCCTGCATCTGCAAGCGCGTCAATGCATCAAGCGAGGCGAACGGCTCGTCGAGCAGCAGCAGATCGGGACTTCGCACGAGCGCACGAGCCAGCGCAACGCGCTGGGCTTCGCCGCCCGACAGCGTCGCGGGCCACGCGCGGGCGTGATCCTGAAGTCCGACCTCCGAGAGAGCGCGGAGCGCGGCGTCGCGAGTCGCTTGGGTGCGCGGCTGCCCGATCGCCACGTTCGCGGCGACGCGCATCGATTGAACGAGACGCGGCTCCTGATACACAATCGTCCTCACCCGGGGCACGAGCACGACCCCTTGGTCGGCCTCTTCGAGCCCAGCGAGGATCCGGAGCAACGTCGTCTTGCCGGTGCCGCTCGGACCGAGGAGCACCACGAACTGCCCGCGCCGAATCTCGAGATCGATTCGGTCGAGGATCACTTTCGCGCCGAATCGCTTCGAGACGCCCGAAATTCGAATCGCCAGATCGTCGCCTTCCGATCGGGCGCGATCGTGCGACGCCACTTCCGGCGATGGCTGCATCATCGTGCCGCCGTGTGGCGACGCCAAGGCATCGTGACACGCTCGACCGTGCGGATGAACAGATCGAACACCAATCCCAGAGCGGCGTACAGCACGATGCACAGCACCATGTAGTCCTGCCGGTAGTATTGCTTCGCGAGAAGAACGAGGTAGCCGATGCCCTTCGTCGTGCCGACTTGCTCCGCGCCGATGAGGCCGATGACGCTCACCGCCAGGCAGATCCGCAGAGCCATGAGCAGACTGGGCAGCGCGCTCGGCAAGATGACGCGCGACAAGAGCCCCCACCCGCGCAGTCCGAAGCATCGAGCCATTTCGACCACTTTGCGATCCACGTTGCGCACTCCCAAGTAGGAATACGCATACATCGGAAATGCCGATGCGACTCCGATGAGTGCCACCTTGAAGGTCTCATCGATTCCGAACCAGGAGATGAAGAGCGGCACCATCGCCAGGAAGGGGACGGCGCGGATCATCTGCATCGTCGGGTCGACGATCTCCTCTCCCAACGCCGAAAGACCGGCTCCGACGCCCAAGACCAGACCCGCCGAGACCCCCAAAGCGACGCCAAGCCCTGCACGCATCAGCGATGCCTCGAGAAACTCGCGCAGCTGACCGGTATCTTGGATCTCCATCAGCGCACGGACGACGTCGCCCGGCGAGGCGAAAACGGCGGCCGGAATGGCCCCCGATCGCGTCCCGTACCACCAGCCGACGAGAAGCACCGACGGGACGCTCGCGCGCACCGACACCGAAAGGGCGCGCGAGCGGGGTCTCGTGCCCAGAAACACGGGCCGTTCGAGACGCGGGGTGGGCGCTGGCGCCGTGACCGGCGCGGTCGAAGCCGGCCGCCGCCCCACCGCGGGAGCGGGAAACTCCGCCGTTGGAGACAAAGCGGCGGGAGAGGGCGACTCGATGGACTCGATGGAGAAGGGGCGGAAGAGGGAAGCGGGCTTTTGCTGCATGGGCTGCCTGTCGGGCGTGATCGCGGTCGTCTCTCCGCCGAAGCCGTCGGGCCGTTCAGTTGGCGGAGGCTCTCTTGGCCGCCTCGTCGATGTCGAAGACGATTTCGGCAACCGAGATGTCGCGATCGATCGAATGGTTGTCGAACAGCAACCTCGCCACGTTGGCAATCCGGATTCGGTCGGCAGCGTTCGGAATGCGAAAGGCAGGCAGCGTGCGGGTCTCTTCGGTCGCCGTCCGGAGCTCTTCGCCCGAAAGAGCGGTCGGCCCCTTTTCGGTGAAGACGTTTTCGAATTTTTCCGGGCTCTGGTGCGCGATCTCGGTGAGTTCCTGCGAGACCTTCAAGATCACCTGGAAGGCCCGAGGGCCTTTCTCCAGGACGGCGGCGTTCGCCGAAAGCACGCCAACATCGTCGGACTGAATCTCGTCCTCCGTGGCAACGACGTGTGCCCCGTTGCGGACGGCGGTGGAGAAGTACACGCCGAACGTCGACCACGCGTCGATCTTGCCGCTCGCGAACGCCGCCGCGGCATCCGGGGGCTGGATCGGCACCCGGGTGACGGATCCGGCCGGGACGCCAGCGTGCGACAGAGCCTTTAGCAGGATGTAGTCGCCATGCGCGGCCAGATTGACGGCGACGCGTTTGCCCACCAGATCCTGGACCGTCCGGATCGAGCTCGAAGCCGGAGACACGATGCCGGCTCGCCGCGTGCCGCCCGGATCCGAGACCGCGTAGATGCGAAACGGCAGCTTGTGCGACAGCGCTCCGACGATCGGACTGACCGCTCCGCCCGATGCGTTGATGGCCCCCGAGTTCATCGCATCGGCGGTGGCACTGAACGACCCGCCACCCGGCACCCACTCGATAGTCGCGTCGACCTTCGCGAGCTCTCGGGCGAGAATGCCTTCGCGCTTCGCGTACGCGAAGACCCCCGCATTGCCTGGGTCGCTGAATCGGATGACGATCGGTGGAGAGTCGCTCGGCGCGGGCTCAGGCGCGATCCCTTGGGACTTCTTCGGCGAGTCACAAGCCCAAAAAAGTCCCGAGAGGCCGACGACGACGGCCAGGATGTTGGCGTTCAACGAGGTTCGACTCATGACCCTCTCCGAAGACTCCCCATCCTCTCTACTCCCGAATGAGGCTTCAGTCTGTAGCAAAAGACATAGGTCTGCAATAAATGCATCCAAAGGCGCCGTGGCTGGGCATGATTCGCATCAGTCTTCTGAAGGAGACGCGCTTCTGTGGTATGGTGGTGAACGCCGATGAGCTGTGCGGTTACCGAATCCGGCCTGGAGCGATCGTCCGACGCTCGCCGCGGCGTCGCCGGCCAGCCCGTGCCGGACGCACGCGGTGCGTCGCCGCCGGACCTGCCCGATACGCCGTTCCGCTTTGCCTGCCGTTACGTCAGGTTCTTCCGCTGGTGGTACCTCGCTACCTTCCTCTTGGAGACCGGCTCTGCGGCGGTGAGCATCTCCATCCCGTACGCCCTGGGCGGCATCACGCGAAAGGTCGCGTCGGGCGTAGGCGCTCCTCCCGGCCTGCCGAGGATAGTCGGCGCCTTTGTCGCACTGAGCGTTGCCGAGGTCGTCTTCAGCCGTGTCGCCGGAAACTGCCAGTTTACGGTGAGCCCCCGGCTCCGGCAGAAGGTCACCAACGATCTACACGCGTACCTGCAACACCACGCTCAGAGCTACTTCAACGATTCGTTCGCCGGCGCGTTGGCCCATCGAATCTCCGAGACCGCTCTTGGCGTGACCCAGTCGCTCTGGGCCCTGCTCTTCGATTTCTGGCCCATTGCCATCACGCTGACGGTGGCCGTGACGTTCGTCTCTCGTGCGAACGGCGCGCTCGCGGCGTTCGTCGGGGTTTGGGCCGTCGTCTTCGTTTCGGTCTCCTACGTCCTCGCCAAGAGCTGCCAGCCGTATGCGCGCCGGCACGCGGCCGCACGGAGCGTCACGAGCGGAAAGCTCGTGGACTCGGTCGCCAACGTGTCGAGCGTGCGCCTCTTCGCGAGACTTCTCTTCGAGCGACGCTACGTGGACGGCTATCTCGAATCCGAGGTCGGCGCGGCCCGGGTCGCGCACGCACACACTGAGCGCATTCGCTGGTTTCAGCATCTCTCCGCGCTGACGCTCAAGGTCGGTACGCTTTGGTTCTCGTTGGCGCTGTGGCGTCGCGGGCGGATCGACCTCGGCTCCTTCGTGATGAGCACGAGCATGGCGCTTCTCATCATCACCGAAGCGCGCAACCTCGGCCGACGCTTCATGGAGTTCTTCGAGTACGTGGGCAACATCGAAAATGGCGTGCGCACGATTGTCCGCCCCCACGACTTGACCGAGAGGGCCGACGCGACCCCGCTCGTCGTGCGGCGCGGCGAAATTCGCTTCGCCGGGGTGACGTTCGCCTACCGTTCTGGATCGAACGTCTTCGACCGGCTTGACCTGACGATTCGCCCCGGAGAGCGGGTAGGCCTCGTAGGCTATTCGGGCTCGGGCAAGTCGACCCTGGTCAATCTTATTTTGAGGCTGTACGACCCGCAGAAGGGAAGCATCTCGGTCGACGGAGTCGACATTCGTGCCGTCAGCTTGAGCTCGCTGCACGAGCAGATCGGCCTCATCCCGCAGGAACCCACCCTCTTTCACCGGACGCTTCGGGAGAACATCGCATACGGGCGCCCGGGCGCGGGCGTCCAGGACGTGGAGACCGCTGCACGCCGGGCGCATGCGCACGATTTCATCGCAGCCCTCGGCGACGGCTACGACTCGCTCGTGGGCGAGCGTGGCGTCAAGCTGTCGGGCGGGCAGAGACAGCGCATCGCAATCGCGCGCGTCATTCTGAAAAATGCCCCGATTCTCATCCTCGACGAAGCCACCTCGAGTCTCGATTCGGTGACGGAAAAGCGCCTGCAGAGCAGCCTCGAAGACTTGATGGCGAAAAAGACGGTCATCGTCGTCGCGCACCGGCTATCGACCATCGCGCACCTCGATCGCATCCTCGTGTTCGACGCGGGGCGCATCGTCGAGGACGGGACGCACGCCGATCTTCGGTCGCGGGGCGGCACGTATGCGCACCTCTGGAGCCGTCAGGTGGACGGATTTCTGCCGGGTGCCCGCCCCGAAGCGGCCAGCGCGTGAGGGGGCCCATGAGGTTGCCTGCATGAAGAACATCTGGCGAGCGGTTCGGTTCATCCCCGAGTATCGCGGACGGGTCATCGGCGTTTTCGTCGTCGGAACGGCTCTCGGAGCCATCGGCACGGCAACCCCACAACTCTACAAGATGATCGTCGACGTGCTGTCGGGTTTGCTGTCGCACCGGCTTTCCCGGCCGCAAGCCGCACACCAGATCACTGTGTTGATTGCGGCCTTCTTCGCGTTTCGGTTGGCGGTCGTGCTGTTGGGCGCGATGCAGGACCGTCAGGCCGACGATCTGTGGCTCGATGCCGTCAGCACCTTTCGGCAGCGTGTGTTCGACAACATGACCCGCTTGTCGATCGACTACTTCGAGAAGATGCGGGTCGGTGAGATCATGGATCGCTTCGGAGCGATCACCCAGATCACCATGTGGCTCATGTCCCTGACCGAGGGCACGCTCGCGAGCATTCTCCAAATGCTCTTCATCATCGGACTGCTCCTCACCAGGGTCCCGCTCATCGGTGCCATTTTGACGTGCGTCGTGCTGTTCAACTTGGTAATTTCGCACCGGACGGTCGGTTGGACCAAGCCGCACCGGCGTGGCTGGCAGGCGCTCGCGGGACGAATGACCGGCCTGCTGGCCGAAATGGTGGGCAACATCGCGACCGTTCGCAGCTTTGGGGGCGAGCTCGCCGTCAAGCAGCGATACGACAAGACCCAGGCGCAGTGGAAGGTGACGCGAGACGCCCTACACCGCACCGAGTGGCGTTCGGCGCTGGCACTGAACATCGCAAACGCCTTGGGAGTCTTCGCCGCAGTGGCGGTCACGGCACGCGGCGCATTGGCGGGTCGGTACACCGCAGGGGACATCCTGCTCGTGCTGACCCTGACTCAGACCCTCATCAACACCATCACCCCCATTTCGCGTCAGGTCAATCAGATGGGTGAGGTCGAGAGCAGCGCTGAGCGACTGGTCGAGCTCTTGGACGTGGAGGCCGAGCTCACCGATGCGCCGGACGCTCTGGAACTCGAGAGGCTGGACACCATCGCGTTCGAGCGCGTGAGCTTTCGCTACCCGGGCAAGAGCGTCTATGCGCTGCGCGACGTGTCATTCTCGCTGGGCAAGGGTCAATCGCTTGCCCTCGTGGGGCCGAGCGGCAGCGGAAAGACGACGATCGTCAAGCTCCTCATGCGGTTCTACGATCCGACCGAGGGCCGTGTGCTCGTGAACGGCCTCGACATGCGCCGCTACCGTCAGCGCTCCGTTCGCAGCAAGCTCGGGGTCGTCCTTCAGGACGTCGCACTGTTCAACGACAACGTCGCCGAAAACATCGCGTTCGCCAAGCCGGCCGCCTCGTTGGACGAGGTACGTCAGGCGGCCGTTGCAGCCCACGCGGATGACTTCATCCAGCATCTGCCGGATCAGTACGCCACGCTGGTGGGGGAGCGGGGCGTCAAGCTGTCCGGCGGTGAGAAGCAGCGGATCGCCATCGCTCGGGCGCTCCTCAAGGAGCCGGAGATGATCATCTTGGACGAGGCCACGAGTGCCCTGGATTCCGAGTCCGAGCATCTGGTGCAGCGCGGGCTCCAACGGTTACTGCGCGGACGAAGCTCGGTCATCATTGCCCACCGCCTGAGCACCGTGATGAATGCCGACCAAATATTGGTGATCAAGGACGGCAGCGTCCTCGAACAGGGCCGTCACGCGGCGCTCGCAGGACGGGCAGGCGGCCTCTATGCGAAGCTCTTCACCATTCAGACGGAAGGGGCCCGAACCGGCGAGCTGTCCGCGTGAGTGGCGCGGGAGCGGGCACGACCACGTTCGGTGCTCTAGGCGCGCAGCGTGCGGTTCAAGAAGGCGAGGGTACGCTGCCAGGCGAGCTGGGCGGCCGCGGGGTCGTAGCGCGGCGTGGTGTCGTTGTGAAATCCGTGTTGCGTCGCCGGATAGGTGAACGCTTCGTACTTCACGCCGGCCGCTTTGAGCGCGGTCTCGTAGGCCGGCCATGCGCCGTTGATGCGCTCGTCGTTTTCGGCAAAATGGATGAGGAGCGGCGCCCGAATGGCGGCGACCTTGTCCGAGGGCGGGGCGCTGCCGTAAAACGGCACTGCGGCATCGAGGTCCGGCAGCCGCGTCGCAAGAAAGTTGGCGATGCCGCCGCCATAGCAGAAGCCCACGACGCCGAGCTTGCCGTTGCTCTCGGGCCGGCTCCGCGAGAAGCCCGCCGCAGCGACGAAGTCTTCCCGCGTCTTGGAGGGGTCGAGCTTCGAGAACATTTCCCGCGCCCTGTCTTCGTCGCCGGGATACCCCCCCAATGGGAAAAGGGCATCGGGTGCGAAGGCAACGAAATGTTCGAGCGCAAGCCGCCGGGCGACGTCCTCGATGTGAGGATTCAACCCGCGGTTCTCGTGCACGACGAGCACCGTCGGCAGCTTGGCCAAAGCCTTGGCCGCCGGCCGCACGAGATAGCCGCGGCCTTTGCCGTAGCCTTGCGGCGACGCGAACTCGACGGTCTCGCCGTGGAGGCGCGGGTCTTCCTTCGGCACGTGCTGAGCCTCGGCGAACCGGGGGCGCAGCGCCTCGAGAAGGCTCGCCGCCGTCACCCCACCCACGGCGAATGGGGCCGCGCCGGCGAGAAAAGCATGTCGGTCGATGACGTTGTGGACGTACTGGTCGAAGAGCCTCAACACTTCGGGATGGAAGTCACTGGCCTGAGTGAGAGATCGGTCGTTTCCCATGAGAGGCCCTCCGGCTGTGAGGGCCGGCGCGGGGCCGGCTCGGCTGTCTGCGCAGAAAGACTAGAAGGCGCCGCCCGCGCTGTCGAGAGCGGTCTCCGAGCGAATGGGCGCGCGGCGGACCTGTGAGCCAATGTCTTTTATGATGGACATGCGTCCAAATAGAAGTCATCATCCGGTCCGAAGCGCGCCCCAAACTCCAACGGAGAAACGACCCATGGCCATCACGCCCAAATCCAAAATCGATGAGATCTGGTTCACACGCTGCGCCGGGGGTGGCCGGGGCGGTGTGCCCACCGCGTCCGGCATCGCCTACAAGCTCGGCTATCTGACCGCCGAGTTCAAAAATGACGGCATTGCCCTTCGCACCCTGCAGGAAGACGCCGGCAAGGAGCTCCGCCATCACCATTACGATCACCAGCTGTCCACGCTCATTCGCGAAGGCGGAAATCTCTTTGCGATTCCGGCCAAGGCGCAGGGCGCCCCGACGCGTCTCATCGGCCTCACCTGGATCGACGAGGGTCAATCGATTCTCGTACGGCCCGATTCCGACATCCGTTCGGCGCAGCAATTGAAGGGTCGGCGCCTCGCCCTGCCGGCTTTCAATCCGGTCGATATTGCTGAGAATCGGCGTGGGCGAAGCATCGCGCGGCACATGAGCGTCCATGGCTACGACGGCGCGCTCGCCTCCGTCGGTCTCACGCTAAAGGACGTGCACTTGGTCGAAGTAGGCGCTGGGCAAGACCGGACCCCCGATGCAAACGCTCGCGACAACTACGGTAGCTTCTGGCCGAGCTTCGAGCCGCTCGCCCGGGGCGAGGTCGACGCCATCTACGTCAAGGGCGCCCCGGCGGCCGACGGGGCGGCGAAGCACGGCTTCGTCGTCGGCATCGATCTCGACAAGCTGCCCGAGCGGCGCTTTCGGGTGAACAACGGCACACCGCGCCCGGTCACGGTGCACGAATACTTCTTGGAGCACCACTACGACTTGCTCGTTCGGTTCCTGCGCCAGACGCTTCGCGCCGCGGAGTGGGCCAAGACCAACTTGAAAGGAGTGCAAGAGATCCTCCAGAGCGAGACGGGCGCCACGGCCGAGGGCGTCGCAAAAGCCTATCGGGCCGGCTTTCATCAGTCGCTTGCGCCCGATTTGTCGGCCGATCGCGTCGATCTCTTCCGGCAGCAAAAGGACTTCCTGCTCGTCCACGGAGTCCTCGATCGAGACTTCGACCTCGACGCCTGGATCGATCGGCGCCCGTTGGAAGAAGCGGCACGCACGCTCGAGAACGTTCGCGCCGCCTGATCGGCTTCACTTTCGGGATCGCTCGAGTCCGGTCGAAAGTCGACCGGCTCGAGCGATCGTTGCAGGAAGAAATCGCGAGGAAGCGTCATGAGCCAGAAGAAGAAGCGTCAGCTGTCACTGTCGGTCTTCGTGCAGCAATTTGGTACCCACGGGCACGCCTGGCGCCGGCCGGAGGTCCACGCCGGTGGCAATCCCCAATTCGAGGAGTGGGCGAGCATCGTCAAGCTGCTCGAGCGCGGAAAATTCGATTTCGCGTTCTTCGCGGACTTCGTGGCTCAGGGCGGCGCCGAGATCCGTGGCGTGGGCGGCAGGCCGCACGGCGGCCATTTCGAACCGACCTCCTTGGTCGCCGCTCTTGCCGGAATCACGAATCGCATCGGCCTCGTGGCGACCATCAACACCAATTTCAACGAGCCGTACAACGTGGCACGGCGCCTCGCTTCGCTCGATCACCTCACGGCGGGCCGATCGGGCTGGAACATCGTCTCGTCGCTCTCGGAAGGAGCGGCGCAATCCTTCGGAGTCCGGGACGGCCTCGACCACGACGGGCGCTACGAGCGCGCGGGAGAGTTCGTCGACGTGACGAAGAAGCTGTGGGACAGCTGGGACGACGGAGCGTTCGATCGTCCGAACAAGGAAACGGGCATCTTCTTCGACCCCAAGAGCTCTCACCCCCTTCATCACCACGGCAAGCACTTTTCGGTGGACGCGCTCCTCGATATCGCACGGCCGATCCAGGGGTACCCGGTTTTCTTTCAGGCCGGCAATTCCGATGCCGGACGCGAGTTCGCGGCCCAGTACGCCGAGGTGATTTACGCGGCTGCACAAACGCTCGAAGAGGCGCAATCGTTTTACCGCGACGTGAAGGGACGTCTGGCCAAATACGGTCGCGACCCCGACGACCTCAAGGTCACTCCCGGCTTGTTCTTCCACATCGGCTCGTCGCGGCAGGAAGCGCAAGAGAAGTACGAATCGTACCGGGACGCCGTCGACGTATCGGGATCGAAGCAATTCTTCGGTGTCGATGTTTCCAAGTATCCGCTGGACGGTCCCATGCCGACCGATCTGCCCGAGCCGGTTAACGGAAAGGGCCGTTGGCGCCAGGCCATCGCGCTTGCCCAACGCGAAAACCTCAGCATCCGGGAGCTCATTTTGCGCTTCTCGGCCGTGCAGGGACACCGCATCGTCGTGGGAACGCCGGTGGACATCGCCGACCAGCTCGAAGACTGGTTCGTCCACGAGGGTGCCGACGGCTTCAACATGAAGCCGTCGTTCATCCCGGACTCGCTGGAGGACTTCATCAATCGGGTCGTTCCGCATCTGCAGAAGCGGGGCATTTTCCGCACCGAGTACGAGGGAGAAACGTTGCGCGATCACCTGGGCCTCAAGCGTCCGGCCAATCAGTTTTCTCAAACGCCGAAGGCGCGCAGCGCCCCTGTCCACCACTCCGGCGCATCGCCTTCGTCCTTGGGATCGACATGACCCGCCGGCGCCGCCCCCACTGTTCCTAGCTACGGCGTCGCAAAAAGAACGCTGCGGCGTCGCGGTTCGGGAAACGTTCCCACGAGGAGGTTCCCAGTCATGACGTCTTTCCATAGGTCGTTTCGAATGCCCTACGTGGGCGGTGCAGGGCTTGTTGCGCTCGGCCTGCTCAGCGTGTTGGCCCGCGCGGATTCTTCGAGCGCTGCGTCGTCCACCGCGGCTCCGGTCCCGACCGCGGCTCCAGTCCCGATCAATCCCCCGCCGGTCGCGGTCCTTCAGTCCAGCCCCCGAGCGGCTCATGGGCTGATCTTCATTGCGCCGATCAGTACCGCCTCGCTGGCGATACCGAGCGGCGGCGCGGACGCGGGCCCGCCCGCCGCCGGCAGCGGCGCGGATGCCGGGGCTCGGGCCGCACCGGCCGGTCAAGAGGGGCCTGAGATCCTCGACGACCAGGGCCGCCCTGTATGGTTTTTGCCCATCACGAACGGGCAGGCCGCCGCGGACTTTCGGGTTCAAAGCTACCGGGGCGAGCCGGTTCTCACCTGGTCGCAGGGCAAAGGGTTCGGCGGTCTCGCTCAGGGCCTGACCACCGATTACATCCTCAATAACCACTACAACGTCATCGCGACGGTCACGGCTGGCCATGGGCTCGACGCCGACCAGCACGAGTTCAGACTGACGCCGGAGGGGACGGCGCTCATCACCGTATACGACGCCGTGACCCGTGACCTGTCGTCGGTCGGGGGTTCGACCAGCGGACTGGTCATCGACGGGATCGTCCAGGAAATCGACATTGCGAGCGGACAGGTCCTGTTCGAGTGGCACAGCCTCGACCACGTGCCGCTGGTCGACAGCTACGAACCGGTCCCTGCCTTGGCCACGACCCCGTACGACTACTTTCATATCAACGCCGTAAGCCCCGACGAGGACGGCAACTTGCTGATTTCGTCGCGGCACACGTGGACGGTTTACAAGCTCAATCGACACACGGGCGATGTCATCTGGCGTCTCGGCGGCAAAGCGAGCGACTTCACGCTCGGACCGAACGTGGCCTTCGCCTGGCAGCACAACCCGACTGCTGTCGATCGGGACACGATTCGAATCTTCGACAACGAATCGAACGGTACGCCCGTTCTGCCCTACTCGCGCGTCATCTGGGTGCGGCGAGACGACGCGACCAAGACGGCGACACTCGTGCGATCGTTCGTCCATCCCGACCATCTGTCAGCCGCCTCTCAGGGCGGCAGTCAGGCTCTGGACAACGGCGACACGTTCGTCGGCTGGGGCGCCGTCCCGCGGTTCTCCGAGTTCGACTTCGAAGGCAATCTCCTCTTCGACGCGAGTCTCGCGGCGGGCTTCGACTCCTACCGCGCGTATCGATTCGAGTGGGTCGGAAAGCCGGACACGTTGCCGACGGCCACGGCCCAGGCGGCCGGCGGCACGACCACCGTGCACGCGATCTGGAACGGCGCGACCGAAGTCGCGCGCTGGGACGTCATCGGCAGCGGCGACGGCGCCTCCGGCGACCCTCGCCTGCTGGCATCCTCGACGTGGGACGGTCTTGACACCGCCATCCCGCTCGAGGGCGATCCGAAATTCGTTCGCGTCGTCGCGAAAGACCGATTCGGCCACGAGATCGGCCGTTCGCCCGTCACCGCCGTAACGCAGTAAACGGGCAGACGTCTCGGGCAAGGTCGATCTCCGGCGTCCCGGGCCGATCCCGGTTCCGTCGGCGTCGGCCTTGCCCCATCTCTTGCCGCGGACGACGTGTCCCGGCGAAACGGTACGGCTGCGGGCCTGGTTGGCGTCGAGCGGCGCTCAGCGGCCTTTGCCGAGAAGGCTCAGCGCGGCGACTTGAATCGACAGAGCGCCGCACATAACGGCCTCCCGCGTTTCAGAAGACGGTGGGTGTGCGGTCCAACTGCTGATTTCGTCTCTCAGCAGTTCGGCCTGGGCGACCAGGTCACGAATCTCCGTTGCCGGCTCGATGCCGCCTAGGCAATGGAGCGCGAGGTCGACGGCGTACCGGGCCCGGTCGACGCCGGGGTCGCGCGAGGGAAGCGAGAAGAGACGCGAAGTGTGGGGCGAGGTTCTACCGGCTTGTGTGGGCATGCTACGGGGATCAACCATCGGGACGGGCATTCGATGGCGCACGTCGTCCGCGCAAAGCATCGACTCGTCGGCAAAGGCGTCGAACTCACCCCTGCGCCGAGGTCAGATACAAGGCGAGGGCTCGCACTGGGCACGGCGCGAGATCCGGCGGGGCGCCGGCCCAACGGTTCGGCCGCTTCGGTTAGCCTGCGCGGGCCCCCTGGGCGCCGTGTACAGCAACCATGAGAGCCTTTCGCCGGCACCGAGGCTTCGCCGTCCGCCCGTGTGCGCATCGCGACCCACGTCGACGCATCTTCGATGCTGGCGAATGATTTGTATGGATACGGAACCTTCGCAAGCAGCGAAATACCCGCAACGACCGCGCGGACCGCCGCGGCTCGGAAGCCGGCGCCCTCGAAGGTCACGACGGAAAACGCGAGCGGCAAACCTGCGGAGTACCGTTGCGCTCAGCGCGCGCGCCTCGGCGGACGGCAGAGGAGCGCTTTCACCGATCACCATGAAGAGCCCCGGCGCGTGACCCGTGGCGTCTTGCAGGGCACGCAGGGCCAGGCCCAGTCGCTCGATCGCGTCCGGTCTCGTCTCGCGGCGCCAAAAAGCTATGGCGATGTGACGCCACGAGGCAAGCACGTGGTCGACGTCATTTTCCAAAATCTTCGGGGCTTCTTCGCCGGTCCTCGGAGGGTCATGCAGCGGAGGCGTTGCAAGCAACGACGGCGAGCTTGCGCTCGAGAGTCCGGTGGCAGACGGTCGCATCTTCGCTTTGGCACGTAGGAATGACGTGATGGCCGCGGGGCCCCGCAGAGGGGTGCCGATCGCCTCCGGTCCAACGTGAACGCGCTCCGACACCAACAGCCCCTCATGGTTTCATCGTTGCGGTCCAAGCCGTTTCGCTTCCTGGGCGAATTCATCCGAGGCTCGAGTCGCGCCGTCCACATGCGGCGCCTACCCGCAAGCTGCGGACGGAAGACTCCCGCTGCAAGGGCAACGTTCAGAAAACATTCTGAGGTGGAGCGCGGCCCGCGTCGGGCGGAGGTCGGCAGCCCAACCGAACCCAGGGTTCGGCGACCCTCCGCACCCGGCAGGCCGAAGCACGGCGTTGCCCGCGAGTCAGGAAGGACGCCCGATCGCGGTGGCTTCGGGCACCTCGACGAGGCGACCGCTTTCGACCTGATACACGAAGCCGTAAAGGGGGATTTCGCGTGGAACGAGAGGATGCTTGCGGATCCGCTCGACATCGGTCGTGACGCTCTCGGCCTGGTTCTTGATCGTGAGCCAGTCGATGAAGTCGCCTTGGCGCGAGCCCGCGCCCTCGCCGCTGTCCTTCCACTTCTTTCCGTCGTAGGCCGCGGTCTTCAAGCTTGCTGCGAGAAGGTCGCGAATGATCTCGTCGGTGAAGAGCTCCATACCGCAATTGGTGTGGTGAATGACGAACCACTCGCGCGTACCCAATAGCTTGTAGGAGATGACGATGGATCGGATGGCGTCGTCGCTCGCGCGACCGCCGGCGTTTCGAACGACATGCGCGTCGCCCTCCTTCAGGCCCGCGAGCTTTGCCGGATCGATTCGAGCGTCCATGCACGTGAGGATGCCGAATCGCCGGGCGGGCGGCAGCGCCAGCTTGCCCTTTTCGCCGAAGATGGAGACGTACGAACCGTTCGCGTGCAGGACCTGGTCTCGGATATCGCTCATGATCGTCCTCCTGTTCGTTGGGTCCAGGGAGACGCCCCCGACCCGCGTTTAGGGTATTGGGACAAATGCAGTGCAATGCAGCGCACGACCGGATCGCGTCGGAGCGCGTCCGAGACGGGCACCGACAGCGAGCATCGCTTGTCTATCATAGCAGACATGAGCGTCAAGCACTCCGCAGTGGACGGCGCCGGTGCTTTGAATTCTTCCGTTGGGGCCGAAGGTCCGCTTGGTGCTTGAGACTCGCGGACCTCGTCACGGGAGGCATGCCCCGCTACCATGGTTGGGTGCGCGTTCGTGTGAACCGCTCTCGAGTTCGGCGACTGGCAGGGATCATCGAACGTGACACGACTCTCGCATGGGGGGAAATGGCCATGGATCGAATCCGCAAGAGCATCGACGACGTGCGCCGAAGAACCGACTCCAGCCTTGGCGCCGAGCGCGCGACCTCGGTGGTCGATCTGGCGACGGAGAGCCGAGCTCGGCGGCAGTTTAGCGACCTCATCGAGCACGACCGGCTCATCGTCGACGAGCAACTGTTCAAGTTCCGTGACAGCGCCGACCGCCTTCTCGCGAGCGAGCGCTTCGCAGCTCCAGCGCCGGACGCCTCGGTTGCCCAAGAGCGGCACGCGTCGGACGAGGCGATGCGAGGGGAACGCGAAATCACCGACGCGATTCTGGATCGGGAGCGCCAACGCTCGGATGACGCCGTCACGTCGCGCGATCAACGCGACCGGCAGAGCGAGAGCGCCACGACACGCCAGCGTCAAAGGGAAACGGATGAAAGGCTTTCAAGGGAGCGTCACGGTGCGGACGACGCCGCGTTCGACGAGACGAAGCAGGCCCTTTTTCAGGCCGTGATCGAGAAGACGCGCCACCAGGATGTGCTCGCGAAGGTCACGCACGAGTTACGGAACCCACTCGCCGCCATTTCGATGAACGCGCAGTTTCTCGTGGACGGCGCCGTCGATGCCGAAACGCGTGAAGCGGCGATGGACGTTCAGCACTCGACAGCGCGGATGGCACGCCTTTTGTCTGATCTTCTCGATGGCGCGCGCATTGATGCGGGAACTCTTCGCATCGTGCCGGCGCCATACGACGTCGGCGCGCTCTTGGCCGAGATTCGCGCCTCGTACACCCCGCTCTTCGAGAACCGCGAATTGAGCTTCACGGTCGACGCACCATCACCGGCACGGCCTCGGCTCATCGCGTTCGATCACGATCGGATCGTGCAAGTGCTCTCGAACCTGCTCAGCAACGCGATGAAAGTCACCCATGCCAAGGGGACCGTAAGCCTTCGCGCAATCTGGCACGTTGACTGCGTTGAATTCGTCGTGCAGGACAGCGGTCCCGGCATCGCCGAGCACGCGCTACCGCACGTGTTCGAGCGTTTCTGGCAGGAGGGCACCGAGTCCCGAAACGGACTCGGCCTGGGGCTCTACATTTGCGAAGCCATCGTCAAGGCTCACGGGGGTCGGATTGGCGTCGACAGCACGCTTGGGAGCGGGGCGACGTTCCGATTCACGCTGCCGACGACGTAGGCCGTGAGCGACCCCGGCCGGGACGCGGTCGATCCGGGGTCGATCCTACTCGCGCCGAGCCATGACGCGAGCGCCGTGATGAGAGAAAGCACGCGCGAGCGTCCTCATCGCGTCGAGACGCCGTCGGACGCCTGCCCCGCGCCCGCCCGGGCGATGACCCTACCGGGCTCAATCGGGGTGGCAAAATGCCGAGGCGAAACCGCCGACACTTCGCATCTTGCACACTCCTACTCGCGTTTCAGCGACTGACCCACACCGCTGCCTGAATCTCGACGGCGGCGTACATTTTGCGTGCACCTCGGAGCGTATACGCGCTGCCATTCGGCGGACGCACCCGATGGGTGCCTTTTGGAACGCGAAAGGGTTGGGGGGGAAGGGCATGAGTTCAGCAGACGTAGACGGGCTCAGGCGGCCGACAGCCGGAGCGTTCGACGTGGACCGAGCCCTACGGCAAGCACCGACCCTCCATTTCGCCAAGCCGCCGGCGCGCATTCTGATCGTGGACGATGAGCAGCCCAATCGACAGCTCTTGGAAGGCATGCTCGCGCCGGAAAGCCTCGTCATCCGAAGCGCCGAGAGCGGCGAGCAGGCCATCGCCATGGTCGCGCAGGACCCACCGGACCTCATCCTGCTCGACGCCATGATGCCCGGCATGAATGGGTACCAGGTGGCGGGTGCGATCAAGGGCAACCCGGCCACGAGGAACATCCCGGTGATCATGCTGACCGCCATGACGGACCCCCACTCCAGAATGTTGGGCCTGAAGACCGGCGCGGAGGATCTTCTCAGCAAACCCGTCAATCGCGACGAGCTCTGTGTCCGTGTCCGAAACCTGCTTCGCCTCAAGGAATACGCAGACCACGACAAGTCCACGCCGGGGCTCGAAGGCGAAGCGGGCTCGCGCGCCACCGAGCGCATCGAGAGCGAGCGTGTGTACAAGGCGACATTCGATGCGGCCCCAGTCGGGATTGTGCACATCGCCATGGACGGGAAATGGGTGCGCATCAATCCCCGGCTGTGCGAGCTACTGGGATACACGCAGCAGGAGTTGCTCACGTCAGGCATTCAAGAACTGGTTCGAGCGGGAAAAACTCCAACGGAGGCAGACGCCTTGCAGCAGCTGGCTGCCGGGACGGTGGAGCGCCAGGTGTTCGACGAACAGCCCTATCGACGGCGAGACGGCAGCGTGATGTGGGGCAGGGTCAACGTATCCGTCATCCGTGACGCAGAGGGAAAGTGCCAGCATTTCGTCGCGATCATCGAAAATATCACCGAGCGAAGAGGATTCGAAGCAAAGCTCCGGCAGGCGAACAGAATGGAAGCCATCGGGCGCTTCGCGGGGGGCGTCGCGCACGATCTCGACAGCCTCCTGTCGGTCATCCTGAGCTACTCGGAGAGGATGGGTGGCGGCCCCCAACCCGGTGAGTCCCGCCAAGCGGACGTCGATGAAATCAAGAAGGCGGCCTTTCGAGCGGCCGCCCTCACGAGGCGCCTCGTGGCGTTCAGCCGGCAGCGTGTGCCCGTGGCCCAACCGGTGGACTTGAACCAAAGCATCGCAGCGATGGAGACGATGCTCCGCAGGCTACTCGGCGCCCGCATCGGGTTGACCGTCCTCCCTGCAAGCGGTCTCGCGAACATCCAGGCGGACCCAGGTCAGATTCAGCAGCTGGTCATGAACCTCGTCGTCAACGCGCGCAACGCCATGCCGCAGCCCGGCAACGTGACGATCGAGACCACGAACGTCGAGATCGATGAACGGGGCGCGCGCGCGCACGACGACATTCGGCAGGGCCCGTACGTCGTGCTCGCGGTAAGCGACACCGGAAGCGGCATGGATAAGGAGACGCAGGCGCGCATCGTCGAGCCGTTCTTTACGACGAAGGAGACTGGCGAGGCGACCGGACTCGGCCTCGCGACGGTCGTTGGCATCGTCAAGCAAAGCGGCGGGCACATCCGGGTCACCAGCGAACCGGGCGAGGGGACGACGTTCAAAGTGTATTTCCCGCGCGTCCGAGGCGCTAGCGTTCGCGAGTCGGAGCCACCCGCACCGAACGCGGGTCACGGCACCGAGACGATCTTGCTCGTGGAGGACGACGAGCAAGTGCGCGTGTCCGCCCGGGGCATCCTCCGCCGCAACGGCTATGCCGTTCTGGAGGCTCCAAACGGCGGAGAGGCTCTGCTCATCGGCGAGCAGCACCCGTCGATCATTCACCTCCTTCTGACCGACGTGGTCCTACCGCGGATGACCGGCCGGCACCTTTCCGAGTGCCTCAAGGCCACTCGGCCGGAAATGAAGGTGCTCTTCATGTCCGGCTACACGCACCATGCGATCGTTCAATACGGGGTGCTTGACTCCGGCGTACCGTATCTTGAAAAGCCGCGGATGCACGCTTCGCTGACCCAAAAGGTACGCGAGGCGCTGGAGGCAAAGCGCGCCGATGGCGAGGGCGATCGATAGAGGGGGTCGACGCGCCGAAGCCGGTGGCGCCGTCTCGCCGGCTGGACGAAGCGGGTGCCGCCCCCCACCGGACACCTGCGCCTCGAGAGTCAAGCAGCCGCTGTGAGCCCGGTCCTGAGCAATCTCGCGAACTGCTCCGGGGGCACCGGGCGACTGAAGTAGTAGCCTTGCGCTTCGTCGCATTCACGAGCCTTCAGAAATTCCAATTGTTCCACCGTTTCCACACCCTCCGCGATGACCCTCAGCCTGAGACTGTGGGCCATGCTGATCACCGCCCGGACGATGCTCGCTTCGTCACCGGCGGTGGCGATTCGACCGACGAAAGACTGGTCGATCTTGAGGGCATCGACCGGAAATTTTTGAAGGTAGCTCAAACTGGAGTAGCCCGTGCCGAAGTCGTCGACCGCGACCTGCACTCCCCGTTCTCTCACGGATTGGAGGATGGTCGCCGCGGACTCGGCATGCTTCATGAGGACACTCTCCGTCAGCTCCAGTTCGAGCGCGCTCGGATCCAGGCGCGTTTCGTGGAGAATCGCGACAAGGCCGCTCAGAAAATTTTTCTGCCGAAATTCCTTGGCGGAGATGTTCACGGCCATGGTGGCTGCAGGCAGACCGGCATCCACCCACGCCTGGGCTTGGGTGCACGCTTGACGAAGGACCCAGCTGCCGATGGCCAAAATGACGCCGCAGTCTTCCGCGATAGGAATGAAGTGCGCCGGAGAGACCCATCCTCGGGTGGGATGCATCCACCGCAGCAAGGCTTCCGCGCCGATGATCGCTCCTGTGCCGAAGTGGATCTTCGGCTGGTAGTGCAACGCGAATTCGTTCCGCTCCAAGGCGCGACGGAGCCCCTCTTCGATCGAGTGCCGCTCCACGGCCCGATCGTTCATGGCGGACTCGAAGAACTGATACCCGTGACGTCCGCTTTCCTTGGCCTGGTACATCGCCGTGTCGGCGCTCTTGATGAGCGTCTCGGCATCGCAACCGTCATCCGGATAGATGCCGATGCCGATACTCGTGGTGACGTGAAGGTCGTGCTGGTCGATAGAATGGGGCTCGGCCACCGTTCCCAGCATTCGACGGGCCGCGATGCCGGCGTCCTCCGAGTGTTGAAGTTCGGAAAGCAACACCACGAATTCGTCGCCTCCCTGGCGACTGACCGTGTCCGATCCGCGTCCACAATCCACGAGGCGTTTGGCGACGGATTGAATCACTTTGTCGCCGACCAGATGGCCCAGCGAATCGTTGATGTGCTTGAAGCCGTCCAGGTCCAAGAACAGCACCGCGAGTTTGTCCCCGCTTCGGTCCGCCACGGCAATCGCCTGGCCGATCCGGTCGTTGAGGAGCGTCCGATTGGGCAACCCCGTGAGAAAATCGTGCTCGGCCGAATGGGTCATCTGCAACGACATCGCGCGGGCCGCACTCACGTCACGAAGAACGACGACCGTCCCGACGGACTGCCCTTCCCGGTTGCGAATCGAAGCGATGGAGTCTTCGACCGGAAGGTTGGATCCGTCACGCCGGATGAGGCAACAGCTCGAAGCGGGCCGGACCTCGTCGGGCCCAGGCAATGTTCCCGTCGGAATCAACGTGGGTCCGCGACTCGCGGTCTCCAGAATGCGGCACACTTCGGCCATGGGCCGGCCTTCCGCTTCCTCGCACGAACAGCCGATCATCCGCTCCGCAACGACGTTCAGGAAGGTGACCCTTCCCGAGACATCGGTGCAAATGACGGCGTCGCCGATGCAGTTGAGCGTGACTTGGGCGCGTTCCTTTTCGGCGAAGAGCGCCTCCTCCAAGACCTTTCGCTCGAAGGCATGGCGTAACGCCCGAAGCAGTCCGCGTCCCTCGATCTGGCCCTTGACGAGATAGTCTTGTGCGCCCTGCTGCAGGGCCTGCAGAGCCAACGAGTCGTCCTCGAGCCCCGTCAGCACCACCAGGGGGACGCGCGGAGCGCTGGCGTGCGCACGCCGCACGGCCCCGAGTCCTTGGGCGTCCGGCAAGCCGAGATCGAGCAGAATGACGTCGGTCGTGCGCTTTGCAAGATGGACCTCCGCGTCACGCATGCATTCGACGTGCGTAAGCTCGATCGAATGCAGCGAGCCGTGCTCGTTGAGGATCTCGCGGAGCAAGCGGGCGTCGCCCGAGTTGTCTTCGACCAAAAGAACGGTCTTGAGAGATTTTTCGCTCACTGGCTTGGGCTCTGTGGCAACCTGGCCTTCGTCAACCAGAAATCATTGATGCTCCGGACGAGGCTGTCGAACGCGTCCAACTGCACGGGCTTGCTGAGAAAGCAGTTGGCCTGCAGTTGATAGCTTTTCACGATGTCGGCTTCGGCCTGGGACGTGGTGAGAATGATGGTGGGGATCGTCTTCAGGCTGGCGTCCCCTTTGATGAGAGCCAGTACTTCACGGCCATCCATCCTGGGAAGGTTGAGATCCAGCAAGATGAGATCAGGGCGCGGGGCGCGCCCATGGGGTCCTGTACGTCTCAAAAACGCCATGGCCTCGACGCCGTCGAACGCCACGTGCAAGTGGATGAGCCGATTGGAATCCCGCAACGCTTCCTGGGTCAGCCGGACGTCCCCCGGACTGTCTTCGACGAGGAGAACCTCGATGGCCTTGCCTCCGGCTCCAATCGCCTTCATGCATTCCCGTTGCTTTCTTCCAGCCCAAAGTGGAACGTGGAACCGTGCCCCATGTGTGATTCGACAGAGATGCTCCCGCCGTGTCGTTCGACGATTTTTTTGCAGACGGCCAAACCAATACCGGTGCCTTCGAATTCTTCCCGTTTGTGCAGCCGCTGAAACATGCCAAATATGCGATCGAAATACTGCGATTCGATTCCCAGCCCGTTGTCTTTTACGGCAAATAGCCATCGTGCGCCACCCCCGTTGTCCCTATTTCGAGTGGCCGAAACGTGGATGCACGGCACTCCCGGATTTTGGAACTTGATGGCGTTGCTCACGAGGTTCTGAAAGAGTTGAATCAGTTGCCCCGCGTCCGCCAGGACGGTGGGCAGGGGATCGTGCGTCACCAGGGCTCCGCTGTCTTCGATGGCGCCGCCTAGATTTCTCAGCGCCTGCTGGAAGGCTTCCTCGCTCGACGTCTCCACGAGAACCTTTCCCTGCGTTGCAACTCGGGAATAGGCCAAAAGGTCCTGAATCAACTGCTGCATGCGATTCGCGCCGTCGACGGCGAACGAGATGAACTCGTCGGCATCGGAATCGAGCTTGCCCTTGTACCGTCGAGACAGAAGCTGCGTGTAACTGGCTACCATCCGCAGGGGCTCCTGCAGATCGTGAGAAGCAATGTAGGCGAATTGCCCCAATTCTTCGTTCGAGCGATTGAGCTCGGCCACGGTCTGCATAAGCTGCGCTTCGGTCAACTTGCGCGCGGTGATGTCGCGGATCGCCGTGGCCAGTAGGGTGCCCTCGTCGGTTGGCAAGGCGCTCAGAGTGACTTCGATCGGAAAGAAGCGTCCGTCGTTGCGGCGACCCTCGACCTCGATCCCCGTGCTGGGCTGCTCCGCAAACCCTCCGTCGCCGGATCGGCGAACGGAAGCGCGCAAGAGTTGCACCGAGTCCTGAGAAAAGAGTGTGCTGGCGAGCTGCCCGATGAGCTCGTCGTGCCGGTAGCCAAACTGTCGTTCGGCCTGGAGGTTCACCAGGACGATCTTGCCCCCGCGGTCCACGAGCATCATCGCATCCGGCGCGGCCTCCAAGAGGCCACGGTATCGGCCCTCCATCTGCGCGAGATGCTGTTCCGCCGCCTTGCGGACGCGGATGTCGCGGATCGCCGCCGTGACGAGAATGCCGTCGTCGCTTTCCAGAGGGCTCAACATGATCTCGATGGGAAAGTGGCTTCCGTCCTTGTGTCTCGCGGACAGCTCGATGCCGGTGCCGATCTGCTGGGCCAGGGCCTCGGCGGCGGTTCGGGTGGCATCCGCGACCAGCCGTTCGGCGAAGCCTTCGGGAATGATGGTGGTGACGGGCTGGCCGACG
>JBEKOY010000053.1:0-37481 GCA_049521295.1 Polyangiaceae bacterium | reverse complement strand
GGGAGCCGACACGGTTATCTGTGGATAAGTTGAGCGAAAATCGCTTTATGCGACGCAGTTCAGGGGAATCGATAGGATTATGGACATGCTGCACCAAAGCTGCTAGCATCCGGCCTAGTTTAGAGTTTGCCGGGCAATGGCAGAAGCCAACCGGCGGTGGGCAGTCCTGCACGGAGTGCGAACCAGCAAGCGCACCCGATTGAGTGAGCGATCATGAGGAATTTCGTATATCGGGCTCCAAGATTTCCGGTCGATCTTCCGGTTCACCTCACCATTGAGGATTCGACCGTGGCGGCACGATGCCGGGAGATCAGCGAAGACGGCATGGACCTGGAAGGCCTTGAGGATCCCCTTCCAGTATCCAGCGGGATGGTTGCAGTTAGCTACAAGGGCATGAAGATTGAGATTGAGGCCCGCGTAGTACGCTCCGAATCGAATTCGGGCGGTTTGGAGTTCATCTATAAATCGGAAGAAGAGCGCAATCGAGTGGCTCATTTTGTTGCTTTAGCGGCAGAGCCCCGGAACAGGCCGGGGCCTCTACGCCCCCGCCCCTTCCGGCAGTCGCATCCGATCTCGACGCCGACGACGACGCCACCGTCGTGGTGAGCCGGCATGCGACCGCCGCGGCGATGCAGGCCGCCGTGCCCCCACCTTTTCCGGCATCGGTGGTTGGCGAAGCCGGAGCCGAGCTGCGTGCGCAGGTGCGCGCAGCGGTGGACGAAGCGGTCGTCACGTTGCAACGCGCATTTCAAAATCACGAGCGCGCCCTGGTCGAATTCAAACACCGCATCGAGGAACTGGAGCGACGGCATCCGGCAGGAGGCCCCTCTGCGAGGCCGCCGCCGAGTGCTTACCCCGTGCCCATCACCGCCGTTTCGGTCGCTCCGGGCGCGCCGCCGGTCGCCGGCGCTCTGCCTTCCTCCACCGATCTGTCGGCGCTCGATCGCGACGTCTTGGCCGCGCTCGAAGGCCGGGCGCGACGACGACACCTGGTCGTCACGACGGTGCTCATCTTCGTATTGCTATTCGGCGGGTTGTCGATCGCGCTGGCCCTCAGCTACATGCCGCATCCATCCTGAAGCCCTCCGCCTCGGGCGGCTGCCCCGCGATGGTCGAACGTTGCTTCCGCTGGATGGCAACGAATCCAGACCGGCGCGCGACCTGCGGATCCGGCAGGGCGCATAGCGCACGTCTCGATCCGACGCCGCCTTCAGCACTCGAAAACAAGAGCGTGAATGGCCAGCGCGGGACGCGACGACCGCCGTGGCGCACACTACGCAATCAGCACGCGGAGCGCACTCGCCCCTTTGCCTGCCCCGCTCGGGCCGTCGGGGGCTCGGGGTGGCGGATGCCAGACCGCAAAATCGTTCGCCAGAGGGCCGGGCAGCGTGGGCTGCGAACGCCGCTCCAGCAGTTGAAAGTCGTGCGCCGCGACGAGATCGAGCGACGCGACATCCGACGATGGCTGCACCGCCCAGCGCTCAATCACATGCGCATTGCGAGCGAGCACCCCATGTTGAGGATCGCGGCTCATCGCCTCCGAGAAGCGCTGCTGCATGACTACGGCGTCGCCTCGCAGCGCGGCGATGCAAGCCAGATAGTTGAGCGCGAGCCCCGGCGCCGGATACTGCAACTCGAGCGCCCGGCTCGCGTGGCGCTCGGCCTCGTCGAGCCGGCGCTCTCGGAAGTACGCGCCGGCCAAATCGAGGTGGGCCGCGTGGTGGTCGCCCAGACGGCCGAGAATGGCCTCGTACTCCTCGATGCCTTCCCGGAACCCGTCACGGAGGCCCTTGTTTCGCTGGAACCAATTGCGAAGGAACGCCGTGTCCTCGTCCGAAGCGTCGAACGTGGTTTTGAGTTCCTGAAAGTCGCGCTCGAAATAAAACTCGGCGTCGAGCCAGCCGGCCGCCACGGCCATGTCGTAATCGCGCGTACCGGGATAAACGGACAGGCAAGCAAAAATGGATTGATGCGGTTTCGCCCGCGCGAGAAACTTCAAGGTTTCCGCAAATGTTTCCTGAGTCTCCCCGCGGTTGCCGATCATCATGTAGTACCGGATCTTGATGCCGTACTTTTTCGCGAGTTCGCTCGAAGCGATGATCTCGTCGGGCGTAATCTTCTTGTCGATGGCATCGAGAATTTTCTGCGAACCCGACTCCACGCCGAGGCTCAGCCGCTCGCATCCGGCGAGGCGCATCTCTCGGAGGAGCTCGTCGCCGAGAACGTCGACGCGGGTGTCGCAGCTCCAGAGAAAGCGGATGTTGCGCTCCCGAATTCCCCGGCAAAGCGCAAGCACACGCTTGCGGTTCGTCGTGAACGTGTCGTCTTTGATCTGAAGCATCTTGACCGGTGCGCGTACGACCGCCTTCTCGAGAGCCTCGAGCACGTACGGAACGGACTGACCGCGGTATCCCCGGCCCCAGCTCGCCTCCGCACCGCAAAACGTGCAACGCCACGCGCAGCCGCGCGACGTCATCACGATGTGCGTGTCGAAATAGTCGTGCACGGAAGCCAGCGCGTCGAGATCTGCGATTGCCCCCCGCCTCGGCGCAACGACGATGCGAGGCCCGTCGCGAAATACCGTTCCGGCAATGCCGGCCGGGCTCTCGCACCGCTGCAGTCGGTCGAGGATCTCGAGAAAAGTCTGCTCGCTCTCGCCGACGGCGATCGTGTCGATGTCTTCGTGGTGCGCCAGCATCTCTCGCGCGAGTGGCGTCGCGTGAGGACCTCCAACGATGACGTGCGATCTCGGGTGAATGCGCTTGATCTCGCGCGCAACCAGGGCCACCCCGCGCCGATTGGCCGTCCAGCACGACAGACCGTACACGTCGGCCTCCAGGACACCGATCACGTGCTCAACGTGCTGCCAGGGATAAGCGGATAGGTTGATGACCTTTACCGAATGTCCCGCCCGAAGCGCCTGCGCCCCGAGTGCGAAGAGACCGTACGGCGTCTGGAAGAAATCGCCGTCGAGGTCGCCCTGCGCGTACTCGGTCGGAGGCCCATCGCCGAGAGGGTCGGGCGCTTCACCCGGCAAGGGGATTTTCCAAGGGGGTGGGTACAACAACGCGACGCGCATTCGGACAAGCATTGTAGCTCCGGGCCGACGCGTTATGTGCAGTGCTTGCATTGCACGGAAACAACCTGGCCTTTCTCCGGCCCGGCGAGCACCCACGTGGGCCCGGGCGCCGACGACACGCAACTGTCCCCCTCCGGCGGGCGAAGTAGAAGCAGACCGATGGCCATCCGACTCGGCCGACTCGCGGCGCTCCCTGCCGTTCCAAACCGTGGCCCCGGCCGGGAGCGGCTCGACACGCTCCCGGATGCTCGCAAACATCCGCCGCGCTAGGTCACCGCCACCCCGATGACCATCCTCGTCGTTGCCGAAAAGCCGAGCGTCGCGCGCGATATTGCGCACGTGCTGGGGGCCCGTACCCGGTCCGAAGGCTACTTTCACGGCGCCGGTCACATCGTGACGTGGGCCCTGGGTCACCTCGTCACGCTGGCCGAGCCGCACGAGATCCATCCCGCATGGAGGACTTGGCGGCTCGCGGATCTGCCGCTTCTTCCCCCGGCGTGGCCCTTGGTCGTCGCCGAAGCCACGCGCGCACAGTTCGAGGTGGTTCGTCATCTGCTGCTATCAAGCGAAATTCGGACGGTCATTTGCGCCACCGACGCGGGACGCGAGGGAGAGCTCATTTTCCGATACATCTACGAGGCGGCCGGCGCGACCAAGCCGGTTCGCCGCTTGTGGATCTCCTCGTTGACGCCAGAGGCCATCGCAGCTGGCTTGCGTGCGCTCAAGGATGGGAGCGCGTTCGACCGCCTCGCCGATGCAGCTCGTGGTCGCAGCCGCGCCGACTGGCTGGTCGGAATGAACCTGTCGCGAGCGTATAGCGTTCTGCACGACGACAACCTGTCGGTGGGACGCGTCCAGACGCCGACGTTGGCCATGGTCGTGGAACGCGAGATCGAGATCCGAACCTTCGTGCCGGAGGATTACCTCGAGGTCGTCGCGACCTTCGGTCCGCAGACGCTCGAGATCGACCCCGACGACTCGAAGAAGGAGCGCCAGACGTACGAAGGGACGTATCTGCGGGGTGGGACCCGTGAGCGAGACGCGCAGCGCCTGCCGCCGGACGGCAAAGACGCGGCCGCGATCGTCGAGCGTGCCCAACGCGGCTTCGCACGCATCGAGTCGATCGATCGCCGTTCACGACACGTGCCGGCACCGCTGCTTTATGATCTGACGGAACTCCAGCGTCACGCGAATCGACTCTACGGGTTTACCGCACAGCACACACTCGAGGTCGCGCAGAGCCTCTATGAGAAGCGGAAGCTTTTGAGCTATCCGCGAACGGACAGCCGACACCTCTCGGGCGCCGTCGCCGAAACCCTTGCTGCGGTCGTCGCAGCGGTCGCCGCTGCCTACCAGGGGTTTGTCGCCGAGGGGACTGGGACACGACCGCTCGGTCCCCGCTTCGTAGACGACGCACGCGTCACCGACCACCACGCGATCCTTCCGACCGCCACCGTGGCTCCCGCCAGTCTGCCCGCAGACGAGCGAGCGATTTACGATCTCGTATGCCGGCGCCTACTCGGGGCGTGGCACGAAGATCACGTCTACGCCGTGACCACGGTGCTCACGATCGTGCAATGGAACGCCGACCAGGACCGCTACACGAGCGCGGGAACGAGCATCGAGAAGGTGGGGTGGCGCGCTTTGGACATCCAACCGGCGGGGGCCTCCGAGATTCGTCCAAAGGAAGGCCTACGCGCCCCGGACCCGTCGTTGCCGAGCGGCCTTGCAGCCGGTCTGCCTCGGCGCGTGGTCAACGCCAGGACGGTCGCCAAGAAGACCCGACCCCCGCCGCGGTTCACCGACGGCACGCTGCTTACGGCGATGGAGACGGCGGGACGAACCCTCGACGAAGCCGAGGTCTCACGTGCCATGCGCGAATGCGGCCTCGGCACACCCGCCACACGGGCCGCGATCCTCGAGACTCTGGTTCGACGCGAATACGTCGTGCGCGAGGGAAAAACGCTCCAAGCGACGGACAAGGGAGTGGCGCTCGTCGAGATCGTGCACGAGCGCGTGAAAAGCCCCGCGATGACGGGCGAATGGGAATCGAAGCTTGCGCGGATCGAACGCGGCGACGGAAACCTCGCAAACTTCATGCGCGAGATCGAGATCTACGTCCGAGACGTCGTGGCGAGTGTGGCGGCGGGCGCGGCGACGAGCGCGGATCCGGACCGCGCGCCCGTCGGAAGCCCGACACGCCGCACCGTCCGAGACGTCGTGGCGAGTGTGGGCTCGGGCACGGCGTCGAGCGCGGATCCGGACCGCGCTGCCAACGGAAGCCCGACACGCCGCACGGCTCGGTCGAGCGACCTCGGTGTTCTGCTGCGGGAGTCGTTCGGCTTCTCGTCGTTCCGCCCGTACCAGGAAAACGTCTGCGTCGCGGCAGCGACGGGCAAAGACGTCCTACTCGTCATGCCGACAGGCGCCGGCAAGTCGCTTTGCTATCAGCTTCCGGGCATCGCCCGCGGAGGGACGACGCTCGTCGTGAGCCCGCTCATTGCGCTGATGGAGGACCAGGTCGCGCAGCTCTCCCGGCGCGGTTTCGCCGCCGAGCGAATTCACTCCGGGCGCAACCGCGCAGACTCGCGCGCCGTATGCCGCGCTTATCTGGACGGCGCACTCGACTTTCTTTTCATCGCACCCGAACGACTCAAGGTTCCCGGGTTTCCGGAGATGCTGGCTCGCCGCAAGCCCACGCTCGTGGCGATCGACGAGGCGCACTGCATCTCGCAATGGGGGCACGACTTCCGGCCCGACTACCGGATGCTGGGCGCACGGCTGCCCCTTTTGCGTCCCGCACCCGTCATCGCCCTCACAGCGACGGCAACCCCGATGGTTCAAGGCGACATCGTCGACGAGCTGCGACTCGAATCGCCGATGCGCTTCATTCACGGATTCCGTCGGACCAACATCGGCGTCGAAGTGATCGAGCGAAGCCCGGGTGGCCGCGCGGACATCGTCCAACGCCTGCTCGATCCCATCGAGCGTCGACCGGCCATCGTGTACGCGCCGACTCGAAAGGAGGCCGAACAGCTCGCTCAGCAGCTGTCTGCGCGATTGCGCGCCGCTGCCTACCACGCGGGGCTTCGCGCCAGCGCGCGAGACGACGTCCAATCGGCGTTTCTGGCGGGCAAACTTGACGCGATCGTCGCGACGACCGCATTTGGAATGGGCATCGACAAGGCCGACGTTCGCCTGGTCGTGCACACCGCCCTACCCGCCTCCATCGAAGGATACTACCAGGAGATTGGCCGCGCCGGACGCGACGGAAGGCCTTCGCGCGCCGTTCTGATGCATTCGTTCGTCGATTCGAAAACACACGAGTTCTTTCTCGAGCGCGACTACCCTGACGCGAGCGTACTCGAGCGAGTGCAGGATGCCCTCTCGGCCGAAGGGCGATCCATCGCCGACGTCGCCGTGCGCTCTCGGGTACCGGCTCCGGTCTTCGAGAAAGCGCTCGAGAAGCTCTGGGTCCACGGCGGCGCGCTCGTGGACCCCGACGATACCGTTCGGCGCGGTGGCGCGGACTGGCGCAGTGCCTACGAACGGCAACGCGTTCACAAGCGCGAGCAACTGGCCAAGATGCGTCGCTACGCGGAAACCCCCGCGTGTCGCATGCTTGCTCTCGTGGCGCACTTTGGCGACCTCAACGACCACGGAGCTCCGTGCGGACTTTGCGACGTGTGCGCCCCTGCCGCGTGCGTTGCGCAGGCCTTTCGGAACCCGAACACCGCCGAGCAAAGCGCGGCGGCGCGCATCCTCGCCGCGCTTCGCGAGCGCGACGGACGGCCCGTGGGTCAACTGCACCGAGACCTCTTCGGCAACGGCGAGCTCGACCGGCGCTCGCTCGATCATCTGCTAGGAGCGCTCGCTCGATCGTCGCAGGTCACGATCACCGGAGACGAGTTCGTGAAGGACGGCGCGACAATCGCCTTCCAGCGCATTTACCTGGCGGCAGCCGGGCGAAAGGCCGACGCCCCTACGGCGGCGGATATCCGCATCGCCGTCGTTGCCGACCGCGTGCCGCGCGGCAGCCGAGGCAAACCGGACAAGCGAGGTGGCCGCCGACACGGGGCGCCTGGGGCCGCGAAGAGACGCGACGCGGATTCCGTGCAGGTCAACCAGGTCAACCCATCGAAATCGAAGGACGAAGACTCTTCGCTCGAAGGAGCGCTCCGCGCGTGGCGCACCAAGGAAGCGAAGAGACGCGGCTTGCCTGCATTCCGCATCCTTACGGACCGCACCTTGCTCGGAGTCGTGCGCGCGCGCCCGGCCGATGAAAATGAGCTCCTCGACGTCACGGGCATAGGGCCTACGCTCCTCGACAAGTACGGCCGTGAGCTCTTGGCGATCGTCGCCCAATCGGAGGCGTGAGTGAGGAGAAATCAAGGCCCTGCCCGACTCAGGGCGCGGTCCCCCACGCGAGCGTGGCGCCGATGTCGACCACGATATGCATGTTGGTGGTGAGCTTCGTGTCGTCCATGGCATTGTACGAATAGTCGTTCGTCTGCGTGAACTCCATCGAGTAGCTCGGGTCGTGCAGCTCGCCCTTGAAGTAGAAGAAATCTCCGACCGGCACCGAGCCTGCACCCGTAAATGTGATCGTCAGAACGCTGTCGGCGGTCGCGGTAGACGGCGTGAAAGCGGTGACTGCGCCCGACACGGCTGCGTCCGCCACCGCAGCGTAGGCACTGCTGGCAGCGTTATTTATATACGACGTGTAGACGTCGAAAATGAATCCAGAAAGACCGTCGGCTAGGAAATAGTACTTCACGCTGACGCTGCTCAGATCCACGACGGTCGTCCCCGTATTGACGATCTCAATCTCGAACGCCGCGCCACCGGTCTTCGTGGCATTGTCGGACTCGTACATCAGCTCGACTGCACAGGTCGTACACGGGGCAGCGGCCTCCATCGTCGATGCCTCGTCGAGCGCCGACCCATCCTCCGCTGTCGATGCCTCCTCCGTCGTCGACGACGCATCCTGTGGCGCCGACGCGTCCGTGGGATAGCTGCTCTCGGAGCTTGTCTGCCCACCGCTACCGGACGTGCCGGTGTCCTCGCTGCTACTCGATGGGGGATACACCGCGCTGTTGCCGGTCGACGAGGCACTCGAGCTTGGAATGGATGCGGACGAACCGGTCGATGCTTGCGTAACGGGTTGGGCGGTCTTGGCTACGTCGCCGGTGTCGGCCGCGCATGCGAAGAAGATGGCCGCGGGGAAGAAGAACGCGGCGTGCTTGGCGTGACGGTGATTGCGCATGGCGAGAAGCTGCAGGTCGAACGGCGCGCTCAGCTGAATCGCCACGCGCCTCAACTCCGACTCTCGTGTGGTAGCAAAAGTACGAATCACGTTCCACGACTCCCGCTATGATTCTCGACTCGGTGGTTTCGCGGTGGGTGTTTGTGTCAGCCGCTTGCGCAGCCACCACGATGCCGAGCATGAGCCGCCTTGAGTGCACAAGAACGGGAAAGGAACCGGAGGATCTGTGATTCGATCTTGGCCTCGCTTTGGGTCGCTCATCCCGATCGTATCCGCAGTCTTTTTCGCGTCGCATGCCGCGATGGGAGCCGCCCACGATGCGGACGCCGCGAAGCTTCGAGAAGCCGCGATCTATTCGGATTATCTGGCGACGGATTTCGCGTCGGCTGAGAAGAAGCTTACGCAGGCTCTCGCACTTTGCGAGACGCCGGCCGACTGTTCATCGGCCACACGCGCGCGCCTGCATTGCGACCTCGGAGTCGTTGAATTCGCGTCTCAGAAAGTCGCAGACGGACGTGCACAATTCGCTCTGGCCTTCAAAGAAGACCCGAACATCGAACTCGACCGGGACCTCACCACGCCCGAGCTTCAGAAAGAGTGGGGGGTCGCGAAGGCCAGCGGCGCATCCAAACCTCCGGTCCGAGACGCCGGGGCCCCCGCCGAAGAGACGAAAGAGCTCGGGCCCGCGAAACCAAACGGCGCATCCAAACCTCCGTCCGCAGACGCCGGCCCCTCCGCCGAAGTGAATGGAGCCGCGGGTGGCGAACCGGCGAAGGGCGCCCATGCTCCCACCGCGCCCGTGGAGCCCACCCCTTCCGAGGGCGATTGTCCCCCCGGCTTCCCGGGTTGCAAGTCCTCCGAATCCAGCGCGTCGTGCAGCAACGACGACGACTGCGGCCCCGGCGAGAAGTGCGAGGGCCGGACCTGCAAGGATACCCACACGATCACCGGAACGCCGGGCCGGGCCAACTGGCTTAGCCTATCGTTTCAGCTCGATGCGCCGATCTTGCCAGCCAAAAGCAACGTGTGCGCGGGCAATCAAGGCTACTCGTGCTTCAACACCAACGGCTCTTGGTATTCGCAAACACCGGCCCAGGGCGGCGGGGGCGAAGTCCAATCCGCGGGAATCCAGCCCGGCACGATGCGTGTTCTTCTCGGATACGATCGCGCCCTGCTCAACAACATCACCTTGGGGGGGGCCGTCGGCTTCGCCTTCAACGGGGGTCCGACCCGCCCCGGCGGAACGGCGTTTCTTCCGCTAAGCGCCGAGATCCGTGCCAAATTCTGGATCGGTCATTATCCCCTCGGGCGCGCAGGTTTCCGCTTCTATGGCATGCTCGACGGAGGCTTTGCCGAGGTCGCCGCATCGCTGACGACCTACGTGTACGCGACACCGAGCTCACAGCCAGTCGGCAAGGATGCGTGGTACCACATGGGCCGCGGATACGCTGGAATCGGCCTCGGCAGCATGTTGGCAATCAACCCGAACATGGGTTTTTTCCTCGAATTGCGCGCCATCGAGTTGTTTCCGACCGCAGGCACCGCGATTGCGGCCCAGCTCGGCTACGCGCTGAGCCTCTTCTGAACAAATTCCGTTCGCCCGATCGCGGGCCGGGTCGTCTTGGACGGCTGTCCGCTCCGGATGGGAACCATCGAATCACCGTAGGTTACGCATCCTGAGTCAAATGACGACGGTTACGCCATGCGAACACGATGACGGCTATGCCCCCGCCGAGGCAAGCCAGGTTAATCAGGACTTCCACGGCGACGTTGCCCGCGTTGCCATGCACATAGATTCCGTTTTCGAGATCGAAAAGGATGTCCATGCTCGCAAGGTACAGCGTGGCGCTTCCGGTCAACAGCATCCATAAAAGCGCACTGGCCCGACGCCGCTGGAGTGCGAGAGCCGCCAAAGCACCGGTGCCGGCCATCCAGGCATCCGCGAGCGGAAACGCGTTCTCGTACGCGTAGTACTCGCGGGTATCGGTCGTCGCGAGCCAGCTGCGGTCGATCCCGAACCAGATCACCCAATAGGCGGTGGTGGCCCCGGCACCGAACCATAGAAGCCCCGTCATGAACCGGCGGCTCGAGACCGACGGCGCCTCGGGGCGCGCCTGCGCCAGCCCGGCCTCTTGCGATGCTGACGTCATGGTGGTGCCGCCGCTACCCTACGCGATGGCTGCTCGGCCGGAAACGTTGTTGGGCAGACGACGGCATGGCGGCCACGCGCACGCTCGATTCGCTACGGCATCACGAACTCGGCGTGACGGCGAACGTGATGGCAAGCCGGATGCGGGCACCCGCTGCCTTGCGCAGAAAGCGTAAGCCACGTGACAACCCCCATCGCGACCGAGACCGCGACCAGCGCGGCGACGTTCCACCCGAGCGCAGCGGCCGCCGCCACCGGGGACCCGGACGCGACGACCTCGAACTGCTCGGTCGAGCGGTACGGCGCTTCCGACGGCAAAGCGCGCACCCAGTCGTCGCCGAGCCCGAAGTCGATCCCCTGTCGAGACGGCGGTTGACCCAGGCGCCAGCGCCGCGCCTCCCGCGCCGCGCGGGCCCACGCCAGCGAGACGAGGGCCAGCGTCGCGAGCAGAGCCGCGAGCGCCACGAAAGTAAGCGCCCCGAGGGTCCGGTCAACGTCGGGCGACTCCGTACGGGGAGAGGCGAGGCACCACAAGAATGCCGTGGGCAGCAGCACCCACGCCGCGATGGCGCTTTGAACGTCCGCTCGGTGGACCCTGGAGCCTCGCCGCGCACGGGCGAGCCGATGCATCGTTGCGCACATGAAGACGAGCGCGGGCAGGAACATGATGGGGATCCTTCGGTCGGCCACGACAAGCATGACATTCGGGCGGCGCGGTGCACGCCTACCCGAGCACTTCTCGAACGGCCCGCTTGCGTACGCTTGTGACCACCGCTCTCCCGGCGACGGTCGCCCGTGCGGCAAGCCGACCGGACGGACAAGGCCGGGCGAAAAAAATCCACGCACTGAAGCCAGCCCTCGCCGAGACCGTCATCGCACCGCGATCGACCGCGAATCTCGGAGAAGAAGGCGCCGTCCCCGGCCGCGCGCCGTCCACCTCAGCAGCCTCCGATCAGCGCGGTGCCCGTGCCCCATCCGCCGGTGGCGCGACGTCCACTTTGATCGGGGCGATTCCCCAAATCTCGCGCGCGTAGGCACGTATCGTGGCATCGCTTGAGAACGCGCTCCCCCCAACGATGTTGAAAAGCGATTTCCTCGCCCAATCTCTGGGCGACCGGTATGCCGCCGCGGCTTCCCGCAGCGCCGAGGCATAGGAATCGAAGTCCGCGCAGACCATGTATGGGTCGGTTTCACGAAGCGTCCGAACGACGCCTGCGTACCGGCAGGGATCGCTCAGCGCGAAAAACGACGACTCGAGAAGCTCGAGAGCGCGAGCGAGCTCAGGGCTCCGGGCGATGAAGCGACTCGGGTCGTAGCCGGTCCGCCAGAGCGCCTGGACTTGTTCAATCGTGTGTCCGCACAGGAAAAAATTCTCCGGACCCACGGCCTCGCGCAGCTCGATGTTCGCGCCGTCGAGAGTACCGACGGTGAGGGCGCCATTCATCGCGAGCTTCATATTGCTCGTGCCCGAAGCCTCCTTGCCGGCTTGCGAAATCTGCAACGAGACATCGATCGCGGGAATGATCGCCTGCGCCAGCGACACGCCGTAGTTCGGCACGAACACCACCTTCAATCGATCCCGGGTGGCCGGATCCCCGTTGACGACGTCCGCGACATCGTTGATGAGGCGGATGTGCGCCTTGGCCGTGGCGTACCCGGCCGCCGCCTTCCCCGCGAAAATATACACGCGCGGCGTGAGCCCCACGTCGGGCGGCGCACCTTTGAGAAAAGCATAGTGTGCGATGACTTCCAAGCACGCAAGCAGCTGCCGCTTGTATTCGTGAATACGCTTGATTTGCGCGATGAACATCGCAGTCGGATCGACCGCGACCCCCGTGCGCTCCGCGAGCAGCGTCGCGAGCGCCCGCTTGTTCTCGAGTTTGGTAGCCCACAAGGCGTCGAGAAGTTCCGGTTGGGCGGCGCGCGTCGCCAGGATCGAAAGCTGTGCCAAGTCGCCGCCGATCCAGTCGGCGCCGAGACTCTCGGACAGGAGTCGAGCGAGCGACGGATTGGAATAAAGTAGCCAGCGGCGCGGTGTGACCCCGTTCGTCTTGTTGTTGAAGCGGTCCGGGAACATTTCATAAAAATCAGGAAGCAAGTCGCTCTTTATGAGTTCGGTGTGCAGCTTTGCTACCCCGTTGACGCTGTGCGAACCGAGGACGGCCAGGTGAGCCATTCGGACTTGCGGAACGGGGCCCTCCTCGATGATCGACATTCGGCTCATGCGCGAGGGATCCATGGGCCAATGGATGCTCACGTCGCGCATGAACCGATGATTGATCTCGAAAATGATCTTCAGATGCCTGGGAAGGACACGCCCCAGCATCGACACGGGCCACTTTTCGAGCGCTTCCGGCATCAGAGTATGGTTGGTGTATCCGATGGATCGCTGAGTGAGATCCCACGCGAGATCCCAATCGAGCCCCTCCTGATCGACCAGAACACGCATCAATTCGGCAACGGCGATGGACGGATGCGTGTCGTTCAAGTGAATGGCGGCGCGCTCGGGAAAGAGACGAAAGTCGTCGTGCGCGCGCTTGAACTCCGCGACGATGTCGGCAATCGAGCACGCCACGAAAAAGTATTGCTGCTTGAGGCGCAGCTCCTTGCCATGCTCGGTTTGGTCGTTCGGGTAGAGCACCTTCGAGATGTTCTCCACCTCCACCTTTTCTTCCACAGCGCGCAGGTAGTCGCCTTCATTGAAGAGGCGCAAATCGAAATCGCGCGACGCTCGGGCCGACCAGAGCCGGAGCGTGTTGACGGTATCGGCCTCGTGGCCGACGATGAACGAGTCGTAAGGAAGCCCGAGAACCAGCTGCCCACCAACCCAGCTGACCACGAGACGCCCCCTGTCGTCGTGGCGCATCTCGGTCGTCCCATAAAAGCGCACGCGCTGCATTCGGTCGTGCCGGGGGAGTTCCCAGGGGTTGCCGTATTGAAGCCAATTGTCCGTGTGTTCGACTTGGTTGCCGCGCTCGATCCGTTGTTCGAAGATTCCATGCTCGTATCGGATGCCGTACCCGACGGCCGGCAACTCCAGCGTGGCCAGCGAATCCATGAAGCACGCCGCGAGTCGACCGAGCCCCCCGTTGCCCAATCCGGGATCGCCCTCCGCTTCGAGAACCTCAGCCAGGTCGTAGCCGAGGGAAGATGCGATTTGCTCAGCGGCGCCGTAAAGGCCGAGATTGAGCAAGCAGAGCCCTAGGCTCCGGCCGGTCAGGAATTCGGCGGAGAGGTAGTGCACCCTCTTGACGTCGTGCTCGACGTATGTGCGCTGTGTCGCGAGCCAGCGCTGCACCAACCGGTCACGGACGCTATGCGCCATGGCCCGATAGATATCGACAGGGCCAGCCTCGTGTGCGTCTTTCACGCACGTGTAAAGCAGATGCTTCAGAAGGTCGCGTCGGAACTCCTCCGGATCTCGCGAAGGCAGCGGCGACGAAGGGCCAAGGACCTTGCCATGGGGGACGGAAGTCACGTTCTCGTTCGGTCTGTTCGTCGTCACGCTAGCATCATGACGTCCACACGGAAGACCGGGTCGCGTCCGCTTGTTTTCGTCTACGTTTCCTGGATGACTTAGCCTGGACGGTCGAACGACCGCGCGAGATTACCCCATGACCTATTGCGTCGGCGTCCTTCTCGATGAGGGCATCATCTTCGCGTCCGACTCCCGCACTCACGCGGGCGTCGATAATTTCGCATCGTTTTGCAAGATGACCGTCTTCGAAAAGGCCAGCGATCGCGTCCTGGTCCTGCTGAGCTCGGGTAATCTTGCGGGTACGCAGGCTGTCATCAGCGTGCTGCGACAGCGAAGCGACGCGACGGACGGACTGCCGAATCTTTGGACCGCGCGCACGATGTTCGACGTGGTCGTTCTCGTTTCCGACGCCATGCGCGACATCGAACGCCGGGACCGCCCCCACCTCGAGCGCAGCGAACTCAGCTTCAACGCGTCGTTCATCGTCGGCGGGCAGATCAAGGGGGAGCCTTTACGCCTCTTTCGAATCTACGCCGAAGGAAACTTCATCGAGGCGGGACCCGACACCCCATTCTTTCAGACGGGCGAAGCGAAGTACGGCAAGCCCATCCTCGATCGGGTAATCACACCTGCGACGAGCCTTACGGCGGCGGCGAAATGCGTCCTTGTTTCGTTCGATTCGACGATGCGAAGCAACTTGTCGGTCGCGATGCCGATCGATCTGCTCTGCTATGAGCGCGACAGTCTGGCCGTTCGAATGCGGCGCCGCTTCGATCAAAACGACGCGTATTTCACGACCCTGAGCCGCCAATGGAGCGAGGGGGTGCGCACCGTCTTTGGGCAACTCCCCGAGTTCCCGTGGGTGAGCCCGACTCGTGGTGCGACCCAGTCCTAGAAGACGGGTGTCAAACGCGCTCGCCGGACGCGAAAATGGCTCTGGTAGGACCTCCCCGCACCGATGCGGCGCTCGAGCCTGGCGTCGCTGGCAACGCCGGCGTCGTGTCGGGGCGTGTCGCGCGCAGCCCTAACCCATCGCGATTCCGAGGATGTGCCCGATCGCCGCCGTCGCGGCCATGGCCAGGCCGCCGCCGACGATGACACGAAACGCCGCCCGCCCCATCGGCGCCCCACCGAGGTACCCGCCGAGCGCGCCCAGCGCGGCAAGACTGGCCAACGAAAGTGTGGCGATCGCGGGGACCCGAAAGAGGTTGGGCGAGACGATCAGGGCAAAGAGTGGAACGGTGGCGAACGACGCGAAGCTGAGTGCCGAGATCCACGCCGCCTGCAATGGGCGCGAAAGCGACCCCGGCTCGATTCCAAGCTCGTCGCGCATGTGTGCGGCCAGACGGTCGTGCGCGCTGAGCTCGATCGCAACCTTCATCGCAAGGTCCCTGTCGAGACCCCGTCTCGCATAAATCATCGCAAGCTCATTGAGCTCGGCCTGCGGGTCCGCCGCAAGCTCCCGCTGTTCGCGGTCGATGTCCGCCTGTTCCGCATCGCGTTGCGAACTCACCGAGATGTACTCGCCCACCGCCATCGACATCGACCCGGCCACCAGCCCGGCGACACCCGCCACGAGAACCGCGGCTTTCGATGCAGCCGATGCCGCAACGCCGACCATCAAGCTTGCCGTGGATACGATCGCGTCATCGGAACCCAGGACGGCAGCTCGGAGCCATGCCGCCCGCCCGCTCTGATGGCGCTCGAGATGGGTGCCAACCTTTCGCATTCGAGCGGGCTTTAGCACGGGGTCCCGAAGGGCGGGCATCGACGATTCATGGGCGCGGCCCCCGTCGCAAACCCCTGGCCCCATGGACCGGATTGCCGTAAGCCCCGGCACATCGCTTCGATCAACACCCCGCCTACGGGATCTTGGGCAACCTTGCACGAAGCATCCCAGCCGGTGCCGAACGGTGCCGACCGAGCGCTGCCGCGACCACGATGTTTACAGAGGACGACAGCTGGGCCCCGATCGAACGCCATCACACAGTTTTCAGTTTCGCACACGATAACTGGCAAACCGTCGCGGCTCGCTGGATCATGACCCTGGATGGCGCTTAGCTCTTTGCACTGCGCGCGCGGCGGCCGCGCCCTGACTTCATTTGCACCCTTTTGGGTGCTCGCGGCTTGCTTGACGGCCCATTCACCAGCAAGCTCGATGGGATCCCCGCCGGCAGCGCGCGCGGGCCTGGATGCTGGCGATTCGCGCTCGCGCGACGATGTCGCCGGCCCGACCGCCAGCGCCTCGGCATCCGTAGACCCGCAGGTCGTGCGGCGTGAGGACCCGCCGCCGGTGACGAAGGAGCTGCCTCGGGGCGGTCGAACCATCTTTCCGCTTCACCGGCTCGTGGGCTTCTGCGGAACGCCAGGCGCTCCCGCGCTCGGTGAACTGCAGGGCAATCTGCCGGTCAAGGTGAAGGCGCTCGAGGCCCAAGCAGCGCACTACGCCGACGGATCGCACACGCTGCTGCCCGTGTTCGAGCTCATCGCCGTCGTCGTGCAGTCCGGGCCCGGACCCGACGGGAAATACCGTCGACGCGTGGATGACTCCGTGGTCGACGAATACTTGCACTTGGCCCGGAAGGCGAAGGGGCTGATGCTCCTCAACATTCAGCCGGGGCAATCGGATTTCATCACCGAAGTCAAGTCGTTCGACGCGTACCTGCGAGAGCCCGACGTCGGCGTTGCGCTCGACCCCGAGTGGGCCATGAAGCCGAAGCAGCGGCCGGGCGTGTTCTTCGGACAAACGACCGGGCAGATCGTCAACGAAGTCGCGGAATATCTTTCGGGCCTCGTCGCAACAGGCGGGCTGCCGGAAAAGGCCCTCGTATTCCACGAGGTCAATCGGGAGGTGTTGAAGGACGAATTCGTCGTCAGGCCCTATCCGGGCGTCGCCGTCATCAAGAGCGTGGACGGACTGGGGCCGGTGCACGCGAAGATGGCTACGTACCGGAATCTGATGGAGGTCATGGCTCCCGGGGTACACCCCGGCTTCAAGCTCTTCTTCGATGAAGACAGTCGGAACGGACACCGCCTCATGACCCCGAAGGAGGTCATGTCGCTCTCGCCCCAGCCCGAATACGTGATGTATGAGTAGTCAAATGTAAGATTACCAGCCGTTCGGTCTGTCTTAAGTCATTTTGAGCCGAAATCGACGCGGCGCGCTACTGCTAGGGCAAAGGCAGCATGCCCCTTTCGCCTCGGCCCCCGCTCCGTGTAGTCAGAAGCCCAGGGCAAGCACACGCCCACGACCACGAGTTGGCGGATGCGCTCATCGCGGGCGAGGCGTGGGCGGCGGCCGCTACCTGGAACAAGCACGCACCGATGGTCTTTCGTTTCTTGCACCGAGCGCTCGGTCCGAACGCCGACGTGGAGGATCTCACGCAGGAGGCGTTCGTCGGCGTGTTTTCCAGCGTGCGCACTCTTCGGAATCGCGAGGCGCTCCGCAGCTTCATCTTCTCGGTCGCCGTGCGCACGCTCCGAGGGGAGCTGCGTCGCCGCCGTGCGCGCCGGCTCTTTCAGCTTTCGGCGGTCGGACAGCTTCCGGACGTGGCCGTGCCGGCGCTCGACGCCGAGTCTCGTCAAGCGCTCCGACGTTTCTACGCAATCCTCGACCTCTTGAGTGCAGACGAGCGATCGGCATTCGCTCTTCGCCACCTGGAGGGTCTGCAGCTCGAGGAAGTCGCAGAAGCGCTCGACATTTCGCTGGCGACGGCCAAACGTCGCCTTCGGCGAGCTTCGGAGCTCGTCGCGCGCCATGCGCATCGCGACGCGGCCCTTGCGCCGTACGCCAAGACGAGCGGGGCCAGCGATGAGATCTGACGACAGCAGCGCACGATTGAGTGACCGCGTGGCGGGCCTCGCGGAGCTCGCACGAGACTCGCTCGGTGAGATGACGGAGCGGCAGCGAATACGCGGCTTGGAGGCGCTCCGGGCTCGCATATCCGACCAGCGTCGCAGCATCTGGGACGTGCGGCGGTCCGCACTCGCGCTCGCCGGGGGATTGGTGCTGGTCGGCTGCGTCGCTCTCGGGGTATCGATCGCCGACCATCGGCGCGAGCACGCGGCCGGTCTGGCCCTGCGTGTCCAAGGCGGTGAGCTTCTCGATGGGGGCACGATTCACGCGTCTGAAAACGCACGCCCGCTTCTTCGATTTTCGGACGGAAGCGAGGTCGCGCTCGGCGAGGGCGCACACGTACGAGTGCGTTCGATCGACGCCCATGGCGCGAGGGTGACGCTGCAGGACGGCGATGCGCACGTCTACGTGGTGCACGCATCGGGAACTCGCTGGGCTTTCGATGCCGGGCCATTCGTCGTCAACGTCACGGGAACCGCGTTTGGCTTGTCGTGGCGTGAGGACACGCAACAGCTCGATTTGCGGCTCGAGAATGGAACGGTCACGGTGAGCGGACCTGCGTCCGACGCCCCGCTCGCGCTCCGTGCAGGTCAGTGGCTGACGGTGCGCGGTGGCGACGTGCTGATTCGCAGCTTGACGGCCGACGAAGCGGACGTTTCCAGCACCGAAAAAGGCGCGGGCGTGAAGCCGCCTTCCGAGGAGCTCGCGGCGAATGCGCCTTCGGTAGCGGGTCACGATGTTGGCGAACCTGCTGGAGCGCGGCGTGCGGCGCCCCGACGTGCCAGCGCTCATCACTGGGTGGAGGACCTGGCGAACGGTCGCTTCGAGGCCATCGTGTCTCAGGCGGTCGCTCTGGGTACCGAAACGGCGATCGCCGAAAGCTCGGCCGATGAACTGGCGGCCTTGGCCGACGCCGCCCGATACACTCGGCGCCAGGACATCGCGCACAGCGCTCTGATAGGCCTGCGGCGTCGCTTCCCGGCATCGGAGCATGCCAATGTAGCGGCCTTTCACCTCGGACGAATGTCCGAGGCGGACGGCGATACGCGCACGGCATTTTCGTGGTTTGACACGTGTCTGGGAGAGGATCCGAACGGCGCTTACGCTTCCGAGGCCCTTGGACGTAAGATGACGCTGGTGCAGCTTCTCGAGGGAAAGCAGGCCGCACGAGCCGTCGCGGAGGCGTATTTGCGCCGTTTCCCGGGCGGAACGTATGCGGCAACCGCCCGGGCGCTGACCAACGCGCCGTGAGCCGTCGCTGGCGTCGTACGCTGGCAGTAGGGATGGTTGCGTGGCTGAGCTCAACGCTTGGGCTGCTCGCGGGGCCCGCATGGGCCGGCTCCGGCCGTGTCATATTGGTTCGACCGACGGCCGCCGACGACACGATTGGCGAGGCACTCAACCGAGTGCGGGGCGAGCTCGTGGCTGAGGGGTTCGACGTGGCCGAGGTGGATGTGCTGCCGGACTTGGCCCCGCCGACCCCCGGCAGTGCCACCCCCGAAGACGCTGCGTTGGCCACGATCGATCTCTCCGTCGAGGAGGGGGCGCACGTCGTCGATCTGCGCGTGATCGACCGGATCACCAACAAGACCGTCATCCGGCGAACGCCCGTCGAGAGCGGAACGACCTCCAGTACCGCGGAGGTTCTCGCGGTCCGCGCCGTCGAGCTGCTGCGCGCCAGCCTGCTCGAGTTGTTGTTGGAGTCCCGACCCTCAGCCCCAAACCCCAATGCAACGGCCGTTTCCGAGGTGCGCCACGCGTCGAAATGGGCCGCTCAAGGCCTGCCCCACGAGCGGGAACCAGTGTGGGCCGTCGAGGTGGGGGCCCTCGTCGTCACGGACCTCGGGGGCATCCCGCCTGCCGTGCTCGCCCTCGCGCGGATCCGCCGCGCGCTTTTCGGTCCGCTGTCGCTGCGCGCAACGGTCGCGGGTCTCGGAACCGAGATGCGTGCCGCGTCAGCCGCGGGAGAGGCAACGGTCACGCAGAACATCGGCCTCATCGAGTGCGTCGCGTCACTCTGGGCAGCGGCCGTCATTCATCCCTTCGTCTCGATCGGCGGAGGCATCCTTTATACCTCGGTGGAAGGCCACGCGGTATTTCCGTATCAGGCTCAATCCAATCCCCCCCAGTGGTCCGCGGCGGCCGATGCGAGCCTCGGTGCCGAGGTGAAGCTCGGCCGCCGTTTTGCCCTTTCGCTCGAAGGCCACGCGTTGCTCGCGCAACCCTATCCCGTGGTGCAGTTGCTCGGCGCGGACGTCGCGCGCACCGGACATCCGGCGATTCTGGGGTCGTTGTCCGTCGTGGGCTGGCTGTGATCCCCAGGCGCCCGCGGTGGCGGACGGCACTGGCCGTGATCGCGCCCTTGTGCGCCACCGCACCTGTGTGCGCGACCGCGCCTGCGTGCAATCCCGCCCCCATCAACGCGGTCGAGTTGGATCTGAGCTCTCAGCTGATCGCCTACTACCCGTTCGACGACGGAACCGGAAGTATCGTGCACGATCACTCCGGCCACAACCTCGATGGGACACTCGTCGGCGGCACGTGGAACTGGATCCCCGATGGGAAGTTCGGCGGCGCGCTTCATCTCGACGCCTATAGCTACGTGACCGTCGGCAGCGTGCCGAACGCAAGTTCGCCCGACGCAACCTCGCCCAACGCAAGCGCGCCCGACGCCAGCTTGTCCGAGGCGAGCTCGCCCGACGCGGGCTTGCTCGACACAGGCTTGTCCGAGGCGAGTTCGCCTGACGCGGGGGGCTTGCTCGAAACAAGCTTGCCCGACGCCAGCTTCCCCGACCAGATCTGGTCGAGTTTCACGGTATCCACTTGGGTCCGGACGAGCGGTTGGTACGATGCCGCGCAATTCGAGACGGTGGCCAGCACGGAAGAGGTATTCGACGGCGGCTGGGAGATCAACATCGAGAACGACCCGGGCGGCGCAGTCGAGTTGCAGGCGGCGTTCTACGACCACCTCCAGCCCCCCGTGATGAACCACGGTTACAGAGAGTACGACTGCTTGTGCTTACCGCCCGACGTCTGGACCCACTTTGCGTTCGTGGTCGACGGAGTGGCTCATACGATGACGACGTACGTCAACGGCCAGCTCGCGCCCAACACCGCGATGTTTTCCAACCCCGTTACGGCTCCCGACCCCATATTTCCAGGCGTCCGGGTGCTCTCCATCGGGACCTGGTCGGGGCCTGGTCCGCGCTTTCTCATTGGGGATATCGATGACCTGGCCATTTACGGCCGAGCGCTTCAACCGGCCGAGATTCTCGCACTGCAACAAAACCCTCCGATCCCGCCCTGACTCGTCGGGCGCGGCGCAACCGCGCAACCCTAGAGGCGGCGACGAATGGGCGATCCCGAGGAGCGGACGGCGTCGGATTCCGACGGACACCACGATCGATCGGACCAGCCGTATTTGCCGTCCGAAGCCGGGTAGGGCACTTGGTCGTCAGCAGCTCCAGTCGGGAAAGGACGCGGAAAGAATGAGATCGATTCGACGTACGATGATCGAAGCTCCGCTCATCCTGAGCGCCACGATGGCGATCGGATGTGTCGGAAGTGCTGCAAGCGCGCCCTCTGCGGTCTCGCCCCCTTCGGCGCTCCCGACGCCCCCTGCCCCGATCGGATCCACCTCTTCAGCCCCGGCGCCCTCGGCGGCCCCTGCTGAGTCGACGGGTCCCGCGGCGGCCCCCGCGGAACCGTCCAGCCAAGAGGACGAGCAAGTTGCCGCCGAGCTCTCGGAGCACGCCCGCCATCACCATCATGGCGGCGTCGTCCGGTTCATCGCGATGAGTTTGGACACGCTCGGAGTCACCGCCGACCAGCGCTCGGCCATTCAGAAAGTCCAGGCGGACCTTCGCGCCAAGCTCGAACCAGCGAATGCCGCGGAGCGAAAGGTCGTCGCCTTGCTCGCGGACGGGATCGCCGCGGGAAGGATCGACCGGGCCAAGGTCGATTTGGCGATCGCCGACGTGGGCCGCGCGTCGAGCGGCGTGCACGCGGCAATCGTCAACGCTCTCAATCAATTGCATGCCGTCTTGAACGAAGCGCAGCGCGCGGCGCTCGTCGACAAGGTGGAAGCCCATTGGCAGGTTTGGAAAGAAGCGAACGCCGGGGGAAAGGCCGCGGCCGAGCCGCGCGAGCACGGACACCTCGAAGCCCTCACGCACGAGCTTTCGCTCACGCCCGACCAAGTCGACACGATCCGCGGCACTCTTCGCGCAACGTCCGGTGGGGCTCGCGAGCCTCTCGACGCCGACAAGGTGAGCGCGCACATCAGCGCATTTGGAACGGCATTCGAGGGTGCCTCGTTCGACGCCAAGGCCCTGAAGTCGGCCGACGGCCTCAATGCGCACTTGGCGAGTTGGGGAGCGACCACGATGGCTCGCTTCTACGAAGCCGTCGCTCCAGTGCTTACCCCGGAGCAACGCTCCAAGCTCGCAGAGCAGGTCCGCGAGCACGCCAACCACCCGGCTGCCCCGGCCGCCGAGTAGGAGAATCGACCCATGAATCATCGATTCGGCTCATCGAAGGTATCCTTCGCGCTCGGGGCGCTCGGTCTGGGCCTGGCCTTGTCAGGCGAAGCCACCGCGCAGCCGCTGCCGCCGGAGGCGCCGCCACCACCTCCCCCCGCTTTCGTGGCGACCGTGGAGCCCGTGTACTACGAGGGCCACGCGGCCTATTGGTACGGAGCCCACTGGTACTGGCGCGATCCGCATGGGTGGCATTGGTACGCGAACGAGCCCGCATTCCTTCGGGATCGGCGCGGTCACTCGCCTGCGCCGCGCCACCACTACGAGCGACGACGCTGACGGCGCGTTCGCGGAAGCGGAGATGCTCGACGCCCGTGCCCGAGTCACGCGTCGCGGCCGGAGGCGGCACGACGCGTTGGGCGTTCCTCGGCTGAAGGCTTCGCCCTCGCTACGCCGGGGCCGTCCGCAGTCGCGGGCGCCTTGCCGGCGGATCGATCCAGATCCGACCCTTTGGCAAGCGGACGCCCGAGGGAAGCCTCCCTCGAACCGGCACGCGGCACAACGCCAGCCGAACGGCAACGCGGGCACTCGTAGCTTTCCACGTCCCATGAGGATCCGGGCGGCCCGAAGGGGCCTCCGCCGGAACCTCCGCAAGCCGGACATGTCATCGGGTTGTCCATCCTCGTGTATCCCTCTCATCCCGCAGACCGCACAGCTGTTTGTCGAACCGATCGGCTGAACGGACTGTCACGCGCGCGCGGGCCTGCCACCCTAAAGTCCGACTGAGTTCCGTGGGCGCAGAGGGATTCGGACCCCCGACTTCGTCCGTGTGAAGGACGCACTCTACCGCTGAGTTATGCGCCCAAGCCGGGTCAGCACTGGACGCTACCCCGCGAAAACGGCGACGGCAAGAGTGACTTCGCGTTCGACGTGTCACGGCCCACCCACGACGCCGAGCGTGGCCGCTCGAATTTTTCGCCAAAGATCCTCGCGACCCTCGCCTGTTGTCGCGCTGAAGCCCAGCACGGGAAAGGGGCGAGCGCCCAGACGCACTTTTTCGAGAGCGGGCTTCCGCGCAGCCAAGCCCAGCTTGTCAATCTTGGTTGCGACCAAAATGACTTCCGGCTTTGGTCCCGCAACCGTACGAGGCTGACGCAAGAAGTCGATCAGTTGCCGCTCTTCGTCTTCGATACCGCGACGCACGTCTACGAGAAGCACGACGGCACGCAGACCGGTGCGCTGGGTCAGATAACCCTCGATCATCGTCTGCCACTGCGATCGCTCGTCCTTCGACCGACGCGCCCAGCCGTAGCCCGGTAGGTCGACGAAGCGCAGGTTTAGGCCATCTGTGCACCGCACTTCGAACACATTCAATTGCCGCGTGCACCCGGGCGTGTTGCTCGTCCGTGCCAATCCACGACGCTGCATCGTGGCATTGAGGAGGCTGGACTTGCCCACGTTCGAGCGCCCGGCAAAGGCCACTTCGAGGAGCGTCGGGGGCGGAAGCGATGCATCATCGACGGCTCCCGCGACGAATGACGCGTCGATCACTCTCGTCTCGGTAGGTCCTATCTCTTTCATCGCAAATCCTCCCTGGCTCTGCGTTGACCCCGCCCGAGACGACGACCGGCCGCGTTCAGCATTTCGTCCAATTCCGGCGCCCCAAGGCCCCACGCGACGGCCAGAAACACGACGGCGAACGCAACCGACCCACCCGTGCCTGGAAGCATGCGCACGAGTGCGGGCGAGATGGCGCTCGATCCGCGCGGAGCGAGACTCCGAGCCGTCCCCCACGCCGCCATCGACGCCACCACCGACGCAAGAAGCGTCCGGATGCTCGACCTCGATAGGCTCGCGCCGCAGAGCGTCCCGATCCGCCGCTTGAGCCCCGCGAGAAGCAGCACCATTTGGATCGCGCTCGAGCCCGCAACCGCGACGCTGACCCCGACATGCCCAAGGGGTGCGCGCAGGGTCGTCGCGAGCCCGATGAAGACGACGAGATCCAACGCGCTGACGATCACAGGCGTGCGGGTGTCACCGAGCGCATACAGCGCCACCACCGTTTGGCGGACAACTGCCACCGTCCAGATTGCGCCGCCCAGCCACACGAGAGCTCTCGCGGTTTCGTGGGCAGCGCGAGCGTCGAACGCACCGCGTTCGAAGAGGGCGACAACGATGGGCTCGCCGATGACGATGAAGAGAGCGCTCGCAGGCACCGCCACGAACATGGCAAGGTTCACGCCGTGTGCCCATGCGCTGGCGAGCTCGCGTGTGGCCCCTTTCGCGGCGAGTATCGACAACGATGGCAGTGCAGCGGTCGACAGCGCCATGACGAAAATGCCCTGGGGAAAGTCGCAGAGACGCATCGCCCAGGAGAAATAGCTCTGCGCCCCGCTCCCGAGACCGGCCAAGAAGCGACGCGAGATGATCAGATCGATCGAATAAATGCCGATCCCCAGTGTGAGCGGCGCGATTCTCCGGAGGACTCTCCGCACATCGTCGTCGAAGACGAAGCGGGGTCGGCCCGCGAACCCAATCGCCCGAAGCGAGGGCCACTGAGCGACCACTTGCAAGAGCCCGCCGACAAGAGCGCCAAGGGCGAGCGCGAGCACCGGGTCTTTCCCCCGTGAGGCGAGAACCTGCGGCAGCCAAAGCGCGGCCGCCAAGAGCGCCACGTTGAGCAAACCGGGCGCGAATGCCGCCACCGCAAAGCGCCGCTTCGCGTTCAACGCCGCCATGCCGAGCGCGGCATTGCCCATGAAAAACAGGTAAGGGAAGATCCAGCGCGTCAGCGTCACGGTCCGGTCGAACTCCTCCGGTCGACCCCCGTACGTCCCGACGAAGATCTCCGTCACGGGGCGGGCGAAGACCACGCCGAGCGCGGTCACGACCACCAGGGCGACCAACGAGGCGCCTCGCACGCGCGCAAAAAACTGGCGCGCGGCCTCGTCGCCCTCACGCGACAATTTTTCCGCCAGCAACGGGACGACCGCACTGGTAACGGCGCCCTCCCCGAGGAGCTGACGAAGGGCATTGGGTATGGTGAACGCGATCCACCACGCATCGGTAGCGTCGCGATCAAAGATCGCCGCAAGGCCCATGTCACGAAACAGGCCGAGGATGCGCGACACGAGCGTGCCGGCTCCAACGGTGGTGGCTCGTGCGATCAGCCGGCGCCGCTCATGCTCCGCGTCGCGATCGAGCGTCACTTCCGGGCTCGTCACGTCCTTCAAAGCCGGGGTATGGAGCCGCGCTCGACGCGGCACGACTCACACTGACAGAGCGTCCGAAGGTACTTGAACGAATAAATGCCGGTCGAGTGCCCGTCGAACCATTTGAGCGCGAGCGCATATCCGCCCACGCGCTCAATGTCGTCGAGTTCGCGCTGCGTGTCGGTCGATCCGATGAATCGAACTTCGCCCGAGTGACCCTGGCAACCGGCGCACGGACAGAACCCGCGCAGAACCTCGTGCGGATACAAGCCCTTATGCCCGTCCGCCCAATCGATCTCGGTGGTGCGCGCGCCTCGCGGAGAGCGAATCATCACGGGCTTGAAGCGCAGATCCTGGGTCATGCGATTCCCCTGCGAACGGACTCGATCGCGGCGCGGGCTCGGCCAAGCCCCACGAGACCCGCCACGGCGCCGGGGCGGGAGATCGCTTTTTTGCCCATGAGGTGCCCGATGCGCAACGCAGAACTCCAGAGGCGCGGATTTGTCCACTCGGCCGACCGCGGTGTGAACCGCGTTGCGGCAAGCGTCGCGAGCGTTCCTGCGATGAACGCGTCGCCTGCACCCGTCGCGTCGACACAGCGCGCACGCATGGCAGGGACGTCGACTTCGCCATGCGGCCCGATGGCGCTCGCGCGATCGGCGCCACGCGTGATGAGCCAGGTGGCCCCGGGGGCATTGCGCTCCAGCCAACGCAGACCGGTGCCTCGCTCGCCAAGGGCGTGCAGATCCGCGATGCTCGCCTTGACGATCGCGGCGCGCCCGACCAGCCCTGCAATCGCGTGGCGCATCGATTCGCGATCGGCCCAAAGATGCGGGCGGACGTTGAGATCGACGAAAATATGTGCGCCCGCCGCCAGAGCGACCTCGAGGAACCGGTCGGTAGCCCTGGCGAGCTGCGGCGTCATCGAGGTACTCGTTCCGACGAGCGCCCAGCGCGCGCGCCCCATGGGCGAGGTCACGTGCTCGGCGGCGATCGCCAGATCGGCGGATTGATGGCGATAAAATACGAAATCCGGCTCCCCGCGAGAATCCCGAAGCACGAATGCCAGCCCGGTCCGGTTGGGCAATCGTTGGACGAAGCGCACGTCGACGCCATCACCTCGCAGATGCGCGATGAGCGCGGCGCCGAAACGATCGCGCCCGACGCCCCCGACGACGGCGGCCTTGACGCCCAACCTCGCAAGCCCGGTGGCGACATTGGCCGGCGCGCCGCCGAGTTCGCGCCGGAACGTGCGCGCGATCGGTTCACGCTTCCGCCCACCGATCTCGAACAGATCCCACAGGATCTCACCGAAGCAGACGACGTCGAGCATGCCGGCTCAGCGCTCGAACCCCGCATGCGCAGCCATTGCCCGGTCGACAACACCGAGGACGGCCCGAGCTTGGCCGTCGCTCACGGCACCGCACCGACCTGCAACGAGGGCGCGCGCCGCATCACGAACGCCGGCCGTGAGCACGGTCGATGCTCCGCCGCAGGCGCGGCAGATCAGGCCTCCCCGCGCCGGGTCGAGGCACGCGGCCCTGCCGGCAGGGCAGTTTCGACCGCAAACGATGCATGCCTCGAGCTCGAGCCCATAGCCGACCGCGACAAGCATCGCGAGACCCGCACGCGCCAAGTCCGTTCGCGGCGAAAGACTTCCCCGCTCGAGCGCATCCAAAAGCTCGATCAGCACTTGCCAGCCCCGCGGTTCGGGGGTGCGCGGCGGGAAGAGGTGTCGCGCCCACCGGAGCGCCACCCCGGCGGCATCGAGGGCGTCGAGATCGGACGCCACGCGCGGGCGGAGACGTACGATGCGTGCTTCCTTGAGCGTCGCGAGCTCGCCTCCCTTATCGTCCAGCAAGACGCATACGGTATGGAGGGGCTCCAGGGCTCCCCCGACGCGCCGAGAGCCCTTTCGGCCACCGCGGACGACGGCAGCGAGCTTGCCTGCCTGTTCCGTCACGAGTGTCGCGACGACATCGCTCTCTCCAAGCTCCACCGTCCGGACGACCAGCGCCTCGCTCTCGAGCAGCGTCACACGACCCGTTCAAGGCCACCGAGCTCGGAGCGCCACTGCGACAGCTCGGTCGGCATGTCGTGGCCACGCGGCTTGAGCACGATAGAAAGCGCCAACGAGAGCAAAATGAGCAGCAATACAAACGCGATCGCCACGCCAAATCGCCGTCCTTGCCCTTCGCGAGCCGCCTGCAGCGGCGTCTGCATCGGGAGCGGGGTGACGTACGCCACGCGCCGGCTCGACGTGTACCGAGCCAGGACCTCCGCGGGCAGCACGCCCACGGCTTGGGCGTACGCGCGAAGAAAGCCGCGCACGAACACCTCGCCAGGCAGCTCGTCGAATCGATCCGCTTCCATGGCTTGGAGCGACGAGACCGGAATGCGCGTCACCCTCGCGAGCTCGGCGAGGCTCATGCTCCGGCCAACCCGACAGCGCTTCAAGTAGCTGCCAAGGGACTCGAGCGCCGTTGGCACGCCGTGCGCACTCGCGGCATCCGCGGCGGCGGAGGTCGGGCGCGGGATCGCCAGGGCATTGCTCGTTGCTGTGAGACCGTCGGCCGGTTGCGTCGGGGTCATTGGATCCTCGCCAGCCCCTCGACGCATCCCTTGCCGGTCAGCGTGTCGGCGGAAAGTTCACGGCACTTCTCAAGATCCGCTCGCGCGTCATCCAGCTTGCCAAGCCGCAGGCGGACGCGAGCGCGTTCGCTCCAGGCATCCTGTAGCCGTTGGCATTCGGGTGCTTCGACGGAGAGCGCGTTCGTGAGACTCTGCTCTGCGGCGACGAAATCCCCCTTTTTTTCGTAGGCCACCCCTAGCCGGTAGTGGCCCACGCAAAAGCGCGGCTCGGTGATTGAGTTCTTCAACGATTCGATTCCTTCGTCGAGATGCCCCGCACCTACCTGAGCCCACCCCAAGTTTCCCCAGGCAAGAAAGCTCGATTCGAACGCAGAGTCCTTGGTGAGGGGCGCTAGAACGGCAATGGCGTCTTGGTAGCGTTCTTCCAAGATCAAAATTTGACCCAGTGTATTTTTGGCCTCACGAAATGTTTCATCGGCTTTCAGAGCGCCGCGTGCATACGTTTCAGCTTCCCTCAAGTGGCAATCCGGGTCTCGGAGCTCCAGCTTGCGGGAGCAAAAAAAAAGCTGAATCAACGAAGCGAAGTACAGGGCGTGGGCGTTGTGGTCGTCGACTTCAATGGCCTTGCGGCAGTGGTCGAGGGCAACTCGCTGCTGACCCCGGTAGAAGTAGTCACGCGCTAAGTCGTACTCGGCCTCGCTTTGGCGCTGAGGATCGGCTCCTGGTGATGCGGCGCCCTTGGGGTTGCATCCTGCTCCGGTGGTCAGCAAAGCGACCCCGAACCGCGTGGTTACGACCGCTCGTTGCAAAAATGCCACACGCTTCAGGGCCCACCGGGCTTACCTTACAAGCGACCGGCAAGTCAACCGCGCCAACGCCGGCCAGCCATGCCATGCTCATGCGCTCAGCCCCGGTGGTTCGGCTGAGCCCATCGGGCTACTCCCGATCGGTTGTGGCCCCCGCCGGGGCCGGGAGACTCCATCGAGATCATGGGTCGAGTGGCAAGTGTGTCGCGCGAGACGAAGGAAACCAAGGTCGAGGTGACGGCCAATGTCGATGGCTCGGGGCGCTCCGACATCGAAACGCCCCTTCCCTTCCTGAGTCACATGGTCGATCAGCTCGCCCGCCACGGACTCATCGACTTGACGGTGCGGGCGCGCGGCGACACCGAGATCGATGGCCATCACACGACCGAGGACGTCGGGCTAGTCATCGGCCAATGTGTGGCCAAGGCCATTGGCGACAAGGCCGGTCTCGTCCGCTACGGCTGGGCCACTCTACCGATGGATGAGGCGCGGGCGACGTGCGCCGTCGACCTTTCCGGACGGACGCACTTCGTTTGGGAGGTACCCCTTCCTGCGGGAGCGAAGCTTGGAACGTGGGACGTCGAGCTCGCCCCGGTCTTTTTCGAAGCGTTCGCACGTGGCGCACAGTGCAACTTGCACATCGTGCTGCACCGAGGAGACATCCTGCATCACATCGTGGAGGTCAGCTTCAAGGCGCTTGCGCGTGCCTTGCGAGAGGCGCTGCGAGTCGATCCGCGGGCGACGGGCGTGCCGTCCACCAAGGGAGATCTCACCGACTGACGCCGCGTCGGCGCAGGGCGATGGATCGAAGTCGGGAACGTCGTCCTGCCGATGCGGCTCCGGTGCGGGCATGCCGCCGCGCCGCATAGTAGGGACACCGAAAATTGGGCCGCGTTTGCGCGAGCGTTCGAACATGCGGTGCATGGACGAACGCCGAATCAAGCGAAGCGCGGAGCGTGTAGAAGCCCTCCAGTTTTTGGTCGAAACCGTAGCGGACCGCAGCCACGTGCGGGCACTCGTACTCGTCGACGACGCAGGACGGATTGTAGCGGGCATGGGCATCCCTGACGACGTGACTGGGCTAGCCCACATGGCGCGGGACGTAGCCTCGGGACGGGCCTCGGCCACCCAAGTGGACGCGGCCACGCGCGGTGGAGACGTCACTGCCCGCAGCGTCGCGACGCGCGACGGAATGCTTTACTTCGGGGCCATCGGGGACCGCGTCGCTCGGGTCGGCGACGCGGTCCGAGCCGTGCAGCGGATCCTGTGCGAGAGCCGACCCTCCTGACGATCGGACCCGAGCGCTGCAACGATTCCGCGGAGGCATTCGATGGGGTGGCGACACCCAATCCGTCGTGAGGGTAAGCCCGAGGGCGATCGCACCGCGTCTCGGGATCCGCGAGCCGGGGCTCGCGAGCGCCGCGGCCTTGTCCGCCCAGTCTTTACACTCGTCCTCGCGCACGCATTCGGCGAGAGCCGCGATGACTGGCCGTCGCACCGGCCTGGGTACCTGTGGCGGCCGCCCCGGGGCGCGATTGACATGGCCGATCGCAATGGCATCCAAGATCAAAAAGACGAAGCCGACCGAGTACGTCCCGTCGCGCGTGCGCGTCCGACTGACGGCCGGAGCCGCGGTGCGCGTCGCGCGTCAGATGCAGGAGATGACGCAAGCCGAGCTCGCGCACCTAACGGGCATCGCGCAGCCCACCCTTTTGAGCATCGAGAGCGGGCGATCGACGCTCGGAGCCGAGCGCGCCGAGAAGTTGGCGCGCGCGCTCAAGCAGCACCGCGCGGTGCTGCTTTGGCCGAATTGGGATCCCGAAGCCGAAGCAAAGAGGGCCGTCTGGCAATCCAGCGCCGGCACCCCTCGCGACACGGATGGCGGGCGATTGAACGAAGGGAGAACGATGTGGATAGACTTGCGCATGATTGATGCGCGAACTTCCTCCCCGGATTGTGCGGCGGCGTCTGCTCCTCGACGTGACGACCGAGCATCCGCGAGACTTGCTGCGCCGCGAACGGCCGGCTCCGTGTGGCTAAGGCGCCCTTCGAACTCGAGCGCGGAGGCAACTGCGCGGAGCGAGCGGCCCTCGGCCGATAGCTCACGGGCGCGAACGACCGTGGCGTGCTCTGACTCGACGGCGACGAGACTGCCATCGACTGCAGCGAAGCCGAACGGCGCGTCGCCGCCGGTCTTCTCGCCGCGAGCTCGCTTTTGCGCCGAGCGCCGCTTTCGTCCGAGCGCGAATCAACGCGCATTCGTCGGCCGTTGCGCCGTCAATGACCGTGCGCATGAACGCATCGGCCGGTGTCGATCCATTTCCTTCGCTTGCCGCACTCACGACGACCGCCCCGGCGCTCGCCGCAGCGCGCTCTACGCCGGCCGTCAGTACGACGTCACGCGCGATGCGATCTGTTGCTTGAACGAAACGTGCGTGACCACGAACGGCGGCACCTGCGCGGCGCGGCGATTTGCACGTTGAACGTTCCCCGACGTCACCCGAGCTTGCGGCGGGTGCGGTCCGGTTGGCCACCTCGGCCCGTTCGCCGGCTCATCTTATACCCCAACAATCCGCGTCTAAGTTTCCGGAATCATTCCGGTGCGAAGGAGGGGACTTGAACCCCTATGCCAGTTACGGCGCTAGCACCTCAAGCTAGTGCGTCTGCCAATTCCGCCACCTTCGCGAGGGGAACGACCGTGTATACGGGGGGTTGCGGATCGTCAAGCAAACTCGCCCTGCGGTCCGGTTCCTGAGCACGGGCATCATGCCCCGTAGCGATGCTCCGAGCGACAATAGGACACGCCGCACGGATCGGGTGGTGATCCGCCAGAAGGACGACCTTCCCGCGGACCAGGCAGCACGGCATTGCGAACCGCCATCACCATCGCCCATGGACCGTGGCTCGGAATCGCTCATCGTAGAGGCGCTTTATGGCCGCCATGGTCGTTTGACTCAGCGGAGGAAGGGATGCCGCAGTCGCGTTGTCCGCTGCTTGCCCGGCCGTCTTCGCGCCGGGAATCGCACACGTGACTTCGTCGAACATCAGAATCCACCGGAGCGCGAGTTGCGCCATGGTTGCGCCAGCGGGTACGAACGCGCGCAGTTGCTCGACGGCGTGGAGGCCCTCTTCGTACGCGACACCCGAGAACGTTTCCCCGACGTCGAACACCTCGCCACCCCGATTGAAGTTGCGGTGGTCGTCTCTGGCAAATGGCGTCTCGCGGCTCAGTTTCCCTGTAAGCAGACCCGAGGCGAGCGGGACGCGTGCAATGATGCCGACCCGCGCTTTGGCGGCGAGGGCGAAGAGCTCCTCGGCAGGCTTGATGCGAAACATGTTGAAGATGATCTGGATGCTTTGCACGTTGGCCATGCGGAGCGCCGCCTTCGCTTCGTCGACCGTCTCGACCGAAACGCCGTAAAAGCGGATTTTGCCTTCCCGCACCAAGTCGTCGAGACCGCCGAATACCTCAGGACGAGCGTAGACTTCAGCTGGCGGGCAGTGCAGTTGCAGAAGGTCCAACGCATCGACGTCGAGATTTCGCAGGCTGCGTTCGACGAAGGCCCGAAGGCTCGCAACCTTGTATCCCTCAGCTGTGTGCGGCCGAAGCCGTCGCCCCGCTTTCGTCGCGACATAAATCGTTTCGCCGCACTCCCGTCGGAGGTTGGCGATGAGGCGCTCGCTTCGGCCATCGCCGTAGACGTCCGCCGTGTCGATGAAATTCATTCCCGAGTCGACCGCCCGGTGCAGGGCACCCAACGACTCGGCGTCGCTGACCTCGCCCCAGGTGCCGCCGATCGCCCAAGCGCCAAAGGAAATCTCCGAGATGGCAAATCCAGTTCGCCCAAGCATGCGCCGATTCATCGTTCGACTCTCCCGAACGCCGATTCTGCGGGCCCGAGTCGAGGCCCCCATGCTCGGCACCGCTCAGCTCGTTGCACGACGGTTCTCGGATCGCGTCAACTCCCGTTGCGGGATGCGTTGACGAGAACGCTCACGATCTCGCCCACCTCGAACGGCTTCCGGACCCACCGAATCGCCTCGCCCTGCAAATCGTCGGGCAAACCGGCCGCGCTGCCGCTGATGAAGACGAGCACGGCGTCGGGCGAGCCGCGGCGAAGGGCGTCGAAGGCGCCGCGCACGTCGTGGGCGATCGGAGACAGATCGACGAGCGCCGCGTCGTGCTCTTCGCCGGCGTGCTCGACGAGTTCGGCCGCGGTGCGCGCGACAACGACTTGCGCGCCCCGCGCCCCGAGTGCGGACTCGAGCAGTGTCGCCACATCGACGTCGTCTTCCACAACCAGGATGCGAGTGCCAGCCAGGACGGCCGCACGCGGCGCCGACATCGGCGGAGGGGGAGGCTCCGCACGTGGCCAACGCAGCCTGAAGCTTGCTCCCTTGGACAATCCATCGGAGGCCAGTTCGAGCTCACCGCCCGCGGCGCGCGCGATGGCGCGGGCATGCGGCAGCCCAACGCCCGCTCCGCCTTCGCGCGTCGAAGCCCCCTCGAAGATCCGGCTTGCGTGTCCCGACGCGACGCCGGGACCTTGGTCATGCACGACAATCGACGTGCCCGATGCATCGGCTAGCGCCTCGATCGTGACGCTGCTTTGCGGGGGCGCCCAGGAGAGAGCATTCAGCAGGAGATTAGTAAGCACCTGCGCAACGTCCGTAGCGAGCAACACTCGTACGCCCGGACATCGACGCGCGATGAGCACCGTAACGCCAGCGCGCTGCGCCTCCACCGATAGCGTCTCGACGACATCGGCAATCACGACGTCGAGCATCTCCTCGCGGTTGTCCACGTCGGTCTCGGCTCCGATGGCGCGGCGCGCAAGATCTCGCGCCGCCCGAGCCCGATGCTCGACGATCGCCAAGGCTCGATTGAGCTGTTCGTCGGACGTGCGTCCGGTCCGGGCCTCGGCCACCCAGCCTAGGAGCACCGTCAGGGCGTTGGAAACATCGTGCAGCGCGCCGGTGACGTCACGATGCGGGTCTCCCGGAGGAATGTCGCTCCATCGGCTCAATCGGCCCGGACCGCCCTGCTGTTGCACACCGAGAACGCTACGACATCTCCCTCTTCGGGTCACGCTCCCGAAATATTTCTGCGCCGGGGCCGGAATCACTCCACGGCGCTCGCGTCATCGCCCGGCTCGGCGACGAGAACCGACAACGCCTTACGTGCCGCCTCGATGGTTACGTCGCGAGCTTCGACGATGAGAGCGGCGACCCTCTCCACCTGATGAGCCGCGGCGCCGGCCGCTAGCGCGACGGACCGCGCGTGCAACCCCATGTGCCCACGCTGGATCCCATCGGTCGCCAGCGCTCGGAGGGCGGCTAGATTCGAGGCCAGACCCACCGATGCGGCAATGGCCGCAAGCTGTTGAGCATCGGTTACGCCGAGCATTCGAAGCGACAGGCGCGCCGCGGGGTGGACGCGCAGGGTCCCCCCGACGGTCCCCAAGGCCATCGGCATCTCGAGCCGTCCCTCGAGATGGCCGCCGTCGCGCCGCCAGGTCGCGAGAGGCCGATAGTGCCCGCTGCGCGTCGCGTAGGCATGTGCGCCCGCTTCGACGGCGCGCCAGTCGTTGCCCGTGGCGATGACAACGGCGTCCACGCCGTTCATGATGCCCTTGTTGTGGGTCGCTGCGCGATATGGGTCGAGCTCGGCAAATCGCGACGCATTGAGGATGCCGTCGATGACGTCGCTCCCGTTCATTTCGTCGGTCGCGAGGACTTCGGGCGGTACGCGGCATCGCACACGTACGCAGCGCCTATCGCACAGGTTGGATAGAATTCGCAGCCCGACCCGTCCGCCACCGATCTCGGCGATCCGATCGGCAACCGCTTCCGCTGCCCCGTTGACGAGGTTGGCGCCCATTGCGTCTTGGCAGTCGATGATGATGTGCGCGACGACCATGTCGGGGGCGAGTACCCGCGCCTCGATCTCGCGCGCGCCGCCGCCTCGGGCGACCAAACCGCTCAGCGAGCGATTGGCCAAATCGATGATTGACGGCTCGTGATCGCGGATGCGCTGTGCGCATCCCACCGCGTCTCGAACGTCGACAAGCTGGACCTGAGCAATCATCAGCGGCGGATCGGCCTCGGCATGGAACCCGCCCCCGCTGCGGACCATTTTGGCCGCGTTCGATGCAGCGGCGACGACGCTCGGTTCCTCGATGACCATGGGCACGACGTAGTCGTGCCCATTGACTCGCACGTTCAGCGTTACGCCGTAGGGAAGCGCGTAGGTGCCCAGCACGTTCTCGACAAACTTGTCGGCGGTTTCGGCATCCAAGCCGCCTCCTTCGAGCGCGCATTCGATGTCGCTGGCCTCGGCACCGGTGGCCTCGCCGACGAGTGCACGGCGCTCTTGGACGGTGATCTTGTAAAATCCAGGAAGTCGAGAAGTTCGGGCCATTGTTCTAGTTTTCCTCATGTCGGAGACAGCGACGGACCCCGCCGTGGTCGATGCGAAGTTCCAGCGGCACCCATCCGAGCGCCGACGCGCGAACTTCGAACCGCGCAGACGGCGAGGTCACTCCCAGCCATACTCCGACATCTCCTCCGCCAGCGCCCGACGGCAGGAACACGGCGTTTTCGCCGGCGGCGAACGTTGCCAGTTCGGCGCACGAAGCCGGCACGATTGGCGCGTCGGCCACGCCGCCGAGATCCGACAGGAGCCTCCCGTATTGCCGCACCGACTGGATGAAAAGCGCGGCGCCCGAACGCACCGACTGCGCTGCCACGACGGCGGCCGCAAACATGGCCGCATTCAGGGTACTCACCTCTCGAGGCCGCACGCGACGTGCATCGCGAACACGCGCCAGTAGATCGCTCGTGCGCGCGCTCTCGCCGCTAAAGTATGCTTTTAGGACGAGCTCGCGCGGAAAATCGACGGATTCGACGGAGGCACGAGTCCCGTCGATCGCGTAGCGCTGCACGCCACCGTACACGGCGGCGGCCACATCGATTCCGCTGCCTCCGCCCTGCGCTTGGGCATGGGCGCGGCGTGCAGCGCGAAAGATCGTGTGGCGAACGGACGCCTCGGACACGTCTTGCCCGCGGTCGAGAGCGCGAACGGCGAGCGATGCGACGAGCGCTGCGGCGCTCGAGCCGAGCCCAAGTTTCATGCCGGATTCCGCCTGGAGCATTCGAACGTCGACCTCGGGAGCCGGGTCGACGCCGAACGCGGCCCGAACTTCGGCCGTCGGGTCCGACGCCCGGCGCGATGCATCCGCGATTGCATAGCGATCCACAGCTGCGACAATCGCGGGCGCCCCGTCGAGCACCGCGTACGCGCCCGTGAGCACGAGCTTGCCCGGGGCGATCGCTCTCATGCCTGCCGACCGTCGGAAGTGAGCCGAGCCCCTTCGCCCAGGTGTGACTCGATGACGCGGCGCACGCCGGGCAGGGCACGCACAGCGTCGCCCACACGATCGACATCGCCGGGACGAACAAGGACCTTGACGTGCGGGCCCGCATCCATCGTTGCAAACACGGCTGTGCCGGCGTCACGCAGTCCGCGCACGGCAGCGAGGATCTCGAGCGTCGCACCGCTCCAGTAGATGACGCCCGCCGCGATCGCGCTCGCGTGCATGGCGAGAGCGCTCGCTTCGGCCAGCACACCCATCGCAGCGAAGTCCCGCTTGAGCACGCCTTCGCACAACTGGGTATGCATCCGAGGCGCCGCTTGGAGCCACGCCTCGGCGTACGGACTGCGCGCCATCGTCGCGCGCATTCCGTCCGTCGACCCGACCGGCTTGGCGCCCTCGGTTGTCACGCAGACCAGAACGGCGATGGGCAAGTGTTCGGCGGGCGCAATGGAGTGCGCGGCGAGTATTTCGTCCTCTCGCCGGGGCAAGAGAGAGCCCGCAGCGAGTTCGACGTAGCCGCCGAAGAGGCTTCTTGCCGCGCTGGCGGAGCTTCTTCGCGCGAGATCGCTAACGCGCGCAGCATCCCAATCCAGGCCAGCCGCGCGGACGGCCGCCAAGGCGAGTGCAGCGAAGCCGGACGCACTCGACGCCAGTCCGCTTGCCGTCGGAAAGTCGTTGCGCGATTCCACAAGGGCGCGCCGCGGCTCCCCCGCGGCGGACCGAACGCGGTCCATCAACTCGACGACCCGCGCGCGCGCCCGCTCGTCTGCTGGAGTCCCGTTGAGCATCACGCGATCTTCGGACAGCCCGGCATCGAATCGAACCCATGTGCGAGTTGCAAGGCCCCCCAGTGTGACGGACAGACTCGGCACGGCCGGGTAGTTCCCCGGACCCTCGCGCTTGCCCCAATACTTCGACAAGGCGACGTTCGGATGCGCCAAAGCGGCTGCCTCGCTCATGGCATGGTCTCGGTCTTTAGCCCATCGAGCTCATGAATGCGCGCCTCGGGAGCCACCTGGGTGGAGAATCCCTGGAATCCGGCTTGGCTCCAAGCCGCCAGGACCGCATCGGCCACCGACTGCGTCGGCACCAGGGCCACCACGCTGCCTCCGCCACCCGCTCCTGTGAGCTTTGCGCCGAGAGCGCCGCAGTCCCGAGCAAGACCACAGAGTCGCTCGATCTCCGGCGT
>JBEKOY010000052.1:0-37639 GCA_049521295.1 Polyangiaceae bacterium | reverse complement strand
CCTTTCAATTTCTTGGTCAGCGCCTGAACGGCGAGATACTCCAAGATTCGCTCTTTGATCTTCTTCAGGCCGTAGTGATCTTCCTCTAATATCTCTTCGGCCTTGTTCAGGTCGTAGGTCTCATCGCTCTTTTCGTACCAAGGAAGCGTGATGATCCAATCGATGTAATTACGCACGACGGTCGCCTCGGCGCTCGTCGGGTGCATCATCTTCAGCTTCTTCAGCTCCTTCTTGACCTTCGAAGAAGCTTCCTTGCTCATGCGCTTGGTCTTGAGCGTTTCCTCGATTTCCTGGATCTCGTTCTTGAATTCGTCGCGTTCACCGCCACCCAGCTCCTTCTGGATGGCCTGCATTTGCTCATTCAGGTAATATTCTTTTTGGGTCTTCTCCATCTGCTTCTTGACGCGAGACCGAATCTTCTTCTCCACTTGGAGAATTTCGATCTCGGATTGCATCAATTCATGCAGACGTTCGAGTCGTTTGGCTGCGTCCTCCATCTCGAGCAGCTGTTGCCGGTCTACCAGCTTGATGGTTGGCAAGTTCGCAACGATCGTGTCGCTCAGGCGCGCCGCGTCGTCGATGGTCTGCACGCTCATCAGAACTTCGGGCTGAACCTTCTTGTTCAGCTTCACGTAAAGCTCGAAGGCCGCCTGAACGCTTCTCATCAAGGCTTCCACTTCGACCGTGCGCGGCCACGCTTCGACAATCTCCTCGACCTCAACGACGAAGAATTCGTCGGTCTGGACGAAGCGTTTGGACCTCGCGCGGCGCTTGCCCTCGACCAGCACCTTCACGGTGCCGTCCGGCAGGCGAAGAAGCTGCATCACGGTGCCGAGAGTGCCGACCGCGAAAATGTCGTCCGGAGTCGGCTCGTTCGTCTTCGCGTTCTTCTGAGCGGCAAGAAAAATGTCCTTGTCCCGCGCCATCGCCGCGTCGAGCGCATTGATCGACCGCTCGCGGCCGACGAAGAGCTGCGAGACCATGTGCGGAAAGACGATGATGTCTCGTAATGGAAGGAGAGGTACCGTTCGGCGTTTCACACCGGGCGGCCCCTTACCGTCCGCGTCTTTATTGAAGAACATCGGCGAATCCTAAAGTGGCGGTCTTTCGCCGGTCGCTCACGCACCGGCGGGTCGAAGGGGCGATATGCATCATGGCCGTCAAGAGCGACGAGCTGGGCAGACGGCGAAATGGGCTCTCTCAGGCGAGCTCGGCTTCCTTTTGATACACGATGAGCGGAGGCTCGCGCTTCGTGATCACGTCCTCGTTCACGACGACCTCTTTGATGCCGCTTCGCGACGGGATGTCGTACATGATGTCGAGCATAGCGTGCTCGAGGATGGCACGGAGTCCGCGTGCGCCGGACTGGCGCAGAAGGGCTTCCTTGGCGACCGACTGGAGAGCACCTTTGGTAAACTTGAGCTTGACGCCATCCATCTCGAATAGCTTCTGATACTGCTTGACCAGCGCATTCTTCGGCTTCGTGAGAATGTCGACCAATGCGTCGTCGTTGAGTTCATGGAGCGTAGCCAGCACCGGCAAACGCCCGATAAACTCCGGGATCAAGCCGAACTTGAGCAAGTCTTCCGGCTGCACCTGCTCGAGCAACTCGCCAAGTTTGTAGTCCTTCTTGCTCTTGATATCGGCCCCGAAGCCGAGCGTTTGCTGGCCAATCCGCCTCTGTACGATCTGCTCGAGCCCGACGAAGGCTCCGCCGCAAATGAACAAGATGTTCGTCGTGTCGACCTGCAGGAAATCCTGCTGCGGGTGCTTGCGGCCACCCTTCGGCGGCACATTCGCGATCGTGCCCTCGATGATCTTGAGCAAAGCCTGCTGAACGCCCTCGCCGGAGACGTCGCGCGTGATGCTGGGGTTGTCACCCTTTCGACTAATCTTGTCGATTTCGTCGATGTACACGATGCCCCGCTGCGCGCGCTCGACGTCGTGGTCGGCGTTCTGAAGCAGCTGAACAATGATGTTCTCGACGTCTTCGCCGACATACCCTGCCTCCGTGAGCGTTGTCGCGTCGGCGATCGCAAAGGGTACGTTGAGGATTTTGGCGAGCGTCTGAGCCAGCAGCGTCTTTCCCGTTCCCGTCGGCCCAAGTAGCAAAATGTTCGACTTGGCCAGCTCGACGTCGTCCGAGCTGATGCGAGAGTCGATGCGCTTGTAGTGATTGTGAACGGCAACGGCGAGAACCTTCTTCGCGCGCTCCTGCCCGATGACGTAGTCGTCCAGGATCGATTTGATCTCAGACGGCTTCGGAACCGGCGTGGACCCGGCATACGGCTCGTCCTTCTCGACTTCTTCCGCGATGATATCGTTGCAAAGACCGATGCACTCGTCGCAGATGTAGACGGTCGGCCCGGCGATGAGCTTCTTCACCTCCTTCTGCGACTTGCCGCAGAAGGAACAGTTTAGGTTGCCGTTCTGGTGGTCGTCCCGTCTGCGTTCCAATTCTTGCCTCGTGTGATGCCGCGGTCCGACAACTCGACGCGATTCGCCTCGACGATCCGAAACAAAGCTTAGACCCACACCCCGATCGTCGCAAGCCTGCGCCCCAAGGCCCGGAGCGGCCGTTACGCGATCGCCATGGACGGGGGGGGTCGGGTTGGACTGCAAACGCGAATACCGCGCACATCGATCCATCGGTCGGCCACTCTTTCCGTGGCCGGCCGCGGCGGACTTATGCACGTCGAATCGGTCGCGACGCCAGTCGAACCCGCTCCCACTTGTCCGTTCCGCAAGTCGCGCGCCCGCAAGTCGCGCGAGTCAATAGGCGCAACGGTACTTGAAATGCAACGGTACTTGCGGGATGGCCACTCGCAAAGCCGCGGGAACCGCTTTGGGGGTACGCGGCGGCGCCCCGGAAAAGCAGGGCCGTTGGTCCGTTTGCGCTGCGCCGCATCGCGCCCGCTGATTGATCCGCGGGACGTACAAAACGGACCACTAGCGATCACGGGATGGCTTCTCGGCTTCGCCTTTCTTTCGCGGCGGGAGCACGTCATCGATGAGGCCGTATTCCTTGGCTTGCGGCGCGCTCATGTAGAAATCGCGATCGATATCTTTGTGGATGAGATCCTTTTGTTTGCCGGTCGCGTTCGCGATGATGTCGGTGATGACATCCTTAAGATGTCGGATTTCGCGCGCTTGGATCTCAATGTCGGTCGCCTGGCCGCGCGCCCCGCCCATCGGCTGATGAATCATCACGCGCGCGTTGGGCAGCGCGAGTCGCCGGCCCTTTGTCCCCGCCGCCAAAAGCACGGCGGCCATCGAGGCGGCCATTCCGAGGCACGTGGTGCTGACGGAGGACCGGACGTATTGCATCGTGTCGTAGATCGCCAACCCGCTCGTCACTACGCCGCCAGGACTGTTGATGTAGAGCATGATCTCTTTGTCCGGATCTTCGCTTTCCAGAAAGAGAAATTGCGCGATCACGATGTTGGCTACGTCGTCGTTGATCTCGGTACCCAAAAACACGATCCGGTCCTTGAGAAGCCGGCTGAAAATGTCCCAGTTGCGCTCACCCCGGTGTGTCGTCTCCACGACTGTCGGGTACGGGATGAAGTCGCTCGTCTTCTCTGCACCTTGTCCGCTTCGGCTCGCGAGAGCCTCGAGGACACGGACCGCCTCCGCACGATTCTCGGGACGCTTGGTCGACATAAGATTCCTCCGCTCGGCGTGAGCGCTACTGGTTCGATGCCTCGGCTACGACGGCGTCGCCTTCCGGAGTTCGGGCTGCATCGCCCTGCGGAGAACCCGGATCCGGATTGGGGGCCGCCGTCACCCGAATGTTGGCCTTGCTCTCGATGATGTCGAGCACTTTGTCCTCGAGAATCATTCCGATGAGAATTTGGCGACGCTGCGGGTCTCCGTATTCGGCACGAACCTTCGCTACGTTCTTGCCGGTGTCCGCCGCAAGCTCTTCGATGCCCTTCTGAATGTCGTCCTCGCTGACCTTCAGGTCGAGCTTGCGCGCGATCGCGGCCATGAGCAAACCCGCGCGGACCTTTCTTTCTGCCTCCGCGTGGACCTGCCCGTGGATCTTCTGAAAGTCTTCTTTCGTCACCTGGCGCCCATTGCGCCGGGCGCTCTGAACGATGTCCGCTTCCATCAGTCGACATTGCTGCTCGACGAGCGACGGCGGAACATCCAGCGGGTTCGTCGCGTTGAGCCGTTCGACGACCTGCTCGGCGAGGAGTGACTCCGCGCGATCGTTCAATAGCTTTTCGAGACGAGTGTGAACGTCAGCCCGCAGTTCGACGAGCGTTTGGAAGTTGCCGACGTCCTTCGCGAATTCGTCATCGAGGGCGGGCAGAACACGCTCTTTCAAATCTTTCACTTTGACGTGAAACTGGCCGATCTTGCCCGCAAGTTCCTTGCGAGGATGAGACTCGAGCAAAGGAGCTTCGATGTCCCTCGCCTCGTCGACCGTGGCCCCGATCAGACCGGCATCGAGTTCGGGGAGCAATTGATTGGCGCCGAGCTCGACCTGGATGCCCTCCGCCCCGGCATCTGGAACGATCGAGCCATTCACCGCAAGCGAGAAGTCGATTGTCAGTACGTCGCCCTTGAGGGCCGGACGCGGCGGATCGGGCACCCTGACTTGGGCATGCTGCCTTCGCAAAAGCTCAAGTTGTTCGGCCACGGCCTCAGGCGTCGCCGTTTCCGCCGGTCGCTGAAGTTCGAGACCTTCGTAGGCGACTTCGCCGACGTCGGGCTGCACTTCGAAGCGCGCTTTGTATGTAAACGCCGATCCTTGTTCGAACTTTCCGGGCTCGACCTGGGGCTGATTGATGGGCTGGACGCGGTTGGCAGAGATCGCCTTGGGCAGAGTGTCGTTCACGATCGCATTGACCACATCGGTCGCGACCTGCGGTCCGTAGAGATGCGCGAGAACCTGACGAGGCGCCTTACCGGGACGGAAGCCTCGGACGCGAGCCTTCCGTTGCAGGGTAACGTACGCTTTCTCGACGTGCTGATTCACGGCGTCCGCCGGCACTTCGACGGCAAGTTCGACGACGACCGGGGAGATTCGAGCGACCTGGACTTGCATGGAGGAGCCGAGGGTAGTGTTCCCGGGACGGAACGCAAGTCAGCCCGGCCACGCTTTTTTGGCGCGAAAGCCCTGCCCGCCCGCGCCGCGCGACAGCCGCCATGCAACCTGGATCGCGACGGGTCGGGCGACGATCAATCCTCGTCTAACTCGAACTCGTCGTGTTGATCGTCGAACAGCAGGTCGCTCTCATGGAGCATCGTTTCCTGCATGAGGTCGTCGAGCGAAAATCCTGCTTTGTTGTTGGTTCGGAGCTCTTCACGCTCGAACTCTTCAATGGTTCGGTAGCTCTTCGGCAGAGGCATAGTCGTTTCCTTTTTCCTTTGGAACTGGCTTGTGGACCTGTGACGGCGACCCCGATCGCGCTGAAGCGCGAGACCGGCACCGGACGGGTGCAACGAATGGAATTCGGACGTCTCAGACCGGTTTCACGGGCATCGCAGGTCGCTCCTTCGCGCCCTGACCCATTGCGCGAGATCGGTCACGGAGGCGCCCGCAGGGGTACGACGGCGACGGACACACGGAGGATCGCCGGCGACTGCTCCCCAGAAGCCGCGAACGACGGCGTCCGTCGCGAGGCCGTCCTCCTCGGCGATCTGCAAAACGTGAATAAGCCGCCCCGTCATGTCCTTGCTCCCTCGCTTCAATTTGTCCTACATCCACGGACAAACTACTACGCGCGGATGCGTGCCAAAAGAAAACGGCAGAGATTTCTTTGCGTGAGCGCCGCGACGACACGAGCCCCGGCGCACGTCCGGATTGGCGCGGTCGACTGGGGTTCGCACGATGTCGACTGGGGCTCGCACGCTGAGGTGATTCACGTGCGCGCCGCGACCCCGCGAAGCCCTCGGGCAGGTGCGGATCGGCGCGGTACGGGGGGCCACGATGAAGTGGCTCGCATGAGCGCCACGCCGACGCTAAAGCCCGGGCACGCGCGGAGCGGGAGATAAGGGGCTCACACGATGAGGTGGTTCGCGTGAGCGCCGAGGACGAACGATGAGCTGTTTGTGTGAGCGCCGGGACGAAACGATGACGTGGCTCGCGTGAGCGCCGGGACGGAACCCCGGCGCAAGTATGGAACGGCGCGGTAGACAAGGGGCCGCACGATGAGTTTGTTCGCGTGATGCTCCGGCGCGACAAGAAACCTGGCGCACGTGCTGAGCGACGCGGTAGACAAGGGGCCGCACGATGAGCAAGCTCGGCGCAGCCGTTCGCCCGACGCACGCTCCGCGGGTAATCGCGGTGGTCAATCAAAAGGGTGGCGTCGGAAAAACGACCACTGCGGTGAACTTGGCTGCCAGCGTCGCCGCGGCCGAACGTCGGACGTTGCTCGTGGATCTGGATCCGCAAGGAAACGCGAGCAGCGGCCTCGGCGTTTCGCCACGCACGGTCGAGCGAAGCATTTACGATGCCCTGATCGGCCGCGCGACCCTGCGGGAAGTGATCGTTCCGACCGAGCTCGGATCGCTATTTCTCATACCTAGCAAGCAAGACCTCGTCGCGGTCGAAATCGAGCTCGTCGACGATCCGGATCGACCCTACAAGCTCCGAAGCCTCTTGACCGCCTTCCTCCGCGAAGAACCCTTCGAGTACGTCTTCGTTGATTGCCCGCCTTCGCTCGGCATCCTCACCGTCAATGCACTGTCGGCCGCCGAAACCGTCCTCATTCCGCTCCAGTGCGAATACTACGCGCTCGAGGGGCTCACCTCGCTCATGGCGACCATCGACCGCGTACGCAGCAGCATGAATGCCTCGCTCGAGGTCGAGGGGATCGTGCTCACCATGTTCGATCCGCGCAACAACTTGGCGCACCAGGTGGCCGAGGAGGTCAAGCGTCACTTTCACGTGTTCGAATCGGTGATCCCGCGCAACGTTCGACTGAGCGAAGCGCCTTCTCACGGCAAGCCTGTCCTGCTTTACGACGTGCAATCGAAGGGGGCACAAGGATACCTGTCGCTTGCCCGCGAGCTGCTTTCGGACCACCGAGCATCCGCCGAGCAGAGCACACAGCGGATCGCCAAGTGAGCGGCGCCGAGACGAGGCGACGAGCGCTCGGTCGGGGTCTGGACGCTCTGCTTCCAGCCGCGCGGCCGACACCCGGATACGGCGACAGGAATGTGTTCACCTGTCCGCTGGACAAGATCAAGCCGCAGCCGGGTCAGCCGCGGCAACACTTCGATGCGCAAAAGCTCGACGAGCTCGCGCAAAGCATTCGCGAACACGGCTTGCTCGAACCGCTGGTCGTGCGACAGGCGGCGGGGTCCGACACGTTCGAGCTCGTGGCCGGCGAGAGGCGCTGGCGCGCGCTGCAGCGCGCGGGTGTTCTCGACGCGCTCGTCGTCGTAAAGGACGTGAGTGCGAAGAACGCCTTCGAGCTCGCGCTCATCGAGAACGTCCAACGAGAGGACCTCAACGCGATCGAGCTCGCCGAAGCCTACGATCGCCTCGTTCGCGAACACGGCTACACGCAGGAGGCCCTAGCCGATCGGCTCAACAAAGATCGAACGACGATCGCCAATTCGCTGCGTCTTCTCAAGTTGCCGCCGCGGGTGCGCGCGAAGGTCATGGCCGGCGAGCTCACCGAGGGTCACGCTCGTGCGCTTCTCGGCGCCAGCGACGCCGGATCCATCGAGCAACTCGCGGAGCGAGTCATCCGCGGCAGCCTCAGCGTGCGCGCCACCGAGGCGCTCGTGCGGGAGAGGGTGCGTCGAAAGAAGGCCGCCACCGACGAGCGCCCGAACGGGACCAAGAGCGCCGGCGTGCGCGATCTCGAACAACGGCTCACACGAGCGCTCGGCACGAAGGTCGACGTACGAGATCGAGGAAACAAGGGGGAAATTGCGATTGCTTACGCCAACCTCGACACGCTCGACCGTGTGCTAGGAAAGCTTCTTTGACCGCTTCTTCGTCCCCAGACGCCTCTTGGCGCGCCGGCGGCGGACCTGCGCGAATTTGTTTGGCTCTTCTTCGTGGGTAGAGCATCCGTCGTCGATCGGCGGGTTTGCCCTGGTCTAGCCCGTGCCAGCACGAGCGGCTGCGACCGGATCCGGGCCGCGCCCGTGCCCGCTCAAACCGCGTGCGGCTCGACCAATCGCTTCTGAAGGCTCCGGATCCGTCAAGGATCTTGGCAAGGATCTTCAGGGCATCCTCGCCGTACGTCACGATTGGACGCGCTGCCGAGCCAAGGTAGATCTGGTTGGTCCGCTCATCGTTCCCTCGCATCATCCCTGCCGTCATCGGCGATGCCGTCGAGACCGCACCTCACCAGCCAGCGCCGGAGCCAAACCAGAGCCATTTTGCCGGCCACCTTCAGCCCTGGCGCTCCTCGCGTCTTGACGCGGCCTCCAGTGTGTTGGCCAGCAGCATCGCGATGGTCATCGGCCCGACTCCGCCCGGAACCGGAGTGATGTAGCCCGCGACCTCCTTGGCCTCATCAAACGCAACATCCCCCCAGAGTTTGGTCTTGCCGTCCGGAAGCGAGACGCGCGTCGTTCCTACGTCGATCACCACAGCGCCCGGCTTGATCCAGTCGCCACGAATCATTCGAGCCTTTCCCGCCGCAGCGACGAGCACGTCGGCCCTTCGGCAGAGGTCGGGCAGATCGCGCGTGCGTGAGTGCGCAAGCGTGACCGTGGCACTTTCGCGAAGAAGAAGCTGTGCCATCGGCTTGCCTACCGTGTTGCTGCGCCCCACGACGACCGCGTTTGCGCCTTCGAGCTGGATGCGGGACAGCGCGATGAGCCGCATGCAGCCGGACGGGGTGCAAGCTACGAGCGCCCCGGGGCGCCCGAGCCCGAGTAGCCCGACGTTGACCGGATGGAATCCGTCGACGTCCTTCGAAGCGTCGATCCGATCGAGAACGCGGTGCGGATCGATGTGCTTCGGTAAGGGCATCTGCACGAGAATGCCGTCGACCCCTGGATCGGCGTTGAGCTCGCGCACCCGCGCGACGAGCTCGTCCTCGAGAGTCGCGCCGCTCAGCGCGAGCAGCCTTCCGTTGATGCCCACCTCGCTCGATGCGCGCTCCTTGCTGCGCGTATAGAGGACACTCGCCGGATCCTCTCCGACCAAGACGACGTCGAGCCCCGGCGCCCGGCCGAACCGGCGCCGAAACGCCTCGACCCCGGCGCGCACCTCTGCCCGCACGATCTCCGCGAGCGCCTTGCCGTCGAGGATGCGTGCCGTCATACGCGACGCGCGAGCTTACCGCGCGTCAGCGCTGCCGTCATGCACACTCTTTGGCCGGCGCGCAGCACCCCGGCCGCGCCGAAGGTGAATCGCCAGCGCACACGCCAACAGTACGAGCCCCAGCCACTGGGAGGTCGACAGACCGAACATGCCGCCTCGCTCGTCTCTTCGCAGCACCTCGAGCGCACATCGAGCGACGGCGTAGAGCGCGATCGACGTGGCGAAGACATGCCCGTCGTAGCGCTTTCGCGGATGAACCCCGATGAGACAAATGCCGGCGATGAGCAGCGACGCCGCCGACTCGTAGACTTGAGTCGGATGCACCGGCAAGCTCCACATCTGTGCGGCGGGGAGCAAATGCGCCTTGAACTGCTCCTCGCTGGCTGCGCTCCTCGTCGGGAACGAGACGGCCCAGGGGAGCGAGCATGTGGCTCCGAAACAGCAGCCGGCCATCAGGCAACCCATGCGGCCGAATGCGAGACCCAGCGGAATCGCGAACCCCGCCATGTCCGCAGCCTTCCAGAAGGGGAAGCGATCTCGCTTGAGAAGCAGCCATGCGGCCGCGGAGGCGCCGATCAGTCCTCCGTAATAGGTCAATCCGCCTGCCCAGAACTTTGCCCAGGCCAAGCAGTCGGCGACTTTCGGGTGACAAATGCCCTTCGCAGCGTCCCAGATGCCGCCGTACTCCGTCGAGAGGCACTCTGCTCGCTCGAGCGGCCAATCGACGCGCGAGGGGTCGGTGCAAAGGTGCACGTAATCCCAGAAGTAGCCATCGGCCAGGACGTGGAGAACGCGAGCCCCGGCCACGCCGGCCAGAAGCATGGCGAGCCCGAGGTCGACGATGGCATCCGGATTTTCACCGATGCGACGCGCCCAAAGGACTCCAAGCGCCGTTGCGAAAAGAAACGCAGACAGCAGGAAAACGAAATAGGATGGGAAGGAGGTCCCGAGCAGATGAAATAGATCGGGGTGCACGACGACTCGTACCTTCGGAGAGTACCCGATCGCCGGCGACTCAGCGGTCCGGTGCCGGCGACTCGGCCGAGTCGCTTCGCGCCTCCCAATCTGGAACGGGTTCGCCGGATTGGGCGGGCGGCACCGTCGAGACGCGCACGAAAGGCGGTCGGCCACGCTTGCTGGTGAACATGTCGAGTGCCATCAGCCCGACGCCGACGCAGATTGCGATGTCGGCCACGTTGAAGGTGGGCCAGTGATGTTCAACGCCTTTCAACGTTACGTGAACGTCGATGAAGTCGATGACATGACCATACCGAATACGATCGAGCACATTTCCGAGCGCTCCCCCAAGCACGAGCGGAAGGCCCCATTTGAGGGCCAGCTGGTGAGCGTGGAGGCGGCGATAAAGCGTCATGATGAACGCGATCGCTGCGACCGACACGAGAAGGAAAAACGGCCGACGGACGTTCTCGCTCGTGGTTTGCAGCAATCCCCACGCGCCCCCCCGATTTCGAGCGAGCACCAGGGTGACGTACTTCGGCCATACCTCGACCAAGCCCGGATAGCTGTCGAGATGAGTAGCCGCCCAACCCTTCGTCATGACGTCGAGCAAGACCGTGATCGTCGAAACGACCGCCAAAAACACATAGGAGGGATTGTTTCGGCCATAGTCCGCCATGGATCGGGCCGCTCCAATCGGGACACCCAAGCGCCCACGGTCCCCTTCGTCAGGCGGCATCGGAAGCTTATCCACAGTCCCCTCGGCCGCCGGTGCCGTCGCGCTCTGTGTGGATTCCGTCACGATGGTTCGGGCGATTTAGTGGATTGTCCGTGCAAGCGGAAGCCCCGCGTGCCGCCCACGCGCTTGCGGCAACAGTATACATCCGTTTAGCATCGCTTGCATGCCTTCGCCACCCTGGGTGACTGAACGGGGCATCGACGCCACCCTCGCACGCTGGCGCGCGAGCGCGTGGGTCCATCCCTGCTTCTGTGCGGACGAGATCCTGCAAGAGAGCGATGGCCGTTACGTCCCTTTGCCCGACGGGCTGCCTTCCGAGATCGGACGTGCGCTGCGAGCACGCGGAATCCATCGGTTGTACGCGCATCAGGCCGAGGCGATTCAGGCCGCCCTTTCGGGACGGCACGTGGCCATCGCCACCCCGACGGCGAGCGGCAAGAGCCTCTGCTTTCATGTGCCGGTCCTCGCTCGGCTGTGTCAATTCCCCGACGCACGCGTGTTGTATCTGTATCCAACCAAGGCGCTTGCGCGCGACCAAGAGGCCGGATTGCTCGACCTCATGAAAGCCGCTGGACTCGGATCGGGGGCCGTCGTCTACGACGGAGACACTCCGGCCGACGCGCGACGCGCCGCCCGCGAACGGGCGAGAATCGTCCTGACGAATCCGGACATGTTGCACACGGGCATTCTGCCGCATCATACGAGCTGGGCGACGACGTTCGGCAATCTTCGCTACATCGTCATTGACGAACTACACACGTACAAAGGTGTGTTCGGGTCCCACGTAGCAAACGTGTTGCGCCGCCTTTTGCGCGTCGCTCAATTTCACGGCTCTCGTCCCTGCATTCTCGGAGCCACCGCGACCATCGGCAACCCTCGATCGCATGCGGCTCGCTTGTTCGGAGTCTCCGAAGACGAAGTCGATCTCGTCGATCGCAGCGGAGCCCCTCGCGGGGAGCGCCGCTTTTTCGTATTCAACCCACCGGTCGTGAACGACGAGCTCGGGATTCGCGCGAGCTACGTCAAGCAAGCCGTCATGCTCGCCGCGGACCTCATTCGAGCCCGAGTGCCTACCCTCATTTTTGGGCATTCGCGAAACTCGGTCGAAGTGATGCTCCGCTATCTGCGGGATGCCGTCGCGACGGACGCCACGCGGACGGACAAGGGGGCAGGCATCGACGCGTCGCGGATCGTGGCGTACCGCGGCGGCTACCTGCCCGCTCAGCGCCGCGAGGTCGAGCGACGCTTGCGCGAGGGCGAAATCCTCGGCGTCGTCGCAACCAACGCGCTGGAACTCGGGATCGACATCGGCGAACTCGACGCCGTCGTGTGCGCGGGCTACCCGGGTTCGATCGCGGCGACATGGCAGCGCTTCGGCCGAGCTGGACGACGCGGAGCCGAGAGCGTCTGCATCCTTGTCGCATCGAACGCGCCGGTCGACCAGTATCTGGCTCGCGAACCAGGATTCCTATGGGGCTCGCCCATCGAGGAAGCGCGCATCGACCCGGATAACGTCGAAGTGCTCGTTCAGCACGTCAAGTGCGCAGCGTTCGAGCTTCCCTTCCGGCGCGGAGAATGCTTCGGTTCGCTCGGCTCCGACGAAACTGCGGACGCGCTTTCGTTTCTCACTCGCCACCGCGTACTTCACGAATCCGGCGATACGTTTCACTGGGCTACGGACGCGTATCCCGCCAATGACGTTTCCCTTCGGAGCGTCGGATGGGACAACGTCGTCATCATCGACGTGGAACGCGACCAGTCGATTGCCGAACTCGACTGGCGATCCGCCCACACGATGCTGCACGAGCAGGCGATTTACCAGCACGGCGCCGAGTGCTGGCAGGTCGAACGCTTCGACTACGACAACCACAAGGCGTTCGTTCGCCGCGTCGAGGCCGACTACTGGACGGAGGCGATGACGTACGCGCAAGTGTCGGTCATCGAGACGAACGCGGCCGGACCCTTGGTCGATGAAAACCCCATTTGGACGGCGGGTTGGGGAGACGTCAGCGTCGTGGAAAAGGTCGTCGGTTACAAGAAGATCCAGTTTTATACACACGAGAACACTGGGTACGGCGACGTTCGTCTTCCTGAAATGCAGCTGCACACGACGGCATTCTGGCTCACGGTAATCGAGACCGCGACCGTGGCCTCGCCGGCCCAAGTGATCCTTGGGTTACGTGGAGTCGGCGCCGCTTTGCAGACCGTGGCGACGGTCGCTCTTATGTGCGATCCCCGCGACCTCGGGGCAACGTTGGGTGAGGCCGGCTCGGATGGACGACCCAGCCATGACCCAGGTCGCATCACGCCGGGCTACCGTCCAACCTTGTTCGTCTACGAACACGTGCCAGGAGGGACCGGACTGGCGGCGCGGATCTGGGAGGTGCGAAGCGCGCTCCTGACGCGAGCGTTCCGACTCATCGAACGCTGTCCCTGCCCGCAGGGCTGCCCGGCCTGCGTGGGTCCTGGGGATCCCTTGCGAAAGGCGGTCGCGCTGGATCTCCTCCGGATGATCCTCCCGCCCGTGCCGGCTCGGCTCAGCTGACGGCCGTCCCCGCATCGCCGTTCGGGGCGCACGCGTGCGAACGGCTCACCTCCGGCTGAAGCCCCTGGGGCACGGCAAGACCGAACGCCTGCATCCACTCGGCAGCGACCCAGAGTGGGCCCACGAGCAGGTAGTAAGGATCGCCGTAGAACGCGGGCTTGTTCCCCTCGAACACGTAATGACCCACGTACTGGAGCGCCCAACCACCCGCGAACAGGCCCGCGGCGGCCTTCGCGTGCACGAACGCCAACGGGAGCGCGGCGACGATCATCGGGATACCGATCATGTGGGTCAGCTTGGTCGCTCGATGCTTGTGTTCGTTCTCGTAGAGCGCGATGTACTCGCGTAACGTGTGTTTTGGCTGCGGGAGTTTCATGGCCCCGTCAGCGTAAGACGTGCCGCGCGCCGCGCCAAGATGCCCGGAGCGCCGGCTCGGCGCGTCAGGGCGATCCGCGTGTCGCGGCCATGGGAATGGGGCCGATCGGCCATTCGGTCAAAAGGGGCGATCGGGCTCTGGGACCGGCTTGGCGAACGACGCGCGCGCATTGCTGCAGCGGAATGCGCCGCGGGCCGAACGGAGACGAATCTGCGGCATCGGAATCCATGAGAAGCGTGGGAGTGTCGATGCCGTAGTCGTCCGGATGCCCGGGCAAGTTCATCAGGACATGCCCGAGCTCGTGGGCCAAGGTCAAACTGCTATGGGCCGCTCGGATGCCGGCTCGATCCAACAGAACGACGTTGCGTATGCTCGATAGGTCGCTTTCGATGAACGACTCTCCAATGCGCCCTCCTCCGGCGAACAGCGGCACGACAACGACCTCGATCGTACTGGGGTCGCCATCGTCGAGGGCCTTGAGCAATGTCCGTTCTTCCAGTGTCCCAGCCATCGCGTCCATGTCCGTGAAATGCTGTAGGCCGTCGGAGAGATCGACCGAACCGATACGAACCGTCAACGTGCGGTCCGTCGACAGGGGCACGCCCGGTGCCACGTCCGCCGCGACGAGCACCCCATCCTTGCGTCGCAAGGAGACGTCGACGCTGGGTCCTATTCCGGGCGCGACGGTCGCATTGACCGACACCTCCGCTGAAAGACCGACGCGCTCGGCCGTGCGAGCCAAGTTGCTCGCAACGGCGTCGGGGGTTTCAGAGGGTAGTGTGCGAACCGCGATAGACTTGCCGTCGGCTCGAAAGCGAATCTCGCCCCCACTCGCAGGGAGTCCGAGGTCATCGCCGATGGCGACCAAGTGGGAGGGCGGGGGATCGACGATCTTGACTTCGAGCAGCCGTGAATCGCCCAAGGTGAGTCCGCACTGGCCCCAGACGCCCGACGCGACCGCGATCTCGGCCCTTAGGGCTTGCACGGCACCGGCGTCCGTTCCTCCAATCGCAGGGGCTCCGCCTGGACTGATCCGCACGACGAAAGGACGCAAGACGGCTCGCAATCGCCCGATGGGGCCGACCGGCGAGCCACGCGGGCCCAGCACCCGAATCATTTGCGCCTTTCTTCCGCCAGCCCGAAATACGACGGCACCGCCGACCTGCGCCTCGACGCTTCGACCGAGCGCGAGTGGGTGATTGCGGTCGACGTCATCCGTGACGAGCCGCAGCGGCACGCTTGCCCAGCACTGGACACGCGCGCTTGCGACCGGGCATGGCCACGGTGTGACGGCGAGCGGGGGCAGTTCATCGATCCGCGTGCCGAGCGAAGTCACGGACTCGACCGCAATCTCTCGATCGCCGTTCGGCCACGGACCGTTGTCGGGAAGCTCGAGGACGACGCGCAGTGCGTCGGGGTCGTCGTATTTCTCGGGACTGCCCGAGACCAGCCGCTCCGGAGGATCGCGTTCGAGTGAAGCATGCGACCGCGCCATGTCGACACGCCGCCCCTCGCCGTCACGCATCTCGATTCCGCGCACGTCGAGGATCACCTGAACGATCGCACCGCGTGCGGTCGCGGTCAGCTCGACCGTGCCCGGCGACAAGCCTTCGAACCATCCTGTGGACGGCAGAGAGGGACCCCATGGCGTCGGTACACCAGCGGCGGTCACCACCCTCGCATGCTCTGCACCCGATCGCATCTCCACCCGGGCGCCGGCGAGGCGCGGGTCGATCGGAACGAAATCCACAACCGTGGGGGGCGGCAGGACGCTTTGCTCGCCGTCGGGGACACCGTCGGCGTCGTCGTCGTCTCGGTCCGCCCAAAGCACGATTCGAAATGTCGGGCGTTCACCGACGGCGCTCGCGGAGGGCCCCGACGACGCTAGGCCGCCGACGAGACCGACAGCCACCGCTATTCGAGCCAGCCCCACTGAACCCATCGAAATGCCGTTTCCCCGAGCAACGGCTCGGTCGACGGGCCCGTTTTCGCCGCCGCCCGGATGAGCGCTCCCCAGGCGACGTTGCCGATGACTCGGGACTCGATGAGCGCCTCGGCCAATTCAAGCGAGCGTGAACGGGTTGCGACCCCACCCGGGTCGGATGCGGGCGAGGCATCCCACAGCGCGGCGGCTGCGAGACCACGGAGGTCCTCGCGTTTGGCGCTGGTCGCCGCCTCGGCGAGAGCCGCCCGCAGATCGTCTCTCACCCGGTCGCGCGCCAAGTGAAGTGCCGCGCGGATGCTGGTCTCGTCGGGCAGCGGCAATACGCGGACGAATGTCTCAAGCATGGACCGCGCCGCGGGCACGCCCGTGCGTGCCATTCGGAAGAGAAACGTCGTGTCGCGGTCGGCGCTCGGCCGGTCGGAAAGCCGCGCGACGAGCTCGAGTGTCGGCCTCGTGGTCGGATGGGGAGGAGCGACCGTCCCCCGCGCTGCCGCATCCGCTTCGCGAAGGGCCCACTCCACAAGCGACCACGCCGCCCGCGAACTCACCGGACCGGCATGCGCGCGGGATTCGGCCTCCTGGAGCGGGCCCGGGTCGCCGGCCTTGACCGCAACCTCGGCGAGCACGAGCCACCGACCCAGGTGTCGCTCCGCCCCGCGCAACACGGCGAGTGCCGGCCCCACTTGCCTGGCGAGCGGCATCGCCCGAGCGAGCGGCACAAACAACTCCGTGCACATCGAGATGCGATGGCTCTCTTTGATCATGGGAGCGAGCTGCGCGAGCAATGCCCCGTTCGACTCGCCTCGCGCAACGCGGGCGAGTTCGGCGCCAAAAGCGAGGTGCGCCTGGCGGCTCGCAGCGATCTTGGCAAGCAACGTCGCAAGTTCGGGATCTTGCGAAAAACACGCGGCGCTCAACGCGGCCGCACCGCCCGCCTCGTCGCTCGCCAGCGCGCGTCTCAGCAGCGCGGCAGCTTGTCGATCTTGTGCTTCGGCGAGCGCGCGGAGTCCACACGCGTAGATCTCCCGCTGTCGCGCGCCGCGCCGCAAGAGAACCGCCGTGGCCTCGCCCAGCGATGCCCGCAACGCCGGACTCAACGGTGCAACCGCGCGAACGGCGCCGGCGAGCTTGGCCTCGTTCGCGGGCCTGCGCTTCAAAGCCGCATCCACCTCGTCCTCGAGCCGCGTACGGGTCGCTTTGTCCAGGATCTCCGCTCGCGCGATCGGGGGACGGACCGACGCCGAGAGCGACTCGGCGCGCTGCGTCGCCTTCGCGAGGGGCGGGGCGGCGGGGGCTCGCCCCCATGCCACTGGCCCCTCCCTTCGGAGGGCGCCTTCCGCTCGGACCCGCTTTGCCTTCATCAAATGCGTTCCCCCGTCGTGGGCGGGCGCGCCCGCAGCGCGGACCATATCAGAGGCACGGCGCGACTCGACGACGATCGTCCTAGAAAAAATGCTCGCGCCACGACAAGCTCTAGCCTCACCTACCACCCATCGTCGTGCGGGTTTGTTTCACGCTTCTTTCACGCCGTCACGCGCGGAGAAATTGGCCGCACGCACAGCGCGTAGTGCCCCGAACATGTTCGCGAACCGAGGATTTCAGGCGTTGGCCTCTCGCAAGGCGCGGGCGACGAGCCATGCTGCTGCACGGGGAGAAGGAGCAACGCCGCGAGAGGCGGGGAGCCGCAGAAAGCCGACGGGAGCCAACAGGTTCGGTGCTCCACAGCCCGGGGCGCCCGCAATCGAGCCAGCGGCAGGCGTGGCCACCCCCCGGGCCCACCCTATGGAGGGCCTGCGCGGTGGAGGGCCTGCGCGGTGGAGGGCCTGCGCGGTCGACCGGCGCGGCACGCTAAGTACACCGCTCCAGAATAAAGGGATCAGCGGGGCGGTGTGCTTCAATCGCCGAGAGGCGATGGGCGGGGTTGGGGCGTAGGCCCAAGGAAAATCATCTGCAGGCATACCCCAGCGAAGCTGGGTACCGTTCAACGGGGCGCTGTACTAAACCCTGGCCAGGCCAATCGTGAGCGGTTCGCCGTCGAGATCGACGGCGCGCTCCTCGAAACCGGCAGGGATCCGACCCGTTGCAATTTCGATCGCGAGGATCTCGCGCGCGAGCGCCGCCTCGTGGAGCCTGACAATGGCGGCGACCCGTTCGCTTCCCAAGACGACGAGCCGTACGCGATCCGTGTATTCGAGCCCCATTTCCTTACGCATCGATTGAATTCGATTCTGAAGCTCGCGCAGCAAGCCGAGGTCGCGCAACTCGTCATCGAGTTGCGTATCGAGCAGGACGACGCCCACACGATCGCCCGCGGCCGCAAAACCGTCCTTTGCGAGAAAATCCACTTCGACGTCGTCACGGCCGAGCTGCACGCCCTCAAGCGTGACGGCATGGCCCGCGAGAAGCCGTGACGCGAGAGAGCCGGCCGCGGTCGAGGCGAGCGCGCCCATGACCCTCTTCAATGCCTGCGCCTCTTTCCCGAGACCTCGTTGGCCGAGCGACCGGAAGTTGGGCTTCACGCGAAACTCGACGTAACGACTTGCGTTCTCGACGCTGCAAATCTCGACGCCATTCAGGACATTGAGCTCCTCCATCAGCAAACCGACGGCGGAGAGATCCATGAGTTCGGGCTTGGACGTGATGACGACCGCTGTTCGCAATGGCTGGCGCACCCGGATCTTGGCGTGCGTACGGACCTGCAACCCCAGCGAGACCAGCGCCCGAACCGCCGCAACCTTGATCGACAGGGCTTCGTCGACTGCGGCAAGGTCGGCTTCGGGCCAATCCGCCAAGTGGACGCTCTCCTGGGCGATCCGTCCTGCGGCGACGGCGGGTCCGACCACGAGGTTCTGCCACATCGCCTCCGCGGCATAAGGCGTGAACGGCGCCGTTAGTTTCGCGATCGCCACGAGACACCCATGAAGGGTCTGGTAAGCGCTCTGCTTGTCGGCGTCCCAACCAGAACGCCAGAACCGCACGCGACTTCGCCGCACCCACCAGTTCGACAAGGCATCCACCAGCGTGCCGAGCCGCTGCGTCGCACCAAATACATCGTAGGCATCGAGCGCCGTCGTCACCTCGCGCACCGTGACCGCCAGCTCGCTCGCAATCCACCGATCGAGCTCCGGCTGGAGGACCGGGGCGAGCGGGTCGGCGCGGTGCGGATCGAAGCCGTCGATGTTCGCGTAGATCGTGAAAAACGCATAAACGTTGCGAAGCTTGATCGCGAATTCCTTCTGCAGAGCGCGCACGTTCGAAAGCGAATGGCGCGTGGCCGACCATGGAGGGCTGGACGCATAGAAAAACCAGCGAAACGCGTCCGCCCCGGGCGCCGGCGAATCGGGATCCTCGATCGTGACTCGCTGCTCGATGGGCAGCCTCGACACCGCCGACGGCGCCACGTCGACGACCCCCGTGGGCAGGACGCCGAGGGTGGCACGGTCGTCGGGGTGGAGGACGACGGCACGGCGGCCGGCGATCTTCGTCGCGTGGACGACCAGATCGACGGCATTGCGGATCGCGCCGTCTCGGTAAACCATTACCCGCGCGCCCTCTCGCAGGTCGAGGCCTTCGAGATCGTCGCGATTCATTAACGCGGCACCATGAACGGCCGCGGGGGCATCTTTGACCGCGAAGTCCATCGCGACGCGATCCAAGATGGTCTCCGGCGGGGTGTAGTTGCCTTTGCTCTTGCTCTCCTTCTTTCCCTCCTTGTCCATCACGTGTCCGAGCACCAGGCACGTCTTGTACGGATGCGGCGGTACGCGCCGGTCGAACACGAGTGTAGAGACCATCAGCAACGAGTAGAACCAGCCCCGCGTTTGATCGATCGCTTCGCTGATGAAATCGGCCGGAAAAGCCGCTTCGAATTGCTGCTCCGAGCCCGGTGCGTGGGGATATCCCCACTGCGCGAAGGGCATACACCCGGAGTCGAACCAGACATCGATGACTTCGGAAACGCGGCGCATCGTTCCTTCGCATCGGGCGCACGGCACGGTGACCTGATCCATCCACGGCTTGTGGACCATGAGATGCTCGCTCAGGGTCGGATCCGCCTGCCGCGCGGCGTGGAAGTGGTCGAACGCACGGGCGTTGCGCCGCTCGATGTCGGCCACGCTCACCAGCGCCTCTTTGTGATCGGATTCCCGATCGCAGACCCAAATGTTGAGTGGAGTCCCCCAAAAGCGCTCCCGGGAGAGCGCCCAGTCGACGTTGTGCGCGAGGAAGTCTCCGAAGCGCCCCTCCTGGATGTGCTCGGGCGTCCACTGCACTGCGCGGTTGTTCGCGATCGCCCGCTCGATCACGGCGGTCGTGCGGATGTACCACGCGGGCCGCGCGTACTGAATGAGTGGGTCGCTGTCGGCGCGCCAGCAAAACGGGTATTCGTGACGGTAGGGCTCCGCGTGCACGAGTAGACCGCGATCCTTCAAATCGCGCTGGATATCCTTGTCGCAATCTTTGACCCAGCGGCCCGCGTAACGCTCGAAGCGTTCGAAGAACGTGCCGTCGGGCTTCACCGGGCAAAAGAGCGGCAGTCCGGGTCGATCGCGGGCCAGCCGGCGATGAACGTCGTGATCGTCCTCGCCGAAGGCGGGCGCAACGTGCACGATTCCCGTTCCCGCCTCGATCGTGACGAAGTCCGCCGCGATCACGCGCCACACGACGTCCTCGAAGCCGCGCGCTTGGTCTTCGAAGAGATCGAACGGCGGCCGGTACGCCAAGCCGACGAGATCGCGGCCCATCCTACTCGCTTCGACGGCCACAGGCCCCCCCAGTGCCTTGGCGAGCGGTTCGATCAGTCCCCTGGCGAACACGAAGCGACGCCCGCCCGCGACCCGAGCGATCACGTACTCGATCTCCGGATGGACCGCGGCGTACATGTTCGATGGAAGCGTCCACGGCGTGGTCGTCCAGAGCAGCAGGTCCAGATCGTCCTCCCCGACGACGGGGAAGGCCACGTACACGCTCGGATCCTCGACGGTCCGGTACCCCTGCCCGACCTCACCCGCGCTCAGCGCCGTGCCCCCCTGCGCCCACCACCACACGACCTTGTGTCCCTGATAGAGTAGGCCCTTTCTGAAGAGCTCGCCCAGGGCCCACCAAACACTCTCGACGTACGATCGGTGAAACGTGACGTATGCGTCGCTGAGGTCCACCCAGAACGCGACGCGCGCGGTCAGATCCTCCCAATTTGCCGTATATCGAAAGACGGAGTCGAGGCACTTTTTTACGAACGGTTCGACGCCGTAGTGCTCGATGGCGGCCTTGCCATGCAGGCTGAGCTCTTTTTCGACTTCAACTTCGACCGGCAGGCCGTGGGTGTCCCATCCCGCCTTTCGCGGGACGCTCCAGCCGCGCATCGTCTTGTAGCGGGGGAACAGGTCCTTGATGACGCGCGTGAGCACGTGTCCGTTGTGGGGCATGCCGTTCGCCGTCGGCGGCCCCTCGTAGAACACGAATCGGCCCTTCGGCGCCGGGCGCGCGAGCGTCTTTTCGAAGATGCGACGGTCCTTCCAGAACTGAAGCGTCCGGCGTTCCTCTTTCGGAAAATCGAGCTCGGATGGGACCCTCGCGAAGAGCGGACCAGGCATCAGGCGGAGGCTCTAGAGCACCGAACGTGTTGGCGGGCCGAGGACTTCATGGCTTTTGGCCCCCTCGCCAGGCGGAGGCCGACGAGGATGGAACTGCCGCGTGGTGAGGAGAAAAGAACAACGCCGCGGGAGGCGGAAAGCCGCAGAAAGCCGACGGGAGCCAACATCTTCGATGCTCTAGCACTCCGTCCGGGCGAACGGCACGCGAACCGCCCTACTCCGCTGCAGCGCTTGCGTCCTTGGCTTCCAGTTTCTTCAAAACCAGGGCACACGCGTTTTCGAGGTCGCTGAAATCCGCAAGCTCCTCGTCCTCGATCTTGATGCGGTACTGCCGCTCGACGGCCGCAACGATCTCGGCGCCCATCATGGAGTCGATGCCGAGCTCCTTGAACGTTGCCCCATCGGCGATCTCGTCCTTCTCGGCGATCTCGATGACCAGCGCGCGCAGCTCTTCCTTCAACCGTTCGTTCGACATGTCACTTCTCCTCGTGCAGCCGCCTCAGGTCAGCCGCTTCTCGACTTCGTCGAGAAGATCACGAATCGTCTCGATGCCGTCCAAGCCTTCGTCGGGTATCTGGATGCGCAGCCGGCGTTCAAGCGAGCCAATGATCTCGAGCATGCCCAAAGAATCGATGGCCAAATCGCGGATGGCGCTCGCTTCAAGGACGCCGTGGAAGTCCTTTTCGACCACCTCACTGGCCGTTTCGCGGAACATGGTGAGCAGGTCGAGACGCGTGGGCCGCGCCGGATCAGCTTGCAAGGGTTGCATTGCGTCGGGCATTCAATCGCTTTCCTGCTGTTGTGTGTCCAGAAATCGGGCGCGTAGAGGGATACGCGGCTGCCGCTTCACGATCTTTGCTCCACGGATCGATTCTCTGGCCGATCCGATGAGCGGCACGGAAAAAACGGTATTCCGAAAACTCATTGGGGCTCGACGCCTCCTCGATCGGGCTCGGTCCCTTGCACGACCCGTGCGCGCGGCAGGGTTCCTTCCAGATACATCTGACGCGCCTTTCTCCGTTGGGGCTTGCCGCTCGACGTGCGAGGCAGCGACGCCAGCTGCGCCACGACGACCTCGTGCGGCGTCAAGCCGAACTGCGCGGCAACGGTTGCGTTGGCCGCGTCGCGAATCGCCTCAGCCTCGCTGCCGGTGCCCTCACAACAGACGACCAAATGCTCCTCGCCGCCCCCGTCGGCCGCAGGGCGCCCGCGAGAATCGACGAACACCCCAAACGCGACGACGTTGCCCCGGCGCACAGTGTGAATCTGCCCGACGGCCCACTCGATATCCGTGGGGTAATAGTTGCGGCCCCGAACGATGATCACGTCCTTGATCCTGCCGCACACGAAGAGACGGTCCCCGGTCAGATAGCCGAGGTCGCCCGTGAAGAGCCACGGGGCTTGCCCCGGGCGGTCGTCGGCAAGCGCCTTAAACGCCTGCGCCGTCGACTCGGGGTCCTGGAAATAGCCCGCCGTGACGCTCGGGCCGCGCGTGACGATCTCGCCGACTTTGCGCTCAGCGAGCCGATGCCCCGAGGGATCGACAATCGCAACCTCGTGGCCTGCGAATGCCGATCCGCAATCGACCATCTCGACCGCCCCGTCCGTCCTCGACGGCAACGCGTCGCGGCTCGCCAACGCCGTCGGATCAACCGGGTCGGTGCAGAGCCCCGTTCCGAGCGGAGCGAACGTGATCGCCAGTGTCGCTTCGGCCATGCCGTACGACGGCAAAAATGCGCGAGGATCGAAGCCCGCGGGCGCCAGCTTGCCGGCGAAGTCGCGAAGTGCCTTTGGCTGAATGGGCTCGGCGCCGCAGCCGGCCACCCGTAGGGCCGACAGGTCTAGTCCCTCAACGTCCTTGTCTTTGAGGCGTTTGGCCACAAGCGCGTAGGCAAAGTTCGGCGCATACGTGATCGTCCCGCGGTGCACGTGGAGTTTCTCGAGCCACAAACGGGGCGTCCGGATGAAGCTCGCGGTCGGCAAGAACACGCACGCCACGTTCGTGAAGAGAGGCCCCACGACGAAGCCGATGAGCCCCATGTCGTGGAACAGCGGCAGCCAGCTCACGCCCTTGTCGGTTCGCGAGTCGCGCGCCAGACCCTCGATCATGAAGGCCGCGGAGTTGGCGGCGAGATTGGCATGCGTCACGGCGACACCCTTGGGGCGAGACGTGCTGCCGCTCGTGAATTGCAGGAAGGCGACGTCGTCCGGAGCCACGTCCGCTTCGACGACGGACGCCGCGTCATCGGCCCATTGTTCGACCGTCACAATCGAGCGCAGCGTGTCGACATGTGCCAGTGCGGGCTGTACGTACGTTTGGGTCGCTGCGGTCGTGAGCAGCATCGTGGCGCCCGACGCCCGAACGATATGCGCGACGGTGGCATGGTAATTTTCGACGTTCTTGAACGAGAGTTGAGGGACCAATGGAACCGGCACGATTCCGGCGAACAGCGCCCCGAGAAACGAGAGCACGAACTCGTCGTTGTCCGGAATGACCAGCGCGACGCGATCTCCCTTCTTGAGACCGCGCGCCGCGAGGCTCGCGCCGCGCCGCGTCGCTTCGATGCCGATGTCGTGAAATGTTACGAGCCGCTCGGTGCCGTCCGCCCGGACGAACACGAACCCGCGCGTTCGCTCGTCCGCCAGCGCGCGCACGGCATCGACGAGCGTACGAGGCGTCTGGGCGGCGCCGTGACGGAGAGCGTGCATGCGGGCCGCGGCGCTGTAACGCGCAGCCACGAAAGACGCAAGGGTGAGTGTGCACGCCGTCCGCTCCGTCCGGGCTTCTTGGGGGTGCGTTCATTTCTTCGCGTCTCTTCGCGTCCGCGGCGTTGCTCGGTTGCGCAGGGCGGCGCTACATAAGGGTGCTCTGTGCTCCAGCGCGTCTATGTCACGGGGGTCGGGGTCGTCAGCTCCATCGGGTTGGGCAAGGCCGCGTTTTTTCGTTCGCTCGAAGCCGGCGCCAGCGGCATTTCGCGAGTGACCGCGTTCGACGCGTCACCGCTCGGCCGCCATTATGCAGGCGAAGTCAAGGCTTTCGACGCTCGCGACTACCTCACCGATGCCGAGTGTCGGCGCATGGGCCGCTGCTCCACCATGGCGCTGGCCGCTGCCCGCATGGCGCTCGCCGACGCGGAAATGCCCGCTCTCGCGGTTGCCGGACCGCGCACGGCAGTCGTGCTCGGCACGACGATGGGCGAGGCGCGCATCCTGCAGGAACTCGACCGCGAATGGATTCTCGGCGGAGAGCGGGCGGTTTCGCGCGCACTGATTCCACGATACGGATCGACGCTGCTGCCCATTCACGTGGCTCGCGCGATCGGCGCTCGAGGGATGGTGCTCGCCCTGCCTGCGGCGTGCGCGGCGGGAAACTACGCGCTCAGCTTCGGTGCCGATTTGATCCGCGCGGGTCGCGCGGACATCGTCGTTGCGGGCGCAGCGGAATTGCTGCAGGCGCTTCAGTTCAGCGGCTTTGTTCGGTTGGCGGCAATGGCGCCGGAGAAGTGTCAGCCCTTCGATTTGAACCGACAAGGATTGCTCCTCGGCGAAGGCGCGGGGCTTCTGATTCTCGAGAGCGAAGCGCATGCTCGACGTCGAGGCGCGCGCCTGCAGGCCGAGGTCGGCAGCTACGGGTTCTCGTGCGATGCGTACCACATCACACGGCCTCATCCGGATGCGACCGGAAGCATTGCGGCGATGCAGAGCGCCATCGAACGCTCCGGGATCACTCCGGGCGACGTCGATTTCGTCAACGCGCACGGAACGGGCACCAAGCACAATGACGCCGCCGAATCGAAGGTCGTGCGCGAAGTCTTCGGGGACCGGCGCCTGCCCGTGTCCAGCATGAAGAGCATGCTCGGGCACTGCATGGGTGCGGCAAGCGCGCTCGAAGCGATCGGTTGCGTGTTCACGATCGAAACGGGCATCTACCCGCCCACGATCGGGTACGACACGCCGGATCCGGAATGCGACATGCAAGTGGTCGCGAACGTGGCGCGACGTGGAAGCAGCGACATCGTGGTCAACAACTCGCTCGCGTTCGGCGGATACAATGCCGTGACGGTGTTCGCCAAGCCCGGGGTTCTGCCGCCGCCCCGCCGCTGGCCGCCGTCCGCCACGCGGCCGGCCATCGTTGGCGCGGCGCGCCACCAAGGCCCCCCGTACCCGTGATGGATCGGGCGATCACCGGTTGCGGCGTGGTCTCGGCGCTGGGCACCGGTCGGAGCGCATTCTTCACGGCCCTGGCGTCAGGGGCGCGCGCCACGTCCGACGACGGGCGCGTCGAGACGTTCGACGCCTCCAAGTACGCTGGAGCCCTCGTCGCGGAGGTCCGTGGATTCGACGCCGCGAAGCACCTCGGCGACAAGGGCCTTCGAACCCTCGACCGCCTGTCGAAGCTGCTGATCGTTGCGACCCGCCTGACGCTCGACGACGCTGCGCTCAAAACGCAGGGACGGTGGATCGCAAACGACGAGGGCGATCCGCCTTGGCCGGAGCGGGTAGGTCTCGTCGTGTCCAACGCGTACGGCTCGCTCGAAGCGATCACGGAGCTTGACCGCGTCGCCTTGTTGGAGGACGCCCGCTACATCAACCCCTCGCGTTTCCCGCTCACCGTCTCGAACAGCGCCGCAGGCTACGCCAGCATTTGGGAGGACCTGCGGGCTTTGAACGTGACGGTGAGCGACGGAAACTGCGGCGCCCTCGATGCAGTTGCCTGCGGCGATCTGTTGCTCGAGAACGCGCGAGCCGACGTCCTTCTCGTCGGCGGCGCCGAGGCCTTGACCGAGGCGCTGTTCGTGGGGTTCCGCAGGTTGGGCATGGACTTGCACGCCGGGGTTGTCGACGGCTCGTCCAACGGCGCATGTCTCGGCGAGGGCGCTGCACTCGTCGCGATCGAGACGGCCGAGGGGGCTCGCCGGCGCGGCGTCGAGTCGTTGGCCGAAATTCGCGGATACGGCACGTCCTTCGCTCCACCGGAGCGTGCAGGGTCGTTGGTCCATGCGACGTCCGACGCCCTCGAGCGCGCGATCGTCGACGCGATCGCAGACGCGAGCATCGGTCGCGACCAGGTCGACCTGATCGTCTCTGGAGTTTCCGGGCTGCGCGCATTCGACGAGGCAGAGCTCACGGCGATTCGCCGCGTCATGGGGCCGGATGCGCTCATCGTCGCGCCCAAGCTTGCCTTCGGCGAAACGCTCGGAGCCAGCGGTGCAATGGCCATCGCCGCGACGCTGGGATATTTGCGCGACGTGCCGATTCGTTGTCTGGCACCCGGGGTGCGTCCGAACGTGCGCGGTCCGCTGCGCACGGCCGTCGTCACATCGATCGGATTTTACGGCAATGCGTCGGCGCTCGTCATGCACCGCGCTTCGCGCTAGAACCGGCCGCAGTGTGCCCGCCGCGGTAACCTGGGCGGGCGACGACCTGACCCAGATCCACCAACGCGAGAGGGACATGCCATGGTAGCTGTCGCGAAACGGGAGCGTTCGGTGAGTTGGATCGAAGCGAAGGCGCGGGCCGATACGACTCTTTCGCGGGTCCGCGAGGGCCGCGAATTGCAGCTTTACCCTTTTTTCCGTCCGTTCGATTCGGGCGGGTTACACGCGCAGCTCGACGGCAAGGCGATCGTCAACTTCAGCTCGAACGATTATCTGGGCCTGACCACTCACCCGCGGGTCAAAGAGGCCGCCAAGCGCGCGGTCGACCAATACGCATGTGGGTTGTCGTCGTCGCGCCCGCAGGCGACCACCCGCGAGCACGTTCGGCTCGAGGAGCGCCTCGCCCGATGGATGGGGTTCGAGAGGTGCCTGACGTTCACGACCGGCTATCAGGCAATGCTCGGCACCATCGCCGCACTCGCGGACAAGGACACGACGCTGGTCCTCGACGCGTACAGCCACGCCTGCATTTTGGATGGATCGTTTCTCGCCGCCGGCATTCCGAAGGGCGGCCCGGAAATCCGATTCTTCAACCACAATTCAGCCAAGAGCCTCGAGCGGGTTCTCAAGACCCGTGAGCGCAAGAACGCTCTGGTCGTATGCGAAGGCGTTTACTCCCTCGACGGGGACACCGCCCGTTTGCAGGAGTTCGTCGAGCTCTGCGACCGCTACGAGAGTCCCTTGCTCGTCGACGACGCGCACGGAACCGGAACGATGGGCGCGACCGGCCGCGGCACAATCGAGGCGTTGGGACTGCAGGGCAAGGTTCCGATCGTCGTGTCGACACTCTCGAAGACCTTTGGTGGCATCGGCGGCTTGCTGCTGGGTTCCGCTGAAGTCGTCGATCTCGTACAGCATACGGCGCGAAGTTTTTTGTTCAGCGCTTCCCTGCCCGTCCCCATCGTCGCCGCCGCGTCGACCATTCTCGACATGCTCGAATCGGACGGCGAAGCGATCGTCCTAGAACTTCATGACAAGGCGCGTTATTTCCGCGAGGGCCTCACGAGAATCGGATTCGATTTAGGCTCAAGCAACACGCACATCATGCCCGTCATGTGCCGCGAAGAGCGAAAGGCGCTCTTCATGCACATCGCGCTGCTCGAGTGCGGCGTCTTCATGGTGCCGCTGACCTATCCATCGGTGAAGCTGGGAGAGGAACGTCTGCGGGTCAACGTCACCCGCGGGCATACGCGCGAGGACCTCGATCGCGCCCTCGAATTGCTCAAGGAATACGGAGAGGCGTTCTTCGTTTTGTCGGGCGAAGACATCGGCCCCAGAGTAGAGTAATGGGTCAGGGCCGTGCCGAGGCCTGAGGCCGCTGCAGCGACAAGACCGCACGCGCTACGTCCTCGACCGTGGAAATGTGCTCGAACATTTCGGCCGAAATGTTCACCCCGAAGTAGCTTTCGACGTCCGAGACGAACTCCATGACCCCGAGGCTGTCCAGACCGAGGTCATTCTGAATGTGGTCGGTCGGGCGCACTTCCCGCGTCTGGTCCACGTGACGGCGAACCAGCTCGCACGTGATCTTCAGCGACTCGTCGTAGCTGGACATGGAGTGAGATTACCAGCGCCGAGCCAAGGCGTCATCGATCGAGCGCGCGACGCGGCTGGGCTCGGCGCTCGCGAGCAGTCCGCGGATGAGCGCAACGCCGTCGGCTCCCGCTTTGCCACACGCGGCCGCGGTTTCTTCCGTCACGCCACCCAGCGCATAAACGAACGGCCCGCCCCGCGCAATCGACCGCGCGGAGCGTAGTGCGTCAAGTCCTCGTTCCATCTTGTGCCGACCGGACAACGACGTGGGTCGTGTACGAAAAATCGGGCTGACGAGAATGGCATCGGCTCCTTCGTCGCACGCTCGCCGAACGTCATCGTCGGTGTGGGCCGCCACCGATACCCAGGCGCGCCGGGCAAACACGGCGCGCGCCTCGTTGACCGAGCCCGCGCCGCCGCCGAGATGCACGCCGTCGGCTCCAACGTCCCGCGCGACCCCCGCATGGCCGTTGACGAAGAGGGCCGCACCGGTCGCACGAGTCGCATCGCGAAGCCGTGCGGCGAACAGCCTCAGACTCACGACGGGACGCGCCTTGTCCCGCAGTTGCACGCCGAACGATCCGCGCGGCAGGGCTCGACCGACATCGCGCACGCAGCGGAGGATCACCTCGTCGCCGAAGGCCGGGTCCGTGACGAGCACGACCCGTGGAAGAGTCATTCGATAACGCGCGCCGCGCTCGCAGGGTCGCCGCCCACCGCGCCCGCTCTGTCGCCGACGGATCCGATGACTCCTGAAGACGGACTCGACGCGTTCGCGTATCGGCGTTTGGGCATTCGCCCAGCGAGAAACGCTTTGCGCCCGGCGCTCACGGCTTCGCGCATCGCTTCGGCCATCAGGGCCGGATCGCGGGCGTGCGCGATGGCGGTATTGAGCAGAACGCCCTGGCAGCCGAGTTCCATCGCGACTGCGACGTCGCTCGCCGTCCCCACGCCCGCATCGACGATGACCGGCACGCGAGCCTGTTCGAGGATGATCTCCAGGTTGTGAGCGTTGCGAATGCCCAGGCCACTTCCGATCGGCGCCGCGAGCGGCATCACCGCGGAGCAACCGGCGTCTTCGAGCTTGCGGCACACGATCGGATCATCGATGCAATAGGGCAAGACGACGAACCCTTCCTGGACAAGCTGCCGCGCAGCAACGAGCGTCTGCTCGTTGTCCGGGTAGAGCGTCCTCGGATCCCCGATCACCTCGAGTTTGACCATGGGGCCTCGAGACGGCGACCGACCGTCCTCGGACGATCCAATCCCGAGGTCGCGCGCCAGCCGCAACGTTCGAACCGCCTCGTCGGCCGTAAAACATCCGGCCGTGTTGGGCAACACGATCCACTCCATTCGCGCGACGAGCGCCATGAGCGACCCGGCCGATCGATCCGCGAGATCGACCCGACGCAACGCTACGGTCACGATCTGCGCGCCCGAAGCGACGATGGCACGCTCGGTCTCAGCCAGGTCCTTGTACTTGCCAGTGCCGACGATCAGCCGGCTCTGGAAATCGTGGCCCGCGATGACGAGAGGATCTTGCATGGCGCTCCGAGTGTAGCCTCGCGGGCGCGGCGGTCGACCACCGGCGATCGCGGATCCCGCCACCGGCGATGAAGCCAGAGCCATTGACTCGGAACCTCACGCACGAATTTCTCGAGCGCCCGAGTCGCTTCGACGGTGGCCCGATCGATCCAGGCGCGCCGTGCTCGAACCGGAGGCCAAAGCACGTTCAGGACATGCAACACGTGGTCGCCGTCGTCGTCGCGACGGAATGCGGCCACGACCAGAGGAGCTCCCGAACGCGCCGCGAGGGCAGCCGGGGCACGGTCCGACCATGCACCACGACCCAGAAAATCGACACGCACGGCATGTCGACTCGAGGCCGGGACCTGATCGATCATCATCGCGACGACCCCTTTTTCTCGAAGAGTGGCGCGGGCACGCGCCATGGCCCCCGAGGCGGGCGCCAGAGTCACGCCATGTCGCGCTCGGGTGGACTGCCAAAAATCGTCCAACGAGACACTCTTCAACCGCTTCGTGACGACCAAAAGAGGGATCTCGTTCGCCATGGCGCAGGCGGCGAGATCCCAATTGCCCGTGTGCGAAGCCGCGACCACGACGCCCCGCCCCGCGGCCACGGCGCGCGTCCAGACCCCGCGTGAGGACGCGTGCATCGCCACATGCCCCGTCGCCTCCCCGGCACTGCGCGCGGCCAACCAAAGAAATTCGGCCGCGGATGTTCCGAGAGATCGGTACGTGGCCCGCGCGTTTCGGGCCGGATCGCAGACGCCCGCGGTTCGCAGCCCCTCATCGACGTGCGCTCGTCGGATTCGAAGCACGCTGCCGGCGATCCATCCGATCGCAGCGCCGACCCAGGGCAGGGCCGACCATGGCAACCTTCCGACGAGCGCCGCCAGCGCGCGCCATGTCGCAGCCATCGTCGAACGCCGGTCGACTCAGCCGAAGCCGGCGCGGCGCGCGACCTTGCCGGCGGTGGGCTCGCCGTCCACGGCGATGGCAAAAACGTCCGATCGGCCGACGACGTAGAGTTCTCGCTTTGGATTGCGTGCATACACGAGGTCGCCGTCTTGCCGGATCGCCTCGACCCGCGACACGGTCATGCTCGCGCCGTCGTGAGCGATATGAAGAGTAAGGCCGAGGCCGTCGGGCAGGATGTGCCAGCCTTCCCGGTCGCCTTTTGCACCCACCGCCTTGAGAATCGCATCCATGTGGTCGGCCGTCATGCCGATGGCCATACCGCGAACCGCGCCGCACGTCGACGGACGCGGGCGACCACCGGCGTTCGACCCGGTCGAGTCGGCGGCAGCGTGCTACCGCGTCCTGAGTTAGCCTCGATTCGGATCATCCCGATGACCCGCAACGGATCGGACCCACTCGCAGAGCAACAACCCCGAACCGTCGTTCTCGAAGGCGTCCGCAAGAGCTTCGGGGACACCGAGGTCCTCAAGGGAATCGACATGGTGTGCACCCGAAATCAGACGACCTGCGTGGTCGGAGGATCGGGGGCGGGCAAGACGACGCTTTTGCGATTGATCGTCGGACTCGACAAGCCGACGGCAGGGCGCATTTTCATCGACGGCGAAGACATCGTGCCGATGGGCGAGCGGGAGCTCAATCGGATCCGTCGAAAGTTCGGCATGGTGTACCAATACGCAGCGTTATTGGACTCGATCCGCATCCTGGACAACGTGGCTTTTCCGCTCGTCGAACACACCCGGCTCTCCGCGTCCGAGCGGCGCGACAAGGTCGTCGACAAGCTTCGCGTGCTCGGGCTCGACGACAGCATTCTGTCGAAATACCCCTCCGAACTGTCGGGCGGCATGCGCAAACGCGTCGGTCTCGCGCGCGCTCTGATGCTCGACCCGCAGATCGTGATCTACGACGAGCCGACCAGCGGGCTCGACCCGCTCACGAGCCGCTCGGTGGATGACCTCATCGACGAAACGAAGCGGCGCTTCTCCGTCACGAGCATCGTCATCACCCACGACATCGCAAGCTGCTTCCGGATCGCCGATCAAGCCATCCTGATCGAGCAAGGCCGCATCGTCGCGCGAGGAACGCCGGCGGAGCTCGCCCACGGCGACAGTGAAGTCGCCCGCGAATTCATCGTCACATCGGGGGTCGATGTCGACGCCATCACGAGCCACCGACGCTGACTGAGCTATCCTGAAGCAGGAACGATGCAACCCGTCCTGCCTGCAGCCGCACCGCCCCCTCGGGGCGATCCTGCGGCGCGGCCCCCGCCGTCGACCGATCCGAAGGCCATCGCTGCGTTCGTGCTCGGGGTATTCGGCGTTCTCGGCACGTTCTGCGGCATGGGAGTGCTGCTCGGCATTCCCGCGATGGTGCTCGGTGCAGTCGCCCATCGGGACATCGGTCGATCCACAGGGGAGCTACTCGGTCGCGGGCTCGCGACCGCGGGGATGATTCTCGGCACGATCGGCTCACTCCTGTTCTTCGCGTGGGCGTCGACCGTGGCCTTCCTCCTGGTGAGCTCTCCGGTGACCGCCTCGGCCCCATCGGAGGTCGACGATTCTCCCATCCCCGCGTGGCCCTCGACCACGCCCCTCGTTCCGTCCGACGAGACGGCCCGCGCGCACGGAGTGAGGCTGCATCGGTCCGGCGGCGCGTTGCGCGTCCAGCTCGCGAGGCAGGCCTCGTCCGCGCGCAGCGCGGGCGAGATCGTGCTCGTCGAGACGCTGGCAGCGAATTGTGGCGCATGCGAAGAAATCGATCTGGCCATGCGCGATCCGGAGCTGCAGGCTGCCCTATTCAACGTTCGGCTCGTCGACATCGATACGGGCGAGTTCCATCCGGAGCTCGGTCGTCTTCGGATGGACGAGGTCGCGACGCCGTGGTTTTACCTGATTGATTCTCAAGGCGAGCCACGCGACGCGATCGGCGCCGACGAGTGGGACGACAACGACGCGAGGAACATCGCGCCGGTCCTGCATGCCTTCGTGCACGGAAAGCTCCGCACGCGCCGCCACGCGTGGCACGGCGGCGCGACGCTTTGATCCACGGGTTTTGGAAATCTACCTGATTGCGTCGAGCCGCCGTCCGCTGGTTCGTGCGACGACCTCGACGCCCTTTCGTTCGAGCCGCCGTTCGTCGGCTGGTTCGTTCGGCGAGGTCGAAGCCTTAATTTCGTTCGAGCAGCAGATCGTCGCCGGGTTTGTTCGGCGACGTCGAAGCCGCCGGCGCAGGGCGCGATGGAGGCGACGGGGACGGACGGCTCGGCTTGGCCGTCGCGGCGGCCGCGCTCGCCGGGGGGGGGCTGTTCTTCGATGCGCTCTCGGCCGGGGCGGGCGCGAGTCCGCTCTGGGCCGACGGTGGATCGGACGTCTTGGGTCCGCCAGCCGGCAAATCGAGGGTCTCAGGGGGAGCGACCCCCGGATCGCGAGCGACTGCGGCGTGTCGTGCGGAGGCCGGGGCAGCGGCACGAGGAAATCGCGACACGACGACGCATAGCGCCGCGCCGACCACGGCCGCAAGGGCAAGCGTCGCCACTCCCCGGCGACGCCGAAGAGCCCCGCTGGTTTGTCGGCTGGCGACCGTCTCGGCGTAACCCGACGCGACCTCGCCCTGCGCGCCGGACGCGCCGACCGACGCAAGCGACCGGCCCGGCACGCTCCGACTGGAGCGCGGTGAACTCACGATTCGCGCAACGCGATCGACGGCCAGCTTGCCTTCGTCGGACGCGAAGGGGCGCAGCGCCTCGGCGAGATCGGCCACCGACTGGAAGCGACGATTCACATCCTTGTCGAGGCAGCGCATGATGACCGACGAAAGCGCGCCTGAAAGATCCGGCCGCCGAGACCGGACGGGCACGGGAGGATCGGCCACGATCTTTGCGCACAACCCAGTGACGGTGTCGGCTTCGAACGGCGGCGCCCCGGCAAGCAGCTCGTACAGGATGACTCCGAGAGCCCAGATATCGGTCCGGGTGTCGACGTTCTTCGTGCTGCGGACTTGCTCCGGCGACATGTAGAGGGGCGAACCGAGAACGGTCGCCGTCGACGTGAGGCTCTGCGCTTGATCGCCCTCGTCCAGGGCCTTCGAGATTCCGAAGTCCAGGACCTTGACCAAGGGCGCGCCGTCCGGTCGCACGGTCAGAAAGAGATTGGATGGTTTGAGGTCGCGGTGAACGATGCCAACCCCGTGGGCCTCGGCCACGGCTTCCATGGCTTGGAGGAGGTAGTCCACGGCCTCCGCCACCGGCAGCACGCGGCGGACCTCGAGAACGTGCCCGAGATCGGTCCCGCTCAGGTGCTCCATCACCATGTAGGGAAGTCCGTCGTCCAGCGCACCCACATCCATGACGCGCACGACGTGCGCGCTCTGGAGCCCGGCGGCCGCCCGAGCTTCGCGCACGAAGCGGTTCACCGCCTCGGGCCCCGATCCGACGCTACGCCGGAGGAGCTTGATCGCGACGGTCTGTCCCAACTGCAGGTGACGCGCGGCGACGACAACCCCCATTCCGCCAATGCCGAGCACGCGCTCGACTGCGAACTTGCCGCCGATGACGTCCCCGACGGCGGCGATGCCCTCCGGCATCCCGGAGGCAGTTTCAAGGTCGGCCCCGTCCACCGCCATGCCGCCCACGATACCGAGTCGGGGGGTCCCTCTCAACTCAGCCGCTTGCCCATTGGCTCGAAAGAGCGCGGGCCGCGGACTGCAACGTCACGAACGCGTAGCCGGCGCCCTTCAGGACGTCGACCGCGGCGCGAAGGGCGTCCAGCTTCTCGCCGTGCGCCACCCGAACGTCCGCGCGAACCGAACGAAGGTCCTCGAGCCCGTCACCGACGTCGAGCACGTCGATCCCATGCAGCTCCAGATTGATCATCGGCTGGCCGACACAGGCACGGGCAAGCCACCGAGCGACACGCGATCCCCAAAGGGTCAGCGTCGTGCCAAAGATGGGCAGGCGTGGGCCGCGCGTGACCTGCACCGGAATCTCCAGGAGACCTCGACCGGATCGCCAGTAGGGCCGACCGATGCGGTACGGCTGGGTCGGCGACGTCAGCACGAGCGGAGTGTCGACGATGGACCGGCTCCGGTGCCCGCGCGCCGCGATCAGGCCCATCTTCAGAGTCTTCGCGAGCCAGTACGGCGGACACGGGAAGACCGACGAATCGTACTCGATGCCGATTTCGGTGAGGACCTCGAAGACCTCGTCCGAAATGGTGTACCCTGGAGCCCGAAAGCCCACCGGGCAGGTCCCGGTCGCGTGCTCGATCGCCCGAGCCCCTTGCTCGATTTGCCGCGTGATCTCAGCGCGCCCGAGGCGAACGAGGTCGTAGCGGTGATCGAGCGAGTGGTTGGCGACTTCGAACCCCCCTTTTGCCGCCGACCGCACCTTTTCCGCGTTTTCCTCGCGCGCCAGATCGCTTCCGACGGCAAACCACGTGAGCGGGATCGCGAGCTCTCGGGCGAGGGCGCTCAGTCGGTCGAACGCGACGTCATAGACGAGCGTCCGCGCCGGGCCGTGCGGATCCGCCAGCCCGTGAATGGCAAAGTAGTTCGGAATCTCGTCGAGGTCGACGCTCACCGCGCAGAGGCGCACGGAGGTCAACCCTCGATGGTCTTCGCTACCTCAGCGGCAAGGTCTTCTTGCTTCTTCTCGATTCCTTCGCCGAGCGAATAACGCACGAATGCGCGAATCGTGACTTCGCCGCCCAGTTTCTTTGCGAGGTCCTGGCGCAGTTTGTCGATCGTACCCGCCGGCGGATCCCACACGTTGTCCTGTCCGAGCAATGTCACCTCGGTGAACCACTTGGCCAGCTTGCCATCCAGAATCTTCGGCCACGCTTGTTGAGGCTTGCCCTCTTCTTTCAGCTGAGCCTCGAAGATCTCTCGCTGTTTGGCGACGTCGGGCGGAGCCAGGTCCTCGCGCCGGACGACCGACGCGTTCATCGCCGCAATCTGCAAGGCCACGTTGTCGACGAACGCGCGCAGGTCATTGTTCTTCGGGTCCGGCCCATCCACGGACACGAGCACCGCCAGCTTGCCGCCGGCATGAACGTAACCAACGACGAGTCCCCCGGGCTCCTTGGCATCGATGGCCGCCCAACGCCGGACGACACAATTTTCGCCCGTTTTCGCGACGAGCTCTTGGCGCACGGCGTCGATGCTCTTGTCCACCCCCGGATACTTTTGGGTGCTGAGATCCGCCCCTTTCGGCAGCTTGCTCGCGACGCTCACCACGTTCTTCACGAACGTCTTGAATTCGTCGCCGCGAGAGACGAAGTCGGTCTGCGAGTTGACCTCGACCAAGACGCCCCGCTTGCCGTCCGGCGCGACCCACGCGGCGACCTCTCCCTCAGCCGCCACGCGACCGGCACGTGCCGCTGCTTTGACGAGCCCTTTCTTCAAGATGATCTCGACGGCTTTCTCCATGTCGCCGGCCCCTTCGACGAGCGCGCTCTTGCAGTCGGCCATTCCGGCTTGGGTGCGCTCACGAAGCTCTTTGACCATCGAAGCAGTGATTGCGGCCATGACTTACCTCGGGAAATTCTAGAATCGAGTGGCTCGAAAATCAGTTCAACTGGGTCGGTCGCCGTCGTCCCGGCGGACGCGGCTGCGAATGACTTCAGCCTGCGGACCGTCGCGGCGTCCCCCACCCTGATCGCGATCGCCGTCGCGATTCAGCGTCTCTTTGCGACGTTGTGCACCCTCAATCACCGCATCGGCGACACCGGCAGTGATGAGCCGGATCGAGCGGATCGCGTCATCGTTGCCCGGGATGACGAAGTTGACCCTGTCCGGATCGCAATTGGTGTCCGTGATCGCGATGACTGGGACACCGATCTTGTTCGCCTCTTGGACGGCAATGGACTCGCGCGCAGGGTCGATGACGAACATGGCGCTCGGAAGCGAGCCCATATTTTTCAACCCGCCGAGGTATTTCTCGAACCGCTCGCGCTCCTTCTCGAGTCGAGAGACTTCCTTCTTCGTAATCGATTGATACGTCCCGTCTTCCTTCATGCGCTCGAGTTGGCGCATGCGCTCCAAACCCATCTTGATGGTACGGAAGTTCGTCAACGTTCCCCCGAGCCAGCGGTTGACGACGTAGAAACTGCCGGAGCGAACCGCCTCCTCCTGGACGATTTGCTGCGCCTGGCGCTTGGTGCCGACCATGAGAATGTGGCCGCCGCGCCCCACGGTGTCCACCACGAAGTGGTGCGCGCGGGCAAAGAGCCGTGCGGTCTGGTCGAGGTCGATGATGTGGATGCCGTTGCGCGCGCCGTAGATGAACGGACGCATCTTCGGGTTCCAGCGCTTAGTCTGATGGCCAAAGTGGACCCCCGCGTCGAGCAGCGACCGGAGAGGCAAAGGCACGTCGCCCGGGAGCTGGGGCAGTCCCTGGGCATTGATTTCGGTGGGCTGGGTCATTCGCGCATCCTTTCGGTTGAGCCTCCACTTTCCTCTCCTCGCCAACGGAGCCGGCCCCCCCTCCGCAATGACGGAGTGGAACGGGACAGCCCCGCACCGGACGGGGGATTGCGCGGGAAAGTGTGTGGGTTGGAACGGCAAGCGGAATGCCAGCCGCTACGTTATCGGGGCAGCCAACGTACTCACGGGCTCTAAAAATGCAAGCTAGGGTCGGAGGGGGTGGGCGCTACGGGTGCATCGCCTGCGCATTTTCCAATCGGGTCTGTTTTTTTGGGGTCCGTTTTTTGGGTCCGTTTTTTGGAGCTGTTTCCGCGTCGGCGAAAGGAACATCATGCGCCATAAAGTGCGCCCG
>JBEKOY010000051.1:0-37643 GCA_049521295.1 Polyangiaceae bacterium | reverse complement strand
CGGCTGCATGGGTTGCTGGCCGTGGGGCATCGGCTGGCCGTAGCCAATTGGCCGTCGCATCTCGCGATGGCACCAACCGCACTGTGGCACGTCCGAGTATTCGTCTTTTCCACAGCCTGCGCACTTTATGAGAACTCGCTCCTGATTGCCGTTCACGGTGACCTCCTCATGGGTACCAGTCCGGCCTCGATGTCCGGGAACACATAGACTACGACGCCGCTCGCTGGATCGTTATCCACGGTGACACACGGTGACATGTCCCGATCTTGCATGTTGGCGGTCACCGACAACCGCGGATTTCTGACCGACGATGTCCGGAAGTAGGCCGCGGCGCACGGGCTGGGTGAAGATCCGGTGACCGCAGAAAAGGAAGAGGGCCACGGAGCTTCCACCCTCCTGGCCCTCGGGTGATCACGCGGCCGTGATCGCGGACGAGCATCGCATCCCGGCAGCGCGAGGGCCCACTTCTCGGGCGGCGCGGCCGTGCTGTCCGTTCGCTTTATCGTATGCGCTCACTTGCCCTGTCGACAGGTGTTCTTCGTCTGCTCGGCCTGTGATCGCGGCCAGGCTTACTGCGGGAGGCGCTGTCGCGACGAAGCGCGTCGCCGCTCCGTTCGCGAGGCCGGCCGCCGGTTCGCGCTGACGCGTCCCGGCCGGTTCGGGCGCGCCGATCGCCAGCGGCGCCATCGAGAGCGGGCCAAGTCTTCGACGCAGAAAGTAACGCATCAGGGCGTCGTCCCCAGCACCGCCGGCGCGATGGTCGGCTTGCCGTTCGACCTGGTCGCCGCCGAGGCGCCTTCGGAAGCGGGCGGCAAGGACACCACCGATGCAATCGATCTGGATGGCCATTCGGCCGACTCAGAGCGGCGCGCAATTGCTCGCGATGCAGTCGCCCTGGGAAGCGAGCTTCAAAGCCAAGCTGCGGCCCAATCCGTCGCACCCTCGGGCGTTGCCGTTCTTGCTCGAGGCCCTAGCACTCTGGCAGGGATGCAAGGTCCGAGCTGCGCTCTATGCGGACGAGTCGCCCGGTGGGTGCGCCACGAGTTTCTATCCCGATCTGTTCACCGATCCGGGCGACACGGCCCTGTACGCACTCGACTGGGTGCCCGTGGTCCGCCGTCGACGTCGCCGTCGCGATGAGTTGGCCGGTGTGGGCAATTTCGGTGACCTGCAAAAACTTCTTCTCGAGCAGGCCTTGCGATGATCTCGCCGGAGCTTCGTGCGCGCATTCGCCGCCTGTTCTTCGCCGAGCACTGGAAAGTCGGCACCATCGCCACCGAGCTCGGCGTGCATCACGACACGGTCCGTCACGCGATCGAGTCGGACCGATTCGTTCCGGTCGGGCGGCCCAAGGGACCCTCGCGTTTGGACCCTTACAAGCCGCTCGTCCTCGACACGCTCGAGCAGTATCCGCGCCTTCGCGCGACGCGTCTGTTCGAGATGCTTCGCGACCGAGGCTTTTCGGGCAGCCCGCAGGGCCAAGCATACCCGCGCAATGATCGGCGCGCTGGCCAAGCGGATCGAGCTTCTTGATAGTTGACGGTATCTCACGCACGGTGCACTAGCACCCGCGCGGGGGCGGCACGGGATTGCTGCCCAGTTCGGCGGAAATACGTGAGCACAACCGTAACCGGAGCGCCGGACGCATCAAGCGCTCCCCTCGCTCAAATCGTGAACACGCGGAGCGCCGGGAAGAACGCAGCAAGCTTCCGGAGGTCGTCGACATCGCCAGTGTAGACGATGCCCGTCCGCTCGACGGCGAAAGCCGCGACGATGGCGTCGATGGTCGTCGCGCCCTGGACCTTCCCGAGAGCCACGCCAGCGAGCTTCATCACCTCGTCCGAGGCGGGCTCGACCAAGAGCCCTCGCAATACGGCCTCACGCCGGTCGATTCGCCCACGCCACCACTCGGGCATCGTGACGTTAGGGGTCGCGACGACGAGACCCCGATCCCGCGCGTAGGTGTAGACCTTCATCGCGTGCTCCTTCCGGCGCTCCAGCGCGATGACAGCGCCGGTATCGAAGGTGATCGCTGGGCCGGTCACGCCGATTTCTTCGCGACAAGGCCCCACGCGGCATCGAGCTGGGCCGCCTCGGCCGGCGTGGGCTTGCCCCTGCCGCCGAAGGAAGCAATGAGGGCGTCGCGACCTTCCTCGTAGGCGATGTACCGGATCGCGTCGCGGACGACCCGTGAGACGTTCCCGTCGTAGACGCGATTGGCCCGGCGTTTGAGGATCTTCGCTTCCTCCGTGGGAAGCGAGATCGACAGGTGAGTCGTACCGCCCGGCCGCTTCTTCATCCTCGTATCGTAGCACAATTATGCTTCGATGCAGCTCGGCCTCTCGCTGCGCGTGCTCGGCGCCTTTCGAGTTCAACGCGCGCCGGGACGAGGGCGCCGGCATCGACCAGGCGGATGTCTCCAACATCGAGCGGGGCGCGGCGAGCCCCGACGTTCGACACGCGAGCGGCATCCAGCGAATAGGACGGGCAAGGCTAACGAAGAGGCGAGCGGACGCCAGTTCCGACGTAATCCCGCGGCAACGTGACGGGCTAGTCGCCGGCGGGACGGGGCAGCACAAACGCTGAAGCCTGCGTGGATACGACCGTCGGCCGCGTTGGGCACCGGCAGATATTCGGGTACGCTGAGACCTCGGCCATCCGGCGCCGGGCAGGACCCACCGATGCTGCACCCTCAGGCACGCGCGCTGCTCGATCTGATGGATCAGAGCGGACTTCCACCGGCTCACGAGCTGAGCGTCCCGGAGGCGCGCGCATTCTTCCGCGAACGAGTTCGCGTCGTGCAATCGCCGCCTCCGGCCGTCGCCGAAGTCCGGAATCTTACGGCGGATGGACCGGATGGCGTGATCCCGCTGCGCTACTACCGGCCGCTCGGCGCGTCCGGCGCGGCGCTGCCAATCCTCGTCTACTACCACGGCGGGGGCTGGGTCCTCGGCGATCTCGACACGCACGACGCCATGTGCCGCGAGCTCGCGAACCGCGCCGGCTGCGCGGTGGTCGCGGTCGACTACCGCCGGGGTCCCGAGCACCGCTTTCCGGCCGCCGTGATCGACTGTATCGCCGCAGCGCGCTGGGTGCACGAGCACGCCGCGGAGATCGGCCTCGACGCGTCGCGGCTCGCAGTCGGCGGCGACAGCGCCGGTGGCAACCTCGCCGCCGTCGTCTCGATCGCGGCGCGCGACGGCGGCGAACTGCCGATCGCGTTCCAGCTGCTGATCTACCCGGCCACGGACATGCACTGTACCGCGCCGTCGCACGCCGAGAACGGCCAAGGCTACATGCTGCCGCGCGAGACGCTCGCCTGGTTCATCCGCCACTACATCGCCGATCCGGTGCAGTACGCCGACTGGCGCGCTTCGCCGCTGCTGCACCCGGATCTGTCGAGGCTGCCGCCGGCGCTGGTCCTGACCGCGGGCTTCGATCCGCTGCGCGACGAAGCGGCGGCGTACGCGAAACGTTTGACCGCGACGGGCAACCGCGCAAGCTACGTGCTGTTCGCGCGTCAGATGCACGGCTTCGTGTCGATGAGCAGGCTGATCGACGAGGCCGAGACCGCGATCGCGCTGTGCGCGACGGAGCTGCGACGCGCATTGCGACCCGCTGCCTGAGCACGGCCCGCGAGTTCGCGGCGTGGGGACGGCCCCGGTCGTAGGCCCACAACGCCCTAACTCGTGAGAGCATCAGGATCGACGGCATGAACGCGCCCGCCCCTATCGAGAAGTTCACGCGCTACCAGGTTGCGGTCGTCGCGATCCTCGCGTTCTTGCAGTTCACGGTCGTCCTCGACTTCATGATCCTGTCGCCTCTCGGGGCGATGCTGATGCAGAAGCTGCGCGTCGGCCCGGCGCAGTTCGGACTCGTCGTTTCGGCGTACGCATTCAGCGCGGGGATTTCGGGGCTCGTTGCGGCGGGCTTCGCCGACCGGTTCGACCGCAAGAAGCTCCTGCTCTTCTTCTATTCGGGCTTTGTCCTCGGCACGACGCTCTGCGGTCTCGCGCCGTCGTACGCGTTGCTCCTCGGAGCGCGGACGGTGACGGGGCTGTTCGGCGGGGTCATCGGGTCGATCAGCATGGCGATCATCGCGGACCTGTTCCCCTTCGCGGCCCGCGGGCGCGTGATGGGGTTCGTGATGACCGCCTTCTCCGCGAGCCAGGTCCTGGGCATCCCGCTCGGACTCTACCTGTCGAACGCCTGGGGATGGCACGCGCCGTTCCTGATGATCGCCTCGGTGAGCTTCGCGGTGGGCCTCGTCATTTTCACCGTGCTGCAGCCGGTCGATTCCCACCTTCGGAACCCGCCCGACCGCAACCCGTTCCACCACCTCCTCGCGACCGTCATGAGGACGCGCCACCAGTGGGGCTTCGCCGCCACGATCACGCTGGCGATGGGCGGCTTCATGTTGATGCCGTTCGGCAGCGCGTTCAGCGTGCACAACCTGGGCATCCCGCTAACGAGGCTGCCGATGGTCTACATGGCGACCGGGATGGCCTCGATGTTCACGGGCCCGCTCATCGGGCGCATCAGCGACGCCGTGGGCAAGTACCGGATCTTCGCGGTGGCATCGGCCGCCGCCGTCGCGATCATTCTTTGGTACACGCGGCTCGGTGTCACGCCGATCGGGGTCGTCATTGCGATCAACGTCGGGATGTTCTCCGCGATCAGCGGGCGGATGATCTCGTCGCAGGCGCTGTCGTCGGCGATCCCGGCCCCGCCGGACCGCGGCGCGTACATGTCGATCTCGTCGTCGCTGCAGCAGCTCGCCGGCGGCGTCGCTTCGTCGTGCGCAGGGCTGCTCGTGTCGCAGAACGGCGACGGGCCGCTCCAGCACTACGAGCGGCTCGGGTATGTCGTCGCGTCGTCGATGGTGGTCGGTGTCGTGCTCATGGGGCGCGTGAACGCGATCGTGCAGGGCGATGCCAAGCGGGGGCATGCTCCGGTCGCGGTGGGGATGAGGCCGTCGGAGGGCGTGACCACCGAGTGACGATGCCCACTCGCTCCTCCTTGCTTTCGTGGCGACCGGCCGCCAGGGCCTCGACGGCATCTGGAAATACCGCCGCCGGCGAGCGTTCCACGGTAGGTTTCTCGTACACGGCTACCCGAGGCGCAGGGCTATGGCGCGCCGCATTCATGAAAGCCATGGAGGGATTTCTCCCCCCGCAGCAGCGCCTCTTCGAACACCATCACGCTACGCCTGCTGCTGCGCGGGTGAGGTAGCGTGGCTATCGGTCGTTGCGCGGCTGGGAAACGTTACTCGGCGCCGGCATGAGACCCGCACTGAAATACGTTCCGAGCGCACGTTGAGCAACGGCGAATAGAGAAGATGGATGTGGCTGGACCGAAACAGAAGGCGGGCCCATCGGCGAGCCCGCGAAGGTGGTTGTAGCGGATGTGTATGTAGAGCCGCCTCGCCAGGAAAGCGCCGAGCCCAAGCAGCCCGAGTGATAGATGAACGCGAAGCAGGCGGTTCACGACGAATGCAGAAGCGGGGTAGAGGGTCGAGGCCCGCAGAAGCAGGGTAGAGCGTCGCGGCCCGTTCAGGCGGCAAGTCGCGCCGTGCGATAACACCCCAGTCGCCGCGGAGGCTCGATCGGAACGGAAGGATGAAACGAGCCTTCCAGGTGAGAGTTCGCACCCGATCGGGACTGTGGAAACGAGCTCGGCCGTAAACAGGGAACGAGAGATCCCCCTGCGAAATCCTCGCCCCATCGCCGTCCCAGTGTGAAAGGATGTCGGCAGCGCTACCCGAAAAAGGACCCGGCGGCCGGCCGGTTCGCAAGGAGGGGTCATGACGTCGGCAGCTTCGACCGAGTTTCGTGTGAGCGAATGCCTGCCCAGCACGTGGTGGGCGATGCATCGGGTCCTCGGCCGGGGCGGCATGGGCCTCGCCCTCGAAGTGGGCAAAGGTCAACACTTCCGCGCCGCCATGAAGGTCCTGCGTGCGCCCCCCGCGGGTCGCACAAGCGTCGCACCGGACCCCTCTCCCACGAACCTCGACGACGATGTTTTTGGCCGCAAGGAGCCGCCCGCACCGGCCCCCCTGCCGTTCTCCGTATCGAGGACCCCATGAGCGGCGGACGGAACGACCCCGACCCGAACGCGACCGCCGAGGGGCAACCCGATCGCGAGTCCCCGCCCGCCGGGTCGGAGGACCCGCACCGGGCACAGACCGCCGCCCCCGCGCGCCCTCCCCGAACGGATCCGCCGCCGGCGCCGAGGCCCGGCGAGCTGGTGCGGGAGGGCGAGATCGCCCGCATGATCGCGCTCGGCGTGCACCCGCAGGTGGCTCGGTGGCTCTGGTCTTGGGAGGAGAGCGAGCCCGAAGACTCCGTCGACCGGGACCTGGCGCGATGGCTGCCCAACTTCCGGCGAAGCCGTTCATCGTACCGCCCGATCCCGACCCGAGCGGCGTCCGATGGCGGCGACTTCGTGCAAACCAGCGGGCAGGCATCCCCCATAGCCGCCCACGAGCCACCGCCCGACGACCCGCCGAGCGTCGTGCTGCGTGCCGAGCCCTCGGCCGACCCCGATCGGGACGCTCCGACGGCGGTGACCGGGCGACGCACGCGACGATGGCCCTTGTCGTGGCCGTTCCGGAGGCCATGACCGAGGACGGGGCGCATTTGCGTGGAATTGGCGGGCAGTCGCGGCGGCGGGAAAGCCGGCGCTGCCGCAAACCGTTTCACGCCATCCACTGCGCGCCGGACCCGTGCGGGGGACGAGGGCTGGTGCGTGGAGGACGGTGCGGGCGGGGACACCGCGGCGGTGGATCTGGAGGCCGGCGCCGACGGTGCGATGGGCTCCGCTTGGGCGGATGCGTCGGGCTTGGGGCCCACGGACCTCCCACCGCCGTCGGCGCACGATCTCAATAGGGCTTGCCGCCCCGCTCCATGACGAAGCCCGACGGCGGCGCATGGACACCGTTGACCGTCGTGCCGCCGTTGTGGATGGCCGGAAACATCGGCTGCATGTTCTGCGGGAAGCCGAAAGTGGGCTTGGTGCGCGCGTCGAGGCGACCGAGCTCCTCCGCGGTAAGCCGTACGTCCACTGCTTTCAGGTTGTCCTCGAGTTGCGCGAGCCGGCGGGCGCCGATGATCGTCGACGTCACCCCGGGTCGCGCCTGCAGCCAAGCGATCGCCACGCGGGCGACGGTGCTGTCGTGTGCCTTCGCGATGACCTCGAGCTCGTCGACGAGCGCATACGTCCTGTCGTTGAGGTACGGATCGAGGAACAATCCGCGATCGGCCTTCACCTGCCCGGCCGCCCTTTGCGTGTACTTTCCGCTCAGCGCGCCGCTCTTGAGGGGCGACCACGGCGTGATCCCGAGCCCGAGCTCGCGCGCCATGGGCACGAGCTCCTGCTCGACGCTGCGCTCGAGGAGCGAGTACTCGATCTGCAGGCCGATGAACGCCGACCACCCGCGGAACCGGGCGGTGACGTTCGCTTCGGCGACCTTCCAGGCCGGGGTGTCCGAGACGCCCAGGTACCGCACCTTGCCGGCGTGTACGAGGTCGTCCAGTGCGGCCATCGTTTCCTCGATGGGCGTGTGGACGTCCCAGTTGTGCAACCAGTAGAGGTCGATGTAATCGGTCTGAAGACGCCGCAGCGAGTTCTCGCACGCCGCGACGATCGACTTGCGGCTCGAGCCCCCGCCGTTCGGGTCGCCCGGGTAGAGGTTGCCGCTGAACTTGGTGGCGAGGACGAGCCGGTGGCGCCGCGCGCCGTCGCGGCCGACGTGGTCACCGATGATCTTCTCGGAGTGGCTCTTTGTATAGAAGTTCGCCGTGTCGATGAAGTTGCCGCCAAGCTCGATGAAGCGATCCATGATGTTCTGCGATTCCTCGACGCTGGAACCCCAGCCGAGGTCTTCGCCGAACGTCATGGTACCGAGGCAAAGTGGGCTGACACGAAGGCCGGAGTGGCCGAGCGTCACGTAGTGGTCGAGCGGCATGGGACTCCTGCGTGCTAAAGGGCTCGGGAGACGCATAGTTCACCATCCAACTTACGGCAACGGTGGGTGGCGTCGCGCAGGCACCCAACATGGACGCGGCGTCCAGCGCACCATCGTCACGCCACCCATTGATGAAAAAGGTCGGCGCCCTCCTCCACGAGCGTCGCGGACGCTGCCGCGTCACCCTGCACGGGGCTGTCCGGACCGAGATGGTCAAACGGGCGGCGTACTGACAGGAGCGTCCCGTGGCATGGTCGAGCTTCGCAAGAACGCGACATGGCACCACGACCCGTCGCCCGAGATACCCAACAGGGCCGCGTCGAGTGTTGCGAACGGAGCATGAAGCTCCGGGCAAAGGGCGACGGGGGCGAAGCCATTTGGCTCGAAGTACCTACCGCTTCATCCTCGCGACGAGCCTCTCTATCTCCGCGCGCATCCTTCCCGCCGGCGCGCGAAAACGCGGGCCGTGGCCTGGCAGGACCCATTCGAAGTCGAACGCGAGGAGCTTCTCCATCGAGCGCCTTTGCTCGGCCCATGAGTACCAGCACACTCCCTGCCCCGCCTCAAGCCGCTCCCCATCCTCGCTTCCCCATAGGTGGTCGCCCGTGAAGAGAAAGGTGTCGCGGTACAGGAGCACCGCGCTGCCGCGCGTGTGACCCGGAGTAGGGATAGCGAGAAGATCGCTGGCGAGCGGTACCGGCTGGTCGCCTTCGATGCGACGCTCGACCTCGCGCGTGTCGGGACCGCGTCCCGCGCGTGCAGGACGCGCTCGCAGCCGAAGCGGCTCGCTTACCTTGCATGATCTGCGACGTCGTCGCGGTGCGTGAGGAACATCGTGCGGATGCCCCCGAGGGCCTCGACGCGATCCATGAGCGGGCGCGCCGCGCGCGGTGAGTCCACCAGGACATTGCCCGCCTCGCGCCGCACGAGGTAGCTCGCCGCGCCGAACGAGCTCTCGGAGGCGTATCCGCAGTAGAAGACGTCTGGCGCGATGGCGTCGGGCAGCGCGTCGATCGCCTCTCGCAAATCGAACTTGCTGACCGTCCCGATCGCGCTCGTCGGACACGACACGATTGCCATCTTCGCGCGCAGCTCGTCCTCGGCGGACGCCGGTTGCCGCCGCACGACCGACGGTCCCAGCCCGTCGGACCGCGCGAAGACTCGGGGAGCCAGGATGCGGCAGGTTTTGCAGTCGATGCAGGCATCGTCGACAAAGAAGTCGCCGGGCGCGTTCTCGCTCAGGCGTGCCGAAGACCGGGCCACGATGAAGGCCTAGCACGCGAGAAGGAGCGCGGCGCGACCTGCTCGAGCGCGGCCTGTTCGACCCTCTGCGGCCCGACGTTGCCGCGCGAGGCCGGACTCGAGCCCGGCGGCATGCCGCAGTTGAAGAGGACCCCATCGAAAGGCCCGGCGCCGTGCGGAGCCGGCCAAGCACAAATGCGAAGGACGCGTGCGATTCAACGGGGGTCCTCCGTCGCTAGGACCCCCGTTCGTGGTTCTTGCCGCCTAAGGCCAGGACGCAGCCGCGTTTGGGCCCGCTACGGTCACGCGCTGCGCTTGCTTTCAGCAATGCCGCAGCCGCATCAGCGAGTGTCGGCGGTCTGGCCCTGGGCGGTCCCGGTTTGGGCGGCCAACGCTCGAGCCCGCGCGAGAATCTCGCGAGCTGCCGCGCTCGAACTGCCAGTCAGTTCGATGCGAAAGCCGTCTCGCGCCCCTGTCACGTCGATCTGTACCCGCGATCCCTGTAGCCGGAAGGGGTCTGCTCGGACGGCCGAAGCCGTCGCTACAGGCTGTTGGGCCTGGTGGCACTCGAGGGAGCGAGCGAGCCGCTCTGCCGTGTCGCCTTTGGTCGGCTCGACCACGATGGCCGCACCTTGCAGGCTCGGGTTACTCGTCTTGCTGGCGAAGCCCTTGTAGAGGGGCTCCACGTGTTCGATGGCGGAGCCGTCCAGTACACGCGAAATGGTCGCGTCGCTGAAGTCGGCAGTGCATCGGACGCGTTCGGCGGCGGTGGCCTGGTCGGCGGGAGCCTGGAGCTCTTGCGTATTCTCGCAAGCGACGAGCAGCCCGGAGCCGATTGCCATCGATAAGGCAAACATTCCCATTCGCGCTTTCATGATTGATCTCCTAGTGTTGGACCCGTCGATCAGCGTGTTCCTTGCATGTTTGGCTCGGAACACGGCCTCGCCGAGTGCCCTAATTCAGCAGGCAAACTGGAAGATACGAATGGCTTACTAAAAGTTCACTAAATTGCGGCTCAGGAATCGGGCCACGGAGGCTGCCAAACCGCAGCGGGTCGCGGCCCGGGCGGCTCGGCGAGCCTCTTCCTGGTCGCACTCGTCGTGGCATCGGCGCGGGCCCGCGCGAAGCGGTCGTCCACCCGCGTGTGCCCCGTGACGCGATGAACGCGATGCTGCTCGGGGTGCGCACGAGCAGTCCAGGCCCAGTCGAAGCGATTCCGATGCTGAATTCGACGTCGCGGCCCCTTTTTCGGGCCTCTCGCATCCCGACGAACCTCGCACGGTCGGTCATGCGCCGAGTCGCCCTTCATGAAGCCCCCGCCCGCGCCGTATCTTCCTGTACCGAGGGGGAGATATCGACGCACGCTTGCGAGCGGACCGATCACCTGCTGATCGAAATAACCTGTCCCCGCCGCAGGACGAACGGAGTCCGCGGTCAAGAAAACACAAGAACACGTCCGGCTGTTCGGTTTGTGGAAACGATGGAGGGGGCGAGAAGTAGGATGCTGACGGCAGCTTGGAGTGTGGGACGCCTCATCGAGCTGCGATTCTCCGGAACCCCGACCATGGAGGATGTCGCGCAGTTCGAGCGCGACTCGAACGCGTGCGTGGCGTCCTGCGTCGCACGGGCCAAACGGCCCGTGATCGTGTGCACCGACATTCGGGCGACGCAGTTGTTCCGACCCGAGGTCACTGAGCAACTGATTCGAACGATGCGGGGCAACAACCGGATGGTGGAACGAAACGGCATGCTCGGCAACGGCAGCGCTCTGATGGCGCTGCAGATCGTCAGGCTCATGAAAGAGGCCGCGGGCGACCATCGAAGACGCATTTTCGTGGAATTGGAACCGCTTCTCGATTGGCTCGCCGCGTCGTTGACCGTCGAGGAGCAGGTCCGAGTGCGCGATTTCTTGGCTGGGCGCGAGACGAACGGGACGGGCCGGGAAACACCCACAATGGTCACGGAGACCCCCACGATGGGCAGCGATAAGCGCACGCCGCGCCGCGGACAGGTCCCACACCCTGGAAATCGTTTCTTCCCGCCCGCACCGGACTCGAAGCCCAAGTGAATACGGTCGCAGTCCTACTGTGAGAGGATGTCGGCTGCGCTACCCGAAAAGCGACCCGGCCAACGAAATGACTGTAGACGGCGGCGGAGCGTCGTGCGCTTCTCGATCAAGCGGGAGTGTTTTTTTTGCGCCCCGGGGGAACCGCTCGTGACCGATCGAACTTCATCTCTGCCTCGGTCGAACCGGCTATCGGGCGCCGTCAGTGCCGCAGGGTTCGATCGCGACCGTCCCCACTTCTGCGACGGACGCGTGAAGGCCGCCGATTTGTCCGCCGTCTTCCAGCCGATCGTGTGTTTGGAGAGCGGCGAGCTCTTCGCCTACGAGACGCTCGTTCGATGCAGCGTTCCCGGTTTCGCGCCCGCGACGCTCTTCGAGCACGCCAGTGCGGAGAGGTCCACGGGACGGCTCGGACGGATGATCCGAGAGATCGGCGTCCCACTGTGCGGGGGTACTCCGGTCTTCTTCAACCTGCATCCCGACGAGCTGAAGGACCGCTGGCTCGTGCGCCCCGATGATCCCATTTTCTCGCACGACCACGACATCTATCTGGAGATCACCGAATCGGTGCCGCTCACCCACTTCGATCTGTGCATGAGCGTGTTGCGCGAAGTCTGCTCCCGCACCGGCGCCCACCTGGTGATCGATGATCTGGGCGCGGGTTACTCCAACTTGAAGCTCATTGCGGATCTCGAACCCGCGGTCGTCAAGCTGGACCGAGCGCTGGTCCAGGATCTGGATCGAAGGCCGCGCCGGCAGATGCTCGTCTCGATGGTCGTCCACTTGTGCAACGAGCTCGGCGCCGCCGTCGTGGCCGAGGGGATCGAAACCTACGACGAGTTCCGAGCGGTCTGCGATTGCGGCACGCAATATGGCCAAGGGTACTTGCTCGGACGCCCGGGCTTCCCCATGCCTCCGATCACCTGGCCACCGCCGCCGCCGCAAACCGAGCCGCCGCCAAACTGACCGCAGATCGCGTCGAGGCCGCGGTTTTCCGAACCCGCCTTCGTCCCCGACCGGAGCGCAAGCCTACGATCGGCCTACGTCGCCTTGCCTCGGTGCTCGATGCCGAGTCCGGCCTCATCGGAGAGACAAATCCGCGGCCCCTCGGATGAATATCCACCGCGAAACGGATCGTGTCGCAGCAGAAGGGCGGTGTCGAGATCCACGAACTCGACGCCGCCCAGCCCCGCAGCAACATGCGCTGCAGCGGTCATGCCGAGACGCGTTTCCACCATGCCTCCGCACATGAGGGACAGACCCAAGTTGCGGGCGCGCCGACCCAATGTGAATGCGTCAATCAGGCCACCGGACTTCGCGAGCTTGAGATTGATGCCGTCGGCGGCTGCGCTGCGTTGGATCCGCTCTGCATCCGCCAGCGTCTTGACCGACTCGTCGGCAATGACAGGGACCGCGATCGACGCGGCAACTTTCGCCATTCCTTCGATGTCGTCGGTCGCGCAGGGCTGCTCGAAGCATTCCACGACCACGCGGAGCGCGGCGAGGTCTCGCATCAGCGACAGCGCATCTTCGGCCGTGAATCCGCCGTTGGCGTCGAGCCGGAACAGGGGCGCGGGGACCGAGTCGCGAATGGCCTGTATCGCGGCCACGTCGCGGTCGCGGTCCAATCCGACTTTGATCTTGAAGTGGTCGAAACCAAGCGCAAACCAATCGCGCGCGAGCCGAGCCATGTACGACGGTTCGTGCATCGGAATCGTGACATCGGTAACGAGCGTTTTCGTCCGGCCGCCAACGGCTCCGCCGAGAAGGACGCGCACGGGCACCCCGCGAAGGCGGCCGAGGGCATCGAGCAATGCGGTCTCGACCCCGGCCCTCGCGACGGGCGCGTCCCCCAGAAGCGCACCGAGCCATTCCGCGATTGGGGAAAGGTCATGGCCGATCGAGAAGCGCTTTTCGAGGAGGACCGGGTGGACCGCTTGGAGCTTGCGCAACAGATCCGGTTGGTCCTCGCGAGTCACCGGGGGAAACGCCGCCGCCTCGCCGATTCCGATCGCGCGACGGCCCGAGGACTCGTCGCGAAGCGCAACGGTGACGAGAACCGCGCGCGTCACATCGATACGTCCCGTTGCAATCACGAAGGGATCGATGAGCGGGACGGACAGAGGTGTTGGCTCGAACCTCTCGATTCGGATTTCTTGCGAGAAGGAAGTGTGCTGCGGGTTGTTCATGTTCCCGACGTCTCCGGGTACTCGATGGCTTCGTCACGTTAGTCCTCTCCCGCGGGAGCGGAAAACTGCCTCGCCGACGCTGCCCGACACCCCGGCGCTACGTCGGCCCAACGTTTTGCGCATGCGCAAAACGCGGTCCACCGAGACATCCAGCCGAGCAAGCCGTTCCTGGTCAACTAACTCCAACGGATCGATTTCGGTGTCGCGCACATGGCTCAGGAAACGGGCGGTGTTACCCGAGACCCGGCACCGTCATCGGAACGGCCGGCCGTATGGCGCGCGTCGATGCTCACGGCCGACGTTTACAGTCTCGGCTGCGTGCTAAAACACTTGTCAACGCATGAGGTGGGCAACGGTTGGGTGCACGTGCGCGGCCGCCCTGGGATTTGCCTCGGGCGCACCAGCCGTCGACGTCGACGGCAGTTCTGCCGGATGGCTCGGCGTGTTTCATCCATTTGGGACGGTACCGGACGGCCCTTTGCGGCTTTCTGGTCGGCCTGCAAATGGGCATCCGACTGTAATCTGTCAACTGGCATGGTCCATGCCTTCACAGCCGCTCGCAACGAGCGAGACCCGATTTGAGGTGAGTGATGAGAGCGATAGGAATCGTGTTTGCAGCTGCGTTGGCTGCTTGCCAGGCGACGACCTCTTCTTCGCCACCTACGCAGATTCAAGCGGTCAGCGCGGAGAGTGCGAGCTTCTCGTCGTACCGGACGTTCGGCTTCCGTCTCGCGGAAGCCCCGCCCTCTCCCTACCAAATGTCGCCCCGGTCGTTCGACGTGGAGCGTCGCGTGCACGACTTGGTCGCCGCAGAGCTTGCGCGCAAAGGCTATGCGCAGGCCGACACAAACCCGGATTTCCTGCTTCGCCTGTCGGCCGGGACCGATAAAGAGTCGATTGCAGCATTTCCAGCCGACCAAAACAGGCCGCACGCGATTACGACCGGCGAGATCGTCATCGACGCGTTCGATCGGTCGACGTCCCAACAGGTATGGCACGGGACGGCGCAAGCTGAAGTCGATCCCCAGAGGGTGAGCGAGCCGGGGCTCGAGGCTGCCGTGCAGCAATTGCTCGCGCGCTTCCCCGCGCGCAGCGACGCGTCCCCCCCGCATCCGTAAGGTCGCCCCGGATGTGAAGGGCCTGGAAAACGACGCCGTTCGCGGTTGGATCGGCGTGGGCGCGGGCCGCAAGCCACGCCAGCGCGAGAGTGGTAACCTCGGGGTGCGAAAAGCGCATGAACCATCCATCCCCTGTCCGCGGCGGTTGCCTCTGCGGCTCGGTCCGGTACCGCTTCGACGGCCCGGTCGGCCTCGCCAACTACTGCCACTGCGCCGACTGCCGCCGCGTGACCGGCAGTGCGTTCAACGTAGGCATCCGCTTCGACGTCAACCTATTTCGCATCGAACGGGGTGACGTGAGGACGTTTACGAAGGCAAGCGACAGCGGCAATCTCGTTTCTCGTTCGTTTTGTCCGGAGTGCGGCTCGCCCCTCTTTACGTCTTCGCCCATGCACCCCGAGCACGTGTTCGTCAAAGCGGGCAGCTTGGACGACCCGAGCCTCGTCAGGCCCACGATGCGAATCTGGACGGACTCCGAAGTCGCATGGGGCTTCATCGATCCCGCCCTGCCCACCCATCCGCGAGGGCGTCCCCGATAGGGGCTACGGCATCGCAAGTGTTCTGGGTCCCGGTCTTCGAGACAGCCACCGCAGGTGCCCGGTGGTGCTATCGCCTCTTGGGTTTCGTTGCGCCGAATCGGTCCGGCGGCCCGCAAGATGCACCATGCAGGTGCCGGCCTGGGGTGCGAGCCGGGTGGCTCACGATGAAGGCTCAGGATGTTGCCGCGACCGCGGCGTGGTGCGCCCTTGCCGCTCTCGCGTGCGGATGTGGCACGTCGCCCTCGAGCGGTGGGTCGATCGCGCCGCCTGCCGGATGCTCACCGGATAGCTCACTCGTCTGCGAGAGCGGCGGCGATGGGTGGAGGTGCGACCCCGGCGACAATCCCGAAACGGAGCAGTCCGGACTGTCCTGCAGCATTGCCCAACCCGATGGATTGAACAACGACTTCTGCTGCATCGCCTGGCCGTACGCCGCGAGCTCGTGCACCCCGGATGATGAATTGGGGGCTTACTGCTGGTATCCATCCTATGGTTATCAGTGCGAGTCCGGCGACGACCCAGGCACGCTGGACTCCTCGCTGAAGTGCAGCGCGTCGAGTACCGACCCGGACGGCGTGCACGCTGACTTTTGCTGCCAGTGACGCCGCGCTCTAAACGATCGGCGATGACTCGAAGGGCGAGCGCTTCGATGACTCCAAACGATCGGCGATGACTCGAAGGACGAGCGCTTCGACCGCGGCCATTGCGCGTTTTTGCGTGTCCCAGTAAACCAGGGCGCCGGGGCACTCGAGGACTTCGCCCTCGCCGTCCCAGCGTTGCGGACCGCTGACCAGATGTCCAGCAGGGATCCAGTGCACCAAAACGGGTGACCAAGTGTCCGCGAAAACAGGAGATCCGGTGCCCGCGGGAGCCAACACGCGATTTGGCGATCCTGCGGACCTTGCGCGAGCTGAGAACACCACGGACTCGTCCTGAGCACGCCGGCGCCTCGGACGATGAGCAACGGAAACTGCCCAACAGGAGAACCCCATGAAAACGATCGCATTCGCCCTTGTCTGCAGCATGGCTTCTGGTTGCTATGCGGCAAGCGCCTCCTCGGGACCGCAAATCGAGACGGCGGCCTCTCCAAGCACGCCCTTGGCCGCGTATCGCACATTTTCGTTCGGCTTCACGGAGAATTCGCCGACAACGTTCCATACGTCGGCGCGCTCTCTCGAAGTGGACCGCCGGATCCGAGAGCTCATTGGCGCGGACCTTCGCGAGAAGGGTTACCTCGAGGACGATACCAAGCCGAACTTCGTCGTGCGGTTTGGGGCTGGCACCCAGCAGCAGACGGCGGCCGACGTGGAATTGAAGTTGACGTCGAAAGAGGACTCTATAGACCTCGGCAAGATCGAGATCGATGTCTTCGACGCTTCCACCAAGGTCGCCGTGTGGCAAGGTTCCGCCGTCTCGCACATCGACCTCACCAAGGACATCGACAACACCGTCCTGCAGCGCGCTGTGCAAGGCATCCTCAACACCTTCCCCAGCCACAGCCCGGCGGTCAGCCAACCGGCGGCGAAAACGGTCTCCGCAGGCGGAGCGCAGTGAGCTGGAGGAAGAACTGCGCCCGATTCGTTCGCCGGTGCGGCCGACTGCGAAGCATTGCCCGTGAACCCGAACTCTGACGGGACCGCGTGAAAAGAAAACTCCCCATGCTCCGCGGCGAGGCGGCGCGCGAGTGCGGGCTGGCGTCGCACGACACGCCAGCCACGACGACCGTCGCGGCAGGCCCCGCGTCGCCATTGTCCAGCGCGCGGACCGGGGACGCGGCGGCCGGCGAGCTCGCGCTGCAACTCGGGTTCGTTCACGTGGAAAGCCTATTTCTGTCTCGCCGAGCAACGAGAGGCGCGTCGAGACCATCGAAGGGCCGATGCTCAAGCTCCAGATCATCGTCGGCAGCACCCGCGAAGGGCGTCACGCCGACTCCGTCGTCCATTGGCTAACCCCGGTCGCGAAGGCGCACGGAGCCTTCGATGTCGAGGTGCTGGACCTTCGCGACTGGCCGCTGCCCTTCTTCCAAGAGACGATCGCTACGGTGGGGGACTTCAAGAACCCCACGTACTCGCAGCCCGTCGTGAAGAAGTGGAACCAGAAGATCGCCGAGGGCGATGCCTTCCTCTTCGTCACGTCGGAGTACAATCACAGCGTTCCGGGCGTGCTGAAGAACGCTATCGACAGCGTGTTCCTGAGCTTCGGCTTCCGTCACAAGCCGGCCGGGATGGTGGGCTACAGCGTCGGAGCCGCGGCCGGCAGCCGGGCGGTGGAGCATCTCGCGCAGATCGGCTTCGAGACCGAGATGCATGCGCTGCGCGACAGCGTCCTCATAGGCCTCGTCCACGAGGCATTCCGGAAGGACGATGGGGCGCCGGTCAATTCGGCGCTCAACATCGCGCTGAAGATCACGCTTGACGATCTGGCCTGGTGGGGTGGGGTTCTCAAGCCCGCCAGGGCTACCCAGCTGCCGCCCGGCAACATGCGCATGAGGGCCGCTCTCGCCGCTAAAGCGTGAGAACCTCGGTCTTGGCGCGGCGTGCGGTTACCGTGCTGCGCGCCACGACGGCCTCAGTGACGCTTGACGGCGATCGCTCGCGGATCGATCGCGGCCCCGGCTTCGACCGCCTTGATCTGCGCCGCGATGTCCTCCTCGCCGAACCCGAGCGCGCGTGCGACGCCGGTCATCTGGTGAATCGCGGCGAGCCCCGGCAACGGCACGCGCCGAGCCGCCCCCTCGGAGAGAGCGAGGGCTTGATCCTTGTGCAGCAGATCGATCGCGAAGTGGGTTTCGAAGTCGCGCCGCTGCATGGCGCCCCCCTTGAACGCCCAGTACGGCGACGCAAAGCCGCTCGCCTGCACGACGTCGAGGATCGTTTCGAGCGGCACGCCGGCCCGCTCGCCGAGCACGGCGCCCTCGGCGAGCCCCTCGATCATGAACGAGATGATCGTGTTGCCGATGAGCTTCATGACCGAGGCGGTACCAAGCGGGCCGATGTAGATCGACCGGCTCGCGAAGACGCCGAGGAACGGCAGGCATGCGTCGAAAACGTCGCGCGAGCCTCCCGCCATGACCAGAAGCGTGCCGCCCAGTGCACCTGTCTTCGAGCCGGTGACCGGCGCCTCGAGGTAGCGCACGCCGCGCTCGGAGGCCGCCGCGCCGAGCCGCTCGGACGCCGCTCGACCGAGGGTACTGGTTTCGATCCAAAGCGTGCCGCGTTGGGCGCCCGCGAAAAGGCCGTCCGACCCCGCCGCCAGCGCTTCGACGACCTCGGGGGTCGAGAGCGACGTGACGATGACGTCGCTCTCGGCGGCGAGCTCACGCGGCGTTGCCGCGACGCGCGCTCCATCCTGCTCGAAAGGCGTGGCCGTCGCGCGTGTCCGGTTCCAGACGACGAGCGGATGACCCTTGGTGAGAAAGTTGCGGGCCATCCCGCGGCCCATCGTGCCGAGCCCGACGAAACCGATTCGCTTTTGCATGGTGCGGCCATCTTTGGCCAAGGTTGCCCCAATGGGCAAGGGGAGGCCGTCCGAGCGCGGTCGGGCGTAAGACTCACGACCACGACCGCGCGATCCGCGAGTCGAGCCGACGCGCGTCGGGGTCGGTGCTCGGGATCGACCTCAGCAAGCGCCTGGTGTACTCGTGCGCCGGCGCGTCGAATATCTTCTCGACGTTGCCGCGTTCGACGATCCGGCCCTCTTTCATCACGCAGACGAAGTCGGCCATGTACTCGACCACGGCCAAGTTGTGGGTGATGAAGAGGAAGGACAAACCGTGCTCGCGCTGCAGCTTCCGCAGCAGGTTCAACACCTGGCTCTGCACCGAGACGTCCAGTGCGGACGTGGGCTCGTCCAAGACCATGAAAGTCGGCTCGACGGACAGGGCGCGGGCGATGGCGACACGCTGGCGCTGGCCGCCCGAAAACTCGTGCGGATAGCGGTCGAGCGCTTCGGCGGGCATGTTGACATCGGCGAGCAGCTCCCTCGCGCGTGCGTCGCGATCCGTTGCGCTGGCTCCGATGCCGTGAATGATCATGCCCTCGGTCAGGGTCTCGCGAACGGTCATGCGGGCGTTGAGGCTGCCGTAGGGATCCTGAAAAACGACTTGGATGTTGCGCCGCAGGGCCAGCCGCTCCCTCCAGCGGATGCTGATTAGGCTTCTTCCCTGGAACAGGACGCGTCCAGAGGTCGGCTGAAGTAAGCCGAGCGCCATCAGTGCGACAGTCGATTTTCCGGACCCGGATTCGCCGACCAGCGCCAGGGTCTGACCCTGCTCGACCTCGAACGAGACGTCGTGCACGGCGACATGTGGCGGCGACGACTTCAAGAGTCCGCCGCGGGCGCGGAATTCCTTGCGCAGATTCTCGACCTTCAGGACCGGGCTCACCGGGTCGCCTCGCTCTGCGCGATTGCATCGACGCGGATGCAACGAACCTCGGCGGCATCCCGAGCGATCATGGGTGGCCCGCTGGCCTCGCACGCGTCGACGCGGAATCGGCACCGGCTGGCGTAACGACAGCCCGTGGGCCAGTCCGTCGCGCCGGGGACGACGCCTTCGATGACCGCGAGATCTCGCCCGCGCGACTGGCGTGAGGGCAGACTCTCGAGCAGGTCTCTCGTGTATGGGTGCTGCGGGTGGTGGAAGATCGCTCGCACCGGCCCGCTCTCGACCACGTGGCCGGCGTACATGACCGAGACGTCGTCGGCCATCTCCGCCACGACGCCCAGATCATGGGTGATGAGCAAGACCGCCATGCCCATCTCGTCCTGAATCTCGCGAATCAGCGCCAAGATTTGGGCCTGGACGGTGACATCGAGCGCGGTCGTGGGCTCGTCGGCGATCAGCACTTTCGGCCGGTTCGCGAGCGCCATCGCGATCATCGCGCGCTGGCGCATGCCGCCCGAAAGTTCGTGGGGATATTGGCCGTGCACGCGCTCGGGGGCTTCGATGCCGACGCGCTCGAGAAGCTCGAGGGCCCGTCTTCGAGCGTGGCTCTTCGAACCGCCGTGCGCCGCGACCGCCTCGGCGACCTGGTTGCCGATCGTGAAGACTGGATTGAGGCTGGTCATCGGCTCCTGGAAGATCATCGCGAGATCGCGGCCGCGGTGAGCGCGCATCTCATTCCAGGTCAGATCGAGTAGATCGTTGCCTTCGAGCAGGACCTGACCGCTATCGACGAAACCGGCCGGTTCGGGAAGGAGTTGCACGATCGAAAGGGCCACCATGGACTTGCCGCACCCGGACTCGCCGACCAGGGCGCGCGTCTTGCCCGAAGCCAGGGTGAAGCTGACGCCGTCGACCGCCCAGGCGGTTCCACGGGGCGTCTTGAGATACGTGCGCAGGTCCCGAACGTCGAGGACCGGCTCGATCATTCGGTCCTCAGCCGGGGGTCGATGGCATCGCGCAAGGCGTCGGCGAGCACGTTGAGGCTGAGCACCATGACCAAGAGCGCGCCGCTCGAGAAAGCGAGATTCCACCACACAGACGGATCGCGGGTGAGCTCGTCGCGAGCCGAGTCGATCATGTTGCCCCAGCTCCCGAAGTTCGACCCGACGCCTACGCCGAGATACGCGAGGATGGTCTCGTACAAGGCGAGGCCGGAGAAAAGCAGCGTCACACTGATGATGATGACCGGAAGTAGATTCGGCAGGATGTGCACGACAAGGATCCGGCCGTGGCTGGCGCCCAGCGCACGGGCGGAGCGCACGTATTCGCGATCCCGGTGCTTGAGCGTCTCGCCTCGGACCAACCGGCACAGGCCGACCCAGGACGTCAGACCCATGGCCAAGCAGATCGACGAGAGTCCCTGGCCGAGCATCAGCACCAAGGCCACGATGAGCAGGATATCCGGAATCGAGCCAAATACCGTGTAAGTATATTGAACGACGTCGTCGATGACCCCCCCGAAGTAGCCCGCCGACAAGCCGAGCGTCACGGCGATGGGGACCGCGACCAGGCACGCCAAACCCCCGATCGCGAACGCCGTGCGAAAGCCTTTGAGCACCTTGTAGAAGACGTCCTTGCCGACGCTGTCCGTGCCGAACACGTGCTTGCCGAGCAAGCGGTGGGGCGTCACTTCGCCGACGGTGGCGCTGCCCATCGGCTCGGAGTAGGTCCTTTCGAAAGGGCGATCGAAGAGACGATCGACCACCGTCTTCGGTTCCTCGACGCGCGAGCCCTGCCAGGACAGGCTGTCGAGAAACACGATCCCACCGCAAAGCGACAAAACGAAGATGGCGCCGAGCGCGCGCTTGCTGCGACCGAGCCTGCGGTACGCCTCCGCCCAGAGGGGCTCCCGACGGCTCCGCATCACGATCCAGACCAAGACACCCGCGATCGAGACCGGCGGGGCGTTCGCCCAGGCGTTGTGGAGCAGCAGACCGGCGGTCACGTGAGCCTCACCCGCGGGTCGAGCACGGCATACAGGATGTCGGTCACGAGCAGGCCCGCGACGTAGAGCAGCGTGCCCAGGTAGACCATCGCCCGCACAACCGCGAAGTCCTGCGTGCCGATGGCGCCGACGAGGTAGTTGCCCAGGCCGGGGATGCCGAAGAACGACTCGAGGACCAGATTGCCGAGAACAAGGCTCGGAATGGCGGCGACCGTCGTGGTGACGACCGGAATCATCGCGTTCTTGAGAACGTGCTTGAAAAGCACCGCCCTCTCGCTCACGCCCTTGGCGCGCGCCGTCCGGACGTAGTCCTGGCTCGTCTCGTCGAGCAGGAAAGTTCGGTAGAGCCGGACGTAGTAGCCCGATCCGCTGACGATCGCGACCAAGACAGGTAGAATCATGAACCGCAGGCCGTCCGGCCCCGGCGCGTAGCCGGCCAACGGTCCGTACCGAAGCATCTTGCCGAAGAAGTACTGGACGCCAATGACGTAGACGACGATGGGGATGCTCATGAGGATCACGGCGATGCCCATCGTCGCCGCATCGACGTAGGAACCGCGCAAATAGGCAGCCACGATCGCCAACGCCAGGCCGACCAGGAGTGTGAAGCCGAACGTCAGAGCCCCGAGCTCCAACGACGGGAACGCGCCGGCCTTAATGCGGTCCATGATCCGGTCCTTCGTTTTGTCCGATTCTCCAAAATCGAACGTGAGCATGCTCTGCATGTGCTGCTTGAAGAGAACCGCTTTCGGCCTGTCGTAGCCGTGCTCGTGCACCCACCTGTCGATCTGCGCCGGAGTGGGGTTCTTCGCGGAGAGGTTTCGCCGGGCCAGGGTCTCGGGCGAGAAGATCATGAAGAAGAGCAGAAACGTCAAAAGAGAGACCCCGATGAGCGTCGGAATCGTGTAGAGGACTCGCCGCGCCAGGTAGCGGATCAAGATGGCTCCTCCGAGATTCGCTTGCGCACGCGGCGGTTTCGGTGCCGATGGACGGTCTGCGCTGCCGGAACGACGCCCGCGAAGGCGATGAGGGCGAAGATCGCGAGAGGCGTCCAGATCGGCCGATTCCATTCGGTCTGCAACCTCTCGCGCCTTTCGACGTCGATACCCCGGTAGTCGAGCAGGTTCGAGAGAATCGGGTTGCTGTACCGGTTCCGGACCCAAGGCTGGTACATCGTCGGTCCCTCGTTTTCGCTGAGGTAGATCCACGGGCAATCTTCGACCGCGAAGTCCCGCATCCGGCGGATGATCTCGTTTCGGGCGGGGCCGTCGTCCATGCCGCGCATCTGCTCGAAGAGTCTGTCGTACTCGGGGTTGTGGTAGTTGGCGTTGTTGGGCCCCGGCGATTCGTTCGGCCCGTAGAGAAGAAAGGCGAAGTTCTCGGCATCCGGATAGTCCGCGACCCAGCCGTAGTTGAAGAACTGGACCTTCTTGTGGTTTGTCCGGTCGACGAACTCGGCGTAGGTGGTGTCTCGCGAGACCACCGTAATTCCAAGCGCCTGGACCTGCTTGCGAATGAACTCTTCGCGCTGGCGGTCGCTCGGTCCGTTGTCGACATAGTTGTCGTAGTAGAGAGTCAGCCGCTCGCCCGTCGCCGTGTCGACGCCGCCCGGATAGCCGGCCTCCGCCAGGAGCGTTCGAGCGCGCGTCAGGTCGGGGTCGTATTGCCGATATGGGTTCTTGTAGCTCGGGTCATATCCGCCGAGGCCTCTCGGGATCAAGAAGTCGGCTTTGACGCCGAGCCCCTGGTTCATGAGCTCGACGTACGACTCCGAGTCGACCGACAGGGATATGGCCTGCCGGAGCTTGCGCTTGTCGAGCGTGTAGCCGCCGAAGGTCGGATCTTGCATGTTGAACGCGAGATACTCGATCGTGGGGTAAGCGCCTTTCAGCATCTCGATGCCCCGCCGACTCATCGAGGTGCCGGGCTTGCTCGCGTGCAGCAGCACAGGAGCATTGGCCTGGCCCACGCTGAGCGAGTCGAAGAAACCCTGGTCGAAGAGGTTGTAGCTCGTGATGGGCTCGGTGATGATGCGGAACTCAACGCGCTTCAAGAACGGCAGCGGCTTGCCCGCATCTCGAAGAAGGGCCTGGTCGATGCCAGGCGCACCGGATGTGGGGTAGGTCGCACCGGCCGAGTTCTCGTTGTGCACGAGCACGATCCGGTCGTGCGGCGTGTATTCCGCCAGCCGGAACAGGCCGCACCCGACCATGTGGTAGAGCGACGACTGGTTACCGTACGCTTCCACGGCCTCGCGCGCGATCGGAGTCGTGAAGTGCATCGCCATCAGGTAGCGAAGTTGCGGATAAGGCTGATTGAGCGAAACGGTGAATCGGTGCCGGTTGGCAGGGTCGACCCGCACGCCGGGCATCGGCCGGTCGTAATTCGCGGCGTTGCGGGCCGCGTCGGCCCTGGACGTGACGAAGCCGCGGCTGTACTCGTCCCACCCGAGCACTTTGTCGGCCAAGTTGCTCGCGAGAGGAAACTCGACCTTCGGATCGGCCATCCTCTTGAAGGCGTAGACGACGTCGTCCGCGATCACGGGCCGACCTTTGCCGCCCGCAAAGCAGGGATCGTCCTGAAAGCGAAGGTCGTGGCGAATCTCGAACGTCCACGTCTCGCCGTGAAACGCCACGCCCCGCGGGCCGATGCCGTCGAGCGGCTCGCGCAGCGGCGCCGCGAGGCCGACGTCGAGATCGAGCTCCCACGGGTTCTGCTTGAGAAAGTTGTAACGGAAGTAGGACGGATAGACCGGGTCCATGACCGCCGCGTCCCCCGAGTTGTAGCTGACCGAGGGGTCGAAGCTTTGCGGCTCGGAGCCGAACGCGAAAAAGTAGGTTGGCTCTCGATTCCAGTCTACTGGATTGGGGATATTCGAACAGCCGGCGAGCATTAAGGCTACCCCGATGGTCCATTCGGCCCGGACCGCAGGCGCGGTCGCCTGCATCGGTGCGCGGGGTTCGGACGCCACCCGCGTACGTCTACCATCGTTGCCGCCCCGCGCCCCTCGGTGGCGCGGCGCGCGGTCGGGCCGCCGTCCCACTCGGTTGGGGTACGGTGCGGGTCACGGAATCCGAATCGTCCGAAGACTCACCATGATGAAGTCGGACGCACCGGGCAGTGTCGCCCAGACGCTGATCTCGATGAGAGCGGGCCGTCCCGGGCTCTCGACCGGCAGATCGACCCGGAAGTGGCCGTCGTGCACGGCGACGGGGATGGGCGTCCGAAAGCCGGGCGGCCAAACCATTTCGTACGGTGCCGGCACAGGGTACGATCGCCGTCGATTGAGCTCGGCGAGCGGCATCGGCCGCGGGGCATCCATCCGCGCCAGCCCGATGCCGGCGAACGTGGCCGGTGCCGCCAGGGCCCCTTCGACGTGGAGGATGCCGCCCGCGTGCATGCTCTTGGGCACCGGGCCATAGGTGCCAAAGGCGTCGACGAACTCTTGAGCGAAGCAGGGCACGACCCATTCCGTCGGACTTCGGACGGGCTGCGCAACGCCGATGCCCACGCGCCGGTGCCATGGTTTGAGAATGTTCTTCCTGTGCCCATCGTTCGGAGGCCTCTCATTGAAGAACATGGCTTCGGCCTGCTCGACGCTTCGTTCGACGATGGCCGGAGCCGCATCGAGTTGTCGCCTTCGCTCGTCCATGAAGCAGCTCGCATTCTCGAGGACCATGTCGACGCCGCCCGCTTCCGTAAAGCGCTGCTCCGGCACGGATCCATCGGTGCCCCAGTGGCTCAGGTACCCATTTGCGGCCATGTCCTCGGCGTGTCGCTGCCCGGCTTTGGTCGCGGCTCCCGTGTCCATTTCGACCGGAGAAAGGCCGACGGACGCGCGGTCGCGATTGATGAGCTCGAGCATGGTGCGCCGGGCTTGGTCGGGGGTCAGAAGCGCGGCTCCGCCCCAGGGCCCGATCGCGCCGGGCTGCGCATTCGGAGCGGCCGAGCGGCTGGCCGATCCGGGCGGGGCAGCATGAGCCACGCATGTCGCGAGAGCGACCGCCGCACAGGCCCATGAACGCCGCAACATCCCCGATCGTTACCACGGGCGATGCGCCGTCCGGGCGCACGACTGCCATGGACGATGCCGCGCGAGTGCCAAGAATGGAGGTCTCGGCGCCACGGGGGCCCATCCCGCCGACGGCTGCTGCGGCCATTGCGGCGCTCGCGGATATCCCAACCGCGCGTTCGGTCGCGAAATCCGGCTGGATTGTGTGGCCTGTCAGCGTGCGTCAAAACCGTGGGGCCGCGAGGGTCCGCGCCCGTCGAGGGGTCATTTGTGCGGGGCGGGCGCGACGGCAGGGGCGGCGACCTGCCGGTGAAGCACAGTGCTCGCTTTCATTTCGTCCGGTAGGTATTCGTCGACCTGGCCTGACAGCCAGGCCGCACCGATGGACACCAGCACCAAGACGAACACGTACACGCCCCACGGGCGTTTCTTTTCGGCGAAGGGATCCTTCAGCGCTCGAGACGCACCGGGAGGCAGTGCCGCGACGGACGTCAGCGCTCCGCCGAAAGGCACGTTGACGCGCGCGAACGCGTTCACGGCCCACCCGTTCGCGTCCAGAAGCGGCCCGATGTTGCGCTGCCGCAACTTCAACCAAGCGATGAGCATCGACGGCCCGGAGATGGCGAGCACCAAGGCGACGATCCCGAGCGGCATCCACATGCCCAGCCCGAGCACGGTCGCGACGATGCTGGAGAAAAACGTGGCGATTCCGCCGACGGCGACGCCAATGGCCGCGACGGTGCCCACGTCGATCCTCTTGGGCTCGACGGTCTCCGGCTTCGGCTCGTCCGCCGCGGCGGCGACGACCGCGGTTGCGTCTTGCCCGAGTCGCTTGTTGGCATCCATCTCGGCGGCTGTCGCGCGCTTGGAGAGCTGATCCTGGATGAGGCGGACGAACCTCTTGTACGGCGCCCAGAACGCTTGCCGCACGCTGATCGGGTTCTCAACGACCTTGGTGACGGCCGCATCCCAATCGTCGCCTTTGCGGTCGTAAAAGACGCCGTTGCGTCCGACCATCAGATTGTCGACATCCCCGGCGGTGACGGCCGCGACGATCGTGCGCTTTTCGGCATCACGCTTTCGCGTGCAATCGCAATAGGCCAAGTACGCGTTCGACAATCCGGCGAGGGTCGCGTGCTTGGTGACGTCGTGGACGGGAAGACACAGCTCGCAGCTGCGTCCGTCGATGTACAGCGTGCCCGCTTGAAACGCCGCCCGCTTTTTTCCGTAGAAGTCTGCAAAGTTGACGAAATTCTTGAGCAGCGTCACGAAATCACGGCGCAAGCGAATCATCTTCTCGACGGCCTCGAGCTGACCGCTCTCCGCGGCGAACCCCGCATCTTCGGCGACCAGCGCCGAGACCCGCTCGTACGCGTGCCCGCGCGCCAGCGCCACAATCCGATCGCGGCCGAGCTTGTCGAGCGCGTCGTCGGCGGGTCGCGACGCGAGCCAAGCCTCGTAGGGAGCGATTCGCTCCTGGATGATCGCCCAGTCCCGCTCCGAGCAGGAGGGACGCGGCCCACCGAGAATCGGCACGATGGCGGCGCTGACGAACGAAGCTATCCGGGCCGTCCACGCCGGGTTCACCGCTGAAAGAGTCAGATCCGCGCCGGCCTCGACGCGTGCAAGCGGGAGAGCCGCGACGTCGCTGTCCTCGAGGGCGAGGACCCGCCCGGCAAAAGCGGCGATCCGTTCCTCGGTCCCATTGAGCGCGGCGATGACACGGCCGTCGAAGGCTGCCAGCCGGCAGCGAACGAAGTAATCGTCGATCTTGGCGCCGACGGCGGCGATGGACAGCGCCGCGGCCGATGTGTCCGGGCCTAGCGTGAGCACGGCAGCCTCCTGTTCGAGCCACGCGGCGTAGGCCTGCACTCGGGCAAAGAAGGTGTCCAGAAGGCCTTGGTCGATCCCGGGCTTGCCGCTCCGATCGACCGCCGAGCCGACGGTGGCCAACGCGTCGGTAATGGCTGCTTTCGTCTCGTCATCCACCGCGGAGTCGGCGGGCACGATGCCGTCTCCGTTGAGCGCCCTCTGCGTGAATGTCTTCTCGGTGTCAGCGACGTCGGCAAGGGAAATCGATGCGGCGCCCGTGCGGCCGAGCGCGTTGACGATTCGCGTGACGGCGTCGCGAATGTCGCGACCGACCGCGGTGTCGGTACGGATGGACGTGACCGGAACGGAGTCGCCCCCCTGGAACAGATCGTCGAGGTCGCTGAACACTTCGCGCGCCCAAGCGATCGCGCTCAGGATCTCCGGCGGCCGGATGCGTCCGTCCCGGTCGTTGTCCACGAAGTCGAGCGTGCGTTCGTCGATTTCAAGTCCACGGGTGGGACAAGCGAGGGCCACCCACAGCTTCTTGTCGAGCGACGCGAGTTGCTCCAGATCGTTCCCGTTGGCGAGCACGACCTGATCGACAGTCCCCGCGCGGAAGAATTTCCAGGTTTTTCGTTGCGTTGGCTGGTCGGGCAAGGTCGAGCTCGGCCGCATAGTAGGCGGATCCCGCCGCTTGCCAAGACACTCGCGCGTCGCGGTGCACGCCGTGTCGAAAGCAGCGCCGCCGCCTTGATGCTCCAAATGCTAAGGAACTGGCGGTGCGCACGATCCGGGGTACGGCATGAACCGGCGCGAACGCAGAGCGGCCGCCGCCGGCGCTCGGCGCGGCAATCCGGCGGGCGCCCCGGTCGCGTCGCCGGCGGCGGAGCTTCTGCAACAAGTCAGCGAAGCGGGGCAACGAAGGGCACACGCGATCGTATCGGCGGGTCCTTCGCCGCAAACCGTGTACGACGCGGTGGACGATGCGGCGGCGTTCGGCGAGACGTTGCAGGAGCGCAATCCGACCGACCCCTCCGCCCTGGCGTGCAAGCGCGGGTGCAACCACTGTTGCCACGTCCCGGTCGGCACCTCGGCGGCGACGGTGTTGCGAATCGCGGCCGCACTGCGACAGAAGCTCACCGCCGCCGAATGGGAGAGCACCGTGGCCCGGGTGGCCGCTCTCGATGATCGGACGCACGGCTTGCCTTGGTCGCCGAGCCAACGCCCTCCCTTGCCGTGCGCGTTCCTGGTCGAGGGAGCGTGCAGCATCTACCCGATCCGCCCGTTCGTGTGCCGAGCTTGGAACTCCGTGGATGCCGAGGCGTGCCGCCAACTCGTGCATACCGAGGCCGCTCCACTCCGTTTCGACGCGTTCCGACGCGCTTCGTTCGCCGGCGTCGAAAAGGGTTTGAACGGGGCGTTGCGCGCGCGCGGCCTCGACGTCGCGGATCTGGAGTTTACCGCCGCGATCCGCGTTGCGCTGGAGAACGCGGACGCCTGCGATCGCTGGCTGGCCGGCGAGCCGGTCTTTGCGGGCTGCGAGGCCCATCGCGTCGCCGAGCCTCGACACCGCTTGCCTGTGGCCGAGTAGCCGGATGCGAGGGGGCCGGCACCGCTGCCGTGGAAGCCCCCCCGACGGGGCCTTGGCGATTCGCCGGAGACGGTGCGCGACGGCGGCATTGGAGAAGCTCGTCCGCCCACACCGTCAACGACTTTCCAGGGGCCCTAACGTTCGGCGGACGAGCGCCTCAAAACGAACACACGAGCCAATAAAAATGACGAAGAAAAGGTGGCGCGGTGCATCAAATTTGTCTCAATCGAGAGTGCCGACGCTCTCGCAACCGGCACGGAGCGCGCGCCCGCTCGCGCGGCCGGGACGCTTCGCGGGACCGTCGCGCACCCCGACCCAACCGCAACCCCCATTTCCGTTCGCGCAGCTGATGCGCTAGTGACTCGCATAATCCATGGTCAGCCAATCGATCCTTCAGGCCGCCCTGCCCCATTGCCTGTCACGCACTGATTTCACGTCGCTCGGGACGAAGTACGAGGGCAAGGTCCGAGACAACTATACGCGCGGCGGTGAGCGTTTCATCGTCGTGACCGACCGAATCAGTGCGTTCGATCGGGTCCTCGGGACGATCCCTTTCAAGGGGCAAGTGCTCAACCGCCTGGCCGCATGGTGGTTCGGCACGACCCGGGACATCGCCGACAATCACATGCTTCGCGTGCCCGATCCGAACGTGTTGGAATGCGTCGAGTGCACGCCGATTCTCGTCGAAATGGTCGTGCGGGCCTACGTGACCGGCACGACGTCCACCAGTCTGTGGACCCATTACGAGCGTGGTGCTCGGGTATTTTGCGGCCATGAGCTGCCCGAGGGCCTCAAGAAGCATCAACCGTTGCCCCAGCCCATCGTCACGCCCACGACGAAGGCGCCGAAAGGCGAGCACGATGTGTCGGGCTCGCGGGAAGAAATCCTTTCTTTAGGGCAGGTCACGGCCCGCGATTTCGACGAAGCCTCGGCTGTGGCGTTGGCACTGTTCGAGGCCGGACAAAGGGTGTGCGCTGCGCGAGGCCTCATCCTCGTCGACACGAAGTACGAGTTCGGCAGAGCGAGCGACGGCACGCTCAAGGTGATCGACGAGATGCACACGCCGGACTCGTCGCGCTTTTGGCAAGCGTCGACGTACCCGGATCGCTTCCGTGCCGGACAAGACCCCGAGCCGCTCGACAAGGACTTCGTTCGTCGCTGGTATGTGTCGCAGGGGTACCGCGGCGACGGGGATCCCCCGGCGCTCCCCGACGAGATCCGTGTCGGTGCCGCGGAGCGGTACATTGCGGCGTTCGAACAGATCACGGGTGAAGCGTTCGTGCCGGACATGCAGCCGCCGATCGCTCGAATCGCGAACCATCTTGGACTCGGAGGCAATCGGTGAAGACCACCATCGTCGTCAGGCTGAAACCAGAGGTCTTGGACCCTCAGGGCGACGCCGTTCGCCGCGCGCTCGGGAAGCTCGGGTTCGACGGGGTGACGGAGGTGCGCGTTGGCAAGCTCATCGAGATCGAGATGGACGACGCGTCGTGTGCCGGAACGGATGTCGCGGAGCGCTTGAGCCAGATGGCCGACCAGATGCTCGCGAACCCGGTCATCGAGGATTACGAAGTCCGAATGTAGACCCCCTCCGTGGATCCGGGAAGCGAACCCCTTGGGCCGGCGAAGAGCCGCGGGAGCATGCGGTTGGCTTCTCGGATCCACAGTGCGAATGGGTTCGGTCGTTCGGGTCTACAGCGCGAACGGCGTCGGCATGAAGAGCAGGGCGAAAAAGGCCAAGGTCACGATGGCGATCACGATGCGCCCGAAGCGGAGGGGCGCGTGGCCGGTCGCCGGGTGATCGAGCAGGTGGCTGCCGTCCCGCAGAGCTCCCCATCGCGCTTCCATGACGAGCAGCACCGCGAGCGCCGCGAACCAGGACGTCCACAAGACGGGCGAGCTTCGGTCATGGAGCACGGACGCGACCAAGACGAGACCGAGGGTGGCCAGCACGCGAACTCGAACAGTCAAGCCGTCGCTGTTCCTGCGGGCTGGTTCGCGCGACGTGATCGACCCGAGGATGGCGAGCACTTCGAACCAGACGAGCCAAAAGATCGAGTTTCCCACGTGCCGACCGAGACGCCAGAGCCCGAAGCCGGCATGCACGTCGCGCGCGGCAAAGCTCGCGACGCTGACGAAGAAGAACACGAGCATCGAGTGGTGCATCCATCGAGCCAGCCGATTTTGCCGAGGTCCGAAGAGCGCGTAGGCCACGTGTCCGCCGTCGAGCTGTCCGACCGGCAGCAGGTTGATCATCGTGACGAACAGACCCGCCCACCCTGCGTTCGCGACGGGTGAGAGAAAAAGGGCCATCCCGGCCGGCACCGGCGGTGCAACGTACCCATCGATGAGCCGCAGCAGCAGCGAGTCCCCGAGCTCGGCGCCTTGCCCGTCGAACGGCATGACGCGCGAATGCGCCGCACCCCATGCGTAGAGCGGAAGCGCGAGCGCGAGCCCCGCGAGCGGTCCTGCCGCGCCGATATCGAGAAGGGCCCGCCGCGTCGGGATGATGGATCGCATGCGGATCACCGCGCCCATCGTGCCGAACGGCGACAGCAAGGGGAGCGGGATGAAATAGGGAAGGGACGCATCGACGCGGTGCCGACGCGCGGCGACGAAGTGTCCGAATTCGTGCGCCAGCAGGATGGCGAGCAGCGTGCTCGTGAATTGGGCGGCGCCAACGACGGCCGTCCGCGAAGCGTCGCCGTTCCACACGCTCGTCAAAAAAAATGTGGCAAAGACGCTGCCGACCGTCGCGACGAAGAGCCCAGCGTTGGCGCGCCACGCCAGCGGCGCGCTTCGGGCTCGTCTTAGCGCGGCGTCCGTTGGATCAGCCGAGGAGGTCACGGAGGGCGGCGGCGAGCCGGTCGAATCGGAGGGCAAGCTTGGCATCGATGGTTCCTAGGTCCGTGTGCAACCGGAGTTCGCCACGCGCAAGGTCCGATGCATCGCGCACCTCGACCGATTGTACGTCGAGCCCCGCGATCGACAGGTGTTTGCGGAGAGCGTGTGCGTCGACAGGATGCGCGTCGATGACGGCGCGGCGAACTCCGCCGGCCTCTGCCAAGACGGTTCGAGCGAGCGCCGCGATGCGCGATGCGTCGAGTCCGAGCGACGCTCCGAGCAACCGCTCAGCGAGCGCGACCGCAATGGGCAGGATGCGGTCCGCGTCGCGCTCGAGCTGCTTTTTTTCGTCGTTGCGGAGCGACAGCCATTGCGCCGCGACGCGTGCCCGGGCATCGGCCTCGGCATCGCGCACGGCGGCCGTCACCGCGTCGTGCCCCTGCTCTAGAGCGCGAGCGACGATTTGCTCGGCTTCGGCTCTCGCCTGCCGAATCAAGCGGTCGGCCGCCAGCCGGCCTTCGATCTCTTCGCGGGTGATCCGGCGTCGCTGCGCGTCGCTGGGTCCGGGCGACATCAGCGGTCTGCCGCGGCCGGCGGCATCGCCCCGCACGATTCGAGCTCGCGGCGTCACGGCAGCCCCAGCGCGCGCAGCGCCATCGCGATACCCGATAACCCGTGCGCGAGTTCGCGGACGCGCGTGTCTCTCTCCGGAGATCGAAGCGCTCGGATCAGTCGGTCGGCGTGCACGGCGCCGCCTCCAAGCTCGCCCAGGACACACTCGAGCGGCTCGCCCAAGAGCGCACTGACGGCCACGAATGCGGACTCCCATCGAGCGCCCATCCCGACCGAGTGTAGCTCGCCTTCCCCCCGGCCCATCGGAGACTCGAAACGTACGGCCGGTTACGGCCGCTCGACGACGAGAGCCAGAGCCTCGCCCCCCCCGATGCAGAGTGTTGCCAGGCCACGCTTCGCCTTGCGGTCCTTCATGGCGTAAAGCAGGGTCGTTACGATCCGCGCGCCGCTCGCGCCGATGGGATGTCCGAGTGCGACCGCGCCGCCACGCACGTTGATGCGATCCGGATCGATCGCGCACAGCTTGCCGACCGCCATCGTCACCACAGCGAAGGCTTCGTTGATTTCGTACAAGTCGATATCGCTCGCGTTCAGGCCGAGCTTTCGAAGGGTCTGATCGATTGCTTTGGCCGGGGCCGTCGTGAACCACTCGGGGGCCTGCGCCGCGCCGCCGTAGCCGACGATGCGTGCGAGCGGGTCGAGGCCGTGGCGCTGGACGGCCGCCTCGCTCGCCAGCAGCAGTGCGCTCGCACCATCGTTGATGCTCGACGCGTTCGCAGCAGTAATCGTTCCGTCTTTCGAGAAAGCCGGCTTGAGGGCTGCAAACTTCGACGGATCGCCTTTGGATGGACCCTCGTCGCTTTTGACCCGGAGCGGCTCTCCGCGCCTTTGTGGGACGTTCGCGGGCTCGATCTCGGCGTCGAACCCACCCTCGCGTTGGGTGGCCACGGCGCGACGAAAGCTCTCCTTGGCGTATTCGTCCTGCTGCTCGCGCGAAAAGCCGAACTCGGCCGCGCAACGGTCGCCGCACGTGCCCATATGGGTGTCGCCATAGGGGTCCCACAGGCCGTCGAAGATCATCCCGTCGACGACTTTGGCGTCGCCCATCCGGTAGCCCGTGCGCGCCTTGTCGAGGTAGTATGGCACGTTGGACATCGATTCCATGCCTCCGGCGATCACCAGATCGGCGTCCCCGACGGCGATCGCTCGCGTTGCGAACACGATCGCCTCCATCCCGGAACCGCAGACTTTGCCGATCGTGGTCGCGGGGACCGTATTCGGAAGGCCCGCGTAGATCGCGGCCTGCCGCGCGGGTGCCTGTCCCACGCCCGCCGACAGAACGTTGCCGAGCAGCACTTCCTCGACGGCTTCCGGCGGCACATGAGCGCGGGCGAGCGCGCCGCGGATCGCGATCGCACCCAGGTCCGGCGCTCGCAGCGGTGCGAGAGAACCGAGAAAAGCGCCGATCGGCGTTCGCGAGGCGGACACGACATAGACGGGCGGCAAACGCTTGGGCTCGAGCACGGGCGACCCCTTCCGGACAGCATCCGAACGTACGCATCCTCGCGGTCGAACGCGAGGGGCCCTCGGCGCGGCCGACCGCGGCGCGGTCGAGGTAGGACCGCGAGCCGGAAGCGTGCCGTACGGGCTTGCCTTGCGTCGAGCGGGCTGGTTCGGTAGGGTGTGCGCCCGTTTTCCGAGAGTTGCGAGGCGGCCGCTTCCGTCGGACGCGGGGCTTCTCGAAGTGCAAGCGGGTTCCGCGGGCCGCCGTCCAAGCGAGCAAGGTTGAGGGTTTCATGACCGAGACGAAAGAGACGAAGTTTGCCGCGTTCATCGCAACGCAAAAACTCGACCCGCGGCGCATCGTCAACGCATCGCGTAAGATCGAGGGGCTTCAACCCGAAGACCGCGATATCCGCTTGAAAAAGCGCCAGGCGCGGGCCCGCGAGGGTGGCGAAGGTGCGCCCAAGGAAACCCGCAAACCTCGTTCGGGCCGGCCGGTCACCGACCGCGCCCTGAGGGCGGCCCTGAGCGGTGGGGTGGTCAGCGGCCCCACGAAGACCCGCATTTTGCGAGCCGTGAATCACCTGCTCGATCAAAAGAAGCGAGAGGCCGTCGATCTCAGGGCCATTTTTTGACCGAGGGGCCTCTGGCACGGGCGGAAATGCGGCTCTCGAAGTGCCGGACGGCCGTCGGTGCGCCGGGATCGAAGTCCGACGAAAACTGGGCCAGTTAGCACGTGTGGCGCACTCTGGCGCCCATGTTCGTCGTCGTCGCGGTAGCTGTCGTCACGCTCTTGGCCTTGGACGTGCACGACCTCATCAATCGGCCCCGCGCAAGTTGACGCGGTGAGTCCGCCAGCCGGCCGGCTGAATGGCGGACAATGCCAGGCACCCAAACCCGAGCGGTGGGTGCGATCGTTCAGCTGGGTGTAGTAATTCCGACCCTCGCATGTCGGACGTCAACCGGGGCTGACATGAACCGGCGCACACCCCCTGCGGACGAGCTCATCGCGCGCGCCGCGGCCGGCGACGAAGCCGCATTTCGACGACTGTACGAGCGCCATCGCACCGACGTCGCGCGCCTGGTCTTCCGCATGCTCGGGCCCCGAGCCGACCGCGACGACGTCATTCAAGAAGTCTTCGTTCAAGTGTATCGGAGTCTCAAGGATTTTCGGGGTCAATCGAAGTTCAGCACGTGGCTTCACCGCGTGACGGTCAACGTCGCACTGATGCATCGTCGCTTCGCACGAAGCCGGCCCGTATTCGCCGACGAAACCCCGGCCGACCTGGCTCGCAGCGACGAGGTCCGTCCTGACGAAGACGCCGAACGGCGAGAGCGCGTTCGTGCGTTCGCCCGCTTGCTCGACCGATTGGCCGACAAGAAGCGCGTGGTGTTCGTGTTGCACGAGCTCGAAGGGCTGGCGCCGAGCGAGATCGCGCGCATCGTCGGTGCTCCCGTGCTCACCGTTCGAACGCGTCTTTTCTATGCGCGGCGCGAGATCGAGGCGATGCTTGCGGAGGAGCCCGCTCTAGCGGGGATCGATTCGGGTTTCTCGAAAGCGGGTGGCGACGCATGAAACCCCCGATGGGCGAGTTGATCGCCACGCTGCGTGATGAATGGGGCGTCCAGGAGTCGGAGAACGTTGACTGGCGAGCGATCGAACGAACGGTGTTCGCACGCATCAAGCGAGAACGCAGCGCCGAACGGGCTCGCTTTTCGGCGGGCCGACATGGCCTTTGGGCGCTGGCGGGGGCGATTGCAGTGGCCTTCCTCGGGGTCGTCGCCGTCCTCGCCGGCAAGGGCCGCGAGATCGCCCGCGTGGATCCGGTCACCAACCGGGATGGCCGCGCCGGCAAGATTGTGGACCTGGGCGGCGCAGGACCGGTTCTCGTCAATGGATCGGCGGCCCGATCCGGGGCGCTCGTTGTCCTCGGCGACGTCATCGAAACGCGCGGGTCGGAAGTGACGATCGCACGCGAAGGGTCGGTGACCTTCACCGTCGAGAACAACTCGCGACTCTCGGTGAGCCACGTTCGAGGACCTCTCGTTCTGACGCTCGAACGTGGCGCCGTCCGTGCGCACGTGACGCCCGTGGCCGACGGAGAAGCATTCGCGGTCGACGTCGCGCCGTCGCGCGTCGCCGTTCACGGCACCCTTTTTCGCGTCTCGCGTGCGGGGTCGCATGCCGCCGTGGACTTGATCGAAGGCGTCTTGTCCGTCGGGAACGCCCCGCGGTCCGGCCCGGTGATGGGCACGATCGTCACGGCGCCCGCGCACGCCGAATTTATGGTGTCGGATGCGGTCGCAACCATGAAGGTGACTCACGACCTCGATGCGGTCCGTCCGCTGGCCCCGTCGGCGCTCCCGTCGGACGCCGAGTCTGCTGACGTCGCGGTGCAACGCTTGCGCGCGAAGGGGCAGGCGGAGGGCGCTCTGCCACAGTGGTCGCCCCCCATCAACGGTCGACCCTCACCGCGTGTCGTCGGATCGGCGAGCGCGGGTCCGGAGCTCGCTGCCGGGTCCTCCGGTCCGATGCCGAGGCAAGCCGCGGCCGACGCCACGGCGAGCGATGCCATCGAGTCGGCCGTACTCGCGTGCATGGCCGAGCGGCCCCATCCCGACAACGTGACGGTCCTGGTCCACACGACGCTCTACCTCGAGATCGGCGACGACGGGTCCGTGCGTACGGCCCGGTTCGATCCACCCGTAGCCCCCGAGGTGAACGGATGCGCGTCGTCTGCGATCTACAAAGCGCATTTCCCGCAGCGCGGAGCCGTGGCCATTCCGGTCGATTTCAAGAACTGACTGCGCCACCTCGTTCGCGCCCGTCGTAGGCCGTTTTCGGGCGCAGACTCCATCGGGATCGAAGATCAGTCCTTCGTCAGCTCGGTGATGGCGTGCGTTTCGCGTGCGCCAAGCAACCCAAACTGGATCCCCATGCCGTCCGCCCGGCCCCAACGGACGACCCCGGGAATCGCGAGCGCGGCGCGCTGGCCGGGGACGAGCATGTAGATGACGACCTCCGTCGAGAAGGGCAGGGGATTCGCCGACTGAACGAACATGCCGCCGAGCGACAAGTCCGTCGCTCGTCCCTTCCGCCGCTCGGTCGAGCCTTTGCGGACGAACTCGACTTCGATGTCGATGGGCGCACGTGTGTAACGACGGAGATCGACCAAGGATCCTCTTTTCGCCGACCTGACGCGCGACGGCTCGACCGTCTGGGACGGAGTGCGCAACAATCAGGCCGCGCTCTACCTCAAGGCCATGAAGGTCGGCCAGCAGGCGATCATCTATCACTCCCAGAGCGACAAGGCGGCCGTGGGCCTGGCGCGGATCACCCGCGAGGCGTTCCTCGACCCCAGCGATCCGGCCGGCCGCTTCGTCGCCGTCGAGATCGCGCCGGTGCGCGCCCTCGCGCGGCCGGTCGAGTTGGCCGTCCTCAAGGCCGAGTTGCCCGGCATGCTGATGTTCCGACAGTTCCGCCTGTCGGTCCTTCCGGTGACCGCCGAGGAGTGGACGAAAATCCTGCAGTTGGGGAGTTAGCGCAGCCGCTCGCGCAGCATCTCGAGCGCAATCTGCACCGAGGCCATCTGGATTTCCCAGCGCGAGTCGAGGTCGAACTGCTCCATACGGTGGTGCACAGACTGGTTGGCCCGGACAGTGGCGAAATGCACTGTACCGACAGGCTTTAGCGGCGTGCCGCCATCAGGCCCTGCCACGCCGGTGACCGCCACGGCTACGTGGGCGTGGGAATGCTCGAGCGCGCCCTCAGCCATCATCCTCACTACGGGCTCGGAGAC
>JBEKOY010000050.1:0-38651 GCA_049521295.1 Polyangiaceae bacterium | reverse complement strand
CAGGACGCCGTGACGGATTGGGCATAGCACTCGCCGTCACGGCCTCTCTGTCGCGCAGACTCCCGTTGCACCCCTCACCACCTCGGTGCAGACGTGACCACCTCGAGGCCCCTTCCGGGCAAACAACGACCTCCCATCCCCTCGGAGCCTCTTTCGACCCGGGAGTTACCCCCGTCTCCAGCCCCGTCGGCACCGTGTGAATTAACGACTGGATGGATGTGGCCGTACCCCGTGGCTCCAAAGCGCGTACGCCCCGCGCCGGAAGGCAAATAGCCATCGTGGTAACGATATCGCCGAATAGCCATTCCAGCGGCTTGCGGCGGCCGCCCGCGCTCGTTGCGACGAGCTCGCCGGGACGGTGGTTGCACATCACCCATTGAGAGCACCTATCATGAATTCCATTGCAAAGGCGTCCGCGTGGATCTCTTTGGTTGCGGCGTGTGGCGGAGATCCGTCTGCGGCTGTCCCGGCGAAGACCGCGAGCCAACCCGCCGATTCTGGATCGATTTCCTCAGCGGCCGCCAGACCCCCGTCCCCGAGCTCCGGTGTATCCAATGGCTCTGGCGTCGCAAATGCCGCACCGAGCGGATCGACCTCCATGTCGAGCACCTCAGCGCCGTTCGTCCCCCCGACATGTCCGGTCGACGGCGGACCGGGTGGTGCCACGGGTGCGACGCCGACGCTCACGGCGGGTACGTGGGCCACGATTAGCCCCCCTTCCGTTAGCTTTCCCGGTGCGGGCAGCGACTCCGTCTTTGCCCAGGGAATGGCGCTGGACCCGTGCCATCCCTCCACCATTTACCTGACGGTCGGTGGATTCAACACCTCCACGTTTGCTGCCGTTCCCGGTGGGCTCTTCCGCAGCACCGATGGGGGCTCGACGTGGGCGACGCTCGGACAGTTTCAATCTCCCATCAACATTCGCATCGATCCCGCAAACCCGGCGCACATGTACCTATGTGACGGAGTCCGAGGAAGCACCAATGGCTTTTGGGTCACCACCGACGGCGGGCAGACCTGGGCCATGCCGGCCGGATTCCAATCGGTCGCCCAATCGCTCAACGATTTCGATGTCTACCACATCGATGTAGATCCGTCGGATTTCGACCATGTGCTGATTACGTTTCATTGGTATTGGAACAGCGGCAGCGATTTCGGTTTCGGAGCCGACAACTCGGGCGTCCTCGAGAGCTCCGATGGCGGCAACACGTGGACAACGCACAATCCAAACGCAGCCTGGGCTGGAACGGGCGGGTACGATGTCTTCTTCTTGTACAATCCCGCGTTGGGAATCGGAAACAAGAACACCTGGCTATTTGGAACGCAGGGGGCGGGCTTCTGGCGGACTACCGACGCCGGCACCACGTGGACGCAAGTGTCCACGAACAACATGCAGCACGGTGGTGGCACAATCTACTACACAGCTGCGGGCGCTCTGTACGTCTCCGGTACGCCCCACATTCTTCTCAGCATGGACAACGGGCAGACCTGGTCGGCCGTCGCGCCGCTGAGCGGCTACTCGAGCGTCATCGGCGATGGGACTACCCTTTACACCGGCGCGTACATCGGTCCTATGTCGTATCTGACGGCTCCCGAGAGCACCGGCTCGGTTTGGACCAACGCGGGCACCCAACAGTTCATCAACGGGCCGTTTCAGATGGCGTTCGATTCGACGCACCGCATTCTCTACGCCGCAAGCTGGAATGCCGGATTGTTGGCGCTGAAAGTGACCCCGTAAACCCGCGTTCGGCATCCGTGAGCCTGCGAACGATCCGCGGGCTATGGCCGACCGTTCGACCGAGTTCGACGACGTCGCACGCCGCCGGCAGGCCGGCGACTCAATCGTCCGCACCGCTCCACGGGAAACTGAAGATCGCATCCGACTGCACGGGATCGTTGCCGCTAAAGGTGGCGCAATCTTGGTACCAAATGTAAAAGAAACCGCCCGAGTACACGAGTCCATACGGTACGCTTCCGGCAGGATAGACCGCACTCGCCGGATTCCAAGTTGCTCCCTTGTCCGGAGAGACTACGACGTACTGCGGCCCGAGCGTGGCGATAAGGCCGCCCGGAATCTCCACAGGATGACTGCCGGTGATCGCGTTAGGGTCGGAGGCCACATTGTCTACCCACGTGGCGCCGTCCGAGAGCCCTTTCGCCATTCCGCTCCCCGTGGGACTCGCCCAGTAGATCGAGCCATCCGACGCCCACAAGGGCGCGCTTGCCCCGCCATTCGCCGTAACGATGCCCCAAGTCTTTCCACCGTCCATCGTCCGATACACGCCACCCATCTCGCAACCGACGAAGTATTCCATCGGACTGATGACCAGGGGGTACGTGCAGGATATCGGAGGCAGATTCGCACCGACGTTGTTCCACGTCATGCCGCCGTCCGTCGACAGGTAGAGGGCCTGCATTCCCGTCGTTTCGTGACCCCCCGCGAGAAGCGTGTTCCGATCGGAACCGGAAAAATCGATGCTGACCAGATCGCTACCCAACGCCAGAGGCGTGTTCGCGTTGTTGGTGCCGAGCCCGGTGAATGTGTTGCCGTTGTCCGTGGTGATGTACACGGCATAGCCCTGAGCATAAATGCCGGACTCCCAATATTGACCCGGGTTCGCGGGATCGTAAACGAGGGCCGTTGGCCGATTCGTGATGCATTGGGACGCCGGGGGCATGGCCGACGAGCACACGGCCGCGTTGCCCATATCCAGCTCAGACCAGCCGCCTCCGTCGGGGTCGCCGCCGGGGCTGCTGCTTGCCCAGAGTCCGTTGTCCGCGACGCCGGCGGTCACGAGATTCTCGCTGAGGTTCGTGAAGACGGTCTGTACGGTTCCGCACACCGAGGGCATGCCCGCGAGCTCCCCGGTAACGTTTGACCACGTGCCGGGCAGCGGTGTCGCACTGACCGTTGTGTCGCCGGCGGCAGAGGTCTCGATCTCGGCGTCGCCGGCGGCAGAGGTTTCGATCTCCGCGTCGCTGCCGGCCTCCGCATTCGCGTCGCCCGGCTTGAGGTCAATGACGCAGCCGGCACCCAGCGCCGAGACCAACGAGCTGAACACCGCAGCGCCCATGCGCGTGCGCGTTTGCCTCGGCGCGCGCCCGCGATCGTCGACGTTCGGTGCGAACGAAGGTTTCATGACTCGTCTCCAGAGCCTCATTGTACACTTTGCGTGCCGCGGCGCGACCGCCTGACCGTGATGCGAGCCGGACCTATTCCACGGGCATTTCGAAGGAGAGGGCGTAGTTGTATTGAGGTAACTTCGTGTCGTACCCAACAAGAGGATCCGAATCCCGCAACTGGCCGATGCGCCCGGTCGCAAGGCCGCCGAGCGAACCTATCCCGTCCTGAGTTACGGCATAACGCACGACCAGATCCGCGGCCGCCGGCGCGGTCGCCAAGTGGATGAGTACGGAGTCGTCCTTTATCGCGACGGACTCGATCGCGAGTTCGCCTTCCCGGCTCTCGACCTCGAAGCCTCTGCCTTTGGACCACGCGGCGTGCGACGTTTGGTGCGGGGCCGGCATTCGCTCGTCCCAGACGAGGGGAGCAACGGGAACGTGAAGGTTCACCGTGATGACGCTGCCGCGCCGGAAGGCTGCGATCGGTTGCAGCGGCTGCCAGCGTCGGCCAAGAACGACCCACTCATAGTACACTTCCGCATATTTCTCGCCGAGCTGATCGTAACCATTCGCGATCAAATGAAGGTGATCGCTGGCGTACGGGTACTGATACTTGGGGCCCACACACACGACGTCATCGCCATGGTCGACTCCGATCTTCCACTGTGCGATCAGCGACGACGCCCTCGAGTCGTCGCCGGGGCGCGTTTGCTGCTGCGTTAGCAGAAGCGGAATTCTCGTCCTCTGGCCGGTGATGACCCGGATGTCCGTGTTGAGGTCGGCGAGAAGCCGCGCGACGTCGTTTTCGTAGTCGTCGTTACTGCCGTCGGTTTCGCCGTGAGTCAAGACGATCGCGGCGACGCCGTATGACCTGCCGGCGGTCGACGCGAGACGCTTGAGCGCCGAGACCTCGAAAAGCGCCGCGGCGTACGCGTGCCCGGTGGTCGACGTTACGAGCGCGCCCTTTTCAATCGCATGGATCCCTTGACCCGACTCGCCGACGACCGTGTGCACGGTAACGTAATCGCCTCGTCCGGCATTCGCGTAGAGAAGCGAAATTTGGTCTGCCATCGCCGTGTGGGGCGTCTCCCCGTAGATATTGGTCGGGTAGGCACTCGGGTAGCGCGTCGCCTCCGGACGAATGGGCTCAACGAGTGGAACGACCGACAGCGCCGGTGCATTCGCGTCATACGGCGGGCTATCAAAATCGCTATCGCCGAGCGACAGCTTCAGGTTCTTGAAGTGCTGCGTCTTCATGGTTACGTCGCGTGCCTCGGCTCCAACCGAAAGACTCTGGCCGGTCCCGATCACGCCGTTCCAATCCCAAGGCAGAGGCGCGGTTTCCCGCTCGGGCGTTGCTCCGATCGATTGGCCATCGTGAACCTGCCCCCGCGGTTCTGGACGCTGCCAACACCCTGGAAGCCCAGCAATGATCGGCGCAGCTCCGACGCCGCGCGCGATGATGGAGCAAAGCTGGCGAGCTCGTCTCCGACAGGCGTCGAGCGGGCTCAGCGTTCGTCTGACGTCGACGAAAGGCGACACCTCTCACTCTCATTGAGCACAGGGGATCGCATCGCCCCCATACCAGGCCGTCGCCCCTTTCCCCCGTCGTTCGGCGACGCTCACGGGGAAAGGCCGCAGCGCATCATCGCGCGTCAGGGTCACACGCGTCACGCAGGGCCTGGCTGACATACACCTGCTCGTCGTCTGTCATCTGCGGGAAGAGTGGCAGAATGATGCGTCGATCCTGAGCTCGCTCGGAATGGGGAAGCCTGTAAGGGGGGTCCGCGCGTCGGTACGGCGCTTCCCTGTGCGAGCACATGATGCCCCGACGGCTCGCAATGCCGCGGTCCAATAGAGCCTGCATGACGGTCCGCTGGTCGCAATAGCTCGGCAGCTCGACCCAGAAGCTCTGCCAATTGGAGCGCGCCCAGGTTGGCTCGAACGGAAGGCCTAGACCTTCGACGTCGGCGAAAAGCTCGCGATATCGATCGGCGAGGCGACGACGCGTCATGACAATCTCGGGTAAACGCTGCAGCTGAACCCGCCCAACCGCCGCTTGGATGTCGGTCATCCGATAGTTGAACCCGAGCACCGAATGCTCCTCGAATACGACCTCGGCGGCGCCGTGTCGAACCCGATCGCTGACGCTCATTCCGTGCTGGCGAAGAAGGCGAAAGAGTTCGTCGTGACGCGCATGATTCGTCGTGAGCATGCCTCCGTCACCCGTGCTGATCACCTTACGTGGGTGAAATGAAAATGTGGCGATGTCGGCGTGCGGACGCCCTATTCGCTCAACGACGCCGTCGAGCACGAACTCGCTGCCGCTCGCGCAGGCCGCGTCTTCGACCACGGGCAGGCCGTGCTTGGCGGCGACCGCGACGATCGCCGGAACGTCACATGGCATACCCATCTGGTGGACGCAGAGAACGCTCCGCGTCTTAGGCGTGATTGCGCGCTCGATCAGAGCCGGGTCCATGTTGCTCGTCGCCGCATCCACGTCAATGAACACGGGTTGTGCGCCGCAATACCGAACGCTGTTCGCCGTCGCGATGTACGAGTGGCTGACGGTGATCACTTCATCACCCGGTCCGACGCCCACGGCGAGCAGAGCCAGATGCAGTGCTGTCGTGCAGTTCGATACTGCGCACGCATGGCGCGCGCCGACAAATGCGGCGAACTCCCGCTCAAAGGCAGCCACCTCGGGCCCTTGTGTGAGCCAGCCGGACATAATAGGCCGCCGCGCAGCGTCGGCCTCCGCCTCACCGGTAACGGGTCTGGCAAGCGGAATGCTGCGGGGCGGCGGCGGCCGATTCATGCGGACGCCCGATTCTTCTCTGAACGCCACCACGCAACGAGACGGCGCAGCCCTTCGTCGAGGCCGACCTTGGCCTCGAAACCCAGCCGGCGAGCCGCATTCCCGACCTCTGCGAGTCGCCGCGGAACCGCATTCACCTTGCGAGCCGGACCGTATTCCGGCTGCAAGTTCGAGCCCATCACCCGCAACAGAGCTATGGCCAGATCGTTTAAGCTTGTCTCGATGCCGCTCGCAACGTTGAACACCTCATCGCTCAGCGTTGACCTCATCGCGAGCATGTTGGCTCGCGCGATATCCTCCACGTGGACGAAGTCCATTGTTTGGGTGCCATCGCCGAATATGAGAGGAGGCTTTCCTTCGAGAATTCGGTCCATCCAGCGAATCAACACCTCGGTATAGGCGCCATGTATATCCATTCGCTCCCCGTATACGTTGAAGTATCGGAGTGCGAGATATTCAAGCCCGAACATATCGTTGAAGCTCCGCAGTAGCCCCTCGTTGAAAGCTTTCGCAGCCCCGTACAGCGTTCGGTTGTTGTACGGGTGGTGACGCTCGGTCGTCGGAAACTCCTCAGCAAGCCCCAGAACCGATGCCGACGACGCGGCCACGACGCGCTTGACTCGAGCCGCAACCGCGGCTTCAAGCACATTGAAAGTGCCGTCAACCAAGACCTCGAGCGCGAGACGCGGCTCCTCCGCACACTGCGTAATGCGAATGGCGGCCTGGTGGAACACTTGGTCGACGCCCTGCATAACGTTCTTGAGCAGAGGGCGATCACGAATATCGCCCTCCACGATCGTCACCGGACCCCGGGTCAGGGCGGCAGCCAGATTGTCGCGCCGGCCGCGCACGAAATTGTCGACAACGAGGATCTCGCCGATCGAGCCGCGCTCGCGATCACGAACCAAGAGGTCCACGATGTGCGATCCAATGAGGCCCGCGCCACCCGTGACCAGAACACGCGTTGCTGAGGACATGTGGGCTACCGCTCCGGCCAATCGCGCAGCGCGCCGACGACCTGTTCGACCTGGGCTGGCGCGAGCTCCGGAAACATGGGCAACGACAGCGTTTCGTTTGCAGCACGCTCAGCATGTGGAAAATCACCGGGCTTGTGCCCGAGTTCGACGAAGCAACGCTGTAGGTGAACCGGAATGGGATAGTGAATTCCGGTCCCAATTCCGCGCTGCGTTAGATACCCCTGCAGCGCATCGCGTTTCGAATGCCGGATCGCATAGACGTGGTAGACGGCGCGCAATTCGGGGGCGGACGAAGGGCCACGGTAGACGCTACCGCGCAACAGCGCGTCGTATTGCGCAGCGTGCCGGCGCCGAGCCTCCGTCCAGTCTTCGATATACTTCATCTTTACGCCGAGGACGGCACCCTGAATGCCTTCCATCCGGTAGTTGAAGCCCTTGATGTCGTGGTGGTACCTGCGCTCGCTACCCCAGTCGCGCAACATTCTGAGCGTCTTCGCGTAACCCGAATCATTCGTCGTGACGGCGCCCCCCTCGCCGTAAGCGCCCAGGTTCTTGCCGGGATAGAAGCTGAAGCAGCCGAGCTCGCCCATGCTTCCGGCTCGCCGACCCCTGTATTCGGCGCCATGCGCCTGCGCCGCGTCTTCTATCACGGCAATGCCGTGCCGGCGTGCCACGGCCAGAATGGGATCCATGTCGGCCGGCCGACCGTGCAAGTGTACAGGCAGGATTGCCTTGGTCCGCGAGGTGATGGCCGCTTCGATTTTGGCAGGGTCAATCGTGAGCGTCTCGGGATCAATGTCGACGAAAACCGGTTTGGCGCCGGCATAGTCGATCGCAGACACAGTCGCGACGAACGTAAACGGCGTCGTAATGACTTCATCGCCGCGCCCCACGCCCACAGCAAGTAAAGCGAGATGCAGAGCGCTCGTGCCGCTATTCACGGCAATCGCGTGCTCGGTCGAGCAGTAACTCGCAAAGGCCTTTTCGAACGAAGCCACCGCCGTTCCTAGCACGAATTGCGTGCTTTCCAGGACACCGAGGACTGCGGCGTCGATTTCTTGCTTGATCGACAAATATTGGGTCTTCAGATCGACGAACGGTATCACGTTGTTTTGCTCCTCACCGGGTGAGCTGGACGGGTTGACCGTGTTGCGCGACTGACTTGGATGCAGCTTCAAGAATACGTACGACGCGCAGGCCCGCCTGACCGTCGGTCGTCGGTCGCCGTCCGCTGCCGATACAGTCGATGAAATGACGTGCTTCGACTTGCAGCGCTTCGACATTGTTCAAGTGCGGTGCCCACATGTCACCCGCACGGTAGCCGACCTTGAGCTGATAGACGCCCTCCGGCCCGCTGTTTACGGTGATGCCCTTGTCGTAAATGCGAAGTTTCTCACTGAGTTGCATGTCATCCCATTCGATCATCTTGTGCGAGCCACCAATCATCGTGCGACGGATCTTGACGGGCGCGAGCCAGTTGACGTGAAAATGGGCGATCAAATTGTCGTCAAAAAAGCAGGTGAGGTACCCGAGGCTTTCGGGCTGCCCGGGAACGCTCGCAACGCCGGTCGCTGCGATCATTCTCGGCAGCTTTCCCAATACGAAGTCCATGATCGACAAGTCGTGGACCGCGAGATCCCAAAGTACGTTGACGTCGTGCTGAAATAGACCGAGATTCACACGCACCGAATCATAATAATAAAGCTGACCGAGGCTTCCTTGCTCGATGAGCTCTTTGATCTTTCGAACAACCGTCGTGTAAACGAAGGTGTGATCCACCATCAGGATCAGCCGACGCTTCTCGGCTTCATCGACGAGCTGCGACGCTTGTTCGGAGGTCGTCGTGATGGGTTTCTCGATGAACACGTGCTTGCCCGCCTCGAGCGCAGCCATTCCCAGCTCAAAATGCGACGACACGGGCGTGGCGATGGCGACCGCGTCGACGCGTGAGTCTGCGAGCATCTCTCGTGCGTCGGCGAACGTTTTCACGGCTGGATAATGTGCTTCGACCTGTGCGCGTCGGGCCGGCGACTGATCGCAAACGCCGACGACCCGTGCGCCATCGGTCAAGTTGAAGTTGCGAACCAGGTTCGGACCCCAGTAGCCGTATCCGATTACGCCGATGCCTATCATTGTCGCTTCTCCCTTTTCGCCTGAGGCGCTGCCTGTTCCGAACGCGTCAGCGCCACCGCTTCTTCCTGCGAACCGCAACGCGTACCATCTGCGCTGACCCAGCCGATCACGCGCCCCGGATTTCCAACCACAAGGGCGTGATCGGGCACGTCTTTGGTCACGACCGATCCTGATCCAATCATCGCCCAACGCCCGATCGTAACGCCCGTCACCACGACAGCGCAGGCTCCAATTGCGGCGCCATAGCGTACGCGCGTCGAACCGACGGTCCAATCGGCCGGGCCCCTCAGCGATCCGTCCGGATTGATGCCCCGGGGCACCTTGTCGTTCGTGAATACGACATGGGGCCCCACAAACACCCCATCGTCCAGTTCGAGTCCGTTGTACAGAGACGCGTTGTTCTGGATCTTCACGTGGTTTCCGACAACCACGCCGTACTCAACGTACACACCTTGCCCGACTATGCAGTTTCTTCCTATCCGTGCTTTTTCCCGAATCTGAGCGTTTCGCCAGATGACGGTGCCATCGCCCACATCCGCTTCCGGAGAGACCTGAGCGTCAGGGTGGATCTTGATCATGAGACTGCCTCAGTGAGGGCGCGCATGAGCGGCGGCGGAGCCCAAGCGTAACCGCATTTAGTTGGATACGACAGCCGCCTCATGTTGGCAACGTCTCCCAAAGTGCCTGAAATTTCCATTTCCGAGCACCCTTCTTCGGAGAATCGCTCCCCTGGACGGGCGACATGCTCCTGGCTGAGTCCGCCGCTAGCCCCGTGCCCGTTAGGCCGCGCCTGACCATTGACAGAGTTGGGATACGTTATGGACCCATCAGAAGCGCCAATAGCCATTGTGGAGCTCGTCCCGAGTACCGCAATGCTACGCTGGTCCCATCACGACCGTAAGCTAAATCGAGTTCCGACGGCGGGCGCATCGAAGAAAAAACTGATGGTTTTGGGCGGGAACAACCGCGGTGGGTTCGGGGGCGCGAATGTGGCCACCCAGGAGCTACCGCAAAATCGACAACGCGTCGGCGCCACGCCTCCGCGAACCCGGAGGAGTTCGGGAGCCGTATTTGGTTCTCGCAATCCCGCGAAGCCAGGCCAAGCGCACTTTGGCGCCGGGATGATTACCTCAAGTCCTGTGCGCCGCGCGACAACGCTTTCTTCTACGCGAATGCCATCGCAGCGATACGATAAGACCCGCTCTCGACTGGAGCGGCAATTGGGAGAGTCCTTCATGGAAGGTAGCGGCAGGAGGAGGGACACGCGCATGAGTGCGCATGGTCGTGCAATGGCCACCAGTCTGGCTCTTCTCGGGTCCGACTGCGGGTCGGGCGCCCCACACGATTCCCCCGATACCGACGAGCAGGTACACCCGTCTAGCGCTGCCGGCTCGTCTGCGACGACCGACGCCGGAGCGGCGTCCGGCGCCGGCCTCTCAAACGCGACGGGGTCGGACGGCTCCTCTTCCCCACCGGGGTGCGGGCTCGAGGCGGCGGCGTTCTGCGACACGTTCGATGCCCCCTCAACGACACGTGGCCGCGCCGGAGATCTCGATCCACAGAGATGGAGCGGGAGCCGCCTGGTCGTGCAGCTGCCGACGACCGGCGGCAATCCCTTCCCGATCATGCCTGCCGCTATCGACAACTGCCGGTCGGGCCTTCTCGCCACCGCATTTCCGGACAACGACACGCTCATCTGCGACCCGAGCGCAACGGTGGCGAGTCCGCAATTGCTTGTCGCCGTGGCGGCGCAAAACTACGGAGAGAACTCTTACCGCGTCCGGCAACCGTTCGATTTTGCGGGGCGAACCGGAACAATCGTGTTCGACGCCGAGGCTTTCAACCTTCCATTGTTAGGCTGGATCTCGCTCGACGTAACCGCAGACCCGATCGCGGTGCCGTCGTTCGCCATCCGTTTCAACGACGAGGGCGCAGTGATTCCGCAGAACGCCTTCGAGGTGCAGCTGTCCGACTCGTGCGGCGCCGCAGCGACGACCGTTTCGACTACAGGTAGCTTCACACTCGATTCCATTCAGGTGTTCCAGAACTACGTGGATACGGTCCTATCGCCGGCGCCCGCTTCACCTTGCCTGCCCACTCTCCAGGGCGCCCTCAATCATTTCGAGGTGCGTGTATCGCAGCAAAACATCACCGTGTTTGCGACACCCTTCTCACCGGATGGCGTGACGTTCGGAACACCTCAGCTTGTGTATAGCGCCGACGTCGACCTGCCGTTCACTCGCGGCTACGTCCATATCACCACGCACAATCATGCCACCCTCAAGTACAGTCCCAATAACGAGCTTCAATCCTGGCCCGCGCATTGGGACAATATCGGCTTCGATGGTCCGGTCATCGCGAATTGGCGCGAGTACGAGGTGCCGGATTCGTTGGTTGCCTTTTCCGGTGCCCCATTCGGATTCAGCGCCCCTCCTCAGGGCTCGGTCAATGTAGGTTACCTGGTGGCAGACGCGGCGCAGGGTCCCAACGCCAGTTTGCATTTTTCGGGTGTCGAGCTCACGGGCGTGACCACAGCCCGCATTGCGCTGTCGAGCTGGTACGACATCAACGACGGCACTCCCTCTCAATTCTCTCTGCGGTATCGGATTAACGGGGGAACCTGGATTGATCGACCCCTGACGGCTGCCGAGCTGGCGCTCACCATGGCGTCGCCTGCAGGCCCACAGATCGTTGAAGGGGTCAGCCCATTCGCAAGCCAGATGTGGGGCGCATTCGGCCAGATGCTGGAGGTCCCCCTGGCGGATCTCGTCGCCGGCGACAACACGGTCGAATTCGTTACGGCGAACGTGCCTCAGTCGTATCCGCCGGCCGTTGCGAACGTCGATCTGATCCTCGGCATGCCGTGATCAGCGCGCCAAGACAGAGCGGCAACGCAGCCGTGGCTCTCGGGTCACGGGGTGGCATAGCCCTTGTTCCCGAACAGCGATCTGACAAATCGATAAGCGGAATACGTGAACGGTGCCATCACGAACGTTCGCTCGCGCATTCGCCCGAGCATCGTAGGCCGGTACCAGTTCTCGTAAAACATCATCTTGCCCTCGTTGACATTAAACGGATCTCGACGCTGCACTTCGGACTGCTCTTGACCGAAGACCAATGCAATCATCGGACGCGGAAGAGCGGTGCGATTCGGCATTCCCCGATGCCAAAGACTCGATGTTCGCACGAGCACGTCTCCTTGATTCATTGGGATTCGCTTGCTGAAGCGCTGTGGCCTTTCCAACGCGAAGCGCCAGTACTTGTAAAATTTTTTGTGAGTCCCGGGAACGACTTCAATGGCGCCGTTCGCCACGTCGGTGTCGACGACGGCAACGTTCACGACGATGAAGGCGTCGAGGAAGCTGCCGTCTACGTGGTAATGCTGTGCTACACTGTCGGGAAGATTCAAGTTGCAGCCGACGTTCGGAGTCACGAACGGGCGAGAGTATATTTCCCTCACCAGGTCGACAATTCCGCGTTCACAAACCGCCTCGTACGCAAAGCGAGACTCTTCACCAGGAAAGCTATTCAGGTGACCGCTTATGCCACCTCCGCCGTGAATGAGACGGCCCGACAGTTTGGTGCGCTCGAACTCTTCGACGATTCTCGTCCGAAAAAGCGCAAGCTTTTCTCTGGGCACCACGTTCTTGACGATGAAGTAACCGTCCTCGGCGTACGATCGCTTGAGCGCCTCGCGCTCACTCGAGGACAGAGGCGAGGGGCCCGTCGCGGCCGCGCCTCCGGGGGATGATGCCTGCGGATTGGTTGCTTGCGTCATCGGGCTCCCCATACCATTCGGTGTGCACACGCGACCCCATGCCCCATCGCACGCACGCACCGGCTCCTTAGGGTAACGAACACGGCGGAGGCGCGCAAGGCGCGCTCGAGCTCGCAGCGGCCGAGCCACGTTGGCGACGAACGTGACTCGGATCGATATCACCTCGCCATTGTCGACAAGAGGGACACGAGACTCTGGTTCAGCGCCGCGTACCCGATCGGCGAGATATGGAGGTAATCGACCTGATATGCACGCTGTATCTCGCCTCGTGGATCGGCCAACACCCCGTTGGCATCGAACAGGACGACACCCTCTCGGACGAGGCTTGGCAGGAACGCGTTGACGTCCCTTACGGCGACGCGCACCTCGGGCGACCAAAAGGGTCTTCGCCAAAAGGCTACGTCGCCGATGCCGAACACGTTCACGAGCACCACAGCCGCGCCGATCCGACGGCACTCGTCGACAATGCGCGCGAGGTTGACCTTGCAATCCGCGACGATCTCGTCGCGTCGATCGGGGAATTCGGCAATTGCCTTGAGGTCGTTGACACCGGCCTCGACGACGACGACGTTTGGGCGTAGCGGAGCAAGTTCTTTGTCGAGGCGCAGCAGAATCTGGGCCGTGGTTTGGTAGCCTACCCCCCTATTCACGACGCGGTAGCCCGTCGGCGTCGGCGGCGCCGGCCACATGGCGGCACGAGAATCGCCGAAGAGCACCAGCAGCGGCCCATTGCCGCGAGGCATCGGGCGCTCGGTCGCGTATACCTTCAGTCCGGCCGGGTCGAGCCGAACGGCGTTTGTCTCTTCCACGTATCGGCGCGCCGTGTGAACGAGAACCGCATTGACACCGAGGGACGTCAGCAGGACCGCCCCGAGAATTGCCACGAACGTCGGCGTTCGAACCGCCAGCTTCGAGCGGTCTGCCGTCAAGGCTTTTCTCGCTCCTCACGCGTCGTGCGAACCCACTCACGCTCGTGCGCCGACGACGCGCGCCGGGCCAGTGTCAACTTCCAAACGAGATAAACCGGCACCCAGAGCAAGTCCAGTATGCCTCGCATGCCCGTGCCAGACAGCCACACTCCTCGAATGATGTACACGGCGAGTCCAGCCAATGCGACACACCACGGAGCGAGCGACCACCAGGCGCCATGACCCAGCGCAACCCAGACTGCCGACGCGCCGGCTCCGCCGACTGCCGCAAGGGCAACGTACGTCAATGGCGGAACGAGCAGGTCGGCAGCCAAATCGAGCAACACCACACTTCGCCGGCGTAGCGCCTCGCCGAGCAGCTGCCGCGCCTGCCGACGTGCGAGCGCCCACCTTCCGCCCTCCCAGCGCTGCCTTTGGCTGCGGGATCCCCGCTCGGAGGAGACCATCTCACCGAGCACTTGAGCTTCTCCCGCATACTGGACCCGATGTCCGGCGAGGCCGAGCCGTATCCCGTACTCGACATCTTCAACCAGAGAAAATGCGTCATACGGCACCTCGTGCAGGGTGACGAGGGGGAATGCCATCCCGTTGCCTCGAAGGCCTGCCGAAGCACCGAACCGTTCGCGGGCGCGCGATCGCACGTCGTGGAACAGGGTGAAGGCGATGTGCATCAACCGAGTTCGCCAGGACGCTTGGCGATTCGCGACGCCGTAATGTACCTGAACCGCGCGCGCGCCAGCCTGCAAGCGCGCATCCAGCACCTGAAGGAGATTCGACCCCACGGTCGTGTCCGCATCGACAACGACGACCGCGTCGGCGCGTCCTTCACGCAGCACGCGCTCGAATGCATGCGCAAGCGCATAGCCCTTTCCCCGACGAGCCGGGTCATTGCGCTCGACGACGACCGCACCTGCCTCCGTTGCGCGGACCGCCGTCCGGTCCGTGCAATTGTCCGCCACCACTACGACTCGCCGGAGCTCCGGAGGGTATTGCGCAGCCAGAAGACTGGCCACCGTTGCCGCAATGCCACGCTCTTCGTCGTGCGCTGGCACGATGACCTCGAACCGAATCCGAGGGGCTGCGGCCGATCGGGCGGTCGAATTGGCTCGAGACAGCAGCGCAAGCGTAGCGAGATACGCCGTCCAGCAAAGGACCGGCAGCGAACAGACGGCGAGTGCCACGCTCACGATCACGAGCCGCCTCGCTTCGGGAGGCAACGATCACGACGGGCGCCATCTGTGCAACACCCCATTTGTAAACCGCCCTATGACGCCGTCAGCTCGCGAGCAATCGCCTGAAGTAAGCGATCGTCTCCTTCAGGCCGTCTTCGAGTGCGACCTTGGGGACCCAATTCAGCCGCGACGTCGCAAGCGCAATGTCGGGCTTGCGCTGCCGGGGATCGTCCGCCGGCAACGGCTTGCTGGCAAGCCGCGATTTGGAGCCGGTCAGCTGCAAGACTCGTTCGGCAAGCTCGCGCATCGTGAACTCGCCCGGATTTCCAAGGTTGACGGGGCCATAGAAACCACTTTCGGAATCCATCATCCGTATCATGCCGTCGATCAAGTCGTCTACATAACAAAACGAGCGAGTCTGATGACCGTCCCCGTAGATGGTAATATCTTCGCCGCGCAGCGCTTGTACGATAAAATTACTGACAACGCGACCATCGTTCGGATGCATGCGCGGACCATACGTATTGAAAATACGAATGACCTTTATTTCAAGGCCGTGCTGTCTCTGATAATCAAAAAACAGCGTCTCGGCACACCGCTTGCCCTCGTCGTAGCAACTGCGTTGACCCACGCAATTGACGCGACCCCAGTACGTCTCCGGCTGCGGATGTACTTCCGGGTCTCCGTAGACCTCCGAAGTCGAAGCTTGTAGGATCCTGGCCTTTACGCGCTTGGCCAAGCCGAGCATGTTGATGGCGCCGTGCACGCTCGTCTTGGTCGTTTGAACGGGATCGAATTGATAGTGAATCGGCGACGCGGGGCACGCAAGATTGAAGATGCGTTCCACTTCGACATAAAGGGGAAACGTCACGTCGTGGCGCATCAACTCGAACATCGGAGAGCGAATCAGGTGCTCGACATTGCGCTTCGAGCCGGTGAAAAAATTGTCGACGCAGAGGACGTCGTGACCGATCGAGATTAGCTTCTCGCACAGGTGCGACCCCAAAAAGCCCGCCCCGCCGGTCACTAGGATCTTCTTATCCATGCACCCTAACCTCTCCGAGACCGACGAGTGTAGCGGACCGTCGGTACAGATGGCACTCAAAACACGCCGGCAGGCAAACGCCGCCCGAGACCGGGGCGCAGCGCCCGTTTGGCGATTACTCCCGCTTTGCGCTTGCACTGACTGGACCCACCCGACGAAAGGGCACGGCTCATGAAGACGTGTTTCCGCCGCTTGGTGCTGTTCGCGGCGATCGCCTATCCGACAATGCTCCTGGCAGTGGTCTTGGCGTTCCGATTCGTCGGGGAGCGCTGGTGGTTCACCGGTGCGGCACTCTATCTTCCGCGAGTCGGCTTCGCCGTGCCTTTGCCCCTCGTGGTCATTGCGCTCGTTCGCTATCGCATGCGATTGCTGCTTCTCGCGCAACTCGCCGCGGGCGGCTTGGTTCTCTTTCCGCTCATGGGACTCGTGCTGCCCAGCGCTCGCTCGCCCACCGGTAGCGGACCGACGATGCGCGTACTCAGCCTCAATGCCAACTCCGGATACTCGGGCATACCGGCTCTTCTTGAGGCCGTCGACCATTACTCTCCAGACCTTGTCGTCATGCAGGAGATCGCCATCGGTGCGGACGACCCACTCATCCGAGCGCTCCAAGCTCGCTACGCGACCGTGAATGCGACAGGGCAATTCGTCGTCGCAAGCCGGTTTCCCCTGTCCAGCATTCAGGAGCCCAACCGATTCCTTTACGGCAATCAGATGCACTCGCCCCGATACATGCGCTACGTCGGCGAGACGCCTGTCGGCAGCGTAGCCATCTACAATATTCATCCGGTCTCGCCACGACAAGGCTTCTACCGAATCCGGGGCGCCGGGCTCCGCAATGAAATCGCTTCGGGAAGATTGTTCGAAGGCGCAGCCGGCCCGGACGTTCAAGCCAACAGCGGGCTTCGAAAGGGCGAGCTCGATGTTGTGGCGAAGAGCACCCGCGCCGAGACGCTGCCCGTCCTCATTGTCGGCGACACGAACTTGCCCGGGTTGAGCCCGTTGCTGGCGCAGTTCGAAGACACGTACCAAGACGGATTTCGCGAGGTAGGTTGGGGATTCGGCTACACCTTCCCGTCCAAACTCCCCTGGATGCGCATCGATCGGATGTTCGCGAACTCAGCGCTGCGCTTCGAACATTTCGAGGTCGGATGCGCCGAGACTTCTGACCACCTTTGCATCGTCGCGGATGTGAGCGCGCGCCCGTCGCGCTAGACCGGTGGCGGAACACCCGTGCGCCGCAGCCGGCGAACGCTCGGTCGGCTTGCGTGCTGCCCGTCGAGAAGCGTATCGACGTACTTCAGCAGCCGCTCGCGCGTGAATGGCTTCTTAAGAAACGCATTCGCACCCACCTCTTCGGCATGCGCCATATCCTCGGGTGAACTGCGGTCACTCATGACCATGACGGGAACGGCCTCAAACTTGGGGTCTTTGCGAATGTACTCGCACAACTCGAAGCCGGACTCGCGCGGCAACGCCAGGTCGAGGCAAACGAGATGCGGCACCGAGTTCGCCAAGTAATTCACTGCTGCGCGATAATCCGCCACCGTGTCAACTTGGAAGTGCTTGGCAAGCAGAATCCGGCGAATTTTTTCGCGGGCCGGCGGATGATCTTGAACCAGCAGCACCGTCCTCGTCATGTCCCCATCCAACGCTTGATGCTCCACACTTCCACAGTCAGGCCCCCGGCGCTGGCAGGCGCGCGCACGTCCGTATCGTATTTCGGGTCCACGCTACGCCGCCGTGTCCAGGTTCCGCAAGCCGCGGCGTCCTCGTTTGTCCCACCACGAGCGTTAGCGTGGATCGAGCCGCGAGCGCGCTTCCGACAGGACGTCCGCAAGCGCCTCCCGGATTGCGTGCTTTGGCTTCCAGCCAAGCGCCCGCAGTCTGGACGGATCGCCAACGAGGCTCGGAATGTCAACGGGACGAACGCGCTCGGGATCCAGCTCGATCCGAGTATCGAGACCGGACACCACGATGAGCTCTTCGACGATGCTGCGCATCGTGCGCCCTTCCCCGCTGCACACATTGTACGCTTCACCCGATACTCCGCGCTCGATAAGCAGCCGATACGCCGCCACGACGTCTCGCACGTGCGAGAAATCGCGAACCGAAGAGAGATTCCCTACGCTAAGGACTCCGAGGCCGCCCCGCACGCGAACGTCCTCAAGCTGACGAGCGAAGGATGGTACCGAAAAATCCGTTCGCTGGCCACGGCCCAAATGGTTGAACGGCCGAGCGGCAACCACATCGAGTCCGTTGGATCGTCGAAATGCGAAAGCCGCGATCTCCGCCCCAACCTTCGCGGCAGCGTACGGGCTCGTCGGCTCGAGCGGATCCGATTCGACTGCGCGTATTCCGGGACGACCTAGCCCGTACATCTCACCGGAACCCACGACCAGCAGTCGCGCCTTCGGGGCTGCATCCCGCATCACGGCGCATAGGTTGATGACCCCGAGAAGGTTCACCCGAAATGTCTCGACCGGCATCGCGTGGCTTTGCGAGACGGAGCTCACGCCAGCGAGATTGATGAGGGCGTCGGGCGCGAAGGGCGCGATAGCCTTGCGCAGCGCGATCCCATCGACCACGTCCACGACGCGGTCCGCGCTCGACGTCGAGCCCGGGCCCGGGAGCGCCAAAACCTCGTCGCCGCACTCCGTCAGGTGCTCGACGAGGTGAGGGCCGACGAAACCCTCAGCGCCCGTGACGACAACACGCATCCGTCAGGCCGCAACCTTGAGGCGCGCAACGTCCGCGTCGACCATCATGTGGACCAACTCCTCGAAGCTCACTTTCGGTTCCCAACCAAGCCGTTTTTGGGCTTTGTCCGGATGTCCGACGAGAAGATCCACTTCCGCGGGCCGCATGAACTGGGGATCGACGTCCACGTACTTTTTCCAATCGAGGTCCACGTGCGCGAACGCGATTTCGCACAGGCGTCGCACCGTGTGTGTATGGCCCGTCGCCACCACGTAGTCGTCGGGTTCTTCCGCTTGCATCATCCTCCACATCGCATCGACGTAGTCGCCAGCGAAGCCCCAATCGCGCTTCGCCTCGAGGTTGCCAAGTCGCAGCTTGTCGGCAAGCCCGAGACGAATGCGTGCTACGCCGTCGCTCACCTTGCGAGTGACGAACTCGAGCCCTCGGCGGGGTGACTCGTGGTTGAAAAGAATACCGCTCACGGCAAATAGGCCGAACGACTCTCGATAATTTACCGTAATATGGTGCCCATATGCCTTCGCGACTCCGTAGGGCGATCGCGGATAAAAAGGTGTGAGCTCGGTCTGGGGCACCTCGCGGACGCGACCGAACATCTCGGAAGACGACGCCTGATAAAACCGAACTTTGGGAGCCGTGTGGCGAATCGCCTCGAGCATCTTCGTCACCCCGAGCGCCGTAAACTCCCCCGTGAGCACCGGCTGCGTCCACGAGGTCGGGACGAACGACTGGGCCGCGAGATTGTAGACTTCGTGCGGCTCGACTTTGGTCAGAAGAGACGCCATCGAGTACTGGTCGAGCAGATCTCCCTGGTGAAGCTTCACTCGATCGCGCAGGTGCGCGATCCGGTCGAACTTCTCGTCGGACGATCGGCGCACCATACCGTGCACCTCGTAGCCCTTGGAGAGCAAGAATTCAGCCAGATAGCTGCCGTCTTGACCTGTGATTCCGGTGATGAGCGCGCGCTTGGTCATTCGTTCCGTCACGGTCTTTAGCATACAGAACCGGGTGCCTGGAGGCGACGGTCAACGCAGAGGAGCTCGTGTCCCCGGACCGCGGGGCGCGACCTTCGACCTCGCCGGCAGGCCTCCCTTTCCGGCCCGTCCGTGCGCAGGCCCCACTGCGTGACTGCCGCGCGAAGCCCACAACATGTGTGGCTCGCGTCCAGCGAAGCTAGCCTCGCCGTAGACGCCGCACGCTCGGCCGGCTTTCGTGCGGACCATCGAGCAGCGTGATCACGTATCGGAGCAACTTCTCGCGCGTGAACGGTTTCTTGAGAAAAGCGTTTGCGCCAACATACTCGGCGTGTGCCATATCCTCCGGCGACCCGCGTTCACTCATCAGCAGGACGGGCAGGACCCTTAGCCGAGCGTCGCCCCGAATGTACTCGCATAGCTCGAATCCAGATTCTCTCGGCAGTGCCAGCTCCAAGCAGACGAGCGATGGAACAAATTTGGATAAGTACTCGACAGCTCCATGGTAGTCCATGGCGGTCTCGACGTGAAAGTCTTGTCCGACCAGAGCTCTGCGAATCATTTCGCGCTCGGGCGGGTGATCCTCCACGAGCAGCACCGTCCGCTTCGCGTCTATATGCATCGCCTTCTACCGCCGGCGTTCAGCTCGCGCCGCGCCCCGTCAGAACAACGGGTACCGTCTTTAAGATGAGCTCGAAGTCGTGCGCGAGACTCCAGTGATCGATATACTGCATATCTAAGTACATCCATTCCTCGAACGAAATTTGATTGCGACCACTGACTTGCCAGACGCAGGTCAGGCCAGGACGAACGGACAGCCGGCGGCGCTGCCAGGCCTCGTACCGTGCCAGCTCCGACGGAACGGGGGGCCTGGGGCCGACGATGCTCATCTCGCCACGCAAGACGTTAATGAGCTGCGGCAGCTCATCGATACTGAACTTCCGAATAAAACGACCGACTGCAGTGATGCGGGGATCCCGGGTCATCTTGAACACGGGACCGGTCTGCTCGTTGTGCGACATCAACTTCGCCTTGAGCTCCTCGGCGTTGACCACCATCGAACGGAACTTCAGCATGTTGAATGGGCGCCCGTGACGGCCCGCGCGAACTTGCTTGAAAAGCACAGGGCCGCGCGAGGTCATTTTGACCAGCACGGCCACCACGACCATGAGCGGCGACAGCAGCAACAGCGCCAGAGACGCCGAAGTGATGTCGAACAGCCGCTTGAACGCGAGCTGTACGGGTTTGTGGCGAATGCTGAGATAGTGAATGTAGCCATCCGCCACGGCCTTTTCGTGCTCTGGCCGCGCACGGCCGAAGCGGAATCCCGCTGCTGGCAGCGCGAACGGGATGCCGAAGCGCTCGAGGACCCGAATGGCCGACTGCATCTCGGCTCGGTGCGAGTCGCTATTGCCGGCAATGAAGACCTCGCCAACAACGTGTTTTTTCAGCAGTTCCTCCAAGTCATTTGCAACGCCGATAACCTCCGCGGGAAGTCGATCGTGAATTGGCTCGTCATTGAAACGCAGGTAGCCGACGACGCGGGTTTGACTATCTCGGTCGACAATCTCGAGGCCCGTGTGCCGACCGAGGGGACCGGTCCCCATGATGAGGACCGGCTGCACCGGCTTCTCGCGTCGACGCAGCCACATAATCGTAAGCCGAAGCCAAATGATGCCCGGAACCGCAACGATAACGAACCGGAAAACGTTGCTGCCTGCTTCATACGACGGGACGAAAATTCGGAGAAGGGCCATCGCGCCAAGCACGCCGCTCAGCAGCAACACGGTTAGCGCGACGTCGCTCGCCACGCCGCGGCCGTTCCACACGTCGTAGTGACGCAAACCGCGACCGCCCAGTGTCCAGAGAAACATCGACCCCATTGCCATCCCAAGAAAGACCATCCAGTGCCAGCCGGAATGCCAGGGAAGCTTCGTCGCTGCGGCGGAGGCGACGACAAGGAGAATGCAGTCGCCCACGAGGTTTACATTTTGATCAGTCTGCTTTTGCATCGGAGGACCGTTTCGAGGACGATCTCGGCCTTTGAGTGAAGCGGAGTCCCCATCCGCCACGGGTGAGCAGGCTGACTGCGGAAACAATCGGATTAATTATCACGTATCTCAGCAGTGTCCAGGTCGAGCCACAGCGTGCAACGCCGATTTCCGGCGGCCCGTCACGAGCTGGCGTAGACGGCCCGCGCCTCTGGCTCGGCCGCGGTTTTTCGCGGTGTTTTGCCGCGATTGCCGGCTTCCGGCGATGGCGTTAGGGTGCTGGGTTACCCTCGTCGGTCCTTTCGGCGTACCGACCGGGCAATGAGCCATTGCGAACCGCCGGCGTGCGGCAGCGTGTCAGTGTAATTGCGTGTTATCGGCTTGGCGGTGAGCGCACCCTGGCGAGGCGCAACTCCGCCCCATCTCCAGCGGCCCGAACCGGCCTACTCCTCGGGGGGGCCGAGCACTCGCAGCAGCAGTTTCAGAGCGTCAGGCTCAAGCTGGATGAACTTGAGACCCACGTCGAACCGCGCCGGAACGCCCCCGTCCAGCTCCTCGATCCAGACGACTTCACCCGTGTAGGTTACGGGCTCGACGTCCGGAAGGAAGAACTCCAATTTCAAGAGCTCGCCGACGCGCAACGCCTCATCGCTGTAGATGCGGACGCCTCCAAGACTGAGGTCGACGGGCTCTCGCTGGCGAGCGAGAAATTGCATGCCGGCAGGCCGGCAATAAAGGGGCACACGGATGCGTCGGTACTTGCGACGGTCCGACGGTTGCTGAGACGACGCCACCTAGTCCACCTCGCGTAGTCCGTAACCCATAGGATGCACGTTGAACCGCCGACCCGGCAAGGGCCAAATCGCGGAAAACGTGCGAAGAGGCAGAGAACAGGTCGAGCGAGTAGAGTAGCCTTCAGGGTACCATGCGCCCCGCCACCACCGGGCAGCAGGCACCGCGACCGTGACGGCGTGCCCGCGACGCCCAGGTTTATCCCACACGTAGCCGATGCGAGCCTCGCCCTCTGCGGACCCTTCGCGCGAAATCACGAGCTTGCAACTCGGCGAGCGCACGATTGCCCAATCGGACGAGGGTCCTCTTGGGGCCGAATACTCGCTCTTCGACGCAGCCGACATCGTGCTCCGGGCGACCGATCCCGTGAGCGTTCGCGAGGCAGGCTACATCACGACGGCTCGTGAAGCCCTCGAACGGCTCGCCCGATCGGGGGTGACGCGAGGGCTGGCGGATGCGGCAGCGCGTTCGCTATCGGCCGAAGCAGCCGCGTCTTTCGCCAGAGGAGCGGCGGCGCGAGGCGTCGTCGGACGGCTCGGTGCGCATGAGCTGTTCGATGGCGCCATCTATCGCGCCCGCGCATCGCACTATGAGGGGGCGTGGTTGGACCTGGCGGCCCTTTCCGCGCGAGTGGCCGTACCCGGGGCCCCGATCCTCCTTCAGGTGCTCCATCTTGCCACGGCATTGTCCGAGGTTGCCGCCTCCACGCCCGTTCATTTGTCGACCGAAGCCGTCACGCGCCACCGTCGGCCGGGTGAGCGGACGCATTCTCGGGTCGACCTCGATGGCGTGTTGAGAATTCCGGATGCCTTGGTTCGTCTCAGTCCGCGGCTGGACAGAACCGAGCCGGACGCGAGCCACGATCGGCGCATGCGACGTGCCCTCGTGGCCCGCGTCCGTGAGCGAGTGAACGCCGATGCGAGCGATCGGCTTAGAGCCCACCTGAACGGGCTGGAGGCTGCGCTTGCGCCACGCACGATGGAGATCGGCGCGCTGTCGGACCCCGAACTGCAGTCGGTTGAGCGACAGCTCGCGACGGGAGATGCATCGGGAATCGACGAGCAGCTCGACGAGTTCGAACGCAATCACGGAGCGGGGGCCGGCATTCGGTACTTGCGCGCACGTGCCGCACTGCTGCGCGGCGAACACGCGCCCCGCAGCGTCGCACAATTTCTCTCGGACATCGCCGAAAACGGAGAAGACTTCCACCAAGCGGCCCTCCGTGCGGCACGCACCTGGTTGGCGGCCGGCGACGAAGCCAACGCTCGATACTTTGCACAACGGTTGGTCGAGGACACGTCGGCTCCAGACGGGGAGCGACTCGTCGCCCTCGAGATCCTCGAGGCGACGAATCCCGGGCGACCGAATACGCTCATGCCACCCCACGTCGAGACCGCGTCGCGGCAGAGCCAGCCTCCGCGGTCTGCGACCTTGGGCTTCACCTCATCGTCTCCCCCGGCCACACGGCCAATGACTCTCGAGCCGAACGAAGCGCCGCCACCGCCCGATTACGCGAGCCCGCAGGAGCCTACGTACCGACCGCGGGCGGCGACTGCTGCGAAGACGAGCGAGCCACCCCCCGTCGCCGTCACTCCAGCGGCGCTCCCGGTCGGAGCACGCACAACGCAGCGTCCACGCGGGCCGAAGCTCATACGCTACGAACCAGAGCTCGCCGAATCGCTGGCCCTTCCTGCCGGCGCGAGCGAGTCGGCCCTCGGTGTCAACGAGGCGCCTCGAGCTCCACTCGAAGCGCGCATCGTGATGACGCGGCTCGCACGACATCTGGGGCGGGACTATCGCCAATGGTACGGCAAGGCGCTTCGCTGCAACGTGCTCGCCGTCGACGCGATGCAACAGCATTTGACCCAGCATTTCGCCGGCGTTTCGATCGCGGACCCGGCCGTCGCGATGGAGCTTCGGCGCCACGGCGCGCTCCTGAGCGAGATCATCGCGCGTGCGTTAGGCGGCACGTGGACCGACATTGCCCCCACCGAGCCGGGCTATTGGGCGATGGTCGTCCCCTCGGGCATTCGGACATGGCCCATCGGCCGGGTCTTTCGCTTCGTCGCGCTCGGCCATCGCGAAAAGGATCTCGTCGGCTACTACCTCGACCTCGAAGCGAAGATACGAGCCTTGGACGAATGAATGCCGGAGCTTCCGGATATTGAGGTCTACGTTAAGCACCTGGGCGCTCGCATCGCCGGTGCGACACTCGAGCACGTGCGCGTCGCGAGTCCGTTCCTCGTTCGTTCGTTCGAGCCGCCGCTGTCGGGCGCGGAAGGCAGGCGCGTTGAGAATGTGCGCCGCATCGGGAAGCGGATCGTCTTCGACTTGGAGTCGGACTGGCACATCGTGCTGCACCTGATGATCGCTGGACGCCTTCGTTGGCGCTCGCGCGGCACGACCATTCCAGGACGACTTGGTTTGGCCGCGTTTGACTTCACATCGGGAACGCTCATCCTCACGGAAGCGTCGACCCGACGACGTGCTTCACTTCATGTGCTCCGTGGCGAGAGCGCGGTCGGCGCGCTCGACCCGGGCGGGCTTGAGCCCCTTAGCGCCGATCTCGCCGCGTTCGAAGCCGCGCTGAGGCGTGAACAGCACACGCTGAAGCGTGCGCTCACCGACCCCCACATCTTCAGCGGCATCGGCAACGCGTACTCTGATGAGATCCTCTGGCGCGCACGACTCTCTCCAACACGTCTGACGAGGGCGGCAACCGCGGAGGAAGTGGCGAGACTCCACGACGCCGCGCGGTCGACTCTAAGCGACTGGATCGCGCGCTTGATGAGCGAGACCGGCGATGCGTTTCCCGAGCAGGTTACGGCTTTCCGCAAAGAGATGGCCGTCCACGGGCGCTTCAGGTTGCCTTGCCCCGCGTGCGGCGCTCCCATACAGCGTATTCGCTACGCTCAAAACGAGGCCAACTACTGCGCGCGATGCCAAACGGGCGGTCGACTTCTGGCCGACCGCGCGCTTTCTCGCCTGATGGGCCGAGACTGGCCCAAAACGCTGGATGAGCTCGAGGAGAGCCGAGGCGTGCACGAAAAGGTGGGCGAACGTAGCCGCGAACTGCGCCGCGGAAGGGCGCGAACCCGTCAGCGGTGATCTTGGGGGTCGCACCGCTCGAGGAGTCCCCTGAGCCACTCGCGTCTCCCGCCGGAGCTGTTTGCAAAAGGAGAATCTGGTCCGTCGAGCGCCTCACGCAGCTTCGCCAGAGAGCGAGAGTCACGCAGCGCGCACGCGGAGATGGCTTTCGCTCGCAGCAGTTCGCGTCCGATGCGCGCCGTGAGCATGGGCGTCTGTAACGAGCGATTGAGCCACGGCGAGGCGCGCGTCCAGTCCTCGTGGGAAACGAGGTTCTTCGCCACGAGATAACTGGCGAGCGCGTCGGAGGATCTTCCCGCCCACATCCCGAGTGAAAGACCGCCAAGCCACGGATCGATGCCGCGACCGGGCGCGCCAACGAGCACGTCCACCACAGCGCGTTCTGCTGCAGGATCGGCGGCGGCGATCGCTTTGACCTCCACCACCCGCGCCGCGTCTTCGTTCAGAATCTCTGCGGCCAGATCGCGGTAGACGGCGACAGCCGCTTCGGCATGCCCATGGGCCCAGTCGTCATCGGCGATCGACTCCCGGGCGCGGTCGCGCCACGTCTTCGGTGCTCGCTCATCGCGCGCGATGCGCATGAGGTCCTCCCGACCGACGGCGGCATCGCCGGTCCCCAGTTCGACCCCAGCGAGTGCGTACCTCGCGTGCCAGTCGTCAGGATCTCGCGAAAGTGCTTTCCCGTAGTAGCCGAGGGCTTGCGAGAACCTGTGATCGTCACGGCAACGATCACCCGCCCGGTCCAGCGCATCAACGACATGGGGACACTTTCGTCCCCAGACACCCGGGCGTTCGAACCTCGCGCGTGCGTAGGCGCCGGCCTGCGGCGGCATCGACTGCGTGCGTAGCCAGTCGCGAAACGCACCGTCCAGCGCGTCCCAACGTTGTCCGGTGAGACGCTCGATCGACCCGCCAGCATACCACGCGCGAACGACGGCCGAGCTCCAGCGCGACCTCACCCACCCCACGAAGGCCCCCGCGGCGGCATAGCTCTTCGCAGCGCTCTGCCCGAGAAAATCGATCGAGAAGAGCGACGTCGCCGGCGGAAGGATGCCGAGATCGAGCATGGCGCGCGCCCACTGGGCTTCGGTCAGTTCATCATCGTCCGGCGAGGTTGCCACGGCGAGCCCCTCGATGAGGCCGGGGTTCGGCCAAAGGCCGCCGCCGACGTGGAAGGGGCCGGGGGCAAAGCTACCGGCGACGACGTGAGCGATCTCGTGGCCAAGCAGCGGGTGGGGATACTTCTCGTACTCGAGGTAAACGTCGCGGAGCCATGGCTTCGCGATCGACGTCTCACCGGCGCCCATGAGCCGCCGTTTTTGAGCGGAGTTCTCGAAGACGTACGCCGTTATTCGCCCGTCGACGTGCGTCCCGAGGACGCGTTCGGCAGCCCGGATCTCCTCTTCGCAGTCGCGCACCAGCAGAGCCACTTGTTCCGCGAGCACGGCCTCGGGGTAGAGCACCTCGCAACGAGGACCGGACGCCCGTCCTCCGAGCGCGCGGGCGATGCTGGAGCCGGTCTGCCAGTGGCCGAGCTGCGGCCCGCTGGCGGCCAGCACAAGGCTCGATGCGAGAGCGCAAAACCCGCACATCAGACACGCGGCGGACCGGGGACGACCTCGCAGCGGTTCGAGCGCGATGGCCCCCGTGCTCGTTCGCCGCAACGACGCCGCCACGAGGACGACGCCGACCAGAGTCGCTGCCGTGCCCGCGCGATAGCTCCAGAGGTCGTTTCCGACGTCGATCACCGTGTCGTACAGAGCGCCGCTGAAGTATCCAAAGAACGGATCGTAGGCAAAGATCATCGGAGTCGCATAAAAGCGTGCGACGCTGACGAGGATCCCTGCCACGGGTCCCGCAACCGCCACGACGATGCGGGCGAGGTTTCGCCCTCGTCGTTGGCGGCATATCTCGCCAGCAATGGCCCCCCATGCCCCCCCGAGGAGCGCCCCGAGACCCGCGGTCAGCAGGAACAGGACCACCCCGCCCCAGCAATCGCACATGCCCACGCGGAGTCCGTGAAGCAGCGCCGTGAAGAGCGCGACGGCAGCCAGCGCCGCTCCCGATGCAAGCCCACGAGCCAAGGCCTGCAGAGGCACCGCCCCGACAGCGGCGGCAACCTCGAGCGATGTGGCGACGGCGGCGGCCGCAGGGACGATCAGGCCACTCGCGAGCGACTGCTCGTAACCGGGCCCCCCGAACAAAGGTACAAACCCGACCGCCGACAGCAAAACGAACACGGCGCCGGCCGCAATGCGTTGGATACGTGATTGTACGAACGGAACCACCGGACCCGCAATCGATTTACATGTTGGCCAGCGGCGCGTTTCCATCCGGCCGCGGCTGAGGAGGCGGCGAGGGAGGCGGCTCTAGCACGAGCGATAGCACCTGGTCGACCCGCCGAATCAGATGGACCTTCAGTTCAGCGCGCACGTCCGCTGGTACCTCCTCCAGATCGCGCTCGTTGGCCGCGGGCACCAGCACCTCCCGGATGCCCGCGCGATGTGCCGCGAGTAGCTTCTCTTTGATGCCCCCGACGGCCAGCACGCTGCCGCGAAGAGTAATCTCGCCGGTCATCGCAACGTCGCGCCGCACAGGGCACTGGAGAAGCAAGGAAGCCACGGCGCTGAACATCGTGACGCCGGCGCTGGGTCCGTCTTTGGGCGTACCTCCTTTGGGCACGTGAACGTGCAGGTCGGTGCCCTTGAGGAACTCGGGGTCGAGTTTCAGGTCCTTGGCCCGGCTCCGTACGAAGGAGACAGCCGTCACGGCGCTTTCGTTCATGACGCTCTTGAGGTTTCCTGTCACCAGAACCTCGCCGCGGCCAGGCATCTTCGTGGCCTCAATGAAGAGGATATCGCCACCCGACGGAGTCCAGGCGAGACCCAAAGCGACGCCGGGCGCGCTTATCCTTTCGGCGAGCTCCGGAAGGTAACGAGCCGGACCTAGAATGGCCTCTGCGGCCGGCCCGTCGGCGACGAGCCGCAGAGTCGTGTCCCCCTCGGCGATCCGCATCGCGACGTGGCGACACACCGCGCCAATCTCGCGCTCGACACCACGAACCCCCGCCTCGCGTGTGTACGAATCGATGATTCGTTCCAAGCCATCGGGCTTGAAGTCCAGCCGCTCGTCGGTCAGGCCGTGCGCGCTGAGCTGCTTCGGGCACAGAAAATCGGTAGCGATGCGCAGTTTTTCGGCACGTGTATACCCGGGACAATCGATAACCTCCATACGATCCATCAATGCCGACGGTATCGTCTCCGGATCGTTCGCGGTGCACAGGAACGTCACTTGCGACAGGTCGAACGCGACATCGAGATAGTGGTCCTGGAACGTCGAATTCTGCTCCGGGTCGAGCACCTCCAGAAGCGCAGCCGCCGGATCGCCCAAGACATCTACCCCCAGCTTGTCGACTTCATCGAGCACGATCACGGGATTCCGGACACCCGCCTTCTTGATGCCCTGCATGATTCGGCCCGGCAGAGCGCCAACGTACGTCCGTCGATGCCCTCTGATTTCGGCCTCGTCTCTCACGCCACCCAGAGCGATCCGGTGATACCGCCGCCCCATCGACCTCGCGATCGACCGCCCGAGAGAGGTCTTGCCGACGCCCGGCGGTCCGATGAAACAAAGAATAGGTGCCTTCTTGCTGCCAGCAAGCTTCCGAACGGCCACGTATTCGATGATTCGTCTCTTTATTTTCTCGAGACCGTAGTGATCCTCATTGAGACAGCGGCGTGTCTCCTCGACGTCGAGCCTGTCGGGCGTGGCCCGGCTCCACGGCAAATCGGCAATCCACTCGAGGTAGCTCCGCGTCACGTTGTACTCGGCCGACTGCGGCTGCATCCCACTCATTCTGCCGAGCTGCTTGCGAGCCATCTTGAGAATGTCGTCGGGTAGCCCGGCCAGGCGTACGCGCTCGCGCAACTCTTCGACCTCGTCTTCGTCGCCACCCTCACCGAGCTCTTCTTTGATAGTGCGCATTTGCTGACGCAGGATCTGCTCGCGCTGGGCCTTTCCCTCGTCGGCTATCATCGAGCTCACTTCCTTCTTCACACGGAGAAGCTCGAGCTGCCGATTGACGATGCCGAGAACGGCCCGAACCCGCGATTTCGGATCGAACGTCTCGAGAATTTTTTGCTTGTCCGCAACGCTCGCCTGCTCGGGTGCGAGATTCGAGGCGATGAGGTCGGCCAACGCCCCGCTCTCTCGCACGTTGTCGAGAATCCCGGCCGTCTCACGCGGCAGATTGGGCATGAGAGAAAGCAGGTGCCGCATTCCTTCGCGCAAGCTCGCGCCGAGGGCATCCAGCTCGACGTCGCGCTCGAGATCTTCGGGGACGCGCCGCACACGAGCGCGCATGTAGGGTTCCAGCATCGATTGCGACGCGATCTGAAAGCGCGCCAGGCCGTGCAGCACGACGGAGTAGTTGTTCGGACCGAGTCGCAGCACTTTGACGACACGTGCCACGGTGCCCACTTCGTAAAGATCTTGGAACCGCGGCTCGTCGATCTCCGCGTCGCGTTGGCTCACGATGCCGACGACGGCGCGCTCCAGCCCGGCCAAGTCTTCGACGAGACGCACACTGCGCGGCCGGCCGACGTTGATCGGGACGACGCTGGCGGGAAACACCACGCTGTTTCGCAAAGGCAGGATAGGGAGCAGCTCGATCTCCGGGGACGAACGAGATTCGCTCATTGTATGGAGGCTATACCGCGAAAGCGGCCCCGGCGCCGGTTCGCCGGGCGGTAGGCCTGCGTGCTAGAGCAGGCCGACACGGCATGCCGATCCATCCGTGTTGCACCCTGGCACCACTCGTGCCGCGCCTTCAATCCACCGGCGCGGGTCGACGGGATCCTAACGCTCGCCCGTCGTGGCGCTGGCTCGTTTTTCCCGTCTCGATACTGACTCTGGCTTGCGGAGCGGTTCAAAATCCGAACAATGACCCGCAATCGATCCTGCGCGCCTATGCCCGCGATCTCGAAGACGGTCGAGCCGAGGAAGCGTACCGTCTTCTCTCCGACGAGGCCAGACGCGGAATTTCGATCGACGCCTTCCGTCGCATGATGTCGGAAGACCCCGAAGGCGTCCGGGAGATTGGCCGATCGCTCGAACGCCCAACGGCGCCGCCGCGCGTCACGGCAACTGTGACGAGCCCAAGCGGCCAGGAGCTGAACCTCGTCCTCGAAGACGGCCGGTGGCGGGTCGACGCGTCGACGATCGATCTCTATGCGCAGGATACCCCTCGCCGCGCGATCCAGGGGTTCGTTCGGGCGGTGGAGCGAAAGCGGTACGACGTGGTGATGCACTACGTCCCGGAAACGCACAAGGAAGGCCTCGACGCGACGAAGCTGCGCGTAGCATGGGAGGGCCATGAGAAAGACGAGATCGCGCAAGTGGTCGCTGCGCTCAAACAGGCACTGCCGAACGCGGCGATCGAAGAGAGCGGCGAACGCGCGACGATGGCCTATGGGGCGGGCACTCTCCAGCTGGTTCGGGAACACGGGCTTTGGAAAATCGAAAATTTCGACTAAACGCGACCCATGGCGGCGCTAGAGCGCTGTCGACGTCAGGTCGATCGTCGCAATCACTGGCGCGTGATCGCTGGATCCGACGTCGACAAGAACCTTGCAATCGACGGCCGTGAGTCCCGGGCCGACGCTCGCAAGAACGTAGTCGAGACGCCAACCTTGGTTTTTTTGACGCAGTCCGCGCCACGGCGGCCACCACGTAAAAAGCTGCTCATTCGTCGGGTCGAGCGCGCGGCCGACGTCCTGGAGGTCGCACGCGATGACGCGTTCGAACCGCTCGCGCTCGTCGGCGCGCTGACCGATTGCCCCGGGTTTGCGCTCCTTCGGGTGCACGTCCGCGTCGGTTCGCGCCACGTTCATGTCGCCGCATACGATCAGCTTGTTGCCGCGTGCATGGACGCCACCAACATAATCCCGCATCCCTTCGAGAAAATGCAGCTTGGCCGAATAGTCTTTGCCACCATTGGGGACGTACACGCTCGTAACGACAAAACTCCCCTCGATCTTGGCCTGAACGACGCGAGATTCGATATCGAAAGTGGGATGATCGAACTCCGGTCGCTGAACGAAACTACTTTTCCGGACGTGAAGCGAGACGCCGCTATACCCCTTGGGACCTCCGTGCCAATAATTCCAGTATTCAGGAAGCATCGTGAGCGTCTCGCTCAGCTGTTCCGGACTTGCTTTGATCTCCTGAAGGCACACGACGTCCGGGCGGTCACGCCGCACCCATTCGACGAATTGGCTCTCCCGCGCGCGAATGCCGTTGACGTTCCACGTTGCAATCTTCACGGTAGGCGACTCCCTTGTCGGCTCATCGTAATCTCCGGAGGGCGGAGGTATACAGGCTCGAGCCTCTCTGCGTCCTGCGGGGCCCGAGCCCCCGCAACGCGCCCGAGAGCGGAGGCGCGCGGACAATCGTGCGGCGCATCGAGGGCGAGCGACACCGGGTTGCCGAGCGCCGACCAGTCGACCTGCCGCGCCGCTTCGCCGACCGCCATCACGCCTGCGTTGCAAGCGAGGCCGGCGACGCGCGAGGGCACATCGCCGATCCGAAGATGACACGGCCCCAACACAAGACGGTCGAACTGCCGGACCTGCACGTAGATCTCTCCCTTCCCTGCGGACACCGCACTGACGACGAGCGCGTCGCCGGGGTCGGCGAGATCGGCAGCGAGCGCATCGAGGGACGTAACGCCGACGAGATCCGCGCCCGTTGCCATGACGATTCCTTTGGCAAGGGCGACGCCAATGCGAACGCCCGTGAAACCGCCGGGCCCGATTCCGACCGCCCACCGCGTGACGTCGGTGGGCACCCACCCGTTTCGCGCGAAGAGCGCGTCCAGCATGGGCAAGAGCTGCTCGCCGTGCCCCGTCGAGACCCGCTTTTCGTCTTGCGCAACGAGCGCTCCGTTCTCGAAAAGTGCTACCGATCCCACGGGGGAACTCGTCTCGATGGCTGCCAGGCGCACCGAATGCAGTCTACGCGCTCTCGTTTCGGGGCCGCGGCCGTGGTCGGACCGCAGGTCGTCAGCGCCGCGCCACGTCATGGGGTCGAGAAACGGCCGCCGCGAAAGGCGGCCTCGAGCAGCTGATCCACTCGCGCGACGAGTTCCTTGGCGCGTGCGTCCGGCGACGACACGAGCGCTGTTTTGATCTCGCCGAGCGCCCTCAACTGACTGAACAGCTGCACATCGCTTAGCGCCGTGCTCCCAGCCAGGATCTGGCGTACGCGATCGATCTCCGCGGCCAAGGTCTCGACTCGCCCCGTCATCCGCCCCGCAACGCGGGCCTCGGGATACTCCCGATAAAATGCGTCGACGACGGGCGTCACGATCGCGTCGAGGATGGGTGCCTGATCCTCGGCGTTCCAAACGTGTTTGAGAATGAATAAGTCGCTTGCATTTGGTTCGCTCCGACCGTCGAGGAACGCACTCGCCGCAAACAGCTTCAGCAGCTTCACCACCCGCCGATCGCTGAGCGTAATACCCTCCGCACGCACCTGAAAGACCAGGCCCTTGTACTGCGAGAAGAAGTCTTCCCGAAACGCCGTCCCGCGAAGCAGATCACACTGCAGTTCGGCAAGCTCGGAGGCGGTCACGAGAGGTTCGATCGAAGCATCCTGCATCACGAGCAGCTCGTGTTCGAGCCCCTTCTGCAGCAAATCTTGGAAGTGATACGCGTCGAGGTTCTCGCTGCGGATTCGGAGCAGGAACCGGTCGCAAATTGCGGCCAACGCGTCGTCGCTCGGCACCTCATTGCTGGCCCCGAAGGCGCTGATTAAAGGAGACGCAAGGACGCGGCCACCGCTCGTGAAGCGCCGTTCGTTGAGCAGCGTGAGGAGTGCGTTCAAGATCGCCGAATTGGACTTGAACACCTCGTCGAGGAATACAATTTCCGCATCGGGCAACATGCCCTCGGTGCGACGCTCGTAACGGCCTTCGCGAAATGCGGCGATGTCGACTGGGCCGAAGATCTCGTTTGGCTCCGTGAACCGCGTGAGCAAATATTCGAAGTAGCGGGCGTGCAGCAGGCGGGAGAACGTGCGAACGAGCGCACTTTTGGCCGTGCCGGGAGGACCGACAAGAAGAGCGTGTTCACCGGCGACCATCGAGACGATCAGGAGACGAATGGCCTCCGCCTTGCCCAAGAAGCGGTCTTCGAGCGCGCGACCCACGCGCGCCAGCCGCTCGGCAAGAGACAGTGGGCCCCGGTCGCTGGAAGCGGGCATGGGCACGGCAAGCTAGCATGCGAGCGACATGCGCTTGGCGGAGCCGGAAACTAAGCCCGCACGCCGCGTTCGAACTTGCTCTTTTGTCGCCCTCCATCGACGCTTGCGTTCATGAAAACTGCCCTCCCGTGGATCGTGTCAGGCGCCGTAGCCGCCGTACTCTGTGTGCCGCAGGATGCGTTTGCGCTCGGGCCGGTCGGAGTCGAAATCGGCGCGAAAGTGGGCGCCGGGACGAACCCCACCGGCGACAGCCTCAATCCGTTGGGCTTCGGGGTGGGCGCACGGGCCGGCGTGTCCGTTTTCAACATCTACGCCGGTCTGTCATTCATGTATTATTTTGGCAGCAGCGGGGACGTCGTCGAGTCGTCGGACAAACGGTCCGGCAAAGCCATGCTCTACGGCTTCGAAGGGGGCTACAGCTTTGACATCGTCCACGTCCTGACCATCCGGCCTCAGCTGGGCATCGGCGAGTACAAGGGCGACTACAGTGGCGGGGCGCTGACGACGGGAACGGCCGACGGCAAGGACATTTACTTGGAGCCCGGAGTGACGTTGGTCGTACCTCTGGGGTTCTGGTTCGTCGGCGCGGATGCCAACCTCATCCTTTTGCCGGGGCAGAGCGGATCGAGGCCGGGATTCACGTTTCACGGGCAGCTTGGTCTCAATTTCTGAGTGGGCCGCGCTCTACCGGCCGGGGGCAGCCGATCCCGGCTGCCACGGAAATCGCGCGACTTGCAGCCAACCGAGCTAACCTTATGTTCAACGATGATGCCTGGCGGCAAGAGTGCGGGGTCGACGCGGCTGGCGATCGTCGAGAAGTGTCTGTTCGACACGCTCGAGAGATTGCGGGAGCTCGCGCCCAGCCCCCGGGTTCGCGAGATACGCGCGAAGGCCGAAGGATACGAGCGTGCGCTGCGTGCGTGGGTGACTCGCCCTCCCACCGAAGAGCAGCGATCCGCCCTGCTTAAGCTCGTACTCGAGCTGAATTTAGAGGTCATCGCGTTGGGCCGACTGCCCGAGTGACTGCTGCCGGTTGATGTGGTCGCCGCAGGCTCTTTTTGCCGTTGTCCTGCCGGTGTCGTTCGGCGCGTGCTCGCGAGCTGCGCCGAGGACGACCGTGCCCGTCTCTGCGCCGGGACACGAAGCGTTTGCCGGCTTTCCAGCGAACGCTCCGCCGCCGCGCGACGATGGACGCCTGCCCGCGACGGCAGTGCCCGAGCGGTACTCGCTCGCGCTCCGAATTGACCCAACGCAGGAACGCTTCTCTGGGACGACGACCATCTCGGTCGTCGTCACCGACCCGACATCCTTCATTGTCTTGAACGGCTCGTCGCTGCATTGCACTCGTGCTGTCGCGCGGACCGGCTCGACCGAAATCCCAGGGGCGACATTTCAAAGACGTGCGCACGACGCCAATGACGAAGGGGAGCTCGTCCTTTCGTTCGACCAGCGTCTGCCCTCCGGCAAAGCCACGATCGAAATTTCTTACGACGCGCCCTTCGCCCTCGACCTGTTGGGCCTTTACCGGGTTCGCGAGGCGGGCCGGTGGTACGCGTACACCCAGTTCGAACCGACACACGCGCGTCGCGCGTTTCCGTGCTTCGACGAACCAGGCTTCAAGACACCCTACGAGGTGCGCATCACGACGCCCCGCGGAACGTTAGCGCTCGGGAACTCGCCTGAAAGTTCCACCACCCACGGACCCGATGGGCTGGTCGAACACACGTTTCAGCCGACTCCCCCGTTACCGAGCTATCTCGTTGCATTTGCGGTGGGCGACTTCGACTTCGCCGAGGGCCAAAAGGCGCCTTTCGCCATCCGCGTCGCAACGACGAAGGGGCGTGCCTCCCTCGCCGCCCTCGCGCTCGACGATGCCGAAGGGCTCGTGACCAAACTCGGCGAATACTTCGACTTGCCGTACCCATACGCGAAGCTCGATCTCTTAGCCGTGCCCGATTTCGCCGCAGGCGCCATGGAGAATCCTGGCCTCATCACGTTTCGGGACTCGCTTTTGCTCGTGGATCCGCAGCGAGCCACGACTTCGATCAAGCGGTCGCAGGCAGAAGTCATCGCCCACGAGCTCGCCCATCAGTGGGTGGGCGATCTCGTGACGCTGAAATGGTGGAACGATACTTGGCTGAACGAGGGGTTTGCGACATGGGCGGAAGCGAAGGTCGTTGACCAGTGGAAGCCAGCCTTCGGCGCAACCATCCAGCAGATTGCCGCGGTCCAGGGGGTCATGGATCTCGACGCGCTGCGCAGCGCGCGCGCCGTACGCGAACCGGTCCGTTCGACCGGCGATGCGTCCGAAGCCTTCGACGGCTTGACCTACGACAAAGGTGCAGCCGTGCTTCGCATGCTCGAAGGATGGCTTGGTCCCGATACATTTCGTCATGGCGTCCAGTACTTTCTGCATGAAAATGCGTGGAAAAACGCGGGAGCGGACGACCTGTTCAAGGCACTCGACTACGTCTCGGCGCTGCACGTCGGTCAACTGGCAAGCGCCTTTCTTGACCAACCCGGCGTCCCGGAGGTCATCGCCAGCTGGACGTGCGGAGGCATCGGGGCAGGCAAGATCGAACTACGCGAATCCGAGTGGCGACCCCTCGGCGAGCCGCAGACCGGTGCGCAACGGCATTGGACGCTGCCGGTCTGCATCACGAGCGGCGGAGAGAAGACCAGCAGCTGCTTTACGCTTGGTGCCGAGCCGATCACGCGTTCGTTTGGCGGCGGGTGCCCGGCTTGGGTCTACCCCAACGCGGATCAGGCCGGCTACTATCGCTTCCTCGTTGAGCCCTCCAAGCTCGCATCGCTCGTGGCGGCACGGCGATCGCTGAACGTCGCCGATCGGATCGGTCTCGTGTCGAACGCGTGGGCGGGCGTACGCCAAGGCGCGATTGCCCCGCGAGCGCTGCTTGACATGCTCCCCGCGTTCGACGCCGAAACCGCCCGCTTGGTCGTCGAGCAGATCGTCGGCGTTCTGGCGGGCCTCGAACAAACGCTCGTCGACAACCAGGATCTACCCGATTTTCGCAAATACGTCTCAGCGCGGCTCCTCGAAAAGAAGCGCTCTTTGAGTTGGGAAGCAAGCGGCCCTACGGTCGACGAGGATCGGGCGCTCGAGCGGCAGACGGTGCTTTGGGCGATGGGAACTCTCGCGTACGACGAGAGGATCCTTGCCGAATGCGAACGGTATGCCCTTGCGTGGATAAGGGACCCCACGCGAGTGTCGGGCGACGTGGCCGCCGTGGCCGTTCCGCTTGCCTCCATCCATGCCGGTCATGCTCGTTTGGCAGAGCTTCGCGCAACGGCGCGAACTGCAGGAACACCGCAAGATCGCATCCTTGCCATCACTGCGATGGGCATGTTCGACGATGCCTCGGTCCTGAGAGATGCTCTGGACCTGACGCTGACCGGCGAACTGCGCCTCTCGGAGCTGCGCTACGTATTCGGCAATGCGCAGAGCCGGCGCGCGACGCGCGGAGTGACGTATGCTTGGGTCAAAGAGAATTGGGCCAAGCTGAAAGCGCGCTTGCCACCCATGGCGCTGCGAGGGCTGAGCGCTATCGCTGGGACGGTGTGCACGCCGGCGGAGCGGGACGATGCCCGGACGTTCTTCACGGCCGCGATGCGCGGAATCGACGGTGCGAAGCGTGGGCTGGACGAGGCTCTCGAACGAGCGGACTTGTGCGTCGAACTACGGAGGTACGGTGCGGCGGAGATGACTACGTACTTCGCCCGCCGCTAGCTGCCGGCCGCCGCCTGCCCACGTGGCTTCGGGCGCGCCCCGGATCCTCAAGCCCTTGCGGGCGAAGCCGGGCCGAAGCGCGACGCCATGATGCTCGCGACGGCCAGAACGAGCGCGCCCATCTTCGACTGCCTCGGAATCACATGGGCCGGGACCCCGAGATGCTCGAGAGCTTCCGCGCACGTAGGCCCTACTGCGGCAACGACGACTCGCCCGCGCAACGCCTCGCCCAACGAGGAGGCTAACCCAATCGATTGGGCTACGTCGAAGAGGTGTTTTGCCTGAATCTGTGTCGTGAAGGCGACCACGTCGATGCCCCCGGCAACGATCGATCGGACTAGCGCGCGCAACGGCTCCGTATCGTCCGGCAACGCCCACGCGTACGGTTGCGCTTCAACGACACGTGCGCCGCGCCGCGCGAGCGCTTCGGGAACGGTTCGGCTCCCGCCGCCATCGTGAATGAACACCACGTCGCGATTGCGCACGTCGATACTGTCCAGCGTGGCCAATAGTTCGGACGTGGTGTGTGGCGGCGACGCTCGGAGTTGTGCCGTGAGCCCCTCTCGCTTGAGCACCGCGATCGGCTTGGGGCCACGACACACCACCGTCGACCGCGCGAAGGCGGCGTGCAGTTCTGCGGCCCGCCCCAGAGCGCCTGCCATCGAAAGCCATCGGTCGAGGCCGGCGCCGGTCGCCAGAACGATCAGCGCACCGCCGCGCGACGCGGCGTCGATCGCCGATTCAATCTCAGAAGCGCAATCGCGCTCGACCTCTCGCATCGCCGGTACGCAAATCGGCTCGCCGCCGTGACGCCGAACGAGGGAGGCAAGCTCGCTCTGCCTGCGCGATTCGAGCAGCGCAACACGCGCGCCGTAAAGCGACGGGCTCACGCGGTTCAGCCTATCTCCATGGCGCTCGCAACGACCCGGAAAGCAACGACCGAGACATTCGCGCTAGAGTCGAAGGTCATTCACGAGGCCCCTTGGCGGAATCGGCATACGCAGCGGATTTAAAATCCGCAGCCCGTACGGGCATCCGGGTTCGAGCCCCGGAGGGGCCACATACTTTGTTGAATGATATCAT
>JBEKOY010000049.1:0-78433 GCA_049521295.1 Polyangiaceae bacterium | reverse complement strand
AAGAAAGCCTCCGATGGGCACGGGGTCCTGCCCACGGGTGCGTCCGCCGGCGCCGCGCATCCGGCCTCGGCCGCTCATCGACTCTGCGTGTTGCGCAGGTACGAGGGTGCCATCGGCCTACCCGACTTCGCGGCCGTTACGACCCTCGAGATCCGCCACCAGCGGCCCACCCCTCCGCCGGTCGCGGAGGCCCCCATCTTCGTCCCCGTGGCCCGAGAGGGCGCGGGGGCCGATTCGCTGCTCGTTCCGACGGTGCCCTTCGCGCCGTCTGCTTCTGCTTCGAGTCCGTAGTCGTTGCTTAGTGCCCGAGCGCTCGCGTCCTAGACACTTGCTTCGAATTCCGTAGTCGCTGTTTTCGTAGTCGCTGTTTCATCCAAATCACGACGTTTCGAGCTGACCTCGATGCACGAGGTCACTGCGGCCTCTCATTGCCGAAAAACCACCTTTCGAGTGCACCTGGCCAATGCCTTCTTTTCTTTCCGATGCGGTTGATCGGGTCGTTCGTCGCATACGCGAAATCCACGCTTCGACATCGCTTCGAATCTCGTAGTCGCCGTTCATCCCAAATCGCGACGTCTCGAGCTGACCTCGATCCCGAGGCCAGCACAGCCTCCCCTTGCCAAAAGCCGAAAGGAGCCCGCCGATGAATTTCCTCCCTCCCGATTCGTACGAAAGTTTTCTTGCAACGCTCGACTCCATCGCCCGGTTACCCGTGCAAAAGCAGCTCCGAGCCCTGAAGTCGGAGCTCCTTGACGCCCGTCAGCGCGAAACCAGCCTTTTTTGCAACTGCGCCGAGCTCAAACAGGCCGTTCGCAATCTGCGGAACAAGATCGCCGAGCGCGACCGGAGCGCCTTCGCCGACTGGCTCCAGGTCGAGTTCGCGCAGGCCACGCGCGAGCTCGAAATCATCAAGGCTGAGCAGGAAAAGAGTCTGCGGCGTCTGCGCGTCGGACTCGCTGCGGCCCGAGCGACCTGCGAGGACCTGGAAAAGCGACTGCACAATCTGCACCTCGAACTGAACGCGACCGAAGTAAGCGGCCAAGAGCTCGAGCAGACGTGCCAATCGCTTCTGCTCGTGATCGAGCAGGCCGCGGGATCGGCGTCCGAGGAGGACAGGCCCGAGAGACACGTCTCGGAGGCACGGGCGTGAGCGGCTTCGGAAGCAAGCGCCGCCTCGTTCGTTCGGTGCAGCCGCTCGGCGGTTTCGTTTTCCCCAAAAGGGGATGGCGGGACCGGCGGGGAGCGCATCTCGAGGAGATCCGACGGGCCCGCTTCAGGGCCAAACCCAACCACAGACCGAAATCCCCATCTGCCACGAAAGGAGACATCGTCGTGAGTAAAAAGAAAAAAATGCAATTGCTTGGCGCGGTGCAAGACCCGACCGCCGATAGCCCGACCACCGGGTGGACCCGAATCGGAGTCGCCGTCCAGAACGACGACGGATCGTTCGATCTCCGATTCGATTACCTGCCCATGCGTCTCGCCGAGACCACCATCGAGATGCGCGAGATGGACGCCACCGTGACGGCGCAAACCGAATAGCGCCGCGATCCCAACCGGCGCCGCGGGCGTGAGCCGAGCCACACGCTCGCGCCCGCGGCGACGCCCTTCACGGCCCCAAAGTTTTGCTCCAGTGCGAGAAGGCTCATGCACGACTTCGAACTGCATCAATTCAAAAGCGAGATCGATTTGGTCCAGTACGCGATCGAACGCTACGGATACCAGCGCGACCGGCGTGAGAGCAGCCGTGCGAGTCACGTACTGCGTCACTCCGCCACCAATGACAAGATCGTCGTCCGCAAGGCTCCCGACGGCCATTGGACGTATTTCTCGATCCGCGACGATCGCGATCACGGCACGATCGTCGACTTCGTCAAGGCGCGTGGCCGGCATAGCTCGCTCGGTCACGTCCGAGAGGAACTGCGCCAATGGCTCGGCACCGCTCGGCCGATCGTCGATTACGGCGTGCCTTTCGTGCCAGCGGCTTCAGCGGCGCCCCGTGACGGCCGGGCGGTGGCGGAGACCTTCGCCGCCGCGAGCGGTGCGGACAATAGTCCGTACCTCAATACGCGAGGCATTCGTCCCGAGACCCTTCGGCATCCGCGCTTTGCGGGGACATGGGGACTGGACGGTCGGGGCAATACCCTCTTCGTTCACACGACCGACGCAGGCGCGGTCACGGGCTTCGAGATCAAGAACCGGGGCTTTACCGGATTTGCGACCGGGGGCACCAAGAGCGCCTGGCAGAGCGCGGCTCGTCCCACCGACGCCGCGATCGTCCTCGCCGAGAGTGCCATCGATGCGCTGAGCTACTTCCAGATCCATTCGGGGCAGGGGGACCGCTCGCGCTTTCTCAGCACGGGCGGTGCGCCGAGTACCCGTCAGATGGAGATTCTCGACCGCGTGTTCGCCCAATTGCCGTCGGGCAGCCGCGTCGTGGCTGCCGTCGATTCCGATGACGCGGGGGTGAAGCTCGCGAGTCGGATCGAGGAGCTCGCCCGTCGCCGCTCGCCTCTCACGTTTGAGCGCCACTCGCCGGCACCAGCGAAAGACTGGAACGACGTCCTTCAACAGGTCGAGCGCCACTACATCCGCTCGCTGCCCGCACGCGAGCTGTCGCGCTCGACCCTCGACCGCGGCCGATGAAGCCGATCTCGCACTTATTTTCGTTTTCGCCGGAGTCCCCCCTCTCACACCGCAGGAGCCCGTCATGACCATTCGGCACGACCCCGAAATCGAACAATTCAAACGATCGATCAACCTTGTCGCATACGCGATGACGACCGGTTACCGACCGTGCCCCGGCAAGGGCGACGGCTTTCTCTTTCTCGAACACTCGACTGGGGACCGGATCGTCGTCACACGAACCAAGAGCGGTTACTGGCTCTACGCCTCCGCCAACGCCCACGACCCGGGGCCGAAAGGCGAGACTTCGGAGCACGCGACCGAGCGTTTGCGCGAATGCATTGCCGCCACGAGCGACAAGGGATCGATCGTGGATTTCGTCCTGCATCGCGACCGTGTCGCTCGCCGCGACCCGGTTCCCCTCGAGCGGGTTCGGGATCGCCTGCGTGAGTATCGGCAGTGGGGCCTTCCTCTCGACTTCGACGGCCCCATGGCTCGTCCAAGCGACGTGGCCCCAATCCGGGCCGTCCTCGATCGGCCCCGCGAAGACCGGCGATCGGCCGACGGGTGGTCTGGCCATCGCGACGTCGCCCACGAGGTTGGCCGAGCGAACCGCCGACGCGAGCCCCGCCGGCGTCGCTACGACGAGACGCCAAATCCAATCGCCGTGAACGAAATGCCCCGAGGCGTTCGCGGCCACAGCCCGGAGCGCGGCCGATGAACACTGCCGTGCAATTGCGCAGGGCAGGGGACGGGCTCCGAAGCGAGCTTCTGTACGGCGCGCCTCGCAGGACGGTCGCGGGCACCCTCGGGCCGGTGGCTCTGTTCGCGGCAGGCGAGATCGTCGCCTATCGCATTCGGCATCGCCGCCGAAGCCGGCTCTTCGTCTTCCGCACGCTAAAAGTCGACGACCGGCTCGCGGCGAGTCTGCCCGGCGTGCACCCGCGCGTGCATTTGCTCTTCGAGGTGCACACGGCGGGGCGCGTTCGGCTCGTTCGCGGCATGTTTGCGGTTCTCCTCAAGAACCGCCACGACCCCTGCGGTCTGCCGGACGGATTCTATGTGCGGGTCGGCGTCGCTCTCGCGGGTCGTCTGCCTCGGCACAAGATCTTGCCTTCGCTGCTCTCCTTTTCGCTGGGGCCGGACCCACCCGCTCACGGGTCCGCCGACCCCACGCCATCGCCAACACACCTTTTCCTGCGACCGCCGCCGCTCGATCGGGCCGGCCCCATCGCTTTGTCCCGCGAGTCGTCCGCTCGCGGCCACGCCCGCTCTTTGCCCGGAGTTCGCCCATGACTAGCGCTCAGAACGTTGCCACTCGTCGTACCGCAGGTCCTCCCTACGAGCCCGTCGCGCCCGCGACGGTTCCGCTGCCGATGGAGCTCGCGGAGCTCTGGCGGATCTGCGTTCCCTGCAGCGTCGACATCGAGGTGCCGGTCCTCCTCGATCGGCACGGCATCCGACCCGCGTGGGTCGACGACTTCCACTTGGCGCGCGCTCTGCCGGTGACGGCGCCGGTTCCGGCATGGGCTTCGTTTCGCGGCGTCCGCCCGAGTCGCGTCTCGTGGACCGAGTCGGGCCACCGCTTGATCGTGCCGGCTTACGACGCGCTTGGTCGGATGCAGAGCGTGCGCGCGTGGTGCGTTCACGACACGGACGATCCGAAGCGCGTGTCGCCGGCGGGCTATGCGTCGCGGCATCTGATTCTCGCGTGCGGGCAGGGCGTTACCCTGCTTTCGGGCGGTTGGGAAAAGAGAGTAGGTGAGCCGCATCCTCACGTCGTCATCGCCGAGGGAGAGGCCGACTTTCTCACGTGGGCGACGCGCAGCTCCGACGCCGCCGAATCGGTGCCGATCGTCCTCGGGGTTTTTGCCGGGGCTTGGTCGGACGACTTTGCCCGACGCATTCCTCAAGGCGCCCGGGTGGTGGTCCGCACGCACTACGATCCGGGCGGGGATGTGTTGGCCGAAGCCATTCGGCGATCTCTCGAAGGACGCGCGGCGGTTCATCGATCGAGGCTCACATGAGCACCAAAGACGAAAACGATCGGTTGCTCGCCGGGCAGCTGCCGGTGGACCCCGAAGACGACGCGGTGCCGATGCTGTCGGGCGACCCGTGGGACGAGCCCATTCTTTTTAGCGACGCGCCCGACTTTCCGTTGGAGGTGCTACCGCCATGGCTCGGTGTCTGGGCCGCCGAGCAGGCCCATGCCGTGCAGGCGCCCGCGGATCTGCCCGCGCTTCTCGGGCTCGCCGTTCTCTCGTTCACGATCTCGAAGAAGATTGCTGTCGAGATTAAGCCCGGGTGGCTCGAACCGACCAACCTCTACGTCGCCGTGGCGCTAGCGCCCGGCGAGGGCAAGTCGCCGATCTTCGCCGCCGCCACGGCTCCGCTGCGCGAATGGGAACGGGAGCTCCGTGCGCGTCGCGCTCCGCAGATCGCAGACGCCGAAGAGTGCGACCGGATGCAGGAGGAGCGGACCCATAACCTGCGTAAGCGCGCGGCTAGAGTCGACAACGACGTCGAACGGCGCGAACTCGAGGACGAGCTGCGCGCCCTCGCCGTCGATCGCGTCGGGCGCCGGGCCCCGTCGGCGCCGCGGTTGGTGGCCGACGACGCCACGCCGGAAGCGGTGGGCCGGCTGCTCTCGGAACAGCACGGTCGCTTGGGCGTGTTCTCCTCCGAGGGTGGCCCTTTCGCCATCCTTGCCGGGCGCTACTCCGACGGACGCGTCAATTGCGAGCTCTTCTGCAAGGCGCACTCGGGCGACGCGTACGATCTCGATCGCATCGGGCGGCCAAGCCTTCATCTCGCGGCGCCGCTGCTGACCATTGGCTTGACGGTGCAGCCGTCTGTCATCGCGGGGTTGGCATCAACGCCTGCGTTTCGCACGCTGGGTCTTCTGGCGCGGTTTCTCTATGCACTGCCGCGCTCGAGGGTGGGCACTCGCAAGGCCGATCCCGAGGCCGTCTCGGAGTCGGCTCGCTCCGAGTACGGGCGCGTCGTGCGGGCGATCGCCGGGATCGCCGATCAGTTCGACGAGCACGGGGAGTTCGTCGCCTGTCCGATCCCACTTACCGAGGCTGCGCGCCGCGGGTTGATCGCCTTCAAAGCCGAGATCGAACCGCGTCTCGGACCCGCCGGCGATCTGTACTCGATCGCGGATTGGGGCAACAAGTTGCCGGGCTTGGTCGCTCGCCTCGCGGGGCTCTTGCACGTGGGCGACTACGGCGAGGGGGCCATGGTTTGGCCCATTGAGCGCGGCGCCGTCGACCGGGCTGTCGTCCTCGGTCGGTACGCGCTCGAGCACGCACGCGCGGCCTTCGGTCTGATGGCGGCCGATCCAGTCACGACACTCGCGAAGCACATTTGGGCGTGGTGCGGCCGATTGGATAGCGGATCCATCACGCGCCACGCGATGCATCGCGCGATGCAATGCCGAGTCGATCGTGCGTCCGATCTGGATGCGGCCATCGCCGTACTCGTCGAACGCTCGCTCTTGCGTGAGGTCCAAGACGTTGGACCGCGTCGACGCGGTCGTCCTTCCAGTCCCGTGTTCGAGATCAACCCCCGCGCGAGGCAGTGACCCCCATGTCGTCCCGATTTTCGTCATTTTCGTCAATGGGCTTCGAAGGAGCGATTCCCCGTCTTGGCGGATTGGGCCCCCGGGGCAGGGAAGCAAATCGAGCGCACGAGGCGGTGACGCCCGTGGCGGTCCGATTTTCGTCATTTTCGTCACTGGATTGGGCATGTCCGATTTTTCATTTCGCGGCACTTCGCCCTGGACCCCCACTGCGCGAAGCGGTGACGCCCGTGGCGGTCCGATTTTGGTCATTTTCGTCACTGGATTGGGCGTGTCCGATTTTTCAATTCGGGCCACCGGGCGCTTCGAATCTTGAGCGCCCGCGGGGTCGGCAGTTGCCCGTGAAGCGGATGATGCTTGAGCGCTCGCCCGAGCGCCGGGCCGCCCTCGCTCCGCGCTTGAAGGACGCTTGGGGGTTGAAGGACCGGTTCGTGCCTGCAGGGGCGGCCGACTGCTTCATGACCTGCGCCCAGGCGATTCGATCGGTGGGCGCGATCGCCCGGCTCTTCGAGAGGACCACGGAGCGGAGCTGATGGCGAGTGAGCCTCTTTTAACGGCGGCGGATGTCGCGGCGAGGCTGCAATGCTCGCGCGCCTACGCCTATCAACTGATCCGATTGCTGCCCCATGTGCGCGTAGGACGTCTCGTGCGCATCGCCGCATCGGAACTAGAACAGTATGTCGAGGCGTCATGTCGTACACCCTCCACAAGCGCGGCGATGTCTGGCACGTCTACTGTCTCGACCGGTATGGGCGGCGGCGCCGGGCGTCCACGCGTCAAACGGACAAGAAGCGAGCGGATGTCGTCGCCGCCGACTGGTACCGCAAGCTCGGTGATCCGACCCATCACGCCGCGGACACGACCACGATTCAATCCGCCGCAGAATCCTTGATTGAAGCGCTCAAGCAACGCAAGCGCTCGCCGGCGACCATCGGTCACTTTTATCGCATCAAGCTTTCGCACATTGCTCGGCTCCTTGGCGCCCATACCGCGCTCGCAAAAATCGACGCTCGAACGGTCGATAGCTACATTGCCGATCGCGACAGCGAAGGCGCCTCGAGCCACACCGTGGCCAAGGAATTGACGGCGCTTCGAATGCTTTTGAAGCACGCCAGGCGGCGCGGCGAGTTTGACAAGGAGCTCTCCCAAGTCATGCCCGTCGGCTTCGCCACCGGCTACAAGCCGCGGGAGCGGCGCGTCACCGAAAGCGAGGCGTGGGCGATCATTGGCGAGTTATCCGACGGTGCGGCTCGCTACGTCGCATTCGTGTGCGCGACCACCGGGCGCGACCTTGCGGCCAAGCGAGCCAAGGGACGAGACCTCACACCCGAGGGCATTCGGGTCCACGATCGAAAGACCAAGCAGGCTACGCGCACCGTGCCGCTGACCGCCGTCACCGAAGCGTTTGCGCGCCATGCCTTTCGCGACGTCGCGCCCGACGCGCCCGTGGCCGAGGGTCTCGGAAGTGTTCGTCACGCGCTGAGGCGGGCGTGCGCGCGCCTGAAGCTTGCGCCGTTGTCCCCGAACGATTTTCGGCGGAGCGTCGCGCACTGGCTGCTCGAGCGGGGCGTTCCACGCGATGCGGCCGCGGCTTTTATGGGGCACGGGTCCACGAAGATGCTGGATCTGGTGTACGGCAAGCTCGACACCAAGGAGCTCGGGGCGACCATCCGCCGCGCGCTGGAGCCGCGAGGGTCGACTGTGGAACCCGTGTAGAAAACGCGGCCAATTCCACCCGCCATGTCGTTCACGACGTTGCGGCGGCCGGCACGTGGCTCGACGCGACCCGCCGCGTCCCAAGATCCGCAAGGAATCGACTGTGGAACCGTGTGGAAAAACACATCCGATTCAGCGCGCCATGCCTTTCGCGACGTCAAGCCTGCTGGCGCGAGGCCGACGGTCTCGGGAGTGTACGTTACGCGCTGAGGCAGGTGGGCAAGTGCCTGAAGCTTGCGCCGTTGTCACCGAGCGATTCTCGGCGGAGCGTCGCGCAAAGGCCGCTGGACCAAGGCATTTCGCGCGACGCGGCGTCGGCTTTTATGGGCAGCAGTCTACGAAGATGCCGGATCCAGTGTGCGGAAAACTGGCTACCGAGGAGCCCGGTGCAACCATTCGCCGCGCCAAATTCTCACCCCAAATCCTCGAAGATCGACTGTGGAACCGGTGTGGAAAAACACTGCCAATTCGGTAGACTCTCTGGACCGGGTGGAATCGAAAACCACTTGATTTCGTGCGCAGGGACGGAATCGAACCGCCGACACGGGGATTTTCAGTCCCCTGCTCTACCGACTGAGCTACCTGCGCGGTTGGCTTCGAGCCGTCGGCGCCCGACCAGCTAAGCCACCCCCACATTTGTGTCAAGCGCACGAAACTCGGACCTCTCCCACGGCGTCCGCATTCGTTATGCTCGCTTCTTTGCCAAGGAGGAGACCGTGCCGGGTACGGACACGCTGAAACTTGTCGGACGCACGATTGCCGACAAGTATGCCGTCGAAGGCGTCGTTGGGGAGGGCGGCTTCGCGACCGTGTACAAGGCGACGCATATCCTCTGGAAGCGCCCCGTCGCGCTCAAGGTGTTCAAAGCTCTCTCAGAATGGTCTGCGTCCGACCGTCAAAGGCTGCTCGACGAGTTCATCCAAGAGGGGGCATTGCTCGCGGACCTTTCGGCTCGGACGGCAGCGATCGTGCAGGCGCGCGATATCGGGATGCTCGAGACCGCGAACGGCGAGCGCGTTCCCTACATGGTGCTCGAATGGCTAGAGGGTGGGACGCTCGAGGCCGTCCTCGAAGACGAGAAGCGCCGGGGCTTGGCTCCGCGAACCATCGCGGACACCGTGCGATTGATCGAACCCGCGGCCGAGGCGCTGGCGCTCGCCCACCGCAAGGGGATTGCTCACCGAGACGTGAAGCCGGGCAACATTTTCGTCATCGGCGATCCGCGAGGTGATGTCACCGTCAAGCTCCTCGATTTCGGCATTGCCAAAGTGGTCTCTGACATGCAAAAAATTGCCGGCAGTTTCGCTAAGACCAGCGGACACGTCACGAGCTTCACGCCGGCTTACGGGGCCCCGGAGCAATTTTCGCGCACCCATGGTGCGACGGGTCCATGGACCGACGTGTTTGCACTGGCCCTCGTCATGGTTGAGACGATGACCGGGCGCGAGCCGCTCGAGGGGGACGACTTTCTGCAGCTTGGCGTCGCAGCCGGGCGTGCCGAACGTCGCCCGACGCCGCGAACACTCGGCGCCACGGTCTCCGACGAGGTCGAGCGAATATTTCTGAAGGCGCTTGCGGTAAATCCGACCGATCGGTGGCCGTTGGCGGGCGACTTTTGGAACGCTTTGCGCGAGGCGATGCGCATGGATCCGTTGCGAATGACCGCAGACCCAACGCCGCGACGCGTCACGCCGTCGCGTGCGCCGCTCGCAACCGCGCCGACCGTGGCGAGTGCGTCGGCTACGGACGGCCCGCCTTCGCTCGCAGTGACGGCCTCCCGCTCACGCGCAACAGGGACGTCCACGACTACGCACCCCTCGGGGGCCGGGAAAATGGGGCTCTTCGTCGGTCTCGGGATCGGGGCGGTCATCGCCATCGGCGCGGCCGTTGCCTTGCTCGGCGCGCGGGGCCCTATGGTCATCCGAGCGGCGGTCGCGCCCGACCTATCCTCGGCTGGCGTGGCCCATACCGCATCGCTGCCATCTGGCGTACCGAAAGCCGTGGCGGCCGCGACCGCCGGAGCGTGTCCGCGCGACATGATCGCGATTCCCGGCGGCAGCTTCTTCATGGGAAGCGACGAGGGTTTGCCCATCGAGAAGCCCGCGCATCAGGTTGTCGTTTCGCCCTATTGCATTGACGAATTCGAGGTGACGGTCGACAAGTACAAGGGGTGCAGCGACGGGGGCCGGTGCAAGCGAGCCGGAGTAACGAACCAGTGGGACGATCTGAGCGACAAGGACCGCAAGGCGTTCGATGGGCTGTGCAACGCTCGCGACCCCGTCGATCGCGGGCGCCATCCGATTAACTGCGTCGATTGGGACATGGCCGACAAGTTCTGTCGTGAGCAGGGGGGGCGTCTGCCGACGGAAGCAGAATGGGAGTTTGCCGCGCGGGGACCGGACGGCAGAAAGTACCCTTGGGGAGACGACGATCCATCCGCCGACCGGCTCAATGCATGCGGCCGCGAATGCGTTTTGTGGGGAGCCAAGAACGGCGTCGAAGAAAAGGCTATGTACGACGCCGACGACGGATTTCCGAACACGGCTCCTGTCGGCAGCTTTCCGAAGGGGGCATCGCGCTACGGCGTGCAAGATGTTGTGGGCAACGTGTGGGAGTGGGTCGCCGATTGGTACGCTGCATACGGCGCCGAAGAGCAGAAGAGCCCGAGCGGTCCTCCGACGGGTACCGAGAAGGTCATTCGCGGCGGCGCCTGGAATGGATCGTACGCGTCATGGGTGCGACCGACGTTTCGTTACAAGGACTCGCCGACCAAGCGCAGCTATGGCATCGGATTCCGATGCGCAAAGTAGACATGACACGGAAGTCTTCGGTGAACGAGCGCGCGGGTTTCCGTGCCGCGCGTATCCCGGCTTGCCGCTGAGCGGCCTTCGGCCTAACCCTGTCACCCATGCGAACCGAGTGGGTGTCGAAGCGGGCGAGCGACTGCAACAAGACGCAAATGCATTACGCGCGCAGCGGGGCGGTCACCGAAGAGATGAGCTACGTGGCCGCCCGGGAACGTCTAGACCCCGAACTCGTTCGAAGCGAGGTTGCGCGTGGCCGGCTCGTGATCCCGGCGAACGTGCGCCACGGCAATCTGGAGCCGATGGGAATCGGCATCGCGCTTTCGTGCAAGGTCAACGCAAACATCGGCAATAGCGCGGTGACGAGCGACATCGACGGTGAGCTCGGAAAGCTTCGCGTTGCGCTCAAGTACGGGGCTGACACGGTGATGGACTTGTCGACCGGCGGCGATATCGACCGCATCCGTGCCGCGATTATCCAGAACTCGTCCGTGCCGATCGGGACGGTTCCCGTGTACCAGGTGCTCAAGGAACGCAAGAACGTGTCCGACGTGCGAGCCGAGGACCTCATCGACATGCTCGAGCACCAAGCCCAGCAAGGAGTCGACTATTTCACGATCCACGCGGGCGTGCTGGCCGAGCACCTGCCGCTCGTGCAGCACCGCGTCACAGGCATCGTCTCGCGCGGTGGATCCATCATGGCTCAGTGGATGATCGAGCACAAAAGGCAGAACCCGTTCTTCTCGCATTGGGACAAAGTTCTCGAAATATGTGCGCGCTACGACGTCACGATCAGTGCCGGCGACGGTCTGCGGCCGGGATGTCTGGCGGACGCGAGCGATGCTGCACAGTTCGCGGAGCTTCGGACCCTCGGCGAGCTAACGACGAAGGCGTGGGAGCGCGACGTGCAGGTGATGATTGAAGGGCCCGGGCACGTCCCGTTCGATCAAATCGAAATGAACGTGAAAAAGGAGATGGCTCTCTGCCACGAAGCGCCGTTCTACGTGCTCGGACCGCTCGTGACCGACATCGCGCCAGGCTACGATCACATCACCAGTGCGATAGGGGCTACGATGGCGGGCACGGCCGGTGCGGCGATGCTCTGCTATGTGACGCCGAAGGAGCACTTGGGACTGCCCGATGCCGATGACGTTCGCCAGGGGCTCATCGCGTACAAGATCGCGGCACATGCGGCCGACGTGGCGCGCCATCGTCCGGGCGCCCGAGATCGCGACGACGCATTGGCGCGAGCGCGCTACGCGTTTGACTGGAAGGAGCAATTTCGCCTGTCACTCGACCCGGAGACAGCGCAGTCGATGCACGATGCGACCCTCCCCGACGAGTATTTCAAAAGTGCCGAGTTTTGCTCGATGTGTGGGCCCAAATTCTGCAGCATGCACATCAACCGTGCGGTCGAAGAGTTCAACAAGCGGGTCGAGGAAGATCGCAAGTCGGGCAGGCGGACGCTCGACATGTTCACGCCGTGATCGGACGTTCGGGCGGCGGCTTAGCCGGCCGCGTCGCATCGATCGCGGCGCTTTTGGCGATGGCCTCGAGCCCCGGCCTCGTCGGCTGTGGCAAGCGCGCTGCACCCGGGGCTTCGAGCGTTTTCGAGTTGTCTGGTGGTTCGGACCCCAATGCCCAATCCTCCGATGACATTCCGCCGCCGGATGCGCGCGAATTGGAGGCCTGGACGCAAGCCGAGCAAGGAGGCGAGGACGAAGAAACCCGCCTGGCCAACCTAGTCGGTTGCGTAGGGCTCCGCGAGAGGGCGACGAATCCTGCTCTGCGCTCGACGGCCATACGTGCGATGGCGTATTGCCGCGATTTTTCGGAGCTGCCATGGCTCGTCGGCGTCGCGACTCAATCCCGGAAGGGCGCGGAAGGCACCGACGCGCTCGAGGCGATCGTCGAACTGGCGGCTCATCCCCGGCTTGCCGTCGATCCCGAAGACGCCGCGGAGTTGCGCGAGGGGTGCCAAGCCCTGGTGACCCTGTCGCGCGCGGCCGGCCAGGCGAAGGAGCACCGCGTGCTCGCCGTGCGCGCCCTTCGGATGCTCGCAGAGCGCGGGTGTGTGAACCGGGCGGATATCCCCGTCGACTTCGACGCGAAGTGAAACGGGGCCGGCCGCGCCTTCACCCATCGACGATCCGTCGTGCGTTTGCGACGAGGCGCTGCACCTCAGAACGCGCGACGTCCCGAAGCTGGGCTGCGCGCGAACTCTCGTCCGTGACAATGGCGGGTCCCATGCACATTGCGACTCGAGAAGGTGGCGCCGCAGCCATGCGTGCAAGGTGAGCCGGGAACGACTCGTTGACGAAGGCCGCCCCGGATCCCGCCTCGTACGCGAGACCTACCGGGATGATGTCGGCGCCCGAATGCAGCGCGGCCACGAAGGCGCCGGCCTGAAATGGCTGCACTTCATCGTCGGCGAACGTCGTCCCTTCGGGGAATACGATGATCGTTGAGCCTTTGATCAGATGCGAGCGAATCAAGCGCAACGCCGTCGCGCCGCTCAATGCGTCGCCACGCTCGACGAACACCGTTCCGACGGCACGCGCCGCGGCACCGACCAGGGGCCAGTTTGCGAGGTCGGCGCGACTCACCATGTGGCCGCCGAACGCACGCAGAAGAACGAGAATGTCCGCGGTCGACCGATGGTTGACGACGACCAAGCGCCCGCCGGTCCGCGGCGATGGGCTCATTCCGTCGGCGATGACGCGAACTCCGAAAATCTCGAGGAGCGCCGAGCACCAAGCACTCACCCAGCGTTCGCGGACGCGGTCTCGGCGGTCCTTCGCTGTAAGCGCCTCGTGCGCCACGAATCCGGGGACCATGGCTCCGGTGAGAGCGCCGAAGCCGACGATGCGCGACATACGCCGGACCTCGCGTTCGATCCGCCGGGCCACGCTACCAGAGTCTCCTCATCGCGAACGCTGCCCACTCCAAGGCACGCCTACCGAACGAGCGCTGGCGCCAGGACGAAAGCTCGATGGGGGTCGCCGACGCAAGATCGCGTTCGTACCACGATCGAACGTGTCTTGCGAAATCGCGATCCTCGACCGCGAGGTTCACCTCGAGGTTCTTTCGCCACGATCGCTCGTCGAGATTGTAACTGCCGATCGTCGTGAACTCGTCGTCGATGATGGCCGTCTTGGCATGAAGCATGGTCCCCGGCAGGGCCCAGATTTCGACCCCGTGACGAAGCAAGACCTCGAAGAGCGCTTCCACGGCGAACTGCACGACCGGCACGTCGCTCTTGTCGGGGACGAGGACGCGGACATGCACCCCCTTTCGCACCGCTCGGAAGAGCGCCGCGCGAACGCGTCTGTCCGGCACGAAATAGGAGTTTGCGATGTCAATGCGCTCGCGCGCGTGCCCGATGCGCAGAACGTACTCACGGTGCATGCTGCGGTACGTTCGCCATTGGCTCACGAGCACCCAGACGGGCCGCTTGCGGCGGCGAGACAGCCGATGAACGTCGAGCGGTGGGGCGTCACGCGTGAGCTTGCGCCAGGTGCGATAAAAGAGCGTGCGCAGCTCTTCGGTGACGTCGCCTCTTACTTCGACCATGTCGTCGCGCCAGCCCTCGCCCCCCTGGCCGATGGGCAACCACTGAGCGGCTAGATTGATGCCGCCGGTGAACCCTTGCAGCCGGTCGACCACGAGCAGTTTGCGATGGTCGCGCCGCTCGACCCGCTCGATGCGAAAGCGAGGGTTCAAGGGGGAAACGGAGTGGTATTCGGCGACGATCCCGCCGGCGTCCGTAACGGGTCGCCACCACCCCGCGGTAACACCGATGCTGCCGACCGCGTCGTGAATCACGCGCACCTTGATTCCGGCGCGGGCCCGCTGGGCGAGCGCGTTTCGGAAACGTTCACCGACCGTGTCGGTTCCAATGCAGTACATTTCGAGCAGTACTTCGTGCTGGGCGCTTGCGATGGCGTCCAGCATCGCAGGGAACGCTTGTTCGCCGTCGCGCAGCAAGCGCACCCGGTCGGTCCCCACTTGAAACCACGGAATTCTCTGGGATGCCGCGTTCATGTCCGGGACGACCGGCGCGTGCGAAGAGGAGCCCACTGCTTTTACCTAGCCTTCGAAGCACGCCCGGGGGAAGTGCTCGGCGTCTGACGGACAATGCGCGGCGGTCGCGCTGCGACGATGACAAGCGCCTCGTCGCGCAGAACGGAGGCGGAAAACGATCGCAACGCTTCGAGCGAGGGCGCTGGCGTCCGTCCAGCTCCTCGCCAAAGCTCGAGCGCCCGCTCGCTTGGATCGAGCAATGAGGTCAACCGGGCGCCCTCGATCGCCGCGGCCGCTCGCGTGCGATCCGCTTCTCCGAGAGCTCCTTGACGGACCCGGTCGATGAGAGCACGGGCTTGTGCCACGGCCATGTCGAGGGCATCGTCAGACGCCGAGACGCGAATGGCGAGCGCCGGAGCGCGCGGGACTCCGACGACGGTTGCATTCCAGGTTCGGGCGAGGGGCGCTTCGTGCCGAGCTCCACCGAGCGCGTGCGCCAGCATGCCATCATCGCCGTCGAGCGTCGCTGCAAGCCATGTCGCCGTTCGTGTTGGCTCCTCGCCGAGAGGCAAGGGTATTGCGAGAATCGCTTCGGAGGGTGCGCCCGCGGGTCGATCTATCGAGTACGTTCCAGATCGGGGCAAGACCGCGGCCGGAATCGCCGGGCAGGTGCGCGACTCGCCGGGTCGGCGGGCGATCCACCGATCGATGGCGTGCACCGCTGCGTCGGCTTGGGCAAGGTCGTCGTTGGCAAGCACCGCGACGCGCAGCGGCCCCGCGCGGATCGCGGCCGCACGCATCGCAATCAGCTCGTCCGATGCCGAAGCCATGCCGAGAAGCGTTCCGCCGGGCTCGATCCATGATGGGTGCCCGGGAGCGAGTGCACTCGCGAGGGCGGCGTTCGTGCGAGCGTCCACCTGCGATGCCTGCAAGAGCAGCCGAGCTCGCGCCTTGGCAGTCTGTTCGGGTTCGAGCCCCTCGGCCGCGAAGGCGCGGGCCACCACGTCGGCCAAGCGTCGGGCTTGCGCTTGCGGCGTCTCGCTCGGCCGCGGCGGACCATGGACGAAAAGGCCAATCGCGTCGGGCGCGACAAGAGGCTCGACGCGCGCGTCGCCGGCTATGGCTTGAGCTTGTTCCGCGGCCGCGAGGGCCACGGCCGCTCCGATCCCGGCATCATCGGCCGATTCGGGCAGCGTCCCACACGGTGATGCGAGCAGGATCCAGGTTTCGCCCTGCCCGCTCTCGACGCGAGTGCGCGATTCGACGATAGCGGCATGCCAGGCGAGGGTCGCGCGATCGATTTCAGCGACAATCGCACTCGCGCGGGTCGTCGCGCTGAGCTCCGCCGCGTCGCGTGCGGAGGCAACGCCCACGGTGATCCGAATTCGCGTTTCGTCGTCCGAGACATCCGATCGGCGTCCGGCCAGCGACCACCATGCCGCGCGCTCCGCGGCGTCGCGCGGGTCGGAGGCCCGCATCGCCAGATCGCGCCCCACGTTCGGGGGTGGCGTCGCGTCGGCCAACTCCACCGCCAGTTCCTGACGGGCTAGCGCGGCGGCGGTCGCAATGCTCGCCGGAAAGTCGGATCCGAACTCGCGTCCATCCAGATCGATGGTTGCGGCGAGACAGCCGCCGTCGCCGTGTGCCGCCGCGATCACGGCGCGCAGCTGGCCGGGGGCGTCGAGAGCCGCCAACCTTGAGGCGAGCGCCCCGTGCGCGCTCCCGAGCGCTGCGGCGGCAACGACCGCGCGCTCCGGAGCGGGAGTTCGCGCTGTGACGATGATCCGTGCATCGCCAGGCGGCAGCTCCCCGGACGCATCGTACACGGTCGCCTGTGCTTGCATGGGAGGCCACGCATCGACGAGAAGAGGTGCAGCAACGGGCCACGGCGGAGCGCGTTCCAGCGCGTTTGCGGCTGCGTCCGACAAGGCCGACGCACCGGCGACCGCAACTGCGATGCGGCCCAATCCGTGAGCCGCAGCTCGCCAGGCTTCGAGCTCCGCGAAGCTCGGGGTGCGAGCCGCGAACGATCCGTAGGGCTCGCCTGTGCACCGCGCCACGTCCGCGAGCGCTGCGTCGTGGAGCGGCCGCTGTGCCAGTGCGTCCGCTTTGCGCAAGACGGTCGGCATCGCCGGATCGTTCAGACCGACCGGCGTAAGCAGTGCGGCGCGTGCCGCCACCACGACGCTCGCAGCGTCCATGGGCGACGCAACCACCGCGTGCAATCGCCACCCGCTCCAGCTGCCCATTGCGACGGCGTCGATTCCACGAGCCTGCATCCGCTGTTGAACAAGCGCGGCCAGAGCGACGGGGACGAGCGCGCCCCGATCGGTGTCGATGCCATCGGTCGTGACGGCCAGGGCTATCGCGCCGCGAACGTCGCCGTCGCGGGCAACGACGGCGAGCGTCGGTCGGCCCTCGCCGGTTGCGCGCTGGACGATCGCTCCCCAGCCGGAGTTCGCGCGCGGTTCCACATGGCGTGCGGACGAACCGCACGAAAGCATGGCTCCGGCCCCGGCGAGGAGAAAAGGGACGCTCGGCGATCGCAGCGAGGACCCCAGTCATTCCTCCCGCGGCGGGCGACTCATCTGAGCACCCTTCGCTCGAACCAGGGCGGCGATGGCTCGCATCGGCACGCGTGTCGGGCAACGGGCCTCCAGCGTCGCGAGCCGCTCGTCTCCGATGAAATCGAATGAACGAGCCGCCGCGTCGTAGTCGGGAAAACTCCGAGAGCTGGCGAGCATCAGATCCATCACCCCCGCGTACGCTCCTCGCGACCGAAGGATCGCGGCCCCTTCTCCGACGTTGCAAAGACCGCAAGCGATGCAGCCGCCGAGCTCGGGTATGACGCGACGCTCTTCGGGCGCGATGCTCGGCAGCCGATCGGGTGCGTAGCTGCGTTCGAAATCGGCAAGACCGCGTCGTCGGCCAAGCAGCCCCGCGAGAAGCGATCGGACGAGCGCCCAGGCGAGAAGCGCGAGCGCGTGCAGACGACCCATTCGAGCTCCCCATCGTTAGCACGCAGCCCATTGACCTTGCGACAGCGCTTGATCAGTGGCGAATCGACGCGCGCTCGTTCACACTGCGGCGCCGCGATGTCGCTCGTACCGCTTCGCACCTCTCACCACGGTCGCCCGGTGCGCGACCTGAAGGCATTTCTCCCCACGACGCGCGAGGAAATGCGCGCGCGCCGGTGGGACGATCTCGACGTCCTGATCGTGACCGGCGACGCGTATGTCGACCACCCGGCCTTTGGGCCGGTCCTGGTCGCTCGCTTTCTCGAGGGACGAGGCTTTCGCGTCGGCGTGGTCGCTCAGCCGCGATGGACCTCGATCGACGATGTCGGGCGAATGGGGCGGCCGCGCCTCTTCGTCGGAGTGAGTGCGGGGAACTTGGACTCGATGTTGAACAAGCTGACCGCGCAGAAGAAGGTCCGTTCCGAGGACCAGTACTCGCCAGCGGGTCGCACGAACATGCGGCCCAACCGGGCGACTATCGTATACGCGAACCTTTGCCGGCAGGCGTTCCCCGGGCTGCCCGTCGTCATTGGCGGCATCGAAGCGTCGCTTCGGCGCATCGCGCACTACGACTACTGGAGTGATTCCGTCAGGCGTTCGGTTCTGCTGGATAGCAAGGCGGATCTCATCGTCTTCGGAATGGGTGAGCGCGCGGCTTGGGAGATCGCGCGGCGACTTGCCGCCGGTGAACGGGTCGAGCAGCTCACCGACGTGCGTGGGACCGCTCATGTGAAGAAAAATCGGCGAGCTTGGACCGATTTCGTTGCTGCCGCGAGTCGGTACGTGACGGACGGCAGGCCGGTCGTCTTGCCCTCGTACGAGGAAGTGGCGCGTGACAAGACCGCTTTCGCGAAGATGTCGCGGATATTTCAGTACGAGACCAATGCGCACAATGCGCGCCCGCTCCTGCAGCCGCATGGAGCGGAAGCAGTTTACTTCAATCCTCCGGCTCTGCCGCTCGATGAAGCAGAGATGGACGCACTTTACGACTTGCCATTCACACGTCGTCCTCATTGGAGTTACGGCGAGGATCGCATCCCCGCGTTCGAGACTATCCGGCATTCGATCGTCACGATGCGCGGCTGCTTTGGCGGATGCACCTTCTGCAGCATTACCGAGCATGAGGGGAGGATCATCCAAAGCCGCAGCGCGGACAGCGTGCTCCGAGAGGTCCGCGCCCTGTCGCGCATGGAGGACTTTCGCGGGGTGATCACCGATGTGGGCGGGCCGACCGCAAACATGTACAAGATGCGCTGCAAGGACGACCAGACCGAGCACGCGTGCCGTCGGCTCTCGTGCGTGCATCCGGGCATCTGCGAGAACCTCGTCACCGATCATGGTCCGCTCGTCGACCTACTTCGTCGTGTGCGGAGGGAGCCGGGCGTCGAACGGGTCCATGTGGCGAGCGGCGTGCGCTACGATCTGGCCGCGCGGAGCCCGGAGTTCGTGCGGGAACTAGCGCGCCACCACACCGGCGGGCAACTGAGTGTCGCACCCGAGCACTCGAATCCGCAGGTTCTCGACAAGATGAAGAAGCCGCCGATTGAGCACTACGAACGTTTCGCCCGAGCGTTCTGCCAGGCGAGCGAAAAGGCCGGCAAGGAGCAGTACCTAGTCCCGTACTTCATCACAGCGCATCCGGGATCGACGCTGAAAGACACGGTCGAACTTGCCCTCTGGCTCAAACGGCAGAACATGCGCCCTCGTCAGGTGCAGGACTTCATTCCGACGCCGATGGCGATTGCGACGGCGATGTACTTCACGGGGATCGATCCTCTGACCATGGAGCCAGTGGCTGTGGTTCGCGATCTTCGCGAAAAGCGGATGATGAAGGCCCTGCTTTATTGGTGGGATCCTGCCCAACACGCGCTCGCACGCGAGGCGCTTCGAAAAGCGGATCGCGGGGAGCTTATTGGAAACGGGCCCGCGTGCCTCGTTCCCCCGTAGGCCCATGCTTCGCGTGTTCGTCGGCTGCACTGAAGAAGCCGCCCTGCGAATTCGTCCGCTCGCAATAGCTGCCTACAACGACGCGCGCCGTAGGCGCTGGCCGTTCTTGAGCGACGTCTTGGAGCGCGCCCTGCGCGGGGTCTCCGAGCCCGACGCAGCCGCCGTCGCAGCAACCGTTCAGGCGTTGGTCAAGTACGATCGTCTGCTCGCGTTCGCGACGCAAAGCGATGACGCCGCGGAGCGCTTCACCGCGCTCTTCGCGATCGCGCGCGGGGACGTCCAGGACATCCGTGAGCGCATCGGCCGCGTCGAACGACCCGCCGAGCGTCTCGCAATCGCGTTCTCGTTCCCGGACTGGATCGTGAAGCAGATCGAGACGGAGCTCGGACTGGAGGCACTTGAGCGGTCGCTCGTTCGAATGAATGGGCCTGCCCCACGCGTCGTGAGGGTCAACACGCTGCGCTCCACCCGGGACGAGGTACTGCGTGCGTTCGAGCGAGAGGGACGGATCGCACGACCCACGGCGCACTCGGCCCAGGGTATCGTTCTCGAAGGCGACCGTTCGCCGTTCCGGGCTCAAGGGTTCGCCCGCGGCGATTTCGAGATGCAAGACGAAGCGTCACAGCTGGTGGCACAGGTCGTCGCTCCGCCACCGCGATCGCTCGTCGTGGACGCCTGCGCCGGGGCGGGCGGTAAAACCCTGGCGATCGCTGCCCTCCTTCGAGGCAAGGGCCACGTCGTCGCGCTCGATGTGTCGGAGGGCAAGCTCTCCGAGCTCCGCCGTCGCGTACGTCGTGCGGGCGCAAGCAATGTGCGGGCTGTCGCGGTGGACTTGCTGGCCCCAGCCGCAGTCGACGGGATCGTGCAAGCGATAGGAGGGCTGGCCTCGCGCGTTTTGCTCGACGCGCCCTGTTCCGGGCTTGGCGCCATCCGCCGAAACCCGGAAATGCGTTGGCGTCTGCACCCCGCTGACCTGGCACGCCTCGTCGAAGCGCAAGGAGCGCTGTTGAGCGCGGCGGCGAGTCTAGTCGAGGTCCAGGGGCGCCTCGTCTTCGCCACATGTTCCTTTCTGCCGAGCGAGGCCGAACAAGCCATTGCGCGGTTTCTCGAGAATCGAACGGACTACTCGCCCGTGACGGTGCGCGACGTGCTGGGCCGCACCCGCACGCAGGGTCTTGCCACACCCGACGGGCGCTTCCTTCGTACGTGGCGCTTCGACGATTCTCCGGACGGCGGGGACGCGGGAATGGACGGGTTCTTTGTGGCCGTGGTCCGCCGGGTGGCTGCGACCGACGTGGGCGGGGCGCTCAGCCCTTGACTCTTTCGACCGTTGGCCGATTGTGGGCGCCTCCTTCATGCTTACGATCGATCTTTCGGGCAAGCGTGCGTTCGTTGCGGGCGTGGCGGACGATGCTGGATTCGGCTTTGCCATCGCGAAGGCTTTGGCCGAGGCGGGAGCGACCGTTTGCGTCGGCACGTGGCCGCCCGCCCTGGGCATATTTCAGACGCTGCTTCGTCGCGGCAAGCTCGACGCCTCGCTCGCGTTGTCCGACGGTCGCAAGCTCGAGTTCGAGCGCGTCATCCCGCTCGACGCGGAGTTCGACGTGCTCGACGATGCTCCGGCCGACGTTCGGGAGAACAAGCGATACAAGGAGCAGGGAGACTTCAGTATCGAAGGCTGCCTCGGTCGGCTTCGTGCGGATTTTGGCCAACCATGCCTCGACCTCGTGGTGCACGCGCTGGCGAATGGGCCTGAGGTAAACCGAGATCTGTTGGCGACGAGCCGCAAAGGCTATCTCGCCGCGCTGAGCGTGAGCGCGTACTCGATGGTTGCCCTGGTGCAGCGTGCCGGACCGCTCGTGCGACCGGGGGGCGCCTTCGTGAGCCTGACGTATCTCGCGGGCGAGCGCGTCGTTCCCGGCTACGGCGGCGGCATGTCGAGCGCGAAGGCCGCCCTGGAGAGTGACACGCGTGTGCTCGCCTGGGAGGTGGGACGCCGGTGGGGCCATCGCGTCAATTGCATCAGCGCCGGGCCACTCGCATCGCGCGCGGCCAGCGCAATCGGCGCTGCACCGGGCGAAGGCGGAGTAAAGCGGAAGTCCTTCATCGAGCAGATGGTTGACTACACGCGAGCGAACTCACCTTTGCCAGAGGCGCTGCAGGCGCGCGAGGTCGGTGCGGCGGCCGCCTTCCTTTGCAGCCCGCTCGCCAGCGGGATCACCGGGTCGGTGCTTTATGTCGACAAAGGGTATCACGTGATGGGCAAGGCCGTAGCCTGAGGGCCGAGGGCGCACCGGGTCGGTCCATGGCGCCGAACCTCTGTCCAAGAAGGGGTCGTTCGGCGTAGTCTCGCGCCCTCGCAGGCAGGAAGGAAGCCGCCATGACGCCGTTCACGCCGCCTACCGACGGCCAACCGATCACCATGGGTCCGAACCAGCGGCTCATCGTACCCGACAACCCCGTTGTGCCGTTCATCGAGGGCGACGGCACCGGTCGCGACATCTGGCGCGCGTCGGTGCGCGTGCTCGACGCGGCGGTGGCCAAAGCCTACGCGGGCAAACGCAAGATCGCGTGGTACGAGGTCTATGCCGGAGAGAAGGCGCACGGCCTGTTCAACAACTGGCTGCCCGACGAGACGGTCGAGGCGTTCCGCAGGTACCTCGTGGGCATCAAGGGTCCCCTCACCACGCCCATCGGCGGCGGCATTCGATCGCTCAACGTTGCCCTCCGGCAGATGCTCGATCTGTACGTTTGTTTGCGGCCCGTTCGCTGGTTCGTAGGCGTACCCAGTCCCGTCAGGCGACCGCAAGACGTCGACATGGTGATTTTTCGCGAGAACACGGAAGACATTTATGCGGGCATTGAATACGAGGCCGGAAGCGAGGCCGCGCGCAAGATCCTCGCGTTTATCGAGAAGGAGTTCCCCGCCGACTTCCGCAAGGTTCGCTTCCCTAAGACCACGGCCGTCGGTATCAAGCCCGTGAGCAAGGAGGGGACCGAACGCCTCGTCCGGGCGGCCATCGAGTACGCCATCGCCGGCAAGCGAAAGAGCGTCACGTTCGTCCACAAGGGGAACATCATGAAGTTCACCGAAGGGGCGTTCATGCGGTGGGGCTACGCGCTCGCGAGAAGCGAATTTGCGCATGCCGTGTACACCTGGGAGCAATGGGAGACGACCAAGGCTGCTCGAGGTGAGGCGGCGGCGAACGCCGAGCAGCGCGCAGAGCTCGAGGCGGGCAAGATTCTGGTGAAAGACACGATTGCGGACATTGCCCTGCAGCAGGTGCTCACCCGAGCAAAGGACTTCGATGTGAGGAACTGCGCCGAAATATGCCGATCTCGACCGCGTCAACCCGGGCTCCGTCGTTCTGAGCGGCGAGATGATGCTTCGCCACCTGGGATGGACGGAAGCTGCCGATCGGGTCATCCGCGGAATGGACGGCGCGATCGCGAGCAAGCGCGTCACTTATGACTTCGCCCGGATGATGGATGGGGGCACCGAGATCAAGTGCTCGGAGTTCGGCGACAACGTCATCGAGCACATGTAAAAAGGGTCCATGCCCAACCGGAAAAAGATCGGCCTCATCGGCGCAGGCAACATCGGCGGAGAGCTCGCACGGCTCTGCGCGAACGAAGAACTCGGAGATGTCTTCCTCTACGACATTGCGGTCAAGGAAAACTTCGCGAAGGGCAAGGCGCTCGACTTGGAGCAAAACGGCGCCGTCCTTGCGTACGATTCCAAAATTCGCGGGACCAGTACCTGGGCGGATCTCGAAGGGGCCCACGTCCTCATCGTGACCGCGGGTATCCCGCGGAAGCCCGGCCAATCGCGCGACGATCTGGTTGCGACAAATTTGCCGATCATCCGAGATGTTGCCAATAACGCGAAGAAAGTCTGTCCGAATGCGTTCGTGATCGTGATCAGCAACCCGCTCGACGCGATGGTCTATGAATACAAGCGCGTGGTGGGGGCACCGAAGAACCTCGTCGTCGGAATGGCCGGCGTGCTCGACGCCGCTCGCTTCCAGCTCTTTCTCGCGCGCGAAGCGGGCGTGAGCGTCAGGGACGTCCGGGCAATGGTTCTTGGCGGTCACGGCGACGACATGGTGCCCGTCTTGTCGATGGCCACGATTCACGGCGCGCCAGCTTCGGCTGTCATTACCGCCGAGAAGCTCGAAAAGATCGTCGATCGAACCCGCAAGGGCGGAGGCGAAATCGTCAACCTCATGGGAACGAGCGCTTACTACGCACCGGCTTCCAGTGCCGTCGCGATGGCACGAGCGTTCCTGCGCGACGAGAAGCGACTCTTGCCGTGCGCTGCGTACCTGGAAGGCGAATACGGTTATCGGGACCTGTTCATGGGGGTCCCTTGCATCATCGGTGGATCCGGCGTCGAAAAGGTCGTCGAGATCCCATTGACCGAAGCCGAGCGGGCCATGTTGGCCAAGAGCGCCAAGAGCGTGCAAGCCGTAGTCGACTTATGCAAGAAAGGTTGACTGGGGCCCGAGAAGCTGGGCCCGGATCGAAAAACTTGCTCTCGAAGGCGGATTCGGGGCATGCCTGTGGACGATGGACCGCCGCAGCTTTATCGCCGGTACTGCGGCGACGATCTGGGCGACGGCCGCTCGCCCCGGTAGAGCGCAGCCGCTGACGCCTGGCCCCACGCGCCTCAAATCCGTCGCGCGCGACGCGCACGGAACGACCCTTTTGCTGGGTCTCGACAATGCGCCGTTTCCTGCCCAGGGTGGTGGGTATCGTGACGACAGTGTCCTTGTATTCGTCCCGAGCCATTATCGGTTCTGCGACGACGAAGGCGTGGCGGTGCTCGTTCATTTCCACGGCCACAATACAACCGCCGAGCAGGCCACTGCGGCCCACCAGCTGCGTGAGCAAGTGTCGGACAGTCGCCAGAATGCGATCCTGGTCGTCCCGCAGCTCGCCGTGCTCGCAGCGGACTCTTCCTGCGGCAACCTGGAATCGCCGGGCGGACTCGAGCGGTTGCTCAAAGATGTGGTCGTGAGCGCCGCGCGAGCCGGGCGAACGACGCTTGGCGACACACGTTTTCCCGCGAGCGCGTCCCTGGGCACGGTTTGTCTGAGCGCGCACTCGGGCGGCTATCACGCAGCGGGTGCTTGCCTGCGCGGCGGCGGAGTCGACGTCCGTGAGACGTATCTGTTCGATGCGCTCTACGCCGAGTTGGACGCGTTTCGCGATTGGGCTGTCGCGCGCCGAGGCGAGCCGTTGCATCGGCGCCACAAGCTCGTCGACTATTTTGTCGAGGGGACGACGACGGAGACCAATAGCCGAATGCTTCGGGCGCAACTCGAGCACGCAGCCGTCCTGTGCGCGGAAGAGCAGCAAGAAGGGACCCTATCGCGTCACGATCTGTCGCACGCGGAGGCCGTCTTCGTACGGACCGGCGTCTTTCACTCCCAGGTGACCTGGGAGACGAATGCGCTGCGCGACTGCCTCTATGCGTCGGCGCTTCCTCGCCACCTGTCGAGCGATTGGTTCGCGAGCAAGCGGGGGGCACGCCCCATTGAGCGCAGGCGCTGATTGCCGGGATGCCGTAGGTTGGCGATTCGAGCCTGTGCTAGCGTGCAAACTCGCGCATGAAGATTCACGAGTACCAGGCGAAGCAAATCTTCGCCCGTTACGGCGTGCCGGTGCCTCGCGGCCACCTCGCAGTGACCGTCGACGAGGCAGGGGCCGCAGCGAGCAAGCTCGCCAAGGAGACTGGCAATCAGGTTGTGGTCGTCAAGGCACAGATCCACGCCGGAGGGCGCGGCAAGGGCGGGGGCGTTAAGGTCACGAGGGCGGAGGAGAGCGAGGTGCGCGGCATCGCGAAGACGATGCTGGGCATGCAGCTCGTGACGCATCAAACGGGGCCGAATGGGCAAAAGGTCCGACGGCTCTACGTCGAACAAGGGCTGGACATCGCGCGCGAACTTTATCTAGGCATGGTCATTGACCGCGACCGGCGGCGGATCGCCCTCATGGCGTCGGTCGAAGGTGGGGTGGAAATCGAGCAGGTGGCCGAAAACACGCCGGAGAAGATCCGCACGCTGTATGTGGACCCGGCGATTGGACTGGCCGCCTATCAGGCTCGCGATCTCGCGTTCGGTCTCCGACTCGGCGACAAGCAAATGCTTGGCAAATTCGTCAAAGCGGTGGGAGCCCTGTACGAGCTCTTCATTCGCGAAGACTGCTCGCTATGCGAGATCAACCCGTTGGTCGTCACCAAAACGGGAGATATCGTTGCGTTGGACGCCAAAGTAACCCTCGACGACAGTGCCGAGTTTCGCCATCCGGAGTGGCGCCAGCTCGAGGATCAAGACGAGCAAGACCCGGTGGAGCTCGAAGCAAAGGCATCGGGGCTCAACTACGTCGCGCTCGACGGAAACGTGGGGTGTCTCGTGAACGGGGCCGGCCTCGCAATGGCGACAATGGACATCATCAAGCATTTTGGCGAACGGCACGGAGTGGCGCCGGCCAACTTCCTGGACGTGGGAGGGGGCGCTAACCAAGAGCAGGTAACCAAGGCTTTTAAGATGATCCTCAAGAGCGCGAAGGTGAAGGCCATCTTCGTAAACATCTTCGGCGGCATCATGAAGTGCGACGTCATCGCAAACGGCGTCGTCGCGGCCGCGAGAGAGGTTGGGTTGAAGGTGCCTCTTGTCGTGCGGCTCGAGGGGACGAACGTCGAGCTCGGACGCAGGATCCTGAGCGAAAGCGGCTTGTCGATTCAGGCGGCATCGACCATGTCCGAGGGCGCGCAGAAGGTCGTCGCAGCCGTCGGATCGTGAGAGGGCTTTCATGAGCGTGCTCGTCGGAAAAGACACTCGTCTCCTCGTTCAGGGGATTACCGGGGCCGCGGGAGCGTTCCACGCGAAGCAAATGATCGACTACGGGACGAATCTCGTCGCGGGAGTCACTCCCGGTCGAGGTGGCGAGAAGTTCGACGCGCGCGTTCCCGTGTTCGACACCGTCATCCAAGGCGTGCGGGCGACTGGTGCCAATGCGAGTTGCATTTTCGTCCCTCCGGCCGGCGCCGCGGACGCGATTCTCGAGGCATTCGACGCTGGGCTCCCGCTGGTCGTCTGCATTACCGAGGGAATACCGGTGAGCGACATGCTCAAGGTACGGCGTGTTTTCGAGGGGCTTCGCGCCAGCACGCGTCTCATTGGCCCCAACTGTCCGGGCATCATCACGCCCGGCGGCGTCGGTGAGGGCTGCAAGATCGGGATCATGCCCGGGCACATTCACAAATCGGGACACGTCGGTGTGGTGTCGCGCTCCGGCACGCTCACATACGAGGCCGTCGGTCAGCTCACGGCTCGCGGCATTGGTCAGTCGACCTGCATCGGAATCGGTGGCGATCCCGTCGGCGGAATGGACTTCGTCGACGTGCTTGAGCTCTATCAAGCGGATCCGGACACCCATGGCGTCATCCTCATCGGCGAAATTGGCGGCGCTGCCGAGGAGCGTGCGGCGCGTTTCATTCGCGAACACATGAGCAAGCCCGTCGCCGCGTTCATTGCGGGGACGACCGCTCCCCCGGGAAAGCGCATGGGACACGCCGGGGCCATCATCGCCGGGGGCAAAGGCACCGCCGCCGAAAAGATTGCTGCGCTCGAGGCCGCCGGCGCGCGCATCGCCCCCACGCCCAGCGACATGGCCAGCACTCTGGCGCAGATGTTGAGATACTGAATCGCCGCGCTGGAAACTTCCGGCGCGGATCGGTTGCGTGTCCGATGATTTTCACCTACAAGCGCGGCGGCACGGTCTGGCGTGGAAACCACCTCGGAGGGCACGAGATCTCATGGCGCTCGAACGCACTCTTTGCATCGTGAAGCCGGACGCGGTCGAAAGACGAACGTGCGGCGTCATTCTCCAGCGGGTCGAGGAAGGCGGCTTCAAAATCCGCGCATTGAAGATGATCCGGCTAGGGCGTTTGGAAGCGGAGGGCTTCTACGACGTGCACCGGCATCGACCGTTTTTTGGTGAACTCGTTCAGTTCATGACCCGTTCGCCGGTTGTGGTCGCGGTGCTGGAGCGCGACAGCGCCGTCAGAGTATGGCGGGAGCTCATGGGCGCGACCGATCCGGCCAAGGCGGCGCCCGGGACGATACGCAAGGAGTTCGGCTCGAACGTGGGCGAGAATGCCACGCACGGGTCCGATTCGCTGGATAACGCCCAGCGCGAGATCGCATATTTTTTCCCGGGAGTGGAGGTTTCGCCGGTCGCTTGATGGTGGCCATTTCGGGCGCGCCGGCCAGGCAGCGCGTCCGAGTCGAATAGGACGACGCGGGGGCGGCGCGTTGGCTCGGCGCCCCGGGAACGCGGCGCCGGGCTGTAGCAGCTCGAGGGTCCGCATGTCGTCGGAGAGCAATGGACGAAAACCGGATTCGCCGGACGGTGCTCCGCCATCTGCCGGGCGGCGTCCGAATGCCAGCGTCGCCTCGGCGTGGGGACCGTCGCGAGGCGCGCTGGCGGCAGTTCACAACCTCGAGGCGCTGCTGCGCAGCCCGAGCGTTCCGAGGAAAACACTTTTGGACCTAATCCCGGAGCTCCGATCCAGCGCCGCTACGTTGCAGACGGCGGCTCAAGTCGCGATCGGGGGAGAGAGCGCGAAGCACGAAACGGGCACGTACGGCAGCGAACGCGTTCGCGAGCTCGACGCACTGCTGGATGCGGTTGAAACCCAAGCGGACCACCGTCCGGACCTCGCAAGTCGCGCCGGCACTCTCGCAGACGAGCTCGAAGCCTGCGTTGACCTGCTGGCGCTTCTCGACCTCGCGAGCGCCCCTGTGTCCACCGAGGTCACGCTCAACCTCGTCGCGCGCGAGGTCGGGCGCATGTCGGGTACGGCGCGCGGCCGCGAAGTCCTGGTGCGATTCGACGAGACGACTCCCGATTGCGCCGTGATCACGGACCCCTACGTCCTCGGCCCGCTCATGTCGCTCCTCGTCGGGTGCGTTCACGCTTCGAGGGCCGAATCTTTCGTGCTTCGCGTGCGCTGCCACCCGCGGGCGCGGTTCATCGTCGAGGCTACGGCACCTGCGGACGCCAATCTCCCGATTCTGCCCATCCGCGTGATGCCGTGGATTGCGCCGTCGGATCACGCCGCCCGCCGTGTTGCCGAGCGGCTCGGCGCCGCGCTCGATCTGGGCCCTGGCCGCGGATCCATCACGCTCGCATCGGTGGCGGGCGATTGACAATCGGCGACGGCTAAGTGATTACGGGCCATGAGCCTGGAGGACACACTCCGCCCGCGCGTCGAGGCCACATTCGCCAATCGCGAACTCCTCCGAGATGGGCATCATCTTGGAGCGATCGAAGCTGTGATCGCCGCGCTCGATCGCGGAGAGCTTCGGGTCGCCGTTCCGCCGACGACCGACGCCGGCTCTTGGACCACCCAAGCGTGGATCATGCAGGCGATCCTCCTGTATTTCGCGCTCAGGCGGATGGACAAGATCGAAATCGGGCCGTTCGAATTTCACGACAAGATTCCGCTGAAGCATGGCCTCGACGTTGCCGGAGTGCGGGTTGTACCCCCTGGCGTCGCGCGGTATGGATCGTTCCTTGAGCCCGGCGTCATCCTCATGCCCGGCTACGTCAACATCGGGGCCTTCGTTGGCGCAGGCACGATGGTCGACACCTGGGCGACGGTCGGTTCGTGCGCGCAAGTCGGCCGCGATTGCCACTTGGCCGGTGGGGTCGGTATCGGTGGCGTGCTCGAGCCGCCCGGTGCGTCGCCCGTCATCGTCGAAGACGGCGTCTTCGTCGGATCGCGCGTCGTTATCGTCGACGGCGTTCGGATTGGACGTGAGGCGGTGATCGGTGCGGGCGTGGTGCTCACATCGTCGACGCCGATCCTCGACGTGCGGGGCGACCGTGTTGTCGAGCATCGAGGATATGTCCCCCCCCGCAGCGTGATCATCCCCGGCGTGCGCACGAAGAAGTTCGCGGCTGGCGAATTCGGAGTTCCGTGCGCTCTCATCATCGGGGAGCGTAGCGGCGCAACGGATCGGAAGGTCAGCCTCAACGCTGCCTTGCGGGATTTTGGGGTCCCAGCGTGAGTGATGTCGCCCGACTCCTCGACCAGACGTTGCTCGATCTCTGCACCGTACCTTCGCCGACCGGCGAGGAACAATCGCTGTGCGACGCTGTGCAAGCGCGCGTATCGAGGCTCGCCCTGGCGGCACCCGTGCGCAGGTATGGAAATTCGATCGTCGTTCGGGTTGCACGGGGACCTGGACCACGAATCGCCCTCGTCGGCCACCTCGACACGGTCCGTACCGAGAACGGCCCCGCTCGGATTCACGCGGGGCGCTGCGTCGGCGCTGGCGCGAGCGACATGAAGAGCGGGCTCGCTGTCATGCTCGCCGTTGCAGAGACGTTGCCTGTGGAACAGCTTCACTGCGATCTAACCCTTGTTTTCTACGCGCGCGAGGAAGGCCCGTTCGCCGACAACGAGCTCGGGCCTGTCCTCGATCGAGACCCGGATCTCGCGGCCATGGACCTCGCTGTGTGCATGGAGCCGTCCGACAACAAACTGCACCTCGGGTGCGTCGGATCCATCCATGCCACGGTCACCTTTCGCGGACGCACCGCCCACAGCGCCCGCCCATGGGAGGGTGACAACGCCATCACTCGTGCCGCCGCGTTCCTTGGCGAAATCGGTTCGCTTCCAGCACGCGCGAGTGTCATCGACGGACTTACGTACCGAACGGTTACGACGGTCACGCAGGCGCACGATGGGGGTCGGGGACGCAACGTCGTCCCCGACCGCTTCGTCCTGAATCTCAATCACCGCTTTGCCCCCGATAGAACCATTGACGACAGTCAGCGTGAGGTCCTCGCACTGGTGGCCGGCCGGGCCGATGTCGAGATAACGGATCGGTCTCCGGCCGCGCGACCCAATGCGTCGCACCCGCTCGTCCGTGCGCTCATTGCCTCAGGCGTTCGCGCCGTCGAACCGAAGCAAGCTTGGACCGACGTGGCACGCTTCGCCCAACATGGCGTCGCTGCGGTAAACTTCGGACCAGGCGAAAACGCGCAAGCGCATCAAAAGAACGAGTCGACGTCCCTTTCCCTCGTTCACGAAGGATACGCGATCATTGCGCGTTGGCTGAAAGGAATGACCGCGTCCAGGCTCGACGTTCACCACGAAACGGGGCTCAATCCGAATTCGCCGTAGCGCATCAGTCGAGCTCGATCTTGCTCCACATCTCACGTCGCATTCGTTCCTTCTGGCGGTCTGTCCGCGTGATGAGTCGAGCCACGCTCCACGCCGCGAGAAGCTCGCCCTCCTGACCGAGCGCGGGCAGAGCGCTGGGCCCGACCACGAACGCACCGCCGAGCGGGGTGCGCAAGGGTTCGCCGCCAAGGCCGTGGAAGGCCGGCGGATCGACGCGCCAGCGGGCGCCCATCGGCTCCGGCTCGAGTGAGCCGCCTGTGGCGCGCAGGCTCGCCCGACTGACCTCCTTTCGCGCGCCCGAGCGGAAGTCCCACAGCGGGCGTCCGTCGTGCGGGGAGTCGACGACGAGATAATGCCGATCGATGTAGGGCAGCAATGATTCGATAGTGGCTAAGACTGTCTCGCGCCCCCGGGTTAGAGGTGGGGACGATCCCTCCTCCAGCGCCGCTTCGGCGACGAGCAGCGTGGCGCCGGCGATGCCGCAGGGCTCTCGCACGCGCTGCAGGTGAACGAGGGGGCTCGCGGCGTCCGCGCCGCGCCGGCGGCCAGAAGCGATGAGAAATGCCTCGTCCCCAAGCCGCGCCGGCAGGCCTTCGTCACGAACGACCATCGAGACCACGAGTCGCCGCTCCGTCGCGACCAGGTATGGCAGCGCGGTCAGGGCGCGCCGTGCGGGCTCGAAATCGTTGGCGAGATCCAGCAGCGCGCGGGCCGTATGATCGGTCACCACGAACTCGACCCCCGTCGATGCATCGTCACCGTCGACTACGATGCCACTCACGCGGCCCCGCTTGTGCTCGATACGCGAGGCCCGGTCGCCGATGTGCGCTTCTCCGCCGTGCGCGCGAACCCGCTCGAGCAAAAAATCGACCAGCTCTTTCTCGCCGCCCTGCAAGCGTACGACGCCACGTGTCCAGGCACCGTGCAACCGCGCGACGGCGAACTCAGGAATGTCAGCCGCGTAACTGCCGAAGCGCACCGGCACGTCGACTATCGCGCGATAGTCGTGATCCCGCGGAAATTCGGTTAGCAGAGCCGGCGCATCGCGTGCAAAGCGCGGCATCGACTCCGCGATCCGCTCGGTCTCCCTGCGCTCCCAGAAGGTGCCTGGCGGCCACACCAGGTCTCTCTCGAATGCAGCGTCGGCCGCAGCGTTGGTCCATGCGAGTTCGGCATAGAGCTCGTCGACGACCCGACGTACCTCCGGGTACGTGCGATCAATTTCCTTTGCAAAGAGCTGGACGTCCGGTGGCACCTCGAGACGAAGTTTCGGTGCCAGCACCTGGAACATGGGGTTCAGCGCAATGGTTCGGCGCCGCAGTGTTTGCGATTGCGCCAACTCGACGAGAACCCTGCTCCAGGCGGGCGACGACGCCGCGAGGAACGTAAACGGTCGTCGGGCGAGGGTGACCCCGTCGAATTGATAAGTGGGCGGTCTCCACCCCTGGCCGAGCACCAGCACGCGCCACGAGCGACGACCCAGGAGGGCCGCCGTCGTTAGCGCGCCGATCCCGGCGCCGAGAATGGCAACGTCATAGTGCTTTGACATCGTCACGAGGGAGTAGCGTGGCCAACGAAGGAAAAGGGCCGGATGAGCAACGTTCGCGTCGTCTCATCGTCGTTGCAGTCCCCTCGCTCCAATGGGCAGGCCTTCGATGAGTACACGCGCGCGGCTACCCGGAGACCCCGACGGGACCACGTTCAAACGGCCGGCCGCGATCCACTGCAGAACACGCGGAAGCAGTGCGTGCTCCTCGGCCAAAATTCGAAGACGCAGACGTTGCTCGTCGTCGTCGTCGAATACCTCCACGGTGCTTTGGGCGATGATCGGCCCTGTGTCCGTACCGGAATCGACAAAATGCACCGTACATCCGGCGATTCGGACGCCATATTCGAGGGCTTGCCGTTGCGCGTGCAGTCCAGGAAACGAGGGCAGAAGAGAAGGGTGAACGTTGACGATGCGCATCGGGTAGGCGTCGAGCAGGACGTCCGTGACGAGCCGCATGAAGCCGGCGAGCACCACGACCTCCGCGCCGTGAGCGCGCAAGATCTCGACGACTTGCGTGTCGAACGCCCTACGGTCGCGTAAGGCCGTGTGCTCGATTAGGACATTGTCGACGCCAGCGGCGCGCGCCCGGGCGAGCGCCTGGGCGTCTCGAACGTTCGACACCACCACGGCCACCTTCGCGTCCAGCGTTCCCGAGACGATCGCGTCCAGGATAGCTTGCAGGTTGGTGCCGCTTCCCGAGGCAAGCACGCCGAGCGCGAGCGTCATCCCGGCCACTCCACGCGTTCCTCGAATGGACGATCGGGCGGAACTGCCACGATGGTGCCGAGCCGAAACGCGCCCTGGGCGCCGTCCCGAAGCGCGTCGACCGCGCGGTCAGCGTCCGAGGCTGCGACGACGACGACGAACCCCACGCCAACGTTGAAAGTGCGCCGCATCTCCTCTTCCTCGATCCCTCCGGCTCGTTGGACAAAGTCGAAGATCGGTGCGCGCGACCAGGTCGCGTCGATCCGAAGTCCGAGGCCTTCGGGCAGGACGCGCGGAACATTGCCGGGAATACCGCCGCCCGTGATGTGGCTCATTGCGAGCACGTCGATGCCGCGGGACAGTAGCCTCTGCACGGGTCGAACGTAGAGGCGCGTCGGCTCTAGCAAGGCCTCCCCGACGCTCTTTCCCCCGAGCTCGTACGGACGGGCGTCGATCGCAAGGCTCAACGTATCGAACAGCGCCTTGCGCGCCAACGAGTACCCGTTCGAATGCAGGCCGCTGGACGTCAGCGCGATCGCGGTGTGCCCTTCGCGCACCCGGGCCCCGTCGACAATCTTGCTGCGGGCGACGATGCCGACGGCGAAGCCAGCGAGATCGTATTCGCCGGGTGCGTACATCCCCGGCAATTCGGCCGTCTCGCCGCCTAGAAGCGCACAGCCGCTCTCCACGCACGCTGCCGCGATCCCGGCGACGACCTTTTCGGCGACCCCTATGTCGAGCTTACCAGTCGCAAAATAATCCAAGAAAAACAGCGGGCGCGCGCCGCACGTGATGACATCATTCACGCACATGCCGACCAGGTCGAACCCTATCGTGTCGTGCACACCCATTCCGAAGGCCACTTTGAGCTTCGTGCCCACTCCGTCGGTACCGCTGACGAGAACCGGATCTTCGATGTCGGCCGGCACCCGGCACAGCCCTGCAAACCCTCCGATGTCGCTGATCACGTCGGCTGTTCGCGTCAGTGCGGCCAGAGGTTTGATGCGGTCGACCAGAGTGTCCCCGGCTTCGGCGTCGACTCCGGATTGTCGGTACGTGAGTCGATCGCGTGCTGGAACGATGAAGCCGGGCGGCGTCGTCCTGGGGCGGAGCATGACGCATAAACGGTAGTCAGGATCACCCGGATTCGCTAGCCTCGCCGGGCCGGATGAACCGCCGCCCACGCTCCGGCGCCCCGCCGCGCATCTACCCGCCATCCATCGTCGTGAAGGGGGCGGAGCTCGGGCCGGATGTGGTGGTCGGCGCGTTCTGTTTCGTCGCGTGCGGCGCGGCGATTGGTGCGGGGACACGGCTCCAAGGCCATTCGAGCGTTTGGGCCGGGGTCGTGCTCGGGCAAGACGTCTTCGTCGGTCCGGGCGCCCAATTCACCAACGTGCGACATCCCCGCGCCGCCTTTCCTCGCGCTCCGCATTGGGATCGCACCTGGGTTGAAGACGGCGCCACCGTCGGCGCCCACGCAACGCTCGTCGCCCCGTTGCACATCGGCCGGTGCGCGATGATCGGTGCGGGCGCCGTCGTCACTCGCGATGTGCCCGCTCACGCCATTGTGGTCGGAAACCCCGCGCGGATCTCGGGATGGGCGTGTGCGTGCGGGGAGACGATTGCGAAGGGCGCCCACCCTCCCGCACCTCCGCTGCAATGCGCGATGTGCCGCCGCGCTAGTGCCCCGCCAGCCGCTCCTCGATGACCTTGTGCATTACGGTCATGGCCACATGGGCATAAATGATGACCCCGAGGGTGTCGACCAGACTGGCAATGAAAGGTGTCGAGCTGGTCGCGGGGTCGATTCCGAGACGCTTCAAGACGATCGGCAGCATCGACCCGACAGTGCACCCGCACACGATGATGCACAAGACCGTGAGAGCGACGGTGATGGCGAAAAGAATCGTCTGATCCGGGTACATCAACACGCGACCCATGGCGATTGCCGCGATGATGGTTCCCAGGACGACGCCCATCCCGGTCTCTCGCAGCAGAATGCGCCACCAGTCTTTCAATTTGATTTCCCCGAGCGCCAAGCCACGGATGACCAGCGTCGACGATTGTGACCCCGAATTCCCGCCTGCCGAAATGAGAAGCGGGACGTAGAGAAGGGCACCTTTGACCGCCTCCATGATGTAATCATACGAGCGTAGCGCGGTCTGCGTGAAGAACTCCTCCACGAACAGAACAATCAGCCAGACGGCACGCTTCCGGATGAAGCTGAGAAAGCTGGTCTGAAAGTAGGGCACGTCGAGTGGCTCGATGCCGCCGATCTTCTGTACGTCCTTCGTCTGCTCCCGGACGAGCACGTCGATGATGTCGTCGATCGTGATGACTCCCAGAAGCCGATCGTCTTCGGCCACGACCGGGATCACGTTCAAATCGTACTTTGCCATTCGCCGCGCAACTTCTTCTTGATCCATCGTCGGCGGCACGCTGATCACCTTGGTCCGCATCACTTCGGCGATGCCCCGTTCGGGTTCCGCGACGAGTAGATCGCGAAGGCTCACGACGCCTGCGAGTTTCTCGCCCTCGAGGGCGTAAACCACGTAAACGAATTCCTCGCGTTCACGGGCGCGACTGCGTACCACCTCCAGCGCTTGGGATACGAGAATGCGGGGAGAGACACCCACGAAGTCGGTGTTCATCAATCGGCCGGCGCTGGTATCGGGCCACTTCTCGATGTCGCGCACTTCCTGGGCGGCCTCGGGGTCGACCTTTCGGAGCGCCTCGAAAACCTGCTCTCCCACGGCATCGGGTAGGACGCTGAAGAGGTCCGCTCGGTCGTCGGCCGCCATCTCACTGGCGATCTCGGCGACCGACTCGGCGGGCATTTGCTCGACGAGCTCTTCCTGCTCGTGATCCTCGAGGCGCTCGAAGATGGAAACGGCGTCCTCGGCAGGGATGCGCGCTAGGAGCGCGGCCGCCTCGTCCGGGTCGAGCTCGCTGACGATGTCGGCGAGATCCTCGGCGTGGATCTCATCGAGCAGCTCGCGGATCTGGTCGGGATCCTCTTTGAGGATTTGCTTGATGTCCGGCCCGAGCAAGGACGCAAGGCGCATAGCGGCGCGGAGAGTAATCGCCCGCGCTCCGCCAATCCAGGTGCTCGGCGTGCATGACGCCGGCAACGTATACGCGATTATCCGGTCATCCCCGGCTGGCGAGTGCGCGCACGAGGGGACGAGGATGAGGGTCGAGGGGCGCAAAGCGTGCGGACAGATCTGCGATGCGACGTCCGATGGCATTCACTGCGTCACGCGGCAGCCCGGCGCGGGACCCGTAGGGCCCTTCTGCGTCCCGACAGAAAAACGTGCGACAGCCGAATGGTCTCGCTGTGTAGACCCGGCAGCGGCCGCCTTCCGAGAGGAGCGGGCACGGCCCCGGTTGCGCCAACGGAAGCCTACGCAGGCCCCGCGGCGGGAGCCCGAGCGCGCGCATGGCGTGACGCAACTCCTCGAGTTCGACGGCCGTGGCGTGCGGCTCGCGCCCAGTGAGGTCAAACCGGCAACAACGAGCTTCGGGTGCGACGTGAATCGTACACGCGCATGCCCAGCCTGCAAGAAGCGCATCCGCTTCTGCGTAGAGAGCGAGGAGGTCCGCACGATAGGGCGACCAGTGCCAAGGCGGGGAAGTGCGTCGCATCGCATCGAGAGTAGCCGTCAACTTGCGATGCAGCGCGCCGATCGCAAGCGTCCGCTAAGCTGGGTAGCGATGGATGCCCAATCTCGTCCCGCGCTCCGTGCCGTCGAGTCGATAGTTGTACCGGATCGTCAGCACGGCCGCGTGCTCGTATTGCGCGATCCGCAGGGAGTCACCGCGGCGCACGCGGTGATTCCGCCAGCCCTCGTTGCTGTCGTATCGCGCTTTACTGGGACGGCCAGCTGCGAGCAAATCGCCCGCGAGGCTTCGGGCGAGCTGGGCCAGCCCGTGCCCGTCGATGTGGTCGTCAGGTTGGCCGACGAACTCGAGCGCGGTCTCTTTCTGCAGGGGCCATCGTTTCGTGCCGCACGCGCTCGAGTCGAACGCGAGTTCGCTGCCGCCTCCGTTCGTCCGGCCTCGCATGCCGGCGGCGCCTATCATGGCGACGGACGCGCGCTCGAGCGTTACATCGACGATTCGTGTCTCGCGCGAGCCAATGGCGCCGCCGCCCCCGGACAAGGGCGATTGGTGGGACTCATCGCACCCCACATCGACCCGTGGCGGGGTGCGGTTGGTTACGGTCACGCGTATGGGGCGATGCGCGCTTCGCTGCCGCCGGACGCCGACACCTTTGTTGTCTTTGGCACGTCGCATGCGCCCATGCGTGAGCCGTTCGCGCTATGTCGCAAGGCCTTCGGCACACCGCTCGGACCTGTGGATGCCGATGCCGAGAGCATCGACTCGCTTGCTGCGCTTGCCGACGGCTTCGACCCATACGCCGATCAGTTCAACCACAAGCGCGAGCACTCGCTCGAATTCCAGGTCGTCTTTCTCAAACACTTGCTGAAGGGTCGACCCTTTCGTATCGTTCCCGTTCTGGCCGGCCTGGGGACGCAACAGGCGACCGGCGAAGCGCCGGACACGGATGCCCGTATCGCGCGCTTCATAGGTGGCGTGCGCGCGATGGTCGAGGCCCGCGCGGGCCGCGTCGTTGTCGTGGCCGGTGCTGACCTCGCGCACGTCGGTCCGCGCTTTGGCGATTCGCGCGCGTACGACACGGAGCAGCGCACCAACCTCGAGCGAGCCGATCGGATGTCGTTGGAGCATGCGGTGGCGCTCGACGCCAGCGGCTTTTGGTCGCATGTCGTTTCCGATCTCGACGAGCGCCGCGTGTGTGGACTAGCGCCGATCTGGTCGCTTCTCCGATCCGTCGGATCGAACAGCGGCGGCACGACTGGGCACCTACTCCACTACGAGCAGACGGTTGACGAAGACGACGGATCGATCGTAAGTCACGCGGCCATCGGCTTTTACGCCTGAAGTCGGCGCCGCAATGGAAGGGGGCGACGTGGGTACAATGGCAGCGCATTCCCGCGAGTCGCCTTGCGTCGAGCACCCTATCGTTGACACTGCCGATCGAGCACGCTACACGATCCCCGTATTCGCCTCGGGGTCATTCTGCCGAGACTTGCGGGAGTAACTCAGTGGTAGAGTGCCACCTTGCCAAGGTGGACGTCGAGGGTTCAAATCCCTTCTCCCGCTCTATAAAACGAGGGTTTGTGGAAGGGCCGACGCGACCCTGGAAGACCTCTGAAACATAGCGCCGCTTGTGTGTTTTCTTGTGTATGGCGCAAGCGCTAGCGGAGGGGCGGAAGGGCCGGCTCGCCACGTAAACGCCAGGCTCAAGCGGCTTGCGCGTTGACACCCGTGCTGCCCACCAGTCTCGTCGCCTGATCAGCAGCTCGTTGCGGAGCTGAGCTAGGCCGCGAGCCGATCCCGACGCCGAAAAGACGATGCGCTCTCACTCGGCGACGAGTTTCACCTCGATGTTGCCGCGTGTGGCGTTGGAGTCGGGGCAGACCTCGTGCGCCGCCTGCATCAGGGTCTGCGCTTCGTCACGGGACATCCTCTCGACGCTCCATGCGTCGTCTCGCTTTGGGATGAGAGCACCCGGCGCCATCGTCTCATCGCGCAGCGGTGCGCTGGCGGAGTCCTGTTCGCGGGTGGTGATCTATGGCATCGTACAGAGCCGCGATGGCCACGCCGCAGTCCGCGCCGATCGTGTTCGTCGTCGACGATGACGAGTCGGTCCGAGAGGCGCTCGCGAGCCTGGTTCGCTCCGCGGGCATGCGCGCGGAGGTGTTCGCATCTGCGCAAGGATTCCTGAGCCGGCCTCCGGTGGATGCTCCCAGTTGCCTGGTCCTGGACGTGCGCCTGCAGGGCGATAGCGGTCTCGACCTGCAGCGGCGCCTCGCCGAGCTCAACACGCAGATTCCCATCGTGTTCATTACGGGCCACGGCGACGTGCCCACCTCGGTCACGGCCATGAAGGCGGGCGCGATCGAGTTTCTCCTCAAGCCGCTGGCTGACGTGGACGTTCTGGAGGCGATCGACCGTGCCATCGCCCGGCATCGCCGCCGAGCTCGGGATCAGTGAGATCACGATCAAGGTCCACCGCGGCCAAGTGATGCGCAAGATGATGGCCGGTTCCCTGGCCGACCTAGTGAGGGTCGCGGAGAAGCTCGGCGTCTAGATCCCGCACCGTTTTCGAAGCACAGTCCGCTGGGCTAGATCTGCGCCATCGAATCACTTGCCCCCCCGCACTCTGTTCTGAAGCCTTAGGTCAGAACCTCAGTGTGAGCTCGGCCTCGGCGCCCTCGAAGGGAGGGAAATAACGGCACGCGCCACTCGTGCATCGAAAGGCTCCTCTCTGCTGCCCGACGAACAGGCGCACGTTCGACCCGCTCGTGAACTTGTAGATCGCTCCCCCGTTGACGTAATACGTGGGCTGCCCGATGAGCGTCGTGTACTCGAAGCCTTGAGTAAATACCCATTTCGGGGCCACCTTCAGCGCCACGTAGTTCTCGCCTTCGTGCCACCACTGTTCGACATAGGTGTCGCCAACGGGCTCGAGGTTGGTGCTCTCCTCTTTGCGAAGTCGGTGACGTCCTTGAATCTCAACGGATACAGGTCCGTTGATCCACTTGACGATGGAGTACTCCGCGTGGAGTTCGCGGTAGAAAAACTCCCCTGTCGCCGTCGTGTCGTCGCGGGCCCCGACCGACGCGTACACGTGCGACGACTGGGCGTCGAAGTACCATTCGAAGCCGCCCACGCCGTCCCAGACGCGGTTCTGGACGCTGGCGGCGGCGACGGTCCCGATCGTATTGCCGTGCGCATCACATTCGGCATTCTGCTCCGATTTGGTGTAGGCGTAGACGCCCTGGGCCCAGAGCATCAGGCTCTTGCCCACCCGGTAGTCGCCGCGCAAACGCCCGCCATCGACGCACGCGTTGAAGTTTCCAAACTCGGTATCGATCTGGTTGAACGTCTCAGCGGGCGGGAGAAACGAGTACGTGTCGGCGATGAACTCGCTTGCGCGCGATAGGTTGATTGCCGCGGGAACGGCATAAAAATTGCGGTTGCTCTTGAGCTCGAACGTGAGCGCCGTGGGTCCGGCGTCGAGCGAAAGCGCCGAGTAAATCGCATTCCCGTTCCCGTCGAGATCTTCCGTGCGCGTGTCGTGCATTCGCTGCTGCAGCGCCGCTTCGACGTAGAGCTTGCCGTGTCCCCAGAGATCGGGAACCTCAATCGACTGGCTCATCATCGTGATCTCGCGGGCGTTGAGCGACGTCGGGTCGTTCGGCAGCGACGCGAGCCAGATCGCGGTATCGCTCGGGTTGCAGGTCCCAAAGAGGACACCCGATGGGTCGGCGCCGAAGTCGGTGATCGGGCGGCCTGACGCGTCGTACGCGTACGGGGCACAGCGATCGACGTGAACAGCGTGCGTCGCCAGTGCGACGGGTAGTCCGCGGCCGGCTTGAATTTCGGCCCCGACGATGCGGTCGCTTCCAAACATGGGCATCGCCACGTCGCCGGGCGCCGGCACGGTCACGAAGAGCGCGCGCCCGGTCGCCTCGTCGACCCGCGATGGGTTGCCGAAGCCTGCGACGGCCGTCACTGCGAAGGAATCCTGCTCGACGCGAGCCTTCACGCCGCGCAGCGTGGTGTCTACGCCGAGGTCGTCGATCTTGCGCATCAACAGGACGAGCCCTCGTCCAAACTGAACGTAGCTGTCTCCCACCGTAACTTCGACGCCGCGGGAGGCAAATGTCGCCCAGACTTTGGACGGAACCACCGATGTGCGGAAGCGCGATTCGTTGTCGAGCACGACTTGAGCCTGGTCGGCCGGCGTGAGCGATCCGAAGTTCGGATTGTCGATCGGACGCCGCCAATACACCTGCGAGTCGATGCGCAGCCCGGCCGTCCAGTTTCCCCAGCGCAGCGCGGCATTGAGGCGATTCAGCCAGTCGCCCCAGCCGGAGTCTTGCGCAAGTTCGCCGCCGCGGGCGTCGAAGTGCTGCGCCGCGATGGTCGTTTCGGTGACGTCGAGAACCAAATCTTTGCCGGCCACGTTCCCCACGTCGCCCGCCCTCGAAGCCGGCGTGCCGAAGACGACCGCCGCTGCGGCGAGAGCGGCGATTTTCGTCGCCCGACCTTGTCGCATCGTGCTTGTCGAACCCCGCGCGGGCGCTACGCCGATGCGTGCGTCGAAAGAGAGCTCCACGACGCGTCCGGCCCCTACCTGGTCGGTTGCGGCTCGGATAACGCGCGCTCCACGTCGAGTGCGACGAGCTTTTCGTCACCCGGGCTGAAGCCCTCGCGAACGACCGCAATTCGCCCCGTCCGGTCGATGATGACGCTGAGGGGCATGGATTTCTTCGGGTTGTACAGCCTTGCGATCCGCGAATCTTCGTCGAGCACGACGGGGAAATCCAACTCGAAGCGACGCACGAACGCCGACACGTCCGCGGCCGTCTCGGGCCCGTCCATCGACACGCCGACGACCAGCAACCCTCGGTCCCTGTCCTTTTTGTACATGGATCGAAGGTGAGGAAATTCCGATTTGCATGGTTCGCAATACGTCGCCCAAAAATCGAGGACGATGACCTCTTTGCCGATGTGATCGCGCAGGTGAAACGGTTTTCCGGCGAGCTCGGACGCCGAGAAGTCCGGTGCGGACGTGGCCGTCGATCGGTCCGGCGACAGGTCGGGGGACGGGGCGGCCGAGAGCGATCCCGACGCGGGGGAACAGCCGATGGCCGCTGCCACAACCATCGAAATGTGCGCGGCCGCTTTCAATTGCACGCGGCCGGCACGGGGTAGCTGGGGGTTGTCGGCAGTGCCGCAAAGCCGGGCGCGAGCTCGCTCGTGATGTCGCCCGTCCAACCGCTGCTTTGATCGAGAATTTCCATCGTGCGCGGATCGAGATCGCAGTTCCACGGGACGGTCGCGGCGTCGACGAGGGAACCGAGATTGGTCAGCATGGGATCGAGAGCTTCGGTAAACATCGTGCCATGCAGCGTGATCCAGTAATCGAGATCGGCCTTCGTCGCCGGCGTTCCCATGATCGGACCGTCGTCGAGCACCTGGAGGACGACCGCGCCCTTCGCCGTCAGCGCTGCGGCGCCCGCCACGAGGGCAGTCGTCTCTTCATTGCAGGGGACGCACCAGACGGCGGCCACGGTAACGTGAAGCAGTTTGTACCGCTTCATGCACGGGTCGTAGAAGTCCGCGAACGCTACGGTTTGCAGGCCCATAGTCGTATCGGAATTTGGATAGCCCAGAAAGCGGTAGTTGGGCATGACACTGCCCGGCGTCGTTCCGCTGCGCGAACTGCGCCCATAGCCGGTGACTGGGTCCGGGTAGGGGATTCCGTCGGGATTGGTGGTGTGCCCCGTGAGCGGCGTCGTCACCAGGGCGCTGCCGCCGTCGCACGGATTGCACGCCGGCCCGGCGGATCCCGAGCCTCCGCTTCCGCAACCCGCGAGAGCGGCGAGGACGGAGCAGCGGCCGAGCGCGCAGGCCAACCGGCGAGCGCGCCCGCTCGTCCGGGTTCGTTTCAGCGATCGATAGTATAGCATCCTGGAGTCTCCTGTTGGTCTCCGGTCAACGTGCCGATGCTGACGAACGCGACGCACTGATTGGCCGGCGCGAAGCCATCGTCCTCGGACGTGCACGCGACGCCCATGTACGGCGCGTCGTTCGCGCGTGCGGGGCAGTTCCCGATTGGCGCGGCGTCGGCCGAGCATGCCCCTGTCGCCGTTTGGCTGCAGAACCGCTCGGTGGAATTGGGCGCGCTCAAGCAGTAGCCATCCTGGCAGTCGGCATCGGAACGGCAGGGCGAACAGAACCCTCCGTCTCCGACGCACACACCCGCGCGAGGGTGGCAAACGGACAGCAGCCCGCACGTTTGATCGGCGCGGCAGTCGGCCGGACCGCCGCACTCGGGGGTGCATGCGCCCGCCAGGCAGTGTTGGAACGTTCCGTCAGTCGGTGGGCAATCGTCGTCGCTCGCGCAGGATTGCGATACGCAAGAGCCCGCGGAGCTGCAGTGCCCGGGGGCACCGTTGACCGGCGGGCACGACGACGCGTCGGTCATGCAGGGAAGCTCGCACGACCCGACGAAGCACCGTTCGGGGACCCCGCCCAAGGTGGGGCAGTCGCTGTCGGTCATGCAGGCGGTCGCGACGCACACATCGAACGCCGGGACGCACGTCGCATCGAGTGGGCAGGTATCATTCGACGCACATTCGGGTGTGCAGAATCCGTTTCCGTTCGCGTCCGTGGCGCAGTGCTGGCCTGTTCCATCCGCGCTTGGCGAGCAGTCATGATCGGCCTCGCAGGTCGCGCAGTACTGGCGCGGCAGGCAGACGGTGCGCGTCGGGCCGAACGAGCGGACGGACGTCGTCACGTTCGGGGCGACGTCGACGACCTCGCACCACCAGCCGCCCGGGCAATCGGTGTTCTGGGTGCAACCCAAGAGGGTGCAGAACGCGTTCGCGTCGGCTGGTGAAGTGCCATAGCACGAGAAGCCGTCGGTCCCGTCGCAAGCCGGATTGTTCGCCTCGCCGCCGCTCGGTAGGCAGGACGTTCCGAACTGGCCCGCCGCAGGCAGGACTTGCGTCGCCAACGAGGCGCACCAGCTTAAAGGCTTCCCGTCGTTGCAGTACCAGCCGGCCGGGCAATCCTCCTGACCGGTGCAGAGGCGATGGCAGCTCGCTCTCGCGCCCGAATCGTCACCGATACACGCGTTGCCGGCCGCGCACTGCGAATTTTCGCATCCCGTCGACTTGGACGATGACGTGCAGCCCGCGATCGTCGCCGGCCCCATGAGCAGGATCAACGCGGCGATCGCGCGGCCGCCGGGACGATCCCGGCGCACGTGCATCGCGGAGACGCATTTAAAGAAAATCCCATGGAGCATTCAAACCCCGGCATGGCTCGCTCGTTCGTACGAAGTCAGTTAAGCACTTTCCCAACGCCGGCGCAGGACTTCCCTCTCGCGGCGGCCGCATGGGCCACGCGTCGACGCGTGCTCTCCTCGCTCGCGGTGACCCAAGCGCTGTACTTCTTGCACAGCGGACCCGACCGACGCCACAAGCGACGTGCCAGACCGCTCAACCGGGCGCCGATGCGCGCTTCGAGAGCACGTCGCCCCAGCGACGCACCGATTGGCTGACTCTGTAAATTGCCTCTCTCACGACATGCGCTTCGATGAGTCGTCGGCGATGCCCGTCCTGAAAAGTCCCGAAACACGTGGCCGCCATGCGGGCCGCGCGTTACGAGCACGGCGCGATGGCGGGGCCGGACTCTCGACTGGCCGTCCTACGCCATCGCGCTAGAAGTTGCTTTTCCTTCGTGGGAGGCAGGCGCCTATGCTCCAGAGACATTTCCAGCCGCGATCGATCGTGGCGTTCGGCGCCCTGTTCGCCGGCACTGTCATCCTTTACGGCGGGTGTTCGAGCGGCAACCCAAGCAGCGGGCCAGCCTCGGGATCCAGCGACACGTCTGACGCAGCGCCCGTCCATCGCGGTGACGCGGCGGGATCGATCGCGCCAGCGCCCGACGCGGGCAGTGCCGGCGGCGGCCTTTACGACGGTACCGTGGGCAAAACCTGCACATCCGACGCCGACTGCCGGCCGGTGGGTGGCCCTGGAATCAACGTGTGCAGCTCGTCTGTGCAAGGCCTCGTCGTCTCTCCGACTCCGGTGTGTGTCCTGACCAGTTGCAATCCCGGCAACGACGGAAATCTTCACTTCTGCGATGGTCCGGACGTGTCCTCCTCTCCTGGCGTGTGCATCGGTCCGGAGGCTGACGTGGGCTTCTGCTATCCTCAATGCCAGGTGCTGCCAAACGGCAGAAAGCCGGCGTGCGTTGCAGGCAGTGCCTGCGCGGTGTTGGGGCTGTCCGAGGACAGCCTCGGCGACGTCTCTGCAGCCATCGGAGCGTGCGTGTCGGCGTGCACCGCAGACGCCCAATGTCCGTCCGGCACCACGTGCCAGGTCGACAGCGGAAGTTGTGTGAGCCAAGTCGTTCCGCCGACCAAAGCGCCTGGCGCGCCTTGCACCGGTGCGGACACGACGGCGGACTGCTTCTGCTTTACCGCGACACTGGCCGATGGCGGCGTCGGTAGCGGTATCTGCGCGCCGGTCTGCGTGACGGGGCCCACGGCGGCGTGCCCCTCCGGTTTCGTTTGCGATGCGTTCCTGCAAACGACCTTTACGGCTGCGAACGGCGCATCCACGGCCGGCTTTGCGGTCCAAAACCCGGGCCTCTACGGTCAATGTTTCCCAGGTTGCTCCGCCGGTGCCAGTGACGGTGGCGTCTCCACGAGCGACGCCTCGTCCGCGAGCGACGCCTCGCCTGCGAGCGACGCATCGCCCGCGAGCGACGCCGATTTGGCGAGCGACTCCGAAGCGGCGAGCGATTCGTCGCCGGCAAGCGACGCACAAGGGGACGTGACCCCCGGAGGCGACGCCGCCAGCGCCGCCGGGACCTGCCCCGCGACGACGACGTGCTCGACCTTGCAGACGGCGGGAGCGGACTGCCTCCCGCAGTGAAAGGGCCACGACTGAGCTACCCTGGTGCTGAGTACGCGACCACGCCCACGGTCATGCATGTGGTGTTCAGGAAGGACGCTTGACGATGTTTGCGGGGTTCGCCGACGCCGACGGCAGATTTTTCAAGGCGCTCGCCAAGAGAAACGAGCGCGAGTGGTTTCTCGCGCACAAGGACGAGTTCGAGGTGGGATGGAACGCGCCGATGAAAGCGCTGCTTGGCGAGCTTCGCGAGGCTATCGACGCAGCGTACGTGCGATGCGAGCTCGACGAGCCAAAAGTGTTCCGCATCTTCCGCGATGTCCGCTTCTCGAAGGACAAGTCGCCGTACAAGAAGCATATCGGTGGGTATATCCCGCTGACGCGTGGAGGAAAGAAGGCCACCGACTTGCCGATGGCCGTCTATTTCCACGTGGGCGCAGGAGAGACCTTTGCTGCCGCGGGCCACTACATGATGGGAAAAGAGTCCCTCGAGCGCTTCCGCGCGGCCATCGCCGATGACAAGCGCGGCAAGGAGCTCGTAAAGATCCTCGCCACGCTCGCCAAAAAGGGGTTTGTCGCTCAGGCGCACGAGCGCTCGAAACGGGTGCCGAAGGGGTTTCCGGCGGACCATCCTCGCGCCGAGCTCCTCACCTACAAGGGGCTCACGGTCGGATTTCCGCCGGTTCCGAAGGCGATGCTCGCGTCGCCGAAGCTCGTCAAGTGGCTTGCGGCTGGTTGCGAGGCATCGGCGCCGCTCGTCGACTGGATCGCGGTCGCGACGGCGTAGCGTGTGGCAAGGTTCGTCGGTAAAGTGCGAAGTTACGCGCAATCGTGTTCCAAGTGGCTTGCGCGCGGCTTCTCATAGCGCTCCATTGCCCGAAGGGTGCGAGCGACCATGAATCGACGCCAGAACCTTCAGTTGCTCGGCGGCCTTGCACTTGCTGCGTGCACACGAAACAGGAGTGAGACCATGGAGTCCCTTGGCTCGAGCAAACCGTTTGGGAGCACGCTGTCGTCGAGAATGCCGACACTCTTCGCGGCGCATGGAGCACCCGTGCTTCTCGACGACGGAGTGTGGATGGGCGAGCTGGCCGCCTGGGCCAAAGCGATGCCGAGGCCGGAGAGCATCCTCATGGTGTCGGCTCATTGGGAGGAGCGGCCGACCACACTCGGGGCCACGCGTTCGGTCCCGCTCGTCTACGACTTCTATGGCTTTCCCGAGCGTTATTACCTCACAAAGTACGCGTCGCCGGGTGCGCCTCGACTCGCCGATCGGGTTCGCGATCTTTTGCGCCAGAAGAGCATTGACGTCGCCGACGACGCCCAGCGCGGACTCGACCATGGAGCGTACGTGCCCCTCGTGGCGATGTACCCTGAGGCCGACATTCCGGTGCTTCAGGTGTCGATGCCCGGGCTCGACACGCAAGAACTGTTCAGACTGGGAAGCGCTCTGTCGCCTTTGCGCGAAGAGGGGGTGCTCATTTTCGGCAGCGGGTTCCTCACGCACAACATGCGGTACGCGTTTCGCCCCGGAGTGCCTGCGTGGGCCCGGGACTTTGACGGCTGGGCCGAGAACGCGCTGTCGCGCCTCGACCTGGACGCGCTGCTGGACTTCAAGGCGCGCGCGCCTGCGGCCCAGCTGGCGTTGCCCACGTGGGAGCACTACGCCCCGCTGCTCGTCGCGCTGGGTGCCCTAGGCGACGAGCGCCCCGCCGTCTCGTTTCCCATCGTCGGCTTCTGGATGGATGGCGCGTTCACCAAGCGATCGGTGCAGTTCGGCTGATCGCTCACGGACTCGCAACCCCGCGCCCGGCCGGTCACCCGGCCGGGCGTTTCGTGTGTTAGCCGTATCTCAGCGGATCAGTCCGACGGGGGCAGGTGCGCCGGGCGGGTCGCCGGCGTCGGCGGAAGGCGCAAAACCTGCGTCGGGGGGAGAAGCCGCGTCCGGAGGAGGCGGAAGACCGGCGTCCGAGGGAGATACCCCGCCATCGCTGGGGCACACCAGACTGGTGAGGTCGAGGCGCCGTCGGTCCAGGTCATTGAGTGAGCGCTGCTCACCGGTGATTTCATCGATGACGACCGTGCCGGTCATGAACTGCGACAGTGTCGCTTCGGTTCCGGGTGACCGTGGGTTGACCATCAGAAAGCCCGTGTTGGTTTCCGGACCGTGGCATCCGTTGCACGTATTGAGCGAGGCGTGGAATCGGGCATCGTCATCGACGATTGCGGGAGCGGACCACACCACGAGATTATTGAAGACGGAGCCACCGAGGAAGGGACCGCCTTCGAAATCCAAGGGCACGGTCCCTGTCGCTCCCGGGACTTCGGCGATGATCGCTGCTGAATTCTGATTGACGAAGTCGGCGAACGTGCTGGTGCCGTTGAAGCTGAGGTCCGGTGTCTCGTCGACAGGGGCTTCCTGGAGAAAGCCGGTCGCTGGGGAAAGCACGAATTCGCGGAGTTCCCACTGGATGCCCGAAAGGGCAATCTCGTTGGTCCGGAGCGTCAAAAGAGCACTGCCGTTGACGGCCCCTGGCAAGGCGTTGCGCCCGGCGAAGTTGCGTGTGATCGCCTCGAGCGCGCTGTTGTACGTCTCGGACGGGAAGGGGAGAGAAGACAGGCTGTGCCAGAGATTGGCCCAGTTCAACACGTCCTGTTGCGTGGTTGCAGGCAAATTGTACTCGAGGATGACGGTAAACTGCTGAGGAAAGCCGTCGAATCCATTCACCGCAAAGACGAAGCGTCCCTCGCCAGCCGAGCCGGCCGACAGCTTGCGCAGATCGATGCGATTGACGATGGCTTGAAGGGTGAGCGGCGCCTGATCGAGATCGAGTCCGCCATCGGCGGTCCGTGGCCAGATATCGAGAAGGACCGACTGGATGGCCGGGCGCGCGGCCACGGTGAAGGTGTTGACGACTTGGGGCGTCAGCCAGGTATCAAAGAGCTGCTCGACCATCGCGGGCGCATCCGCTTCGGTCGGCGCCACGTCGCGCATGAGATGGCCGAAGGTCCAGACCCCGGTGCTCGAAGCGGGAGCTCCTCCGTCGTCTCCGCCATCGACTGGTGCGGGGGGTGGGGCAGAGCTTGCCGCGCTGCTGCCGCCGCTGCTCGTCGTGCCGCCCGCGGCACCGCTGCTGCCGGTGCTCCTCGGCGGGATGCCGGGGCTGATGGCAACGACGACGTCGGTTTCGACGCCAAGGTCGGTTTCGGTGGCGACAGCGCTGGCGACACCGGTGCTGCCGATCGGCGATGTGCCGATACCGACACCAATACCGGTGGTAATGCCGATGCCGCTGTCGATGCCGCCGTCGCCAGTGAGACCCTCGCCCGAGTTCTGACCCAGGGTGCGTACCGGGTCATCTACGACGCTCGTGTCCATGATGAAGAGCTCTTCCCCGACATCGACAAAGCAACCGGTCGGCTTGGCGACGTCGTAGGTGAGCTGCCCGAAGAGGTTCTCGAAGTTGTTGCCGAAGTCTTCGACGACGAAGGTGATCTCGTGGTTGCCTATCGACGCGAGATCGGACGAGGTGAGACCCACTTCGAACGTGACCGTCTGTCCCGGCGATGCGCTTTGGAACGTGGACGAATTGAAGCTCTCGCTGATCGTGGGATCAAAAGAACTGAAGAAAAAATTGTAGAGGTTTTGCGACGCGCAAAATCCGACGTCGTTGTCCGTGACGGCCACACTGTACTGGACCGTGGTATCGAACGGAACCGGACCGCTGGTCGCGGGGCTCACAGCAAGGGTGGAGGGATTTTGGATGCAGGCGAGGGCCGTCAGCGTGTCCGGCGTGATGTCCTCCGTCGAGACGAAGACCTGGTCGATGATCCCGTGGAAGTATTGCTGCTGCGTGGTCGCTCCGATTCGGATCGGCGTGAATTCGTCGCGAAGCGTGCCGGCCCCATAGACTTGACCGAACTGCTGTCCGTCGAAAAAGAGTCGAACGAACGTTCCGTCGAACATGCCGGCGACGTGCGACCATGTCTTTGCGGGCAGTGGCGCACTCGACACGACGGTCGTTCCCGTCGTGAGCACGACGGAAAACTGAATGTTGCCGTCGTGAACCGCCAGCGAGAAGGACGTCTGGTTGTTCAAACGCTTGAGCACGATGGGCTGATCGCCGGACACAGTGTCGGGAAATACCCAGGCTGCGACCGCAACACGGGAACTGACCGTGAATTGGGGCTCGTCGGGCACCTGCACCACGTCCGCGGCGCTTCGGAATTGGATGCCCAAGCCAGTGATGCCGGGAACGCAATCGGCGCGGAGCGCATGCTGCGCCGTCGCGCCCTCCCCGGACGAGTCCAGAAGAAAGTGAGACTTGGGAGAGCAGTCGTCGAACGTCCAAAACCCGAAGCCCCCGCCGGACCCTCCGTCCTCGGCGACCGCGCTGTCCTCCGGAAAGACGATCCCGGCATCCGACGGGCCGCCGCCGCTTGCCGAGCTCGCGCTTGCCGAGCTCGTCGAACCCGACGAGCCCCCGCTCACCGTGCCCGAGGAGCCGCCGCCCGATTTGCCGGTGGGGCCGGGCAGTGCCGTCACCGTGCCGTCGGCGGCAATCTGGATGACTCCCTGCGGCGACCCGACGATCGCATTGGTCAGAGGCTCTTTTTCGTCATACGTCTCCGGGGCAAATTTGGGGTCGGTCCCGTTCGGATCCGACGCGGAACCGCAGTGCGCCGAACCAAGGGCTGCTAAAAGTCCTAACGCGGCGGCCACGCTCGCCCGGGTCGATCGTCGTCCGATGCTAAATAGGTTCATCTTCATTCCTCCCTCTATGGATTCCATGCTCCGCTTTCGGAGCGCACACACGACCGCGTGCGCGCCATGATTCTGAGCTCGCGAGCGCAAAGCGAGACCCCGCTCGTCTCGCGCGAACACCTGCTTCGCCCTCCCATCGCGAGAATAAATGACCCTCCGTTAATTGCGCGTCGGCGGGTGATTCCGTCACACAAAATGTGTCGTCTTGAATTTATGCCACGAGTCGAGTTCTCCATTCCGACTGTCGGCGACATCGAATTAGCAGTCGGGCAGTATTTGGACGAACGGCCGGAGGCCGAGTTCTGCACTCCGCACGTCCGCGTCCGATTGGACTCTCGCCGCGGCGGCTGCGAACTGCACTCGACATGCCGCCAGCAAAATGCCGAGAAATGCCGGCGGGCAAGGCCAAGGTGCGACGCGCGACCGCAACCTGTCGCGACACCGAAATCTCAATTGGCCCAGGATGGCTCAATTTCCTTCCGTCGATGGGAGTCGAACGCGGCGCGCTCGACTTGCCGTTTACTGTGGCGTGTGTGACCGTTGTGCGTCGTGACCGGGCGGCGCGGCGCGTGGACCCAAGAGGGCCCCCGCGATCTCCCGTTTCAACGTAGGGCAGTTTGTGCTGCTCAGTCGCATCTGCCGGGCGCCGTCCCGAACCGACTTCCCGATGCCGATCCTCTGGGCCTTCTCCACATGGTGCTCGCAACCCTAGACAGTTCGGAACGCGGCGGTCCATTTCAGCGAATGACACGGACGCTTCCTCGGCTCGGCGAGCTCGTCCTTGCCGCGCGGGCCGGGTCGGCATCGGGCGGCCCCGATTCGTGGCCGCGCAATGGTCCGCCCCAACGGCCGATGGTACGCTCGTCTGCCATGGTGAGCGGGCAGCCCTTGAGTCCCGGTGCTGGCGACGGCGGGATACCGAGTGAGGCAGCACAAGAGGACCTGGAACAGCTCGCCACCGCATTTCGGCCCTCTTGGGATCCGCACCGCGCCGCCTTTGCGGGCTCGGCGAATCGGTCGGGGCCAGTGGACTCGACGGAGTTCGACGTGCCCCCGTTTGCTCGGCGCTCGACGCGGCCGTTGTGGATTGCGCTCGGCGTCGGCGTCACGGTGCTCGTCGCGCTCGTCATCTGGTCTGCGACCGGCAGCAATGCGGGCTACGTTCCAGTGACGCCGTCGGCCACCCCCGCCGCGCTTCTGGGCCGGCTGCCCGCCGCGGGCGAGCTTGCGTGGCCGCCGATGCCGTCCGGGGCCGAGACGGCATCCTCCGCTGCCGCAACTCTCGCGGCGCCCCAGAGCCCCGCAGCGGTTCTTGCACCGACGCCGATCGATACGGCTTCCCCTGAGCCAACTTTAGCGGCGTTTCCTAGTCCGTCATCTGTCCGCGTGGCCCCTCGGCCGATGCCGTCAGCCGTCGCGAAGCCCACCTCGCGGCCCCCTCCGCGGGTCGATTTCGGCATGTAGCGCAGTGCGTCGGCTTGGCTGCACGACGAGCGCGCCGAGCTGCCGACCGTGCTCACGCAAAGCCGGCAACCGAGTGGGGCACGTACGGCTCCTCGAGCCTCCGCGCCTCGTCGTCGGAAAGTTTCAACGAGAGAGAAGCGACGGCATCGTCGAGTTGCTGCAGCTTCGTAGCTCCCACGATGGGCGCCGCGACCCCCTCTTGCCGCAGGAGCCACGCGAGCGCAATCTGCGCGTTCGGTACGCCGCGCGCCTTGGCGACGGCATCCAGGCGTTCGAGGACGAGCGCGTCTGCGTCGGCGGAGGCCCCATAGAGAGACTTGCCGAAACGATCGGACTGGGATCGCATCGTCCTTTCGGAGGGTGTTGCGCCTTGTGCCAGGCGTCCGCGTGCGAGCGGGCTCCACGGGATCATGCCAATCCCCTGATCGCGGCAGAGAGCGGTCATTTCCCGCTCTTCTTCGCGATAAAGCAGGTTGTAATGGTTCTGCATGGATACGAAACGGGCCCAACCGTTCCGTTCGGCGAGGTGAAGGGCTTTGCTGAACTGCCAGGCATGCATCGAGGAGGCGCCGAGATACCGGACCTTGCCGGCGCGGACGACGTCATCGAGCGCTTGGAGGGTTTCTTCGATCGGCGTCTCGTTGTCCCATCGGTGGATCTGGTACAAATCCACGTAGTCCGTTCCCAGCCGACGCAAGCTCGCGTCGATCTCCTGAAAGATCGCCTTACGCGACAGGCCCTGACCGTTCGGTCCGGGGCTCATCGCGCCGTGGACCTTCGTCGCGAGCACGAGGTCCTCGCGTCGAGCGAGATCTTTGAGCGCGCGGCCGACGACCTCCTCGCTCGCGCCTGCCGAATAGACGTTCGCCGTATCGAAGAAGTTGATGCCGACGTCGAGCGCTCGCGCGAAAAACGGTCGCGCCTCGGCTTCGCGCAAGGCCCACGGCCAGCGCCGGGAGCCGTCCGGCGACGCCTTGTCGGGGTCTCCGTAGCTCATGCACCCAAGGCAGATGCGGGAGACCTTGAGGCCTGTCGCACCGAGTCGTGTGTATTGCATCGTACTCCTTGCGTAGGGTGCACGAGGATAGCCCGGCCGCTCCGATGGCGAGCAGAATGTCGAACGGACTGGCGCCGGCCTAGCGAAAGGGGGGCCGCTCGGCCCCCGGATCGATCGCCGATTCGGGCGTCCGGCGCGCTCCCGCTGGTGGGTGGTCACAGCGCCGGACGCTCGAACGCGACAGTCTCCGCCGCTTGTCCCAGCAGCGGCGACCGGTCGCGCCTAGGACGAGGTGGCACGTCTCGTGTAACGCTGTCGTAGATCGCGAGCCAGAACGAGTCGAGCGGCCTGCGGCAGAGCCAAGGTGCCTCACGGTCGATGTCGACTCCGAGGGAGCACACGACGATCGCGCGACGCGTCGCCACCGTCCGTAGGCGGCCCACGACCTCGGACAGCACAGGGCCCGTGAAGGGCAGGTACATGAAAAACACGGTTCCGTCGTCCAACGGGGCGTTTCGCGCGTCGCCTTTGCTGAAGCGGACGTCCAAGGCGTGTCGGGCCGCGGCCTGTCGTGCACGATGCACGAGCGCCGGTTGCAGCTCGATGCCGTGTGCCGTCGCCCCGGTGAGCAGTCGCGCGAGCAAGACCACCTTGCCCAGGCCGGCCCCCAGATCGACGACGACGTCGTCAGCGACCACCGGGACTTCGATCAGCATGCGCACGATCGGGGCTACGCCGCTGGCGTGATAGCCAATGAGATGCTGCCCGGGTGGGTAAGCGGACGGGGGCGCGGCGATCCCGAGATGTGCTTCAACAGCGGCATCCCGCCGCGACGGTGGAAGCTGAGCGAGCCAAGCGAGCAGATCAGGCAGGCGGTTCAGGGTAACGATCTCCGATCCTGGACGAATGCCCGATTCCTCACGGAGGGGTGCGGCTGCGGTACGGCTGGTCGGTCAGCGTTTGCAAGAAGGCTACGATGGCGTCGACGTCCTCGTCGTTCAACACGGGAGCGGCACCCTCGGTTCCGTTGTACGGGAGCGAGACCCCATTGACGTTGCGCCGGTACTTGGGCGGCGCGTCGTCAAATTTTGCACCCGACGGGTACCAGAGATTCGGATTCGTGGACCGCGTAGCGTAGAACGCCACGGCGTCGCGTAGCTTGGAGAATACGCCGTTGTGCATGAAGCGGTCGCGAACCGCGACGTTGCGAAGCGAAGGGGTGCGAAACCGCAAGCACCACTGCGGACTCGACGACCGGACGCGAATCTGTGCGCGCTCGCAGAGCCCCAGGTCGTAGTGGTTCGGATCGGCGTTGGCGGTCACCGCGCGATTTCGCGGCACGCCGAGCGCATCGTAGCCGAAGTTGGTGAAAAGCGACGCTTCGGGGCGGTTCCACGTATCGTACACGACGTGACACGCGTTGCAGGCGCCTTTGCCGGGACTCACGAAGGTCCTGAGCCCCCGCATCTCGAGGGGCGAGAGCCTGGCACGGCCGCGCAAGAAGTCATCGAACTTCGAACTGAAGGGAGACATGGCATCGCTCGTCAAGAACGCTTGCAACGCTTCGCCCACCGCTCGCACGGCCGGTGCCGGAGCGTCGAGGGCACCGGCAAACTCGTGCGAGAAGTCGCCGGCGTAGCTCGCGTCTCTCAGCTTCGTTAGGAGTGCGCCTTCGCTTCCGTTATTCATCTCGTCGGCGTCGAGCAGCGGCAGCCGTGAGAACTCGGCCACCGAGTCGGCCCGACCGCTCCACGTGAAACCACCGAACGGCGACTCGACGAGATCGTCGTCGTCCTCGAGCGCAAAGTGAAAGACCGGAACGTACTTCATGTAGAGAACCGAAGGCGTGTTGCGGCGCGCAAAGTGGCCCGGTCGGCTTCCGAGCGCGACGCCCGTGGTAGAGCCGTGGTTGCCCGAAAAGGCCTTGTCGGGGTCATGGCAGGTCGCGCAGCTCACGCCCGGCGGATTGGACAGGCGGGCATCGAAGAAAATCGCTCGCCCGATACGCTCCCGCGCGGTCGGCTCGGGCACCCGGCGGGGCGGCGTCAGGTCGACTAAGGCTGCGACCGCTGCAGGACGGGCCTCCGATGCCGTGATGTGCGAGCCGGACGATACCGGTCGCGACGCGCCCGCCTCTGCCTTGGAGCTGTCGCCGCAGCCAGCGAAAGCGGTCGACAGCACGACGCAGGCGGCATTGGCCCCGAAGGACCCCCACCGACTGCCGTTCGAGACTTGTCCGATCACGCGTCGATCACGGCAAATACCCCCACGACGCACAAGACATCTGGCCGCTCGTCTGCACGACGCACGTGTCTCGGACGCTGTTGTCCACTCGATACTCGGTCGCGACCCAGGTGTTGGTAGAGCTCTGGTACTCAAAGACCATGTACCCGAACGCGGCCGAGTTGGCCACGGCGCTTCCGACCCCGGCGTCCCCTTCGCTCGCCACGGTCACGCCAGGGTCAGCCCCGTTGATCGGCGACGGAAGGGCGACATCGAGCAAGTCGCCTGCATTTCCGCTGACGATGGTCGCGGGATTCGAGTAAGTTCCCCCATCGGCCGCCGTCCCCTGCGCAAAATCGATGGCCTGAAAGTCATGGGTATGGCCGTGCAGGACCAGGTTGACGTTCGGTGGGAAGTACGTGTTCGGAAACACAGCGTTGAAGATCGGGGCGAGCCCAGGCAGAGTGGTCGTCGGTAGGGCCGGCGGAGTGGCGGTGGCGTAGCCCAGGATCGGGTGATGGTTGGCCCACCAATTGAACGAAACATCGGCCGGCGGGTTTGCCAGCAGAGCGCCCGCCGCCTCCAACTCGGCCTGGTACGTGGTGTACGCCACGCTGCTCGTCGCGGGCAAGGTCTTCGGGCCGTCCGACGAATCGAAGACCACGAGCTGCGTGCTCGAGTTGATCGAGATCAGGTAAGGGTTGTTGTAGCTACCACCCGCCGCGGTGGTGTCGTTCGCCGCGCTGTTGCAGTTCTTGGTGACTGGATCGAACGGGTTGGTGTCGAGGAAGCGGTACCAGCCTTGCCCGGCGCGGTTGCACATCTCATGATTGCCTCGCACCATGATCCAGGGGGCTGCAGCCAGCAAGGGTGCGCCGGGGCTGAAGAAGTCAGCCTCCCAGGTATCCCAACCGTAGCCCCACGGGCTTCCGCCGCATCCGGATGCAGCGGACATGCCCGCCGGACATTCGGTCTCGCGGTACTGGTAATCGCCGACGTGCAGGACGAGGTCCGGTTGCTGCGCCGCAGCCAGAGCGGCGATTGTGGCGAAGGGATACTGCGTCGGGTCGTTGCAATTCTGAAACCCGTTGCCAACTTCCAGCCGGCAACCGGTGTCGCCGAGGACGACGACCTTCTGCGGATTCGCCTTCGGCAGTGGGAGCGACTGTCCGGCGACCACGGCGCTCGTGGTGCCCGCGGGCAGGGTGAGCTCGCACGAGCTCACAGGGAACATCGACGGCTTGTTGGGTGTGACGATCGTCGTGCGCAGCGGGAGGCTCGTGGTCGCGGCGGCCCGAAGGTTCATGGGCTGCGGCGCGGCTCCGTTGAGCGTGATGTTCGGGCAGGGGTTCGCCGCGGCATCCGCCGGAGCGGCGGCGGTGAGGGCGCGCGCGATGGCCACGTTCCCAGAGCCGATTTCCACCCAGGCCGATTCGACCTGATTGGCGGGGTACGCGTCGCACACGACCGTCGTGGTCGTGGTGCTGAGGTTGGTCGGACAGGCTCCGGCGTCGGCGGGCACCGGTCCGTCGTCGACGACCAATGTGACCGTGGTCGTTCCGGGTGATGTGCACAGAAGCGTCATCGGGTCGGAGGGGCCTACGGCCTCGTCCTGACCCGGGGTGCCGACGCCGCCGTCGGCTTGGATCGCTCCGAAGACGCCGATCGGATTGGACATGGTCCAGGTGTATCCAAGGTTTGTCGGATCGGGACCGGTTGCCGTGGCCGTCAGCGTGATGGTCTCTCCGACGTACGCTTCGCTTCCGGCGCTCGAGAGCGCGGTCCAAGTGCCGCAGGAGCTGGTGGTGGCGGCGACGAACAAGTTGCCCGCATCGGCACCGGAAATCGAGCAAAGCATCAGGACGTCTACGGTCTGTGTACCGCCTGCCGCGACGTTGATTCCGCTGGCGTTGCCCTGGCAGCTTGCCCCGCCTGTCGTGGTGGCCGAGAGGCTGATGGAGTCGCCGGTGCCGGCCGGCACGCCGCCCAGCTGAAAGTCGATCGAATTGCTGTTGTTGACCGCGATCGTGCCCGGGTTGGCCACCCCAGGAATGGTCACGGGTGATCCCGCGCTGTTGACGAGCTCGTAGGTGATGCCCGTGACCAACTCGCCGCCCGGCAACGTAATGGCGAGACCCACCACACCGATGTCGGTCCCGGGGCTCGAACCGGCACCGCTCGCGTTGCTTCCCACGGTGGACGAGTTCCCCGAGCAGCCCACTGCGGTCGCACCCGCGCTGCCGAGCCAGGCAGCCGCCGCGAGTAGAGTTCCATGGCGTGTCGCGTTCATTCCAGTCTTCGTCCTCATCCCGGTGTCTCCGATGGTGGCCATAAGCCGATTGCGGGGGTGAGCTCCGAAAAGCAATCGGCGACGCTCAACGCTGCACCGGTCAGCAACTTTCGGACCCGCGCGCACCCCGGGGTGCTGTCGTAGGACAAGCGAGAAAGCGCGTCGCCAGCCGGAACTCGCGGCTCCGCTGCCGACCGATTTTCGGAACGAGCATGCGGTTTTCGGAGGCCGGGCGCGCTGGGCCCTGCCAAGCCGTACGTCGCCGTGCGAACGGTGCACGAGCGCGTCCGTCCGGCTCGAAGTAGCGCAAATGTTCAATAAAAGCGGATGTTTCGACGAGACATTGTGCGTTTCGTACGAGACAAGCGCGAGACAGAGGTCTCGGCATGGGGCAGTATGCCGGCACCGTTGTCGGTCAACCCGGTGGTCGACGCCCGACCCAACACGAAGGATCCAGTGAATTTCGGCGGCCCGGGCATGGCGCGCGGGTGAGCCCGCGCGGTTCGGCGGAGACGCACGATGCACATTTCAGAGGCAGCATCGCTCATCGCAAGTGCGGGCCAGTGGCTCGATGCCCGCGGGTGGGCGCCAGCGACGGCAGGAAACTATTCCATACGTCTCGATCCATGGCACATCGCCATCACTGTGTCGGGGCGTCACAAGGGCCGTTTGACCGTTGCGGACGTCATGTTGGTCGACTACGACGGCAGACCGACGGACCCTCGACGCCCGTCGGCCGAGACGCCGCTTCACGTGGTGATGTACCGGCTGGATCCGAGCGTGGGGGCGGTCGTTCACACCCACTCGGTCCACAGTACCGTGCTCGGCTTGGAGTCCGATCGGAGGGGCGCTCTCGAGCTGAAAGGATACGAGCTGCTCAAAGCCTTTCCGGGTATTTCCACTCACGATACGATCGTATCCGTGCCGATTTTCGACAACACGCAGGATATGGTCTCTCTTGCCGGCAGCGTGACGGAGCGCTGGAAGAATGCGCCGTATCCCGGCTATCTCATTCGCGGTCATGGCCTCTACACATGGGGCACGACGATGGAGGAAGCCTTGCGCTTCGTCGAAACGTTCGAGTTTCTCTTTGCGTGCGAGCTGGTAAGGAGAAATCTTCGGCGATGAGGATGCTGCTGGTGCCGTCTTGGATGCTCGACCTGCCCTTCGCGCCCTAAGCGTGCGAGGATTGGCCGTGCATGCGAAACACCGTGATCGGGAGCACGAGGAGTGTGCATGCTCTTGCGCGCTTGGAAGGAGGAGAAGTTCATGAGCAGGCTGCGCGTATATCATCGCGAATCCCCCGCGGAGTCTCACATCGATACCGCCGACGGGAGGCAGATCGCCCAGCATCTCGACAGGGCTGGCGTCCGCTTCGAACGCTGGCAAGCGGCGGCCGAGTTTGCGCCGACTGCCGACGAGGCAACGGTGATCGACGCCTATCGACGCGACGTGGACCGGCTGATGCAGGGACACGGATATCGGTCGGTGGACGTCGTGCGGATGTTGCCCGATAACCCGCAGAAAGAGGCGATGCGGGCAAAGTTCTTGAACGAACACACGCACTCGGAGGACGAGGTCCGTTTTTTCGTGGAAGGCGCGGGCGTCTTTTATCTGCACATCGGCGACGACGTGTACACCGTGCGGTGTGAGCGTGGCGACCTGATCAGCGTTCCCGCCGAAACGACGCATTGGTTCGATATGGGACCTCAGCCGCGTTTCGCGGCCATACGCCTGTTCACGAATGCCGACGGCTGGGTCGCGCGCTTCACGGGCACGGACATCGCCCAGCGTTTTCCGAAATTCGAAGATTGACGCGCGCTCAAGGAAAAGCGTGACGGTTTTTGGTTCGAGGTCACCATGCCCGCCATTCTCACCGACATCGAGGGCACGACGAGCAGCCTGTCGTTCGTCAAGGACGTCTTGTTCCCATTTGCGCGGCGTCACATTCCGAACTACGTGAGAGCCCATCGAGGCGATCCCGGCTTGGCCGCCATTCTCGAAAGCGTGCGCGTGCACGAACGAGAACCCATGCTTGACGAAGAGTCCGTCGTCGCGGTCCTAGGCCGATGGATCGACGAAGATCGAAAGGCTGCGCCGCTCAAGACGCTGCAGGGCTACGTTTGGGCGGAGGGCTACCGAACGGGTGCCTTTCAGGGACACGTCTACGCAGATGCAGTCACACAGCTGCGCGCGTGGCATGCTAGGGGCTTTCCGCTCTACGTCTTTTCGTCGGGGTCGGTGGCTGCGCAGCGGCTCCTTTTTGCCCACACCGCGTACGGAGACCTCACGCCGCTTTTTGCCGGATTCTTCGACACGAACACCGGTGCGAAGCGCGACTCGGCCTCGTACACTCGGATCGCCTCTGAAATCCGAATGGCGGCCGGCTCGGTTCTGTTCCTCTCCGACACCGAGTCAGAGCTCGACGCGGCTCGCGAGGCCGGAATGGCGACGATCCGGCTTGATCGTGAACGCGTCACGCCTGGCTCCAAGGGCCACCCGCTGGCGCGCGATTTCAATGAAGTCGATGTCTGGCTCTCGCGGTGGATCATCGAGGGCGAGCGTGCCTCTCTGCCGCCGGAGCCCCCGGGCGCCGTCGCGCCCATCGACATGCCATGAGGGTGGCCGGCGTCCATCGGCGCTCGATTGTTGCCGCGAACCACGGCCGGTCGATCGAGATTATCGATCAGCGAGCGTTGCCGCATGCACTCGTCTCTGCGACGCTCGCTACGACAGAGGATGTCGCTCGAGCGATTCGCGAGATGTGGGTCCGCGGTGCACCGCTCATCGGTGCCGTGGCCGCGTACGGGGTCTGTTTCGCCTTACGCGACGACCCGTCCGATGCGGCGCTCGATCGCGCCTGCCTGGACCTTGTCGCAACCCGCCCCACGGCGGTCAACTTGCGATGGGCGCTCGAGGAAATCCGGCGCGCAGTCGTCGCCGCTCCGTTGGACCGGCGTCTCGATTTCGGCTGGCGGCGAGCGGCGGCGATTTGCGAAGAGGACGTAGCCATCAACGAGGCGATCGGCCGAAACGGCCTGCCTCTCCTGCGAGTTCTGTTCGCGCGCAAGCCTATGGGTCAACGCCTCAATATTCTCACGCATTGCAATGCCGGATGGCTCGCGACCGTCGATTGGGGCACGGCGCTCGCACCCATTTACATGGCTCACGACGCCGGCATCCCCGTGCACGTTTGGGTCGACGAGACGCGACCGCGCAATCAGGGAGCTCTCACGGCCTGGGAGCTTGGCCAGCACGGAGTGCCGCACACCGTCGTCGTTGACAATGCGGGCGGGCACCTGATGCAGCACGGGATGGTCGATGTTTGCATCGTCGGCACCGATCGGGTCACCGCTGTCGGCGACGTATGCAACAAGATCGGAACGTATCTCAAGGCATTGGCCGCGCTGGACAACGGCATCCCATTTTACGTCGCCTTACCCTACCCGACGATCGACTGGGCGGCTGAGGACGGCTTGACTTCGATTCCGATCGAGGAGCGCGATCCAGCCGAGGTCCATTGCGTCGAGGGCCTGCGAACTCGAGCCCCTCATGGGGCCGCCGGCGCGAGGGTCCGTGAGAGGGTCCGGATCCACCCGACGACCTCGAGCGCATCGAACTACGCATTCGATGTGACGCCGGCGCGCCTGGTGACGGCTCTCATCACCGAGCGCGGAGTGGTCGCCGCGAGTCGCGAAGGACTTGCTTCTTTGTACCCGGATCGCGAGGTCGCGAAGTCCGGTGCGGCATCCTTCATGCGATCCTGAGCATCCGCTGAGCGACGCGAGCGCGCCCCGTGCAGAGCCGCGTTCGACGCCCCCTTCGGGCGCGCGCAGCTCCCCGCGGCGACAGGAATCGTGAAGCGCTCAATTCCGCCACAGATCGCGAAAAATTTCGGCAAACTGAGCTCTGTCAGCAGCCGGCGCGACCGTCACCCGAATGCATCGGTCGAGCGGAGGCGCCGCGGGCATGCGGACGAAGACGCCGCGATCTTGAAGGGAGGCCAGCAGAGCTTCGGCGCGGGTCCTGCCGCCCACGTCGATGGCGACGAAGTTCGTGGCCGAAGGGAGAGTGGCCAATCCGAGGCTTCGGGCAAGATCGACGTAGTCGCGCCGCCCCTCGGCGACGCGGGCGACGACTTCGTCGACGTGGGCGCGGTCTCCTAGAGACGCAAGGGCGCCCGCCTGCGCGACGGCGTTGACCCCGAAATGATGACGGATTTTGTCGAATGCCGCGATCGTCTCCGGCGCAGCTATCCCGTAACCGATGCGGGCCCCGGCCATGCCGTGGGCCTTCGAGAACGTTCGCATACGGATGACGTGTGGGTCGGCGGAGTCGACGCGGAGGGCCGTTCCGGGCGGCGCGTATTCGACGTACGCCTCGTCCACGAAGAGCACGCTGTCGGAAGGAAGGCTGTCGGAGAAATCACGGATCGTGGCGGCGGAATGCCACGTGCCACTGGGGTTGTCGGGATTGGCGAGGTAGACTAGGCGCGCGTTCGACTTGTGCGCTCTTTCGGACAATGCTTGCAAATCATTCAAGTCGTCGCGATACGGAACGCGATCCAGGCGGCCGCCGAAACCGAGCACGTGATAACCGAACGTGGGATAACCCCCTAGCGACGTCACCGCGACTGCGTCGCGATCGATAAATGCCCGCACTGCGAGCCCGAGCAAGTCGTCGATGCCGCTGGTGACGACGATATGGCTCGGGGGAATACCATGGATGGTGGAGAGCTCCGCCCGCAGGGCCGCGCTCTCCGGATCTCCGTAGCGGGCGACGTGTTCGATCGCGACGCGCATGGCCTCCGCCGCCCGCGGCGACGGTCCGAACAGGCTTTCGTTGGCGCCCAGCCGCAACCGCAGGGGCCTGCCGCTGCGGCGCTCGAGCGCGTCGGGCGCGACGAAAGGAACGGAAGCGGCGAGGCTCTCCACGACGCTCGTGAGCGGAGGACGCACGTTCACTGGGACATCCCTGTCTGCGTTCATGGGTAACCTGATTCGACGCGAACGGCCAGGCGGACTCCTTGCGCTTGACAGTCTGGAGAACGATGCCCATGCCTCGCGCTCTACGGCCGCGCCGTCTGGCTCGGGTCGGGCCACAGGCACGCTCGCCTAGAGGGGTGGTGGCAACGTCCTGATCCATGCGTTGACGGCCGCCACCCCTGCGTCGTCCACGAAATCGGTGGCAAGAGGTGGCATCTGCTCTCTCCCGCCGCGGGTCAACATGGTGTGCGTGATGCAACTATCCATCGGATCCTGCCCCGCGATGCGGTAGGGAATTCCGGTAAAGTCCGTGGTCGCGACGTTGACCGACGTCTGATAAGCTTGCGTGTCTTCCACCGTCGTCGCACCGACGAACAGGCGCAAGATCATGGCCGGAGTGGGGATTCCGGTCGCGCCCGGCGTGATGTTGTGGCAATTCCCGCAATTGGCGTGCAGATAGCCGAGTGCCGCTTGCGCCGTTGAATCGCCCGGGATCGTGAGATCGGCGATTTCGGGGTTGTTCGTCAGCGAACCGGCATCGATCAGCGTGTGGATGTTGACGCCCGGCAATGTGTGATTGAGTTCAATCGCTCCGAACCCGAGGACGTGCTCCTCGAGCGCGTCGTGGCAGGTGTGACAATCCTCCTGGGCAGGAACGTTGTGCGTGGTGCCATTGACGTTCTGAACCCCGAAGGGGTTCGCCAATTCGGCGTCGTCCGCGATCCCCGCTTCCGGATTCCACCAATAGGTGACGAGAAGGAAATCGTCAGCTCCAGGGCCATAGATCCAGAGAAGCCTGGTTTCCAGGCGTTGCCCGTCGAGCGCGAATTCCTTCCAGAATTTCGTTCCCGTGGGGAACGACCAATGGTCGAGGTCCGTCGTGTCGATCTGCGTGCCCGGTGGCAAAAGGATCCAACGGGTTTTCTCGGCGCCGTCGGCCCAGAGCGAGTACATCGGCTGATACTCCTGGACTCCATCCTGGAGGTTCAACGTCCCGTCTGAGGCGACGGATTTGAAAAGGCCCGTCTCGGAGAGCATCGCGGCAGGCGTCGGGGCCGGGGTAGGGCCGGCCTCGCTCGATTCCGATTCTGCGGACACGTCGCTGAGTCCGGCCTCCAAAGGGGTGCTTGCTTCGGAGAAATCGCCCGTGCTGGCATCGCCGGTTGCATCCGGGCCCGGGCCGGCGTCGACTGAAGCGCGCGTAGCGCCGTCGGAGGTCACGATGCTCGAGTCGATGTCGGCCCCGATGGCGCTCGCGTCCGCGGTCGTGCCCGAATCCAGGGCGCTGGAGCTGGCACCGCTTGCCTCCGTGGCAGGAGCGGAAGACGGGCTGGATGCACCGTTGGAGGAGCAGCCGGCGACGAGCGACGCGGCAACCGCCGCCACCCAACGCACTCGGCACTTGGAGAACGACCCATCGATGCCCATCGGAAACCTCGAACCCCTCACTTGAGCCCGTACACCATGATCTGTCCCGAGAAGGTCGCAGCGTAGACCTTGCCATTGGCCACCGTCGGCGGGCTGAACTTCGCGTACGTGCCGAAGTCCGTGGCGTCGAGAGTGCTGTTCCACAGAGAGTGCTTCGAGATGTCCGATGCATCGAACGCGTAAAGCGCGCCGGGGGCCGTGCTGTGCCACGCGTCACCGGACAGTGGGATTAGGGCCCAGAGGACGCCCGAGCCGGGAGTCGTGCCATTCGACGAGATCGTGATCATTCCCCCCGGGTGTCCAGGACTCTGCTCTGTGTTCGTCACCTCGTTGACGAGCATGCCGCCCGTCAACTGCCACGCGGTCAGCTGCGAGCCCGACCCCCACGTGTAAGCGAGTTGTCCGGCGGCGCCGCCGTTCCACGTCGCGACGTTGTGAACTTCACCGCCAGCCTCGACCAGTTGCGCTTGGGATGCGTCGGCGGTGTTGAGCAAGATGACATAACCGCTCTTGCCGCCGGAGAGCGCCTGATTGCCGGCCAGCACGACACCGGCCGAGAGATCGTTGTCGCCGTCGGCCACTTCTTGCAGACTCAGCGTATTGACCAACGTGTTGCCGGAGAGTGTCGCCTTCACGACGCTCATCCCCATGTTGGGGCCTCCCTGCGTGCCGTTGGCAACACTGAACCAAAGCGCGGTTCCATCGCTCGATAGCCCCACACCGCCCTGCCAGATCGCCCCGTCGCTGCCCGAGGGCGTCGTGCTGTAAGTGCTCTGCAGCGCCAATGTCGTCGCGTCGTGCCCAAAGATCCAGCCGTTGAATGCGCCGTTGTCGCAGTGGCTTCCGAAGGCGATATAGACGATGCCGTTGAGCAGAAGCAACCCGGGGCGATTGAGATGAATGTTGGAGTTGAACCCCTCGGGCCCGACGACGGTCGGTGTCGGGACGTCTGCGCCCGTCGTGAGGCTCAGCGCGTGGAGCATGTGCATGCCTGTCGTCTTCGCCACGACGTAAATGAGTCCCGCGTTCAGGTCGATGACCGGCGTCGACGTAATGCCGACCTCATACGTCGCTGCGCCGCTCCCCATGTCGGCGCAGCCGGGGTTGTACACCGCGCCCGTACCAAGAATGATCGGCGGTTCGAGCGTGGTCGACCAGAGCGACGTGCCGTCGTCCGCGTCGAACGCGTACACCACGTTGTGCTCGGTCGCGACGTAGACCACGTTGTGGAGGGCATTGCCGATCGTGAGGCCGGGCACATACAACGGCTGCCCGTAGACTCGTCCCGTCACGCTCGCGGAGAAGAGGAAGCCGAATGACATCGCGTTGACGTTGGTCGTATTGAGGATCGTCTCGTTCGGGTTCGCGCCCGTGCGCGCGATGTCGTAACGGTTCGTGAGCACGGTGACCGTGCTCGGCGTCGCGCCGCCGTCGCCGTCCGAGAGTGCCGCGCCGCCTTCCGTGCCGTTGGATCCAGACCCGCTCGACGTTGCTCCTGAGGAAGAGCTTCCTGATGACGACCCGGCCGACGACGGCCCGCTCGAGGTTGCTCCCGAGGAGGATGCGTCTCCTGATGAGGATGCTCCACCGGACGATTGGCTGCTGGGGGAGAGGGCGACGGATGAGGACGCTCCCGTCGCATACGCCGTGGCATCCGGCGTTGTTCCCTCGGCAGACGACGGTGGCGACCCATGACACGCGGCGGAGACCAAAGCGGGCCACATCCACGCGCATTTCATCGTTGCGGCCTGACTCCTTTGGCACCGGAAGTACGCCAGCGAGCCGGGGCCCGGGCGGGATCAGTCCAGTCCCTCCGTGCAGTCGCCCTAGCGGCGCAAGATAGCTCACGACGACGTGCGATTCCGGGGGGCAATCGGGTGCCGAACGCACATGCTAGCTCACGAAGCGCGTCCGTCGAGCCGAACTCTACCCTGGGGGCCGTTCCGGATCGTCGCCCTTCGGCAGGACGTCGGTCAACCGATCCACGCGCCCGAGGTCTGGGAACCGCCACGCCCAGACCGCCACGACGATCAATGTGCCAATCCCGCCGACCACGACGGAAGGCACTGTGCCGAGCCACTGCGCGGTGACCCCGGACTCGAACTCCCCGAGCTCGTTGCTGGCGCCGATGAAGACCATGTTCACGGCGCTCACGCGGCCGCGCATCGAGTCCGGGGTTGCCAGTTGGACGAGTGCGGACCGCACGAAGACGCTCACCATGTCCGCCGATCCCGCGACGGCGAGTGTGACCAGCGAGAGCGCGAAGTTGCGCGAAAGTGCGAATGCGATGGTCGCGATCCCGAAGACCGCTACGCAGACGAGCATTTTGGCGCCGGCGCGCCGCTCGATCGGCCAGAGTGCGAGGGCCACGCCCGTGACCGCAGCGCCGGCGGCCGGTGCGCTTCGAAGAGTCCCGAGCGCCCACGGTCCAAGGTGCAGGATGTCGCGAGCGTAGACGGGCATCAATGCGGTGGCCCCGCCGAGCAGGACGGCAAAGAGGTCGAGCGAAATCGCGCCGAGCACGATCGGGTTGCGCCATACGTAACGGACCCCCGCAAGCACCGAGCCTCGCGTCGGATTGCGCCGGGCCGGACGCGTCGCTCGGGGCGTGTGGGGATCCGGCAAGGAGCGCAACGCGTCGCCGGACTGGGCGATCGAACCGGACACGTTGTGGCGCATCATTGCGACGAGCAGCAGGGCGCCGACCGAGCAGGCGCCGGCCGACGCGTAGACCGGACTGGCTCCACCTGCGGCCGCATACGCGATGCCCCCGAAAGTCGGGCCGAGGACGGTCGCCGCTTGGATGAGCGACGAGCCCCAGACGACGGCGTTCTCAAAGTGCTCGCGTGGAACGAGCGTGGGCAAAATGGATTGGTTCGAGGGGCCCAGAAAAGCCCGCACGACGCCGACGCCGACGAGCAGCGCATAGATCCACGCGAGATGCGTGCCGCTCGCGCGCGTGACGAGCAGTAAGGCGATCGAAAGAGAAGCCATCACGAGGTGGCACATCAATAGAATCCGCCGGCGATCGAATCGATCGGCCGTGTGGCCGGTGACGAGCGAGAGGCAGGGCGCAGGCAGGAACTGCGCGAGGCCCACCCACGCCAGATCAATGGGTCTGCGCGTGATCGAGTAAATTTGCCAGCCGATGGCGACGCTCTGCATTTGCATGCCGATCATCGAAAGCAGCCGCGCGCCCTGAAAGCACCGGTAGTCGCGATGGCCGAATGCGGCGGCCCAGGATGCAGGCGCGGGTTCGGTCGACGGGACGAAGCGCACGACGCCGCCGAAGGGCGTAGCGGTCCCGTGACGACAAATCCATCCCGTCGAAGCCTGCGGATCGCGGGACTCCAGGTAGAGCGTCTGCCGGGCCGCGAAGGCTCGGAGCCACACAGCTCTGCGGGCAGGGCCTCGAGCGAAGCCCCCCCCGGTTGCAATTCCGCCGTCGTCGCCGATTGGATCCTTGCCTGCACAAGGCTACGGTCGGCCTAGATCATGAAGCGGCTGTCGGTTGTCTCGGGTCTGGCCGTTGCACTTTTAGGGGGCTGTCATCGCAGGCCCTCTTCGCAGGGCCAGCCGGCTCCGTCGGCGAGCGTGATCACGCTCGCCGTGGCGATCGGCGGGTGCGAGAACGTTGAGGCTTGCGAAAGGGAGTGCGACGCAGGATCGGCGGATCGCTGTCGGCGACTCGGAGCGACGTACGCCCTGGGTCAGGGAGTGAGCCAGGACGAGACACGCGCGGCGACGCTCTACGAACGGTCGTGCGCGATGAAGGACTCGGTCGGGTGCGTGTTCGCCGGACAGATGCACGAGTACGCGCACGGCGTGGCCAAAGACGACGCGAAAGCGGCGCGTCTTTACGAGCGCGCGTGCGATCTTCAGTGGGCGCCGGGCTGCTACAATCTCGCCATCATGTACGAGCATGGCCGGGGCGTATCCGAGGACCGCGCAAGGGCAGGGGACCTCTACCAACTGGCCTGCACGGCCGGGGCACCACAGGCCTGCGATAAGGCCAAGGAGATGCACGAACCGCCACCGGTGCCGTTTCTGGACGGCGGGCTGCCGTAGGTGACCCGCGCAACGCGGCGTTCGGCGTTCCGTGTTCGGTCCGCCCCGAGTCCCCTATGGGGACGCGGGTGCCGGCTTCACCTTGGCGAACGCCTGAGCGCGGGCGAGAATTTGGCGAGCGTCGGCGGCCGAAAACCCCGCTACACCAACGGCAAAGCCGTCTTTGGTTGGCCGAACATCGATGTCCACGGTGGATCCTGGCAACCAGAACGGATCCTCGGCAGTCGACGCCGTCCGCCCGAGAGTGATGCGCGCACTGTGGCATTCGAGCTCGCGGTCCAGCCATTCTGCCGTCACACCGGGGAGAGCCGCTACGGTCAGCTTGGCGCCTCGGAGCTGAGACTGTTCGCCCGACTTGTTGGCCTCAATCGTGCTGTAGAGGGGCTCGACTTGCTGCACGGCATTGCCGTCCAGTATCGGCGCGAGAGCCGTGTCGGTTACTTCGGGGCCGCAACGCGTGCGCTCCACGAAAGCCGCTTGATCGGCAGGGCTCCTCGCGGACAGATCGCAGCCCGTCGCCCAAGCCGCGCTCCACGCTACCAGCAGGCCCATGGCCTTCGCAAGACGTCCGGCATCCAACGCAATCGTTCTCATGGTTTCTCCCAAAGTGGACCGGGCCTTAGCATTGACCAAGCATTGACCGGGCCATTCCGGATGACGGCGGAGGGCTCACGATTCCCGCCCGAGTCGACCCTGCACCCGCGAACCCCGAGACAGACTTTCGCGAGCACGCACTCTTTGCAGCGCGCATCAACCCCCGATGATCGCTTGCACTCGCGCCCGTTCGCCCTGAAGAAGCGCGATCGCGCGCCCCAGGCCGACTTCTGCGGCGACGATTTTCAGCAGTTCCTCTTCGTTGGTGCTTGCTAAAGCGGAGGGCCGAGCCACGAGGGCGGGTTGCGCGGTCGCACCCTTCGCCGGCATTGGCATTTGGATGGCTGCTGCCGCTTTCGCTTTGCCTTTCGACTTGGCCCGGCCCCGAACGTTGTAGACGAGGCCTGTGTCGATCGCGATCCCCGCGGCCCGGGCCTTGTCGACGACCTCGGCGGCGGAGAGAGCGGATGGCTGTTGACGGATAAAGTCGGACTTACTGAGTGTGGTTTTCTCGGTAGCCATGTTCAAACGATCTCCTTTGGCAGACAGGGGACTTCACCACGGGCGTGGCTATTCGCGCAACTTGGTTTTGGTGGTCTGGACGGTTCGCAAGTCGGGCGTGCACGAGGTTGGACCGAGCGCTCGCCGCTATCAGTCACCGGCCTCGGAGGACTCGATCCCAAGGGCATCCATCGGATTGGAATCCAGCCCACCCGCAGCGTCTGTGGAGGTCGTCGCGTCGGTCGATGCCTCGGAATCGGCACCCGACTCCTGCGCGCACAACGCAGCCTTTAGCGCGGCGATTCGCGTCACGGTGCACGCATCCGCACCGCCGTCGCCGGTCGTGTCGGTGCCACACAGGCCAAACAGCTGCCCGGCAGCTTCATCCCAAGTGTGACAGGTGTCGAAGCACACATAGACTTCGGCGCCACAGTACGGAATCGGGGTGTCGTAGCAGCAACCCGGGCGGACCGTAGCTGGGGCCTCCGGGCAAGGGCCGACCGACTCGGCCGCATCTCCCGCGTCCGCGCAGTCGATCTCGGGGGTCGCATCGGCGTTCTCCAGGTTTCCATGGGCGTCGTCGTCAGGAGTCGCATGGGCGGCTGAGCCGGCGTCCGGGGAGCTACCGCTCTTGCTACAGGCGGACGCGATGAGGACGGCAGCGAGGCATGGGAAGCGAGCCAAGCCTGCACTGTGCGCGGCCTTCGACAACGTTTCCCTGTCCATCCGCGTGAGCGTCGCTACATGGAGCTTTGGAGCGCGTCAACAGTCGTCCTCGACGCTCACTGCCGCGGACTCGAAAGCGCCGAGCCTTTTGCGGCTGCGTTCGTACCGGCCCCCTATGTGGGTTGATGAAACCAAGATGAGCGGAGCGCTGAGGAGCCTGACCTGCACCGCCTTTGAACCATAGGCGCGCACGTTACAGCCTCTGTCGGTCGCGCGGACGAGAGCGCCAAGGGTATTCAGCTGAGCCGCGCAGTGGCCGTACGGGTCGTTGTGCATAACACGCCCCGCGTGCTCCTCATCGACCCGAGCGATTCTGGTCGTGCATTGCTGGCCGAGCGTTTGCGCCTCCAGGGGTTCACGGTCAAGGAAGCACGAGATGGTGCCGAAGGGGCCGTGCAGGCACTCGAGGATCCTCCGGCGGCGGTCGTTGCGGATCTCACGATGCCGAGCATTTCCGGAGTGCAACTCTGCCGGTTGCTCCGCTCGGAGGCGGGCACGTCGAACGTTCCCGTCGTTTTGCGCGGCTCGGAGGGCCGGCGCAACAACTTTTGGGCCGAGCAGGCTGGCGCATTCGCGTACGTCGTCAAGGGACGGATGGGCGATCTGGTCCGGGCCTTGCGCCGAGCGATCGAGCGCAACCCCGGCGACGCCCCGGCCTTCTTCGTGGTTCGTGCGACCGAAGGGCTCGACGTGCGCGAGCGGATAGCGACCCACCTCGATACCGCCTTATTCGAATCGGTCATTGCCGCGGAAGTGCGGCGCCTCGGCACGAGCGAGTCGTTCGATCGATTGGTCGACTTCTTGTCGCAGTTCGTGTCACAGGTCACAACGTATCGTTGGATGTGCGTTTTGCGCCATGAACCGCTGCATCTCGGCATCCATGCCAATGCGCGCTGCCAGGCGATCGCTCTGAAGGAGGCCCGCACCGCGCTCGGCGTGGAGGCGGCGGCGCCATTGCCCATCGTAGCGGTCGAGGACGACGACGCCGTCGACGATCCCGAGGGTCCGCCGGCGATCGTTGCCCAAGTGCACTTCGGCGACAAAACCATCGGGGCTCTGGCCCTGGCGCCGCGCGCGCCCATTCATCCAAACGATCCGGTGTTGGTGAGGACCATTGCACGAGAGCTCGGAGGAGCTGTGCGGATGGCGACGATGGTCGAGGAATCCCGCTGGATGGCCGCGGTCGATCTGCTCACCGGACTCATGAATCGGCGCGCGTTCATCGACTGGGGCAAGCGCGAGGCCCATCGATCGTTGCGCTACAAAGACCCGCTGTCGATGATCCTGCTCGACGTCGACCACTTCAAAATCATCAACGACCAGCGCGGGCATGCGGCGGGCGACCGGGTGCTGACGAGCGTCGCGCGACTGCTGTCGCTCGGAGTGCGCTCGTGCGACGTGGTTGCACGCTGGGGTGGCGAGGAGTTCGTGGTGGCCCTTCCGTCCACGCCGCTTGCAGGCGCCATGATCGTGGCCGACCGCATGCGCCAAGAGCTCGAAGATCACGAGATCGCGGATGCGTCCGGCAACCGCATTCGCGTTACGGCGAGCTTCGGCGTCGCCCAGTTCTCGCCCCAGGAGTCTCTCGAGCAGCTCGTCGACCGCGCCGATCGGGCGATGTACGGCGCCAAGAGTGCCGGGCGAAACCGCATCTATGCTTCGGGCAGCGACTCGAGCCGCCCCGTTGCGTCCGCTGCACTTGCCGCGGGGGCCTGAATTGAATGCCCGACGGCGACCTCGGCCGGTCGCTTAGGCGCCGTTCAATCGCCGCGTGACCCGCGCCCGCGCAGGGGGCGGGCCGCGAGCTCGCGCAGTCGAGCCATGACGAGCGGATCGACGGGTGCCGGACCGAGCACAGTCATGGGCACGAGTTCGCCGGCTGCTACACGGCGGCGTACGTCCTCGTCATCGAGGACCGATGCCTGCGGCTCCTTGCGGCGTGGGCTCATGTTGTCGTGGTCCGGTAAAGTGGATTCGAATGCCGGCTGGTTCCGACGCGATGTCCGACCATGATGTTCCAAGCCTAGCGCGCGGACCTCGGTGTGGCCTGCGCAATCATGGAATCGCCATCACGCCGGGGTGGTGGGTCGAACTTGCTTGCGGACCTTCTTCATGAAGGTCTGCGTGCACTGACCGTGGGTGCCCTCGTAATCGATGATCTCGCGAATGAGCTTGGCCTTTGCGACGCTCGTGCATCCGCTGTCGCGCACTTCCGTGGCGAGTCGCCCGCCCTCGAACGTCGCCGGCCATTGCGCCTTGACGGCGACTTCAGCCTTGTTCGTCGGGCGGTGATGGGATGCTTTGGTCTTCGTGACGTCATGAAAACCGGCCTCTTCGAGCCGTCGGCCGGTGCCGTGGCAGCTGGGGCACGTCGTGGTCAGTCCGAACGAGTTTCCAATACGGCGGTCGCCCCCGCAAATGCCACACGCCTCCTCCGCGCCATCGGGGACGGGTGAACGCGAGCCGGGACCCTGATCCTTCATCGATCCATGCTAGCTGACCGAGCGGCCCGATGCGAGCTCGAGCTGAGCGTTTAGACCGCCTGCCCGGGGCCAAGGGCGGCCTCCGGACTCGCCATGTAACGACGGATCTGCTCGCGCTTGGCCTGAATGTTGTCGAGGATCGCAATCGCGGCCAGCTGACGAGCTGGGTCCTGCGGGTCGGGGTGACTGACGCAGACTTTGTCCCACGACAGTTTGACGGCGTTTTGCAAATGCCGAATATCCGCGAACGCCATTTCGTGGGCGAAATTGGGTGGGGCGGATGAGGCCGAGTCGATCGCGACCGCGAGAACCACCAGTGCGGTCAACGCCGCGACCCAGGACATCCAGCCGAACGATGCTGCGACCGAGGCTGCTATTGCGCCTCCGCCCGCCACCGCCTTGAGAAGCCAGAAACGAACGGCCGTCCGCGTCGCATGGCGGCGATTGGCGCTCGCCCACCGCTCGAGTCCCGCGAGCTGATCGGCGATGGCTCTGCTGGCGGCGACCGACTCCGGAGCCGGGGTCGGCGGGATGAGCGCGACGGGCGAATCCCGGTCGCGAACCGACGGCGGAGGCGGGGTCGGTGCGGGAAGCAGACCTGTGGGCACTTCGCGGTCGCGAATCGGCGGAGGCGGGGTCAGTGGCGCAATCAGTGCCGTGGGCACCTCCCGGTCGCGAACCGACGGTGGAGGCGGCGTCGGAACGGCAATTAGTGGAATGGGCGAATCTCGGTCGCGGATGGGGGTCTCCCCCGTCGGCCGCTGGCTGCGCGGCGGTGGCGGCATGCTCGGCGCCGGGAGAGTGCCGAGCCGGACCGCCCCGGCCAGGCTAGGGGAGCTCGAGGGGCTCGAAGGGCTGATGGGCGGATCGCTGGAGTCCATGGCTTGTTGGGTGCCGCCTGCGGCCACAAATCAGGGCCCAAAACGCAGGGTCGACGGAACTCAGGGTCGCGCGAGCTCGCGCATTCGTCCACTGCGTGCTGTCGAGTGGGAAATTTCCAAGAAAAAGGGCGGGTGCGATGCAGGACGAGCCGTTTTCCCACAGAGACGTTGACGTGGGCGACCTGAAGCTTCACGTCGTCGAGGCCGGCAAGGGGCCTCTGGTCGTGTTGCTGCATGGGTTCCCCGAGTTTTGGGGGTCGTGGCGCCATCAGATTCGGGCGCTCGCGCGCGCGGGTTTCCGTGTCGCGGCCCCCGATATGAGGGGCTACCACCTCTCGGATAAGCCCCCGTCGGTGGGCGCGTATCGGCTCGAGAGGCTCGAAAGCGATGTGGCCGGTCTCATCCGCTCTTGTGGCGCCGATAAGGCCGCGATCGTTGGACACGACTGGGGCGGAGCGGTGGCCTGGTCGTTTGCGCAGAGCCAGCCTCGGATGGTCGAACGGCTGGTTATCCTCAATGCGCCGCATCCGCGACGCATGGCCCGGGGGCTGTGGACGCTGCGGCAGGCTAGGAAAAGCTGGTACGTTCTTTTCTTTCAAATTCCGGCGGTGCCGGAGCGCTGGCTCTCGAACAACGACTTTCAGGTGCTGCGCGCACTGTTCGAGCGAGACGGGATGGCGGGTGCCGACATTCAGCGTCTCGTGGACGCGGCGGCCAGGGGCGACGATCGCTTGCGTGGGCCGGTCCACTATTACCGGGCCGCGCTGCGGCAATCGGCTTTCGGGGGTGCACGGTCGCCGCAGCGGATCGATGCGCCGGTATTGGTCATCTGGGGGGAGGCCGATCGTTTTCTCGGCAAGGAATTAGCCGTTCCCGAGGGCCGCTGGGTTCCGAACGCGCGTGTCGAGTTCGTGCCGAACGCTTCGCACTGGGTTCAGCAGCACGCGCCGGATCGCGTGAACGCCCTGCTCGTCGATTTTCTCGCCGACCTGCGCTCGTCGTCGTCGACCATCGGCTGAACGGCACGAGGGCGATGTGGGCGGCACGAGATGTCGTTTTCGTGGAGCCCAGTTAGCTCAATTCGGAAGCGACGTCGTTTTACCGCGCAAGCTCGACCATTCCAGGTACCTCGGCGGCGCGCTGGCGAAGCCGGTCCTTTGGACGGACGGCTACGGCCACGTGGGCCGTCGCGAGCATGGCCAGGTCAAAGGCGTTGTCGCCGAAGGCGGCGTACAGGGTCGCGCCGGCAGGGATGCGCTCACGAAGCCGAGTGACTTTCCCCGCGGCGTACGGAATCGGGCGGTCGACGCCCGGCAGCATCACGCCGTCACGGTAGAGAGCGTGCGCCGCCACGACGTGGTCCTCGTCGAAGCCCACCAGCGACCCGGCCTCCGCGACGACCGCGAACGGCGAAGCGCTGACGAGCTGAATCTCGAGCCGCGCCGCGCGCATGCGATCGAGCACGCGCACGAGCTCCGGATGGAGCCGTGTGACAATTTGGGAGCGCCGGACGATGTCACGTGCGAATGCGCGCACCGCGGAGCGGCTCCAACCCGCGAAACACCAGGTCATGATCTCGCAGATCCGCTCTTCGGGAAAACCGCCGTCCAAATAGGCTCGGTAAATTCTGCGCGCGATGTCTGAACCCCCGCCTGCATCGGACAGGGCGTGCTGCCGCGCGGTCTGCCGAAGTGCTTCGAGCGCGGGGGGCTCCACGTGGCCATGGCTGAGAAATGCGTGGAACAGGTCTTCCCCGACGTCGCCGCTCCACAGCGTCCCGTCCCCATCGGTGGCGATGACGCCGCCCGGTGCTGCGCACGCAAGGGCCTCGATGCGGGCGCACACGGCATCGGCGTCCTGGTGCTGCACGCTCGGAGCATAACGGATCCCGTACGTCGCCCGTGTGCGGTCGTCTTTCGACGCCGGACCGGACGCCGGTTGCATTAGGCTGCCGCCGCACGAGCAGCCTGCGAGTCGTTCGAAAGGACCAAGGTCGATGCGGATAGCGGTGGGAGCCTGCGGGGTCATTGTCCTCGTGGCCACGTCAACGTTCGCGATTGTCGCCGGAGCGCAGCCCGCTGCTCCGGCCGAGAAGCCAGTGGCTTCGGAGCCGGTGGTCCGGGGCAGTTTGGCTCCGGCGCCCGATTCGGCACTTGCGCCGGCGCCAGCCCCCAATCCGGGTCCTGCCCCCAATGGCGCGTGGCCGACCGACCGGGCCTCTCCGGGCTCGGGCACGGCAGCGTCCGAGGAAACGGCCCCGCTGCCGGTTCCGACCGACCTCGTTCAGGCGCATCCGGGCGGGATCACCGCCGATCAAGCGGGCGTGCGCGCCGCACTGACGAGTTGGTCCGCGAAGGCGACTGAAGAAGAGCTGCGGGGCGCAGCCGCTCGCGTCGACGAGGCCTGGGCCTCGTTTTTGCCTCGCCTGTCGGTGCTCGGCAAGTACTCGCGCTTGAGCAACTTCACGCCGCCTACGATCCCGTTCGGTCCTCCGGGATCGGCGCTCGTGGTAGCCGAGAACGTTCCGCCCATCGCGCCCGGAGCTGCCGCGCCGGCTGCCTGTTCGGCGGCGATTCCCTGCATTCCCATCACGCAAGGGCTTGCCTTTCCGCTTGTCCTGAACAACTGGCTCTTGCAAGCCTCGATCAGCGTTCCCATCAGCGACTACTTTCTGAGGATCGATCAGAACTACACGGCCGCAACGCGCTCCCAGGACGCAGCTCGATGGGATCTCATCGCTGCGCGCGCAACGGCGTCGGCAAATGGACGGGTCGCCTACTACACGTGGCTCCGAGCCCGAGGGTCGGTCATCGTGGCGGTTCAAGCGCTCAACGACCAGAAGACCCACGTGCGAGACGCGCGAAATCAGTTCGAGGTGGGCAATGCGTCGAAGGCAGACGTGCTTCGCGCGGAAACGGCACTCGCGTCGGCCGAGCTCACTCTCGAGCAAGCGAAAAACTTGGCGGACCTGTCGGAGAAGCAATTGCGCGTCGCCATCCACACGGGCGCAGACGTCGCGCTGTTGCCCGGCGAGGACCTGGAGACCACCGTACGTCCGGTGCAAGGGCAGCTCAGGCAGCTGATTGCCGAGGCGCTTGGCGCGCGGCCCGAAGTGAAGAGCGCGGATGCCAATGCGGCATCGGCCCGCGAACAAGCCGCAGCCGCTGCGGCCGGACGCTATCCGAACCTCAGCGCGTTCGCCGACGGGATTTACGCGAACCCCAACCAGCGGTACTTCCCGCTGACCAAGACTTGGTTTCCGACCTGGGACGTCGGCGCTCAGATCACTTGGTCGCCCAACGACGTTCTGACCGCGAACGGCTCGACGACGGAGGCCGAGGCGCGCGCCGCGTCGACTGATGCCAACAAGAACAACACGCGCGACGGCATCGAGGTCGAAGTCACTCAGGCCTGGCAGAACGTGCACCAGGCCGACTTCTCGATCGAGTCGAGCACTCGGGAACTCACGAGTGCCGCCGAGGCGTATCGCGTGCAGCGAGAGCTCTTCAACAACGGCCGTGGCACGTCGACGACGCTGACCGATGCGGAGACGGATCTCACTCGCGCCCGACTGGACTTGCTCAACGCGAAGACCGACGCTCGAATCGCGCGCATCCGTCTCGAGCACTCCCTCGGCCGCGACGCGCGAGACGATGGGCGCTGATCACTCGCCTTCCTTGTCGACCATGATCTGGTTGGTGTTCGAGAAACCGTAGACGGTGGTGAAAACGGAGTCGCCGTTCGTGTCACCCATCGCCTGGACGATGTACCAGGGCTGTCCCGTCATCGTGCTCAAGCTTACCGCCGTGCCGTTGACGGTAACGGTCAGACCCGAAGGCGGGGCGGTGCTCGGGCCTGCGACTACCGCGTACCCGTACCAGACAGGGTTCGCCGGCGAGACGGCGAGCCACGACCACGCGTTGGGGTTCACGCACACGCTGCAGGGGCCGCCCCATTGCGTTTTGAACGCACCGGGCGGGGCCGCCGGATACAGGTACTGCGAACCAAGACCATTCGAAACGTTCAAGTAGTTGCCGTTCTCGGAGCGATACGACTCTTCCGCGCTTCGAATGTGGGCGACCAAGTCCTGCGCCTCGCCCAGGCGAGCGGTCCGAATCCAGCGTTGGTACGCGACGACGGCGAGCGCCGCGAGAATGCCGATGATCACGACGACGATGAGGGTCTCGATGAGCGTGAAGCCTCGAGGATGACGACCGCCGCGCATCGAATTGGATCGTATCGCGCAAGGCAACGGGGCACCAGCCAACGGCCGAAAATCCAACGAACGCGTGCGGCGTGGTCCACCTGCCGATCGTTGCCATGGATTCGCACACATCCTTGCCCACGGTGGGCGTCGCGCCGGCTTCCAGGGGCAGTTTCCGGGGCCGACCCTTCAACGGATCCTTCCGAGCAACGTCGCCCGGGTCACCGCTCGATCGTCGCGGTACCGGTCGACGATCCGGGCGGCGACCTCTTCGATCCGTTGTCGTCGCTGCGCCTGCGGATCGGGCACGAGCGTACGCGGCGGAGGTCCCCATGCGATGGCGCGGACGCTGACGCCCGTCAACCGCACGCGGCGCCCCTGGAGCGGTATGCGTGCCAGCAACTCGATTGCGGCCGCGTACAGGGTGTCGGTATCCCGCACTGGTTCTGGCAGCGTGATGGCGCGAGTGCGCACGTCGAAGTCCGAGTACTTGATCTTGATCGCTACCGTGCGCGCACTGGCGTTCGCGTTCGTCAGCCGACGCGCCACGCGACTCGCATGCGCAAGCAACGTGCGGCCGATGGCCTCCAAGCCGACAAGGTCCTGATCGTACGTCTCTTCTGCGCCGATGGATTGTCTTTGGTCGCCTGCCTCCACGTCGCGACCGTCGTCACCCCGCGCCAGCCGGGCGACGGTCTGTCCGCGCCGACCGAACAAGCTTTCGAGTGCGAGGGGTTCGGCTCGCGCCAGGTCTCCGAGCGTGCGGTAGCCCAAAGAGCGGATGCGGGGCGCCGTCTTCGGTCCGAGACCCCACATGAGCTCGACCGGCAGCGGGTCGAGGAAGGCGGCGACCCCGTCGGGTGGCACCACCACGAGCCCGTCGGGCTTTCGCAGGTCGCTCGCGAGAGACGCCAGCACACGCACCGGCGCGTAATAGAAGACACTCTGCGCCACCGCGTTGAGGACGGCGGATCCTGGATCGGCAGACAGCAGCTCCGCGTACAGCGACCGGTGGGTGCCCAGGTCAGCGGCGGCGAGGACGAACTGAGTCGGCCATACCGCGCGCGGGTGCTCCCGCCTCGCCGGCCGTAGCCAGTCGATCATCCGCAGACACGTGGCGTGGTCGAG
>JBEKOY010000048.1:0-39718 GCA_049521295.1 Polyangiaceae bacterium | reverse complement strand
CAATTGGCCGGGCGACGCCAATAGTCAAGCCGATGCTAAACAATGCCGCGGTCGATCGCGTTTTCCACGCGCTCGCTGAGCCCATGCGGAGGGCGCTGGTGAAGCGCCTGAGCGCTGGACCCATGTCGGTCAGCGATCTGGCGCAGCCGTTCGACGTGACCCTGGCAGCGATCGTCCAGCATCTCCAAGTGCTCGAAGAGAGCGGCGTCGTGCGGAGCGAGAAGGTGGGTCGCGTTCGAACCTGTCGCCTCGAGCCCGACGGCTTGAAGCTCGCGGAACGCTGGATCGCCGAGCGCCGCACGCTTTGGGAGCGTCGGCTCGACCGCCTGGGCGAGCTGCTCGCGGAAGATGCACAATCGAAAGGGTCAGCACCCATGCCCACGAAGAGGAAGAGGTCATGAAAGAAGATCAGCCCGCGATGCACAGTGCCTTCAGCATTGAACGCACCTACGCCGCGTCGCCCGCGCGTGTTTTCGCCGCCTTCGCTGAACCGGCGCTCAAGCGTCAGTGGTTCATGGATGGGAAGGTATTCGCCTCCGAAGAGTACACAGCCGACTTTCGCATCGGCGGCTGCGAGAAGAGCCGCTTCACGTTCACCGGCGGTCCTGCGGGAGCGCCGCCCGCCGGGACAAAGATGGGCAACGACACGGTCTACCTGGACATCGTGCCCAACCGGCGCATCGTCTTCGCTTACGCCATGCTCGTGGGCGACTACCGCATATCGGCGTCTCTGGCCACGGTGGAGCTGTCCGCTGCGGGCGGAGGGACTCGCCTCCTCTTCACCGAGCAGGCAGTTTTCTTCGAACGGTCCGATGGCGCGAAGCTTCGGGAAGACGGCTGGCGCGGGCTGTTGTCCCAACTGGAGAAGACACTGAGCGGCGCGGCGTAATTCGAGCGCTCTTCGCAGTTGGGAGAGCCGCCCGCAGCTGAAAGGATTCGATTCATGTCCCCGCAACATCCTCTTCCGTCGGGCTTCGGCGCGAAGACCACGACCCGCGAGGTGATAGGGGAATGCCGTCTCGACGGCACCACCGCGATCATCACCGGTGGCTACGCCGGCATCGGTCTCGAAACAACGCGTGTGCTCGCTGCCGCCGGTGCGGACGTGATCGTGCCGGCACGCGACATCCCGAAAGCGACCGCCGCGCTCTCGGGTCTCGCGAACGTCACGATCGATGAGGTCGATCTAGGCGTGCCGGCTACGATCGATGCGTTCGCGGCCCGGTTCGGTGATCGACCGCTGCACCTCCTCATCAACAACGCCGGCATCATGGCCGCGCCGTTATCCCGCGATGCGCGCGGGCTCGAGTCGCAGCTCGCGGTGAACCACGTTGGCCATTTCCGGCTGTTCGCGCGCATGCTCCCGGCGCTGCGACGTGCCGACGGCGCGCGTGTCGTCGCGTTGTCGTCGCGCGGTCACGTGCGCTCCGCCTTCGACTTCGAGGACCCCAACTTCGAACATCGCCCCTACGACAAGATGGTCGCGTACGGCCAGTCGAAGACCGCGAACGTGCTGTTCGCAGTCGAGGGCGACCGGCGCTACCAAACGGACGGCATCCGCGTGTTCTCGCTCCACCCGGGCGCGATCCTCGAGACCGATCTGGCGCGCAACTACGATCCCGAGGAGCTGAAGCTCGTCGTCGAGCGCGCCCGCCGGATCGGCAGCTTTAAGACCATCGAGCAGGGTGCCGCGACGACAATCTGGTGCGCGACCAGCTCGCAGCTCACGGGCCTCGGCGGCGTGTACTGCGAGAACTGCGACATCGCGCCGGTCAAGACCGAGGGCGACGACGGTGTCCGGCCCTACGCAGTCGATCCGGCGATCGCGCAGCGGCTGTGGGCGTGGAGCGAGCGCTGGCTGTCGTGATCCCAAGCGGCAGCGATCCAGCGAACCGCCTTTCGACGATCTGGAGCGAAGCCCAACGCCGACCGCATGGAACCACAGGCGTACGGGTGGAGGGACGGGCGGTGTGTTCATGTCCGCCGCGCGCGACCAGGGCGCACGCATCCTCGAGGTCGCCGACGTGCTGGAGACCCGTTCCCGGTGAACCAGCTGATGGCCATCCTGGCGCTGCACGCGTGAGGGGCGCTCGGCGCGTCACCTCGCGCCCCCGACCGCCTCGGCCACGAGCTGCCGGAAGTAGCGCGCACCGGGATCCGCGTCGGTGCGCTCGTGCCAGACCAGCGAGATGCCCATCTTCGGCAGCGGGAAAGTGGTGGGTACGATCTTGACGGGCATCGTCTTGCACAGCACCTTGGCCAGGCGGCCGGGCAGCCCCGCGACGCAGTCGGTGCGCGCCGCAATCATCGCTGCGGTCGTGAAGTACGGCACGCGCACGGCAACCTTGCGCTCCAGGCCCGCCGCCTTCCAGTGCTGCTCGGCCATCCGGTGACCGATGCCCGTGCGGCCGAGCACGACCTCGACGTCGATGTGCGGCAGCGCGTTGAAGAGCTTCGGTGTCAGCTTTCCCCGCACCTGTGGGTGGTCGCGGCGCACGACCATGCACGCCTGCTCCTCGAAGACCTGCCGAGCACGCACCCCCGGCGCCTGCATCATCGACGGCGCGAAGGCCGCGTCGACGTCGCCTCGAGCCAACCCGTCGGTCGCAACGAGGTAGTCGTTGCTGACCAAGCGCAGCGACGCCCGCGGAAGCTTCCGGGCGAACACCTCGGCGATGCGCGCCGCCTCGCTTGTCTGGTGGTTGTCGCTCAGCGCCAGGGTGAAGGTGCGCTCGCTCCCCTCGGCCACGAACGCGGCGCCGCGATCGTAGGCGGTCTGCAGGTGCGCGATGGCCTGCGCGACCAGTGGCGCGAGCTGCTCGGCGCGCGGCGTCGGCGTCAGGCCGCGCCCGCTGCGCACGACGAGCGGATCGCCCAGCACCGTCCGCAGCCGCGCAATGGCGTTGCTGACTGCCGACTGCGTGACGTGCAGTCGCTTGGCAGCGCGCGTCGCGCTGCGCTCCTCGAGCACCACGTGAAGTACGGCGAACAGGTTCAGGTCGAGCGACGAGAGATTCATTACGGTGTTGCTTAGCATCATGAATCATGAGTGGCCTGCATGAGAGAAAGGCCTCACCCTTCTCGCCATGAACGACGCACCTCGACGCGCTCTCGTGATCGGCGGCGGCATCGCCGGCCCCGCCGTGGCCCTCTTCCTCGCCCGCGCCGGCATCGATCCGGTGGTGCTCGAGGCCTATCCGCGCACCGAAGCCGTGGGCGGCGGCTTCCAGATCGCCCCCAACGGCCTGCGTGTCCTCGCCGAGCTCGGCCTGGCCGACACGCTGCTCGCGCAGGGTCACCCATGTGCCGACATGGCCTTCCGCAATCATCATGGGCGTCTCATCGGCGTCGTGCGCACGAGTCGCGCCGGAAGGGCCGTCAACATTCTCCGCGCGCACGTCCACCAGGCCCTGCGCGACGAAGCCGTCCGGCGCGGCATCGAGGTCCGCTACGACAAGCGCCTCGCCTCCGTCACCGAGGCGGGCAAAGAGGTCGTAGCCTCCTTCGAGGACGGCACGACGGAGGTCGGCGACTTCCTGATCGGTGCCGACGGCGTACACTCGCGTGTACGCGCGTGCATCCTGCCGCAAGCCGCCGCGCCGCGCGACACGCAGATGGTCTCCATCGGCGGCTTCTGCGAGGCCGACGTGACTCCGCCCCCCGACGCGGCCGACGCCGAGCGGCTGACCTTCATGGTCGGCCCGCGATTTCAGCTCGGCTACTCAAAGATGAGCGCGACCCGGTGGGGTTGGTGGTGCCACGCGCACGCCGCGAATGCCGACGAGCGCGAGACCCTGATGGCGATGCCGTTCCACGCCCTACGCGATCGCATGCTCGAGCGCTACCGCGGGTGGAGCGCGCAGGCGCTCGAGCTCATCGCGAAGACCGAGGCGTGGCTGCGCACGCCGATCCACGACGTCCCGAGCCTGCCGACCTGGCGGATCTCTCGAGTGCTGCTGCTCGGAGACGCGGCGCACGCCATGAGCCCCGCGGCAGGACAGGGGGCGTCGCTCGCCCTCGAGGACGCGATGCTCTTCGGGCGGCTGGCCGCGGACCGGACGATGCCCATCGAGGAGGCGATGACGCGGTTCGAAGCGATGCGCCGGAGCAGGGCCGAGAAGCTGGTCGCCCAGGGATTCGACAACGACCGCCGCAGCCTGAAGGAGCTCGGACCCATGGGCCTCTGGATGCGCGACCGCTTGATGATGCCGGTCTTCGTGTCGTTCATCGAGCGGGCCCTGAACGAGGTGTACGCAGCGCCGATTGCCTGGCCCGCGCAGCTGGCCCGGCCAGGGTAGGATCGGGGAGCTGCCTGTTCGCACCCGATCAGCGGCCCGACATTCGGAGGAGCTCTTCGGGGGAGCCGAGCCCCCTCCACTCGGATCTTCGAGGCAGCGGCGTCGATCCGCTAGAAGCGACCCGTAGCTCGACATGGCGCGACGCGGTCGCTCACGAAGGCGTCGTCGTCCTCTGGCACCGATTGGGTCGGTGCCACGGCGGAGACTGTTCGACCCTTTCCTCGATCTGTCACGGACTCCTGGCGCAGCGCACGCCGATGAGGCCGTAGCGGTCGGACGGGAGGTTGAAGTTGCGCGACGGGGAAAGCAAGAACGACGCGAGGTAGTTGAACGTACTGCCCCGGACCACCCGGCTGGTGGATGCTGTAAAATCGGCACAATCTAGGCACGGATCGGTGTACGACGCGTACCAGTCCACGTTCCACTGCCAGCTGTTCCCAGCTAGATCCAGTTGGCCCCAGAGCCCGGCACCGAGCGTGGCGCTCCCGACCGGCGCGATGTTCGCTATTCCGGTGCAGGGCGCAAGAGTACCCGTCGGCCAGTAGCAATTTCCTGCCGCATCACCGTAGATTGCGTACTGATTCGCGCTTCCCGGATCGGTCGTCCCCCACGGGTACTCGCGCTGCTGACTTCCGCCCGCGGCCGCGTATTCCCACTCCGCCTCGCTGGGCAAAAAACCATCGTCCCACATGCAGAATGCATAGGACTCGTACCAGTTCGCGCAGTCGATCGGCAGATTTTCCTGGCTCCCGGACGCGCTCGTCCACGTCGCGAACATCGGGGAGCAGCCGAGGTTCGCGTCTGTGGGAGCGAGGTTGCTGTCGTCCGCCGCGACCCAACCCGGCTCATATCCTCCACCGCTACCGCTGTTCGCAAGCCCCAGCCCCCCGTTGAGGTACGTGTGCTTGCCAGCGGCCGCCGCCGGAGTCCAGCCGGCGGTCCACGCCGCCACGAACTGGCGGAATCGACCTACGGTCACGTCGTACTTATCGAGACGAAAGCTGCTGACCGTGGCGGGGGCCGCCAAACTGGTCGGACCGCCGTCCGCCGCCAGCGTCGCCGTGGAGCTGTAGCCGCCATCCGCAGCGAGGCCGACGGAGTCGTAGGTTCGGTAGTAGGCTCCACCCGTCACCGCCAAGGTCGTGCAGCAGCTCTCGCTCGACGCGCCGCAGTTCAGCATCCCGGGCCCGCCTGGGGCACAGCTCGGCGGCTCGAGCGAGCATGCTCCTCGGACGCAAAAAGGCAGGGGGGCGTCGCACGGCGGGCCGCTCTGCCACTGGCCGCTCACGCAAGTCTCTGGCGTGTTGTCGCTGCACTGAAGGGCCCCCGCTTCGCAAGTCGCTCTGTTCTGCTGAACGGCGTCTGTGGCCGCATCGACGGTGCCCTTGTCGCCACCGTCCGCCGCGCCGGCCTGAACGACGTCCGCGCCTCCTAGCGGTGCCGCGTCGTTCTGCGCGGAGCTTTCCACGACGGTCGTGTCGTTCTCGGTCGAGCCCTCTACGACGCTTACATCGAAGTCCCCAGTGGCGTCCTCTGGTCGGGTCCGGAGACCGGATGCGTCCGGCAGCCCGTCGATTGGGTCTTCCGCCCGTCCGCAACTTGCCGCGGCAGATAGAGCCGCGACGACCGCGAGTGTGGTGACCATTTGTTGCATCACGTGTTGTTCCAATCTGTGATCCGGGCCAAGCGTGGCGCGCGGGCAGGATACCGTGCCTGCCGGCGCGATTCGACGGTGACCGGTGCGGCGGCCGGCGCGAACCTCGGCCAATGCTCCCGATTCGGTGAGAGTCGTCGCGATACCGCGCCGGGGGAGGCAAGGAGGAAGGGAGCGAAGGGGCGGCGCGGTGGCTCGGCGTCAGCACGCTTGGAAGGGCCGGAGCGAGGCGGAGACGAATCGCTCCAATCTCACGTGCGGGCGGCCGTCGACGACCCGGCACTCCGCGCGCCGGTGCTCGAACGTCTGCGCAGCTTCGTGTCGCGACCCTCGCCAAGCCCTGCCACGGAACGGTCGACGTCGATCACGCGCTTTACTACGCCTCACCCTGACGAGCGAGCGCGCGCAGCCTCGGCACTTCCGAGTCTCCCTTGAAGAAGCGAGGTTTGCCAACGAGGAGCAGCCTCACGCGCTCGTCGAGTGGAAGGTCGCAAAACTGCGCGAACGTGAGCGTGTGGTACGCGCCGTTCTCGGCGTAGCGCACCATGTCGAATGTCGCGATGCGTCTCGGGTTCCATGCCGTCACACGGTCACCCTATGACCCGAGGACGTCCTCGCGTGTCGCGCCCACCAAAGCAATCACCTCCCCAACGAGGTCTTCGGGCACTTTGAGCTCGCGCAATGCCGCCGCGAGATGTTCCACCACGGCATCGAAGTGGCGACTCCCGAGGCCCCGAGCAACGAGTGGCGCGTGCGCTGTGCGCAGGTCGCGCCCCGTGTAGCCGTGAGGGCCGCCGAAGGCCATCGTCATGAAGGCGATCTGCTTTCGAACAAGGCGATCGATATCAATTCCAGCAAAAAAAGGGGCCAGCTCGGCCTCTGCCATGAGTTTGGCGTAGAAAATGCCGACCGCCGCCGAGACAGCCTCTTCGCCTCCCAAGCGATCGTAAAGCGAAGCCGCTTTTGACACCACTCGATCATGGCCCAGTCGGCAAGTCGTGTACAGCCGTGGCCCGCTTGGAAAGCGGGATTGTCACGGCTGCCCTACACCACCTGTCGGGTACGCGGATGGTATCCAATGGGCGAGCTACGGGTCTCAACCCCGGGGCGCCAGCAGTAGTCTGCAAACGAGGCGGGCGAGATCTTCGACGGCGAAATCGCCGGCGAGCTTCCTTCCAACCGAGCTGCGCCAAGCGCTCGACTCGGTTCGAGAGCGTCTTCCGCGCGTCGTCGACGAAGGCTTGCTTCGGGAGATCCGCTGAGTGCGGCTCACATCGTGTCCATTTCGCTCGATCCCGGTCACGGCTCTCGTTCGACGACTTATGCGGGGAGCTCGTAGCCGATCGCGGCTTCTATTGCGCATGTTCGCCGCACCGCCGGCCGCACCATCATGCGGTCGTAATGGGCAGTCAGGTTGGGAAATTCGGCAGGATCCGGCTGAAATGCGTTTCGGAAACGCCAATAGAGGCGAAACAGGTGAATGTCCGCGACCGAGTAACGGTCGACCGCCCACTCGCGGCTGCCGAGGCGCCGATCCGCGAGGCCGAATACCGTGCGGGCGTGGTCGAGCCCCTGCCGTCGGGCCGGATGGACCGTCGCGGCGATGAACGACATCCATGAGACGAAGTGCGCTTCCGTTTCGATATCGTCAGTGGGGAGCAAACTCGATTCAGGAAAGCGCCGCGCCAGATAGAAGAGGATCGCCGCGACCTCGGTCAACGGGCGTCCCTCGATCACCAACGTCGGCACTTTGCCCTCGGGGTTCACGCTGAGGTATTCGGGCGTTCGGGTTTCCTTCCTGGCGAAGGACAGCGGTCGACTCTCGAACCGGACCCCGATCTCGTGCAGGGCAATATGCGGTGCCATCGAGCTGGATCCGGGTGCAAAGTAAAAGGTCAGCATCGGCGTTTCCCCGTTCGATCGGGACGGTGCCCGGCCCCGTGAGTGGACCAAAGCAAGTCACAGGGAGTGTAGCCCAAGCCCAACCAAGCAGGGCACGACTTGAACGTCGACGTTGAGCCAGCCATCCGCCGCGATAAAGGCGACCGAGGCGGCTGCTGGGTGAGGCTCGGCCTCGTTCCCGGCGCGGTCTCCTTGCCGTACACATGAACGCGGGGTGGGTGTTGGCCGATCGGGATCGACGATACGGTCCAATTCGCGTCGCTTCGACCCCACGAGGCATCCGTTGTGTAGCTGTCCGCGGCTCTTGAAGGGCGGCGATGCCATCGTGGTCCCGCCGGCGAGTGCTCCTGGCGCGTGAGCGGGTCAAGCGTGGAAGGTGGAAACGACGTTCGAATTGCTCACGGTCTTGCGCTCGTCCCGCAAGAGGGCAGGATCATGCGCATGCGAGAAGACATCCGTGTGGGCGCGACGTTCCCTGACTACGAGCTTCCCGATCAGACCGGTGCGCATCGAAAGCTCTCCGAGCTTCAAAAGGCGGACCCCCTGATCGTCGTTTTGAGCCGCGGGGGGTTCTGTCCGAAGGATCGCCGCCAGCACGAGGGGCTCGTGCGGCTTTTTCACGAGATGGAGGTCGGCTACTGCCGCCTGGTCACGATCAGCACGGACAACCTGATCGAGACCAACGAGTTTCGCACGGCCGCGGGCGCGCACTGGCCGTTCCTCTCGGACCCCAGCAGAAAGGTCCAGAAGGATCTCGATATCGCCGAGTACACCGACCCCGCTCACAACCCGATGGTGCCTCACACGATCGTGCTCGAGCCCGGGCTCATCGTACACAAGATCTACGCGGGCTACTGGTTCTTCGGGCGGCCCACCGTCGAGGAGCTACGGCAGGACCTTCGCGCCGTGACCCGCAAGTGCCGGCCCGATTGGGACCTATCGGACCCTCAGGTTCGCGAGGCCTGGGCCCGCGGCGAGAAAGCTCGCTTCTACCCGTATGGCAAGAGCTACGCGGACGTCTTCAAGGATCAGGAGTAAGGCGCCTGCGAGGCTCTGCATCGAAGCGCGGCGACCTGGGGGGGGTGATGCCTGAAGCGAACCACGCGCCCGTCGGTTCGCGGTGTTTTCATGCTCCGGGCCGCGGACGCGTCGAACATCCCATCCGCCACGCGCTGGCGGCCGACGAAGAACCGGCTGCCCGAGGGGCTCGGAGGCTCAGCCGTTTGTCGAGCGGCTTGGCCGGATCGCGGACAGCTCGAGGAGGTAACGCGCCTGCCGATCCGGGTCGAGCACGCCGAACACTTTCCCGAAGGCAAGGGTGCGGAGACTCATGCTGAGCGGCACCCTGGCGCTCAGCTCAACGGACGCCGCTTCAGCGTCGGGCACGAGCCAGTAGACCTCGAGGTTGCGCTTTCCGTCCATGGACGCATCCGTTGCGATCGCGAAGTGCTCAAACTGTACGAAGTTGGGCGCCTCGCGTTCGACCTTCAAGCCAAGCCCTTCCGCGTAGAAGTGCTTCGCGGCGGCGATGTCATCCACGTAGGCGACGACGAATCCAAAGCGTGGGCAGGGGTTCATGGGCACGTCTCCTGGGCCCCGCGGCGTGCGGGACCGTCACGGCTTCCAACCTACGAACCGGCCCGACATGGGTGTGTCAGGAGCCGGAGAACTTTTTTCGCTCGCGATCGATCACCTGGGAGAACGACACGTCGGGGCGCGGAGCGAAGCGCTCGCCTGTCGCCTGCGCGTCGCGAATCCGGTCGATTCGGAAGACCCGCACGTCGCTGCGGAGGCGACAGTAGGCGACCAATAGCCACGCGTTCTCGACGCGAACCAGTCCTAGCGGCTCCACTTCCCGTTCGCTCGGCGACCCCGGGCCGACGGGCTCGTAGCGGATCCTGAGCACGCTCCAGGCATCGACCGCGGCCAAAACCTTGCCGAGAGGGCCGGCAGGTTTGCGCCCCGAGACCGAAACGTGAACCCAGGTTCGCTGCCTGAGAACTCTCGCTCGCCCTGCCAAACCCAGGACGGCATCGAGCTTCACGGTCGCGGCCGCGAGGTGCCTCCGTAGCGGCTCATCCGCAGAGGCCCCGAGGAGTTGGGCCGCGATGGCGAGGGCAGACGCCTCGGACTCGTCGAGCGCCAGAGGCCGGAGGTATCCGCTTGACGAGACGCGGTAACCGTCTCCGGCGTTCCCTTCGACGGGAAAGCCGGCATTTTGCAGCGCCCGAACGTCCCGGTAGACCGTGCGTTCGCTGATGGAGAACTCTTCGGCCAAGTCGGCCGCGCGGAGGCGGCGGCGCGTCCCGAGCACCAGCGCGATCTTCACCAACCGCTCGAGGCGCGTCATGCGCCACGAACAATACCCGCGTCCCCCTTCAGGCACGATTTCCTCCGGGTGGCGATGGCCGCGCAGGCAGACGGCTCTGCGGCTGAGCAACGTCGATCCTGTGCGGCGATCAGAGCGTCCAGCGCGGGTCGCCCGCGACAAACCAAGCAAGCTCACTGAGAACCGCGTCCTCAAGCGGCGGGTCGAACGTGTGATTTGTCGGTGCGTAGACGACGCGCGCGTCGAGGCCTCGGGCGAGCAGATGCTTGGACGCGACACGGGCGCCGGCCTCGTTGGTTCGCTGACCCGCGGCGTAGAGCACGCGCCGACCTCCGCCGGCCAGGTACGCCGTGACCCGCACGTCGCTCCAGTCCTCGGTCGCACCCTCGACGAGCGCGACGCGAGGAAAGCGCCGCGGGTCGCGAAGCGCGAGCGCCAGGACCTGGCTCGCGCCCAGCGAAAATCCGGCGAGGATCGGGTTGGTTGTGTCGGCATAATCGGGATATTTCGCTTCGAGCGCAGCAAGCGAACCGTCGATATATGCGAGAAGGGAGGCGCCGCCGCGATGCGTATAGCGGGCGTCGGTCTTCGTCGAGTCCTCGCGGGAGTACGCGCCCCGCGGGCACACGATAAACGGGAATTCGGCCGTGGCACGGCGCCAGCCGCCGCACTGCCAATCGGGCCGATCGCCGGCGCCGTGGATCACGATGACGACGGGGCGCTTGCCTGTCGCGCCCGTCGGCAACGACATCCACGCGTCGGGATGGCCCCCCACGGGAAGAGGCTCGAAGAATCCCGCCAGCGGCGCGAGCCTGGTCTCGCGAGCGGCGTCGGTAGCCGCGGACACCGCAGCCGTGGAGCCCTCCGCGCCCGGCCCCAAGGGCGGCCGAGGAGAAACGCCGGCGTCGGGATCGCGCGCATCGCCGCGACACGCCACGAGCATAAGCGCCGTCCCCGTCATCCGTCGTGCCAGGGTCGAGAAAAGCCGATGATCGACGACTCGCGGCGACATCCGAAGGCGCATTGCGGATGGCGCAATAAAGGCGAGGCCGGCAGGACCGGCGCAAGGGGGGGAAACGCGCATCGGCCCCCGCCAGCCTCTTCGAACAATGTAGGGCTCGTCCGCGATCTGTCAAAGGGCGGCTCCGCTCGAGCTCCACCGCATGGCGCCATCGCCTCGGCGCGATCGGAAGCGACGCAAGCTTCTTGCGCGTGAAGGCCATCAACGATGCCGCTGTCTGTCGCAGGAGGGACCCAGCTCCGGAAAGTCCACCTACCCCAGAATCGCTTGTGCCCCTTCCCATAAGCCGCGAACGACTTCCGCCGCCGGCCTCGGAACCGAGAGTGCAGCAGATTGCCCCGCCCACGCCTGCAAGCGGTTGATGTCGTTGCTCTTCACGGCGGCCTCACGCATGGCCTTCGTCAGCCCACGCTGAACAGGATAGGGGGCGGGCGCCGGGGCGCTCGGTGACGTCGCCGCGAGTGCATAGGCCGTCGCAATCGCGCGCCCGGGGCGCCCCGAGAACGCTCGTGTGACAATCGTTTGCTCCGGGAGAGTCGTCCCGATGGCATCGGCCCAGGCGGACGGCGAGTCGGCTTCCGGGCAGCGCAAAAACCCGGTGCCAACCTGAACCGCGGAAGCCCCGAGAGCGAGCGCGGCGGCGACCCCACGGGCGTCGGCAATGCCGCCCGTCGCGACCACGGGGATCTTGACCGCATCGGCCACAGCCGGCAAAAGGGAAAACAATCCGACCATTTCGGACTCGGCTCTCGCGGGGTCGAATGCGCCCCGATGGCCGCCGGCCTCCATACCTTGCGCCACGATCGCATCGGCACCCGCTTGCTCGGCGGCTCTCGCCTCTGCAACGGTCGTTGCGTTGGCGAACCACCGAATTGCCCGTGCCTTCATCGCGGCGACGAACGTCGGTGGATAGAGCCCCATGATGGACGAAATGATCGAAGGGCTTGCTTCGAGCAGAGCTTCGCACTGAGCTGCGAAGTCGGGCGGCTGCGCATCGCCGGCCTTCGGCGTTACGCTCGGCCCCCACTGGCTCAGAAAAAAGCACACAGCCTCTTCCGCTGCAGCATTACGGTGCGGAACCGGACCGGGGACCCAAAGATTGATCTGAAACGGTCCATGGCTGCCCGCCCGCATCTCGGAGACCCAATCTCGGATAGCGGTTGGCGTCATCAGCACCGCGCCGCAGCCACCCAAGCCGCCTGCGTTGGCCACAGCGATGGAGAGCGAAGGCGGACAGGCCCCCGCCATCGGGGCCAAGAGGATGGGGACGCGGAAGCGATACTCTTTGCAGAACGCTTCCGCACGATAGAGGGGCGGACGGGCTTGCTGCATGGTGGCGATTGGGTGCACTCACGTGGATTTCGCGGAAGCCAGCTCGGACCTGACGCATGGCGCAGCGAAACAACCGCGTGCTAGCGCTGGCAATTTAGGCTCGGGATGGTCGTCGTGGCAAACGACCAAGAATGCAACCTCGACCAAGACAGCATCGATACTCCAGGTTCGTACAGCTGGGCGCGACGTTGCCGGCCTAAGTTCCCTGCGCCCGCAACCCCGCAGGCGGTTCGGAAGACTTGCGCGGTAAGGTGAGTTCCATGAGTGGAGGAAGAACGGCGATCGTCCTTACGGGCGGCGGCGCCCGCGGCGCCTACCAAGCCGGCGCTGTACTCGCCATCGCCGAGATCACCCGGCAGCGGGTGCTCCCCTTCCCCGTACTTGCGGGCTCCTCGGCGGGAAGCATCAGTGCGGCATACCTTGCATCTCGGGCCGACGAGTTCCCTGCTGCAGCACGCGATTTGGCGGACCTCTGGACCACTCTGTCCGCGCACGACGTCTATCGTACGGACTCGCCGACGATCGCAAAAACCGCCGCCGTGTGGCTCGCGGATCTGAGTCTGGGCGGATGGATCGGACCCGGCCATGGAATCGCATTGCTCGACACCTCTCCGCTTCGCGTCCTTCTTGATCGTCACTTCGACGCCCGAGCGCTGGGTCACCAGGTCGCGGCCGGGCGTGTCCACGGCATTGGAATCACCGCGACGAATTATGAGTCCGGCAACGCCGTCACATTTTTCGAAGGGGCAAGCTCGATCGAGCCGTGGAACCGGGTCACTCGGGTGGGAACTCGCCAGCGGATCGAGGTGCGCCACGTCCTCGCGTCCGCAGCGATTCCCCTGTTTTTTCCCGCCGTGGACATCGATGGCGCTTGGTACGCGGACGGTTGCATACGCCTCGTGACGCCACTGAGCCCAGCGATTCGGCTCGGCGGCGACCGAGTGATCGCGGTCGCGGTACGAGCCGCCGCACCGGCGCCCCGTCCGCTCAGCTCGCAGCATCCGTCGCCAGCCGCGACCGCCGGGATGCTGCTCGACGCACTGTTTCTCGACGCGCTGGAAGCCGACATCGAGCGCACGGAGCGCATCAACCACACGCTCTCTCTTGTACCCGCTGCGCTGATCGAGGGACACTTCACCGCGCTGCATCCTGTCTCGGTGTTGTTGTTGCGTCCGTCCGTCGACCCCGCCGCGCTCGTGCTCAGAGTCATCGAGCGCATCCCGGCGCCGGTACGGCATCTGTTTCTTGGCCTCGGTGCGTCGGAGCAAGCGGGATGGGATCTGCTCAGCTATCTTGCCTTCGACGGCACGTACACGTCGCGTCTTCTTGATCTCGGATACGAGGACACGATCGCTCGTGCCGAAGAGATCGAGCGGTTCCTTGAGGAGCGCTGATGCATCCGACGGGCGGCGGACCGTAAGAGCGCGCCGTTGGACCTGAACGTAAGGACAGTCTATCGGCGGCAACGACAAGGTGCTCGAGGCAGCGGCCGAGTGCGCGAAACCGCGGCGGTGAGTAGGTTCTAAGGATGTGCGGTCGCGTCATCCGAACGAGCCCCGTCGAGGTTTTGAGGCAGATGTTCGACCTCGTGTCGGTTGCCGACGATCTTTGCGACCGATACAACCTGGCGCCCAGCGAGGCGATCCCGGTCATTCGTCATCCCCGTCACCTCGAAATGCTGCGCTGGGGCCTCAGGATGCCCGACACACGCATGGCCGGCATCAACGCACGAGTCGAGTCGCTGACGAAAACCATCTACCGGGACAAGTTTCGCGACAACCGCTGCCTCGTGGTCGTGGACGGCTTCTACGAGTGGCGCTCACTCGGTGGGAAGAAGTTCCCGTATCTCATCGCATGCCGGGGCAACGCGCCGATGGTGATGGCCGGCATCTACGACTCGACCGACGGGTGCGCGATCATCACCGCGCCGTCGCAAGGGGTCGTGGCCACCCTGCACGACCGCATGCCCGTCGTTCTTCCGCCGGACAGCTTCGCGGCTTGGCTCGACCCGAGCGTAAAGGACGCCCGCCCGATCCTCGCAAAGGCGACGGCGGACGGCCTGACCTGCTACCCGGTGAGCTTCGCCGTGAACAGCGTCCGAAACGACGAACCCAAGCTCATCGAGCGGGTGAGCGATCCAGTGGCAGAGCTTCCGAAGGGAAAGACGCTCGCGCTGTTCTGAACGGCGTTGACCACTTCTGCGGCACGAACCGCGGTGTCTTGACCCTTCTGCCGAGCTCTGCGCAGCAAGCGAAAGAGCTCCAAGCGCCCATTGCCGCACCTCTTGCGTCCGTGCGGTGCAAATGGTGCGCTCGCCCCGCAACCGCGAGAAGGCGCCGGCCCAACTGCTCTACGTCGTCGACATCGAACGACTCACTCACACGTCCGGCTTCCAGGAGCCGGGGCTGCACGATCCGGATGTGCAGAAGTCCTACCGCTACGTCGACACGGGGCTAATCGCCGGCAACGTGTAATCTGTTCGCCGCATCGCAAGGGCTCGCCGCGTGGTTTCACAACTGCGATCGAGCCGGTCTGTCCAGGAAGCTGAACCTGCGTCCCCAGCAGCGGGTGCTATTCGCCCAAACGGTCGGCTACTCGAAACGCAAGGGCGCACGGGAGCCGTGTCCGGAACCAATCTCGTTCGACACCAGGTCTCCTGAGCCCTCGCCTCAGCTTCCGGCCGCGCGGCGGCGCAAAAAAGGTGCGCCACGGGCGGAGCGGTCAAGAAGCGATACGCGCCCCGTCGCCACGCGGACAGCACTTGCCCTGTTCGGAGTCGAAAAAGGCGCAACCTGGAGTGTCCGACCGTCGCGGCGTCCGACCCCGACCCGACCATTCCCGGACGTTTTGGTTACTCGTCGCCCTTCGACTTCAAATTCGCCTCGTTGTCCTTGATGAACGCGCGGATCGCGTCGCCCATGTCGAGCAGTTTCGCCCACTGCTCCTTGTAGAGCGTCACGGGGAAGCGACCAAGTCCGTAGAGCGAGACGCCGCCCTTCTCCGAGACCTTGAGCGAGGTCGTTCGTTGCCCGCGCTTCTTGAGGCGCTCGTTCTCGATGCGCAGACGTTCGAGTTCGGCCTTGAGGTCTTCGTCGGACATGGCGTTAGGACGCTACCGCCCGCCGCGGCCGCCCGCCAGGCTTCCGGGCGGCCAATCGGTCGATGCGAGGCACATCTCACGATCGGCGGGGTTCATCTCTCTGGCGGGCGCCATCGTTCTCGGCCCCCGTCCGAGGTCGCGCGGTAGCTCGCTCGGCTCGTCGCTCGACGATGAATCGAATAGAGATTTTGCCATGAAAACCGTCTTGCTTCTCGTGGGCTCGAACCTCTTCATGACGTATGCGTGGTACGGCCATCTGCGAACGCTGCGGTCGGCCCCATGGTACGTCGCGGTCCTTGCGAGTTGGGGGGTCGCGTTCTTCGAGTACGCGCTTCAGGTCCCCGCAAACCGCATCGGCTACGGTCGGTTTTCGCTTGGCCAGCTCAAAATCACCCAGGAGATGATCACACTCTCGATCTTCGTGCCCTTCTCAATTGTGTATATGAAGGAAGCGCCCAAGCTCGACTATCTCTGGGCCGGTCTCTGCATCGTCGGCGCCGCGTACTTCATCTTTCGGTCGCGCTGAAGGCTGGGCTTCTGCTGGACGCTCGGCGCCGCCCTCGGTCCGCCAACACGTTCGGCGCTCGAGCGCTGGTGACGATGGGTCCGGAGGGTGCGCAACGGATCCGACGCAAGAGCCGCGACAGAAGCTCACCGAGCGTTCGCGAGGTCCGTTCAGCCCCGGTAATCCTCGGCTCGAGTCGCGTCTTGCCCGTTCGCGACACCCACGCCGCTTAACGCGGCGCTCACCACGACCGCCACCGCGAGGTTCGCCATGAGCGCCCAAAGGGCCGTGTATCCCGGGATAACGAGGCCGCCGACGACGAGCGGGTACACCGTGGCCTTGAAGGCGAGCTCGCGGGCCATCCACGTACCCAGCGTCATCCCGGTGAGCCATCCGGCGAGCAGGCCCCAGCGGTGAAGCCGTCGTGTGTAGAGGCCGACGATGACGGCCGGGAACGTCTGCAGGATCCAGACGCCGCCGAGCAGCTGGAGCTGGATGGCGTACTTTTGCGGTACCAGTACGATGAACACCAGCGCGCCGAACTTGACCGCAAGCGACGCCATCTTCGCTGCGGTGGACTCCTCCTTGCCCGCGCACGTCGGTCGTATGAATTCTTTGTAGATATTGCGCGTGAACAGGTTCGCGGCGGCGATCGACATGATAGCTGCGGGCACGAGGGCTCCGATGGCGATTGCCGCGAACGCGAATCCCACGAACCAGGGTGGGAACATATGGAGAAAGAGCGCGGGGACCGAGAAGTTCGGGCCGTATTGCTGAAAGCCGTCCGCGAACGCGGGCACCTGGTCGACCTTGTCGGCGATCGCCATGTACCCGAGCAGCGCAATGAGTCCAAGCAAGAAGGAATACGCCGGGAGCATCGCGCTGTTGCGCCGGATGACCCCCGGCCCACTCGAGCTCAACACCCCGGTCAACGAATGGGGGTACAGAAACAGTGCGAGCGCCGATCCCAGGGCGAGCGTCGCGTACGCGCTGGACTGGCCGAGAGTGCCGGGGTTGGGGGGCGTCAGGATGAGCTTCGCCGGCGGCACCGCTGCGAAAATCGCTGCGTATCCACCGAGCTTCGACGGGATGATCATCACCGCGGCAGCAACAGTGACGTAAATGATGGCGTCCTTGACCACAGCGATGAGCGCCGGCGCGCGCAACCCGCTCTGGTACGTGTATGCCGCAAGGATGACGAAGGCGCCGACCAGCGGCAGCTCCGCCATCCACCCCCGGCCCTGAATACCCATTGCGCCGAGGACTACTTGGATGCCCACCAGCTGAAGCGCGATGTAGGGCATCGTCGCGAGAATGCCGGTGGCCGCGACGGCAAGGGCCAGCGCGGCACTGTCGAAGCGCCCGCGGACGAAGTCGGCCGCGGTGATGTACCCATGGCGGCGCGATACGTTCCAGAGACGTGGCATGACCACGAAGACGAACGGGTAGCTGATGATGGTGTAGGGCATCGCGAAAAAGCCGATGGCCCCCTGTCCGAACACGAGCGCCGGCACCGCGACGAACGTGTATGCAGTGTACAAGTCACCCCCGAGCAGAAACCACGTAACGACGGTTCCAAAGCGCCGGCCACCGAGACCCCACTCGTGCAGCTGATGCAGATCCGCTCGTCGCCATCGCGCGGCGAAGAAGCCGAGGACGGTCACCAGAACGAAGAGCGCTGCGAACACCGCGAGCGCGGTCGTGTTGATCCCGTTCATCGGTCAGCACCGCGCGTCGCGAAGTACACAATCGCGGTCAATGTCGCGCTGATGCCGACCCATAGGAACTGGTACCAGTAGAAATACGGGATGCCGCCTATCCGCGGCTCGAGCGAATTGTAGAAGGGCACCCACAGGGTGCCGACGAACGGAACGATCAAGAGCAATGGCCAGCGCCACACGCGTCGCACGGTCGCCGACTCTATCACTATGAGGCGGCATGTGCGGACTTCAACTGCACTCCTGTGCGTACAAAGCAACCGGCGTGTTCTTCGCGTCCGTTCTTACCGATTTTGGGGCACGGCGACGACCATGGTTCGTCTCGCGCTCTTGCGGGCCGAAGTCCGCGGACATTCCGCCATGGCTAGCGCAATTCGTGGTGCAGCAAGCTAAACTTGGGCTTCGGGCCCGTTACGGACTCCCCGCGGACGACGGGTGGACCCGACGGTGCGCGCGAACGATCCCTCGGTCCCTCCAAAAGCGAGCAACACCCATGCCGACGTGGAACACCGAACAGTACCTGCGCTTCGTCAACGAGCGCACCCGCCCGTGCCGTGACCTCGTCACCGCGATTGCCGTCGAGGCGCCGCGCCGCATCGTCGACCTCGGGTGCGGGCCCGGAAACAGCACCGCAGTGCTGGCGGCCCGCTGGCCGGCAGCTGAAATCACCGGCCTCGACAACTCGGAAGCCATGATTACCGAGGCCCGACGGAACGCACCGGATCTCACCTGGCTGAAGGATGACATCGGGTCATGGACCAGCGACGCGCCGTACCACATTATTTTTTCCAACGCTGCGCTCCAATGGGTCCCCAATCACGAAGTTCTCTATCCCCGGCTCCTCGGATGGACTGCACCGGGAGGCGCATTCGCCACCCAAGTTCCGTGCAACTTTCGCGCGGAGGCCCATGAGGCGATGCGCTCGATAGCGGCACGTGCCGTATGGCAATCCTATTTCAGGGGCGGGGTCGGCGAATGGCATGTCCACGCCCCATCCTTCTACTACGACGCGATGGCCCCACTTGCGACGCGGCTCGACATCTGGGAAACCGAGTATCTCCACGTCATGCCGGGGCCGCTCGCCATCGTTGAGTGGTACAAGGGCACCGGGCTCCGCCCCTTTCTCGATCGCCTTCCGGACGAAGGCGTGCGCCACCGGTTCTTGGCCGAGTATCTCGAGGCCGTCACCGCTGCCTATCCTGCGCGGCCCGACGGCCGCGTGCTGTTTCCGTTCCGGCGGATGTTCATCATCGCGTACCGCTAGGCGCACCGGCGTATCGTCGGCTTTCATAATCATCGAGCGAACGCAGTGAGCGTTCCGTGTCTGCAGTCGCCACGGAAGCGTGGATGACACGCGCGAGCGCGCGGATGACTGCGCGCCCCTGCTGGACCCACGCCCCAATCGCGCACGCGCACTCGGCAGGCTCGCGCGCGAGGCCAAAGATCACGCGCGAAGCAGCGCATCGAGCGCCTTCGCGTCGCCCACCTGGAGCGCGTGCTCGGCGCCGAGACTCGCCCGATCGCGTCCCACTGTGAGCACAGCACGCACGCGGCCGGCGAGTCGATACGCGACGATCGCGTCGCGCTGCCGCAGATTGCCGTGCACCTCGGGCGCGTCGAACGACTGCGCGTGCCCTACGTACGAGAGCGTCACGTCATGGTGTTGGCTCCAGAAGAAAGGGACGTCGAGGTACGGTCGCGCGCGCCCCACGATTGTTCGCGCAACGGCTTGGCCCTGTCGCTCGGCGACGGCGAAGTGCTCGATGCGAACCAGCTGTTCGTCGTAGGGATAACGTGCGACATCACCCACCGCGTACACGTCGGACGCCGCACGAAGGCTCTCGTCGACGACGATGCCGTTCTCGACGCGCAGGCCCGCTTCTTCCGCAAGCTTCGTACGCGGGCGAACGCCGACACCCATGACGACCAGGTCTGCGGGGAGCAGCGAGCCGTCGGAGAGCTCGACCTGCGACGCCGTAATGCGGACCGGCTTGAGCCCCAGCTTGAACTGAACGCCGTTGTCTTCATGAATGCCCCGCACGAAGCGCCCGACGTCATCGCCGAGAATGCGCGCGAGCGGGATCGCCTCAGGGCCGACGACCGTCACGTCGAGCCCACGCTTGCGAAGCGACGCGGCCGCTTCGAGCCCGATGAAGCTCGCGCCAAGGACGACGGCGCGCTTACCGTTCGCGCTTTGGGCGACGATTGCGCGGGCGTCAGCGAGGGTACGCAGCGTGTGCACGTGCGGCAGCGTCGCCCCGTCGATCGGCAGGACGATCGGCTCCGCGCCGGTCGCGATCACGAGCGCCCCCCAGTTCATCGATCGGCCGCTCGTCAGCGTCACGCTTCGCAAGTGAGGCACGACTCGGCAGACCGGATCGTTCACGACGAGCTCGATCTGATGCTCGCTCAACGCCGCCGGCGTGCGGAGAGCAACCCACTCTTCCGGCGCACTCCCAGCGAGGTAGTCCTTCGACAGGTTCGGTCGATCGACCGGCCCGGGGAGCTCCGCGCCCAGGAGCGTGATGGGCCCCACGTACCCTTCGCCACGAAGCGTTTCCGCGCACGCCGTTCCTGCGGGGCCCGCGCCGACGATCACGACCGACGACGGGCCTGGCGACTTCATCACGCGTGCGGGCGCGCGCTGCTTCGCGCCGACCTTCAGCAGCGCTCCGGTGTCGATGACGTCGAAGCACACGATCGGCGAGAGCGCCGGCCCGCCCAACGACTCGCCCGTCGCGAGATCGAAGCACGCGTGGTGCAAGGGACAGCGCACCGTTCCACCCGAGAAAAACCCTTCCGCCAGGGGCCCTCCGTAGTGCGTGCACGTCGCACTCGTCGCGTACACCTTGCCGCGGTCGCGCAGAAGCATCACGGCTTCGCCGCGCGCATGACCGAGAAGCGGCTCCCGCTCACGGAGGTCGGCCGCAGGGACGCCGCACTCCAGATCGGGACCGCCGGGAGCCGATGCATCGCCCATGGCGCTCGAATGTATCGCAGGCGCGATTGCCAAACGCAGGGACTTGAAATGCTCCTGCGAACAGACGACCCATCTGACGGGCGAAGCCTACGCGCGCCGCTCCCGCGCCGCCTTCCACTTGATGCGCCGACGGAGCGTATCGAGCGCCTCGGCTTGGATCTGTCGGACGCGCTCCCTCGACACATTCAGTTTGCGGCCGATATCGACGAGTTTCAACGAATCGTCGCCGAAGCGATCCCGAAGGACATCGGCCTGACGCGTGTCGAGGGTTTCGAGCAGTTCGCGGGCTTCCTCGGCCCGCTCGCGGCTGATGAGCGCCGCTTCGGGGTTTGGCCCCTCGCTGGCGGTGATGTCGAGAAACGTCTGGCCATCTTCGCGGACCGTCGCATCCAAGCTCGGCGTAAACGCGACGGCCCGGGAAGCGAGTGCGCGGCGAACAGCGGCAGGAGCGGCCCCCGTCATCTTCGAGAGCTCTTCGACCGTCGCCTCGCGCCCGGTAGCAGCCTGAACGCGATCGCTCGCACGTCGGATCTTGCCGCCGATCTCGCGGATGTGCACCGGTCGACGGATGGTCGCGCCCTCGTTGTGCACGGCGCGACGGATGTGCTGGGCCACCCAGTGTGAGCAATACGTGGACAGTCGCAAGCCGCGCGCGACGTCGAACGTCTCGAGCCCTCGGCTCATGCCCATTGCGCCGAGCTGCACGAGTTCCTCAAGGTCGATCCCTCGACCCGCGTAGCGATGCGCGATGCTCACAACCATGCGCATGTTGTGGCGAACGATGTGATCGACGAGCCGCTTGACCTCGCGTGCGTCGCCGCTGGCCCGCGCAGCGGCGAGCGCGACGCACGCGGCCCGCTCCTGTTCGGGGGCGAGCACACGGTGCCGGAGCCCGGCGTACCCGGTAAGGTCATCTTGCTGCGATCGCATGGTGCCGGCCGCCGGGTCAGTACCCCGACGCCGCGAAGATCAGTCACGGCGGGTCGATGTCGTAGCCCCCGCGGGCACGGCTGCAAGAGGACCGTGGTTGGATGCATCCAGTCGGTCGCGCTAGGGTCGCGCCATGTCTGCCGCTCTGCGTGCGCTCCCGACCGGCGTCGGGGTCCTGACGCTCCTGACCGTCGCCGTCCTGCTGATTGGCGACGCTTCGCCGCAGCTCTTGTCCGCCCGCGCTCACGATATCCTTGCCGCGCTGCCGCTGGTACTCGTCGCAATCGCCTACGTGCTGCTCCAGGGAGTTCGCGGAGCACGGCCGACAGACTGGGCCAAGGCGCTCATCGTGTCACTGGCCTTCCTTTTCTGGGCGGCAAACCAGATTTGGGCCGACCGAACGACCGCGACGCTCTTCAATGACGTGGCGATCGCGCTGTTCGTGCTCGACGTCTTTTTGGTGCTGATCGGCTGGCCCTCCGATCCCCATCGGGACGCGGCGCGAGAGTCCGTCGCGGCGGCCGCCGGCATGGCGACGCTCGAACGGGGGAAGTCGACGCGCTAGCCTGGGAGTGCAGCCGACCCTCGGTCGGCGGACACGCGCTTGTACGTCCGCGAACGTCGCGGCCAGTCAGCAGGCTGCTCGGATCCTCGGTCGCGTCGAGCCTCTTGTCGTTCGCGTCGACCTCGCCCCGGTCCCAAGCCTCTAGAGAGACTCGTCTGCGTCAGCCCAAAAAAAGAGGCGACGGCCGTGGGTCGAGAGGTTTACCGGCAGCCTGTCCAAAGTGGCTTCGCAAGCGGCGATGGAATCTGGAACCGCTCGGCCGTTGTCCGTCACCGCCACTCCGCACGTCCGACGAAGTGGCACCCATCCCTATGCCGACCGGGCCTCGACATGGCAACCTTGAGCGGCACGAACCAACCATGAACCTTCGCCCCCTCCGCCGGGTGACATGCCGTCGCCTCTGGTTCCTCCTTTTGCTCGGGGTGAACCCTGGTAGAACCGCCGAAATGCTTTGGGAACCATCACCCAGGCAGCAGTTGAGTCTGAACCGGCAGTGGAAATTCGCGTTGGGCGATTTCGTCGGTGCCGAAACACCCGGTTTCGCGGACGATTCATGGAGCCAGATCGGGCTTCCCCACTCCTTCAGCGAGCCATACTTCTTATCTTCCGAATTTTACACGGGATACGGCTGGTACCGCAGGCATCTGACGATTCCGCAAGAATGGCAACGGAAGCGAATATTTCTCGAGTTCGACGGGGTCTTCCAGGTCGCCGAGGCTTTTGTGAACGGCCGGATGGTTGGCTTGCACCAAGGGGGCTATACCGGCTTCTCGTTTGATATCACCGAGTCCGTTCACTCCGGCGACAATGTGCTCGCCGTACGGGTCAACAATTCGTGGAATCCTGAACTTGCGCCCCGTGCTGGAGAACACGTTTTCTCAGGGGGAATTTATCGCAATGTGCGTTTGGTGATCACCGAGCCGTTGCACGTGACATGGTATGGCACGTTTGTCACGACCCCCAAAGTTTCCGCGGAGGCCGGTTCGGTGAATGTAAAAACCGAGATCCGAAACGACACGACTGAAGCAAAGGGATGCACGTTGGAATCGGATGTCGTGGACGGCAATGATCGGATTGTGTCGACCGTAAAGACATCGCAATCCGTCGCGCCGGGTGCTTTGGTGACCTTCGATCAGGATGCTCCGGAGGTCTCCCGTCCCAACCTCTGGTCTCCGAGCCGTCCCCATTTGTATTCGGTGGTGACACGACTTTATGACGAGAGGGGGCTGGTAGATACCTACCGCACCACGTTCGGCTTTCGCTGGTTTCAATGGACTGCGGATCAAGGTTTTTTTCTGAATGGCAACCACCTCTACTTTAGGGGGGTGAATGCGCATCAAGATCATGCCGGCTGGGGTGACGCGGTGACGGACGGTGGTCTCGAACGCGACATAAAGCTGATCAAAGATGCCGGGTTCGATTTTGTTCGCGGATCGCATTATCCCCACGCTCCCGCCTTCTCGGAGGCATGCGATCGACAGGGCTTGTTGCTGTGGTCGGAGAATTGTTTTTGGGGCACCGCATCCTTCAAAGCCCCCTGGGATGCCAGCGCCTATCCACCCGAGCCGCAACATCAGCTGGGCTTCGAGGCAAGCGTGCGGGCCAGCTTACGCGAGGAGATCCGCATCCATCGCAATCATCCGAGCATCGTCGTATGGAGTCTGGGCAACGAGGTCTTTTTTACCGCACCCGCCACGATGCCCAAGGTGCGCCAGTTTCTGAAGGAGCTGGTTGACCTGGCTCATCAGTTGGATCCGACGCGGCCGGTCGCCATCGGCGGCGTCCAACGCGGAGAAATGGACAAACTCGGCGACGTGGCTGGATACAACGGCGACGGCGCGCGCCTGTTTTTGAATCCCGGAATTCCCAGCGTAGTCAGCGAGTACGGATCCACCGTTGGCGACCGTCCGGGCAATTATGAACCTGGCTGGGGTGATTTGCAGACGGAGCAATTCGCGTGGCGGTCCGGGCAGGCTCTGTGGTGCGCCTTCGATCATGGCAGCATTGCCGGGCATTTTGGCAGCATGGGGATGGTGGACTACTTCCGGCTTCCCAAACGTCAATGGTATTGGTATCGGCAAGAGTATCGTCGCATCCCGCCGCCTGCGTGGCCGGCTTCGGGAGCGCCAGCCGCGTTGAAATTGGCGGCGGACAGAACCGTCATTCACGGCACCGATTCGCTGGAAGACGCACAGGTCGTGGTCACGGTCGTGGATGCGAGCGGCCGACCAATCAGCAACTCGCCGGAAATCATGTTGAGCATCGACTCCGGGCCGGGAGAATTTCCGACGGGGTTGTCCATCACGTTCGGCTCCGACAGCGACATTGCCATTCGCGATGGTCAGGCGGCCATCGAATTCCGATCCTATTACGCGGGCACGACCGTCATCCGCGCGCGCTCTTCGGGTCTCCAGGACGCCACGCTGACCCTTGTTACCGAGGGCTCGCCACCATTCATTCCCGGCGAGACGCCGGCAGTCACGGCACGGCCCTACGTACGCTTCTCAACCGTGGGGCAGGCCACCCCCCAGCAGATGCTCGGTAGAGATGCACCCGCTCGCGCTTCCGGCGAAGCGCTGGATCATCCGGCACGGCTGGCCAACGACGGCAACGACGATACATTCTGGTCTGCGCCGAGCGAAGCGGCGGGCGCTTGGTGGGAAATGGATCTGGAGCGCCTGTGTCTTATCCAACAAGCCATGGTCACTTTCCCTTCCGCCGGAAACTACCGCTATAAGATTGAGACTTCCGACGACCGTGATCAGTGGAATTTGGCCGTGGATGAATCGCACACGCTTGACGCCAGTCAAACGCGTAGCAATTCCTGCGCGCCCGGAACCCACGGTCGTTTCGTGCGGATCGTTTTTACCGGCTTGCCGGCGAATGTTCCGGCACGCATCCGCGAAGTGCGCGTCGCAGGCAAAGTTCGTCCACAGTGACGCTGTTTGAACGCCGGGCAAGGCGACGTAGACGGAGCGCTTAGGCCTGCGGCCGAGAGCAGCGGGCTTTCCGTTCGCGAGGGAGCCTTCGAGTGCGGCGACCTCGCTGCCGGAGAGCGCGATGACCTCGGACGGGCTCCCTGGCACGAATCGCATGCCCCCCTGCGCGGCAACCGCCCGGGCGCTGACCCACGCGCCAATGAGCGCGTCGGCGTCGTACGCTGGCAGTATGGACGTTGCCTGGCTCTGTTGTTGAACGCGCCGTGAAGACGTCAGTTGTTCAGCGCGCCGGCAGCCGCCCAGCCGACGATGGCGCACTTCGCTGCCGCGCTGATGCCGTTGCCGTTCGGCGGCACGATGCGATCAGAAAACCAAATGAAAGGGCGCGCCCCATTCATCTAAAGGAACAAAGATCAGCTCGTGGCGGACGTCGTAAAAGTCGGCGTCAGGGGCGCTCCCCCCGCGTGCCGTGGCACGTCGAGACGGACGAACGGCACTTCGGATTCAGGCCACCGCGACGGGCACGGCCGGTGTCGCGGTGCGGCCGCCCTTGCCGAGCACCTGGTCTTCGAGAGCCGCCTCGATGACCTGCTCCATCTTGCTCGCGAAGACGAACTCGAGGCTCTTCTTGATCTCCTCAGGCAGCTCATCGAGGTCCGCGCGGTTGCGCTCGGGGACGATGACCCTCTTGATGCCGGCCCGGTGTGCCGCGAGGACCTTCTCCTTCAGGCCACCGATGGTCAGCACTCGTCCGCGCAAGGTAATCTCGCCGGTCATCGCGACGTCGTGGCGGACGCGCACGCCGGTGAGGAGCGAGACGAGGGCGCTCAGCATCGTCACGCCCGCGCTCGGGCCGTCCTTGGGCATCGCGCCCGCGGGGACGTGGATGTGGATGTCGCTGTCGTCGACGAAGTTGCGCGCGATGCCGAACCGCTCGGCGTTCGCGCGCACGTAGCTGAGCGCCGCGGTGGCGCTTTCCTTCATCACGTCGCCGAGCTGGCCGGTGAGCGTGAGCTTGCCCTTGCCCGGCATCTTGGTCGCCTCTACGAAGAGAATCGCTCCGCCGACTGGCGTCCACGCGAGGCCGGTCGCCACGCCCGGGTCCTCCGTGCGCTCGGCCACCTCGTTCGTGAACTTTGCCGGACCGAGGCTGCGCCGCAGGTCATCCTCGGTGCGAACGACCACCTGGCCGTCGACCTTGCCCTCGGCCGCCTGGACCACCACCGCGCGGACGACCGCCGCGATGTGCCGCTCGAGCGAACGGACGCCGGCCTCGCGCGTGTACCGGTCGATGACCATCTCGATGGCCTCGTCCGTAACGTCGATCTGCTCGGCCGTCATGCCGTGCTCGCGGAGCTGCTTCGGCAGCAGGTGGCGCCTGGCGATCGAGAGCTTCTCGGCGCACGCGTAGCTGGGGATCTCGATGATCTCCATGCGGTCGCGCAGGGGCGGAGGAATGGTGTCCCCGACGTTGGCCGTCGCCACGAACACCACCTTGGACAGGTCGTAGGGGATCTCCATGTAGTGGTCGGCGAAGGTGTCGTTCTGCTCCGGATCGAGCACCTCGAGCAGCGCGGACGACGGATCGCCGCGGTAATCGCTGCCGAGCTTGTCGACCTCGTCGAGCATGAAGACGGGAGTCGTGGTACCCGCCTTCTTCATGCCCTGGATGATCTGACCGGGGAGCGCGCCGACATACGTCCGCCGGTGCCCACGGATCTGCGCCTCGTCGTGCACGCCGCCGAGCGACACGCGCACGAACTTGCGGCCGAGGGCCTTGGCGATGCTCTTGCCGAGCGACGTCTTGCCGACGCCGGGGGGCCCGATGAGGCATAGAATGGGGCCCTTGGTGTTACCCTTCACCTTGCGCACGGCGAGGTACTCGAGGATGCGCTTCTTGACCTTCTCGAGCCCGTAGTGGTCGGCGTCGAGCACGCTGCGCACCGCCGCGATGTCGGGCTCGGGCGCGGCGTCCAGCTCCCATGGCAGATCGAGGATCCACTCGAGGTATGTGCGGACCATGGCTGCCTCGGGCGATTGACCTGCCATCGAGCGCAGCCGCGTGAGTTGCTTCTTCGCGACCTCCGTCGCCTCGGGCGAGAGCTTTGCCTTGCCGATGCGCTCGGCCAACTCATCGAGATCGTTCGACTCCTCTTTGCCCTCACCCAGCTCCTCCTGGATCGCCTTGAGCTGCTGCCGGAGGACGTACTCGCGCTGGTTCTTATCGATGTCTTCCTTGACCTGCGAGTTGATCGTGCCGCGCACGCGCAGAACTTCGGTGCGGCGGCTGAGGTGCACGAGGAGCCTGCGGATCCTTGCCTTCAAATCGACGAGCCCAAGCAGCTCGACTTTCTCTTCGACGGAGGCGTCGAGGTACGTCGAGACGACGTCGGCCAGCTCGCCCGGGGCCAGGATCGCGGCGACGCGCGCCGCGACCTCGCGGGGAACCGGCAATAGCTCGAGGAGCTTGCCCGTCGCGTCGCGCAGGCTCAGGCCGAGGGTCTGGAGCTCGTCGTCGTCGCGGGTCGCGGCCTCGACGGGCTCGACGCGGGCCTGCATGTAGGGCGTCGTCCGATCGACGGAGCCCAGACGCACGCGGGCGATGCCCTCCACCACGATCGCGTACGTGCCTTTGCGCTGCTTCTCGACGGCAACGACCCGTGCGAGCGTTCCGAGATCATGCAGATCGGAGGGGGACGGTTCGTCGACGCCCGCCTCACGCTGCGCGAAAGCGACCACGTAAGGGATCCTGTCCGCGACGACGCGCTCGACTAGCGCTACCGTCTTCGGGCGGCCGACCTCGTACGGCACCGTCGCGTGGGGGAACAGAACGCTGCCGCGCAGGGGCAGCAGCGGAAACGATGAATCGTAGTCAGGAATCGGCTGATCGGACATCGAGGCGCTCCTCGGCCACGCGCGATGCGCTGCGCGGCGGTATGGGTTCGAGCGACAAGCCTGGGCGTCACGCGCTCGTCGGAAGCCTCACCCAACGGAGGCGAGATGGCCCGGCATCCAGTTACGGTAATCACCCCGCTGCGCGGTGGAAGTGTCGCTAAACCGACAACGCCGCGATCGAAAGGGTCCCTGCTTCGGGACGCCCTCTACCGAGATCTCGGAGCCGGTCACCTCGACGCGATCCATCGCCATCGCGGCGCCAAGTCGCTGGTTCGTCGCCTGAACGCTCTGGGCTTCGATGTCAACGTCCGGCCTGCCGCTGCCTGAACGCCTGGGTTTCTTCCTAGGCGCCAAGTGGGAATCCGCTTCGCGTTCCCCCAAGGGCGGCGATCTCCCCATGTCGGAAGCAGTCCACGAGATGGTCATTGACCATGCCGACGGCCTGCATGTGCGCGTAGATGATCGTCGACCCCACGAAGGTGAAGCCGCGGCTCTTCAGATCCTTGCTCATGGCGTCGGATGGGGCGCTGCGAGCGGGGATCTCCCCCACGGTTCGTCGGCGATTCTGGACCGGGCGACCGTCAACGAAGCGCCACTGGTATGCATCGAAGCTGCCAAACTTCGCTTGCACGTCGAGAAACGCTACGGCGTTCTTGATCGCCGATTCAATCTTCGCTCGATTGCGCACGATTCCAGCATCTGCCAGCAGCTTGCCGACTTTCCGCTTGTCGTAGCGGGCGATTTTCCGCGGGTCGAAGTGGTCGAAGGCGCGCCGGTACGCATCCCTCTTGCGCAGAATCGTTATCCAGCTGAGCCCGGCCTGGGCACCTTCAAGGACGAGAAACTCGAAGAGGGCGCGATCGTCGTGTACGGGAACGCCCCATTCTTCGTCGTGGTAGGCGACGTACAGCGGGTCGGTGCCTGACCAAGTGCAGCGTTTCTTCTTCACGACAGCAGTCACCGTCCACCCGAACGAGCCGCGTGTTGGTTGGTGTCCAAGAAGGAACCTTCCGAAGCGTCGCTCCACACCTCTAGCGGCACTTTTTCTTCGTGGCCAGTGCGGCGAGCTTCTCTTGGCGAACGCCCTACGCCGGGTCTAAGCCTGCGCCCACGGGGCCAGGGCGCAACCGGGACGTCTAATTGGAACGCGGGGCCATCGGCGTCGCGAGCGGAGCCGTACGGATCGTACTACTCATCGACCGACCAGGAGAAAGCGAGGCCTTCATGCAAGATCTCACCGGCGCGGCGACGTTGGCTATACGGGACTTGGCGCAGCGTTACGGGGTCAGCGAAGACGCCGTCCGAACCCTGCTTTTCGCCGTATGGGCGGGCGGCGGCACGATGGCGCAGTTCTATCACGCCGAGCTCGGCGGAAATGGTCAGTGGATGCGCGGGGGAATGACGATGGTCGGCGACATGTTCAATGCGGGCCTGCAGTCTCGCGTGAGCGGGCTCTGTTCGGATCTGTCGTCCCTCTTGGCCTCGCAGACCGTATTCGCGCCGGCCGATCGAAGCCAATGGGGGGCGAACGCCCCGAATGCCGGGACGAGCCGGTTGGGCGCGTGGTGGCCGGGGGACCTCGGTTCGCCCAGTTCGACCGGGGGACAAAACGACACCCGGTACGCCTACTTTCCCGCCGCGCGCCGGCTCGCCATCCGAGACAACGGTCGGATCGCCGTCTACGACACTCTCGATCACCGAATCGGTGGCGTCCAGCAACAGCAGGGTGGCGCCGCGGGGTCGCTCTCGTTTTCGAGTCAATACGGGACATTCGACGTAAGTTCCCTTCCCAAGGCGCCGGAGTCACCGGGGCTCGCAGAGGTGGGCGATCCTGCTCCTCCATCCATGCAGCAGCCCGCCGAATCCGTCTCCACCGCTCCGACGGCATCGACTGGCAGCCGGCGCAGCTCCGAGGAGATCCTGGCCGCCGTGGAACGATTGGGCGATTTGCACCGCAAAGGCGTGCTGACGGACGGCGAGTTCCAGGCGAAAAAGGTCGAGCTCCTCGCCCAGCTATGATCGGGCGGACGCCGACCGCAGCGGTCCGGCGTGCGTGGCGGCCGCGCCGCGCGACCTCGGTCGACCGCGCGGCTCGCCACCCTGCTTCGGTTGGCCGCGCTCGCGGCTCGGAGTCCCTTTTCGCATGACGGCGTCGGTTGGGGTCCGGTCTGACGGTTCGACGTTTCGTGCGCTGCGGCACAGGGACTTCCGAGTGCTTTGGTGCGGCCTTGTCGCATCGGCGATTGGGACGTGGATGCAGATCGTGGCGCAAGCGCTACTCGTTCTGCGGATCAGTCACGGGTCCGCGCTGGCGCTCGGTGCCGTCTCGCTCGCCCAGGCTCTGGCCTTCTTCGTCTTCTCGTTGTTCGGGCGGGGGCCGTCGCGGATCGTGTGGACAAGCGGCGGCTGCTCTTGACCACGCAGACGATCTGCATGGCGCTTGCGGCTCTACTCGGGGTGCTCACCCTTCTGGACGTCGTGGTCGTGTGGACGGTCGTGGTTCTCGCGTTTGCTCAGGGGGCCGCCCTCAGCTTCGACCAGCCCACGCGGGCCGCGCTCGTGTCGGAGCTCGTGCCCAAGGAGGATCTGCTCAATGCGTTTTCTCTCCAGTCGATTGTATTTACGGGGGCGTCCACGATCGGTCCGGCCCTAGACGGCGAGGAGCCAGGGCAAACACGGGTCGGACCCCACCGCAGCCAGCCCTTCGCGAACCGCGCGCGGGCTCGGCGTCCGTGTCGGCCCATGGGATGGCGCGGCGCGAATGACCCACAATGCGGCGAGCACCGCGAGATAGCTCACCGCGTTCGCGAAAAAGTTCCCGGCGTAGCCGATGACGGCGAGGCTGACCCCCGCTACGGCAATGGCACCACGCTAGCCAAGCTCGTTAGGGGCGTGGGGTTACGGGGTCGTCATTGCGTTGTACACTTCGCTCGACGTGAGGCCGGGGCAGCCAAGTGAGACCGCGGTGCGCGTGTGCATGGGGCGCGCGGTAGCCCACGGCGTGACTCGTATTGCGAAGCTCTCGGATCCTACGGCGCTTGCGCTTCTGCCTGACGACGCCCGCGCTCGTGTCGAGCGTGTTCGATCGGCCACTGCCCCGCGAGGATTTCGCGCGCGCTACGAGCGCGGCCTCCTGCGCGGCTTGTCGAACATGATGGTCGCACGCACCGTCGAAATCGACGACGCGATCCGTGCCGCCCCCAGTCCTCAACTCGTCATTCTCGGCGCAGGTCTCGATGGTCGCGCGTGGCGCATGTTCGAGCTGCGAGATGTCGCCGTGTTCGAGGTCGATCATCCGGACTCGCAGCGTGTCAAACGTGCGCGGGCTTTCTCTCTCCCGCGCGCCGCCCGTGAGGTGCGCTTCGCCTCCGTCGACTTCGAACGCGTCAGCCTGGACGGCGCGCTCGCCGCGGCGGGTCATGATCCGGAGCAGCCGACGACGTGGATTTGGGAGGGCGTTGTCATGTACCTGGCCCTCCGCCACATCGAGGCGACGCTCGCGGTGATCGAACGACGATCGGCCGCAAGGAGTCGATTAATCGTGGTGTATCACACGCCCGCGTGGATGCTTCCCCTCGTCCGGATCGCGGTGCGACGTCTCGGCGAACCGCTGCGTTCGTCCTTCACGGCCGCCGCGATGCGAGCGCTTCTCGCCAGGCACGGGTTCGCCGTGAGCCGAGACGAGAACGTGCCCGAGATTGCCGCGGCGCTCTCCAGCGAGCTGGGTCACGCCGCCCGGATCATGACGCACTTGCGCATCGTGACCGCCGATATGGTTAGGGCCCCTTGAGCCAGCCGTCCTTCCCGCCGCACTCGGATCCGCCGCGGCCGGTGCATTCGTCGCAACCTGGGCGTCCCCTGCCCGTCCGCTCAACCAGAGCGGCCGACGGCTGGAAACCATGGGTCACCTACGGCCTCATCGCCACGAACCTGGCGATGTTCGCGTTCGAGGTCGCCGAGACAGGCAGCCTCAGCGGACCCTCTTCCCAGCAAATGATCGCGCTCGGCGGCAATTTCGGTCCGCTCACCCGCGACGGCGAGGCGTGGCGCCTGGTGACGGCCATGTTCGAGCACTACGGGGCGATCCACCTCGGGATGAATATGGTGTGCCTCTATCAGATCGGCGTCGTCGAACGCATGCTGGGACGCGCGGAGTTTCTCGCCCTCTACCTCGCGGCCGGTCTCGTGGGAGGCCTAACCAGCGTCGCAACCCACCCCCACGCCGTGTGCGCCGGCGCATCCGGCGCGGTCTTCGGGATGTTCGGCGCTTTCACCGCCGTGATGTTCGTTCGCCGCAGCCAGATCGATCCGGGGGCATGGCAACGCACGATGCAAAGCTTGGGCACGTTCTTCGCGATCAATCTGATGTTCGGTTTGACCCAGAGAAGCACCGACCTGAGCGCTCACTTCGGCGGGCTCGCGGTTGGATTCGTCGGGGCCTTCGTCCTCGCGAAGACTGCAAGCCCGTCAGCGAGGCCGCTGTTGCGAGCGCTCGTCGTTGCCATCGCGGGGCTGGGGACCGCGTTCGGAGGCCTGTATGTGCTACCGCGCTGAGTCGCCAGGCGAACAGATGCCATGTTTCTGGCGTCGGTGACGGTCGTCGCTACCGCGCCGCTACGCTTCGCGGGCACCGTAGCTCGCGAGGACCTCCCCGACTATTGCGCCCCGAGCATGCCGGCGAAGGATCTCAGGGAGCGGTTCGGCGAGCTGAACGCGAATCGCATCGTGTCCAAGGAATTGTTGCAGGGTGACACCGCGGACATGATCCGCGAGATGTTCGGCGAGCCGGATGGGGTTTCGACCCATGTCTACAAGGCCAAAGCACAAGAGACCTGGAAATATGGGCGGATGGGGGCGCACGTCTACGGCTTGCAGATCAAGATCGAGAACGGCGCCTGCGTCGGCTGGACGACGTCGTGATCGCGGGCGCGGCCAGGCAAATAGCGACGCTGGGCTTTGACGGCCGGGACCGCTCGCAACGAACGTCAGACGCATGTTCCCGGCATCTCGCGTTTCGGCCTGACCTCACCGGACCCCCGACGCCCTTCGCGCCGGCCGACGCGAACGCCGGAAGCTGTCGTTGGGTGCGCCGGTTGCCACGCCGTGCCGACCCGCGATCGGAGAAATCGTCACCTGAGCCCGAACACCTTGGCCATCAGCGGCGCGTCAACCATCATGTGTGGCGCGATCGCGTGGTATCCGATGGCGTGAACCCAGGCGTTGCCGGTGCGCAGGGTGAGGAACGTCTTGATCATGCCCGGACCCAAATAGCCAAGCACGACGAAGAGGAGGGACAGCGCGACGTTGCGCGACGTAGTGAACACGGACCACCCTTCGACGAAGTGCATGGCCGCATACGTAAGTCCGCCCAGCAGGACCGTCGTGACGAACGAGCCTGTCAACTTGAGGTAGCGCGGGACGAGGATGGCGTAGATGAGCACCATCGTCGGCAGGACGGTGCCGATAGTGAACACCCCCAACGTGAGCGGCGCGGCAACCAGAAAAGTGCGCCCGCGCATCTTGAAAATTCCAGGAAACGTAATCACCTCGACGACCACTTCGATGACACCCACCACGACGATCACGAGCAGGTCGTTTCGGCGGTCCGTGGACCGCAGGTTCAGTTGGGTCGCTGAGTAGCTCCGACGGAACCACAGATAGGGAGCGACAGCGAACACGACGAAATTGTATATCGCCCAGGTCCAGACCTCGCCAATGCTGGGCGGGGTACTGCAACCCACGAGGGTACCGGCGACGTGGAAGCTGAAGGATCGGTAGCCAAGGGCAGGGCCCAGAAGCCAGCCGCCGACCTCGCCCAGGCCAGCGTAACCGAGCAAGGCCGCCGTCTCCCGCGCCGCCTGCGAGCGCTCGGGCGCACGCGCCGCGATGTCTGGGATCACACGCTGTGAGGTCAGCGCGTAAACGACGGCCATGAGAACGGAGACCTCAACCAGTCCCAGACTGGGAAGCGCGACCTGTTGGGCGAAGGACATGCCCACCAACGCGGGCCGGTCGAACGGCAGCCGGCCGTTGGCCAACAAGAGCACGGCCACGTTGGCGAGTATCCAAAGGATGGCCGCGACGAGAACATCCGGACGAAGAAAAACGTTGTGGATCAGCCGACCGGACCATGAACGCTGCGGCTGGGCAACGGTCATGACGTGGTGCTGCGGGTCTCGCTCTTCGAGTGCGAGCTCGTGTTCGGCGTCGCGGACCTCAACATGGCGTTCAGCTCCTTCGATGCGCAAGCAGAATACTGCAAAGGCTGCGGCGTCAATGGTGGCGGCTCGCGAAGGAGCTCGGACCGCGCGTTATCGCGGTCGACACCATTGCTCCTGACGCCATCGCGACGGACTTCAGCTGCGGCGTGGCTCGCGACAGTCCGAGGTGAAGCGCACACGCCTCCCCCGGGTCGAACAATACGTGGACGTGCCCAGCGTCCGTCGGACGGGGCCTTGCACCGAACGTGACCAAACACTGCACCGACATTCGCCGAAGCGTCGGAAAAAGATCCGGCATCGTCGGGACAAAAGAACGTATCCGTCCCAGGGAGCTGCTACGATCCATCTCCGAACCACTCGCGCCTACCCGCTCAGGGCAGCGTTGCAGCCCCTTCTGGAACACAGTCCCCCACAGTTTCGCTCGTCATGCACGTAACGGCCATGGCTGCGCTATGGCTGCGCTAGACTCCCGCTCTCCGCGCACGTTGGATGTGTTTCGGAGGGGGGCTGTCGTGACCACACGGGCCGAGAAACTGGCGGGGCTGAATTTTGCGGCGAGCTTGGTGGAGGAGTCCCCCGATGCCCTCATCGCACTGTCCCTCGATGGCGAGGTCCTCTTCTGGAACCGTGGCGCACGCACGATGTTCGGGTACGATCCCGACGAGGCCATCGGGCGGTCCATCGAGGACCTCATCGTCCCCATCGACCAGCGCGAGCAAGCTCGAAGCAAGTTGGCGGAGGTGCTCGTTGCGGGCGCGCTCATCTTCGAGACCACTCGGAGACGAAAGAACGGTTCCTTCATCGTCGTCGCCGTAACCAAGCGCTTGGTGAGGGACGAGACCGGGCAGCCTCTCTTCATCGCGGTCAATAAGAAGGACGTTACGCGCCTGCGCCACGAGCGCGCCGTCGAGGCCAAGTTTCGGGGGTTGCTCGAAGCCGCGCCCGACGCGATGGTCATCGTCGGCAAGGATGGCCGCATCGTCCTCGTGAATAACCAGACCGAGAGGCTCTTCGGGTATCCGCACTCCGAGTTGGTCGGTAGGCCGGTGGAGGATCTGGTTCCCGAGCGCTTTCGCGGTCACCACCCCGCGCACCGGGACGGCTTTTTTCGAGAGCCACGGCCCCGATCGATGGGCTCCGACCTCGAGCTGGTTGCGCTCCGCAAGGACGGGAGCGAGTTCTCGGTCGAGATCAGCCTAAGCCCCCTCGAGACCGACGAGGGCGTCCTCGTCTCGAGCGCCATCCGCGACGTCACGAAGCGCAAACTCACCGAGACCGCGCTGAAACGCGCGAACGAGGCGATCCGGGAGAGCAAGGACCGAGCGCTCAAGGCGAGCGAGACGCGCTTCAAGCGTCTCTGGGATTCGGGTATCGTCTTCGTCAGCATCACCGACAAGGACCGTAACATCGTCGACGTGAACGAAGCCGGCGCTACCATGCTCGGCTACTCGCGCGACGAGCTACTCTCGGGTCGCATTCGCTGGCGCGAGATCACGCCGCCGGAGTGGCACGAAGTGGACGAGAAGGCCATCGCGCAGCTTCGAACACGCGGTGTCGCCACCGCGTGGGAGAAGGAGTTCTTTCGTAAGGACGGCTCTCGGCTGCCGATTCTCTCCAGCGCGGCCACCCTGGAAGATTCGCTCGTCTTAGGAATCTCGATCGACCTCACCGAGCGCAAGCGCGCAGAAGAAGCAGCCCGCTTCGAGCAAGCGCGCTTTCAAGCGCTCGTTGAGAACAGTGCCGACGGCATCGTGCTGAGCACGGAGACGGGGACGATCGTCTACGTCAGCCCTGCCGCCGCGAGAATGTTTGGACGCGCGGTGGTCGACCTGCTCGGGACCGACATCCGGGCTTACCTACACCCGGACGACGTCGAGCGAGCCGCCGACCACAGGCGGCGCAGCCTCCGAGAGCCCGGCAACACGCCGCCCGAAGTGCGGCGAGTCGTTTGGCCCGATGGAACCGTTCGCTGGATCGAGGTGAGGTTGACGAACCTGCTCGACAGACCTTCGGTGGGCGCCGTCGTAAGCAACGTCCGCGACATCACGGCGCGAAAGTTGACCGACGATGCCCTCGTCGTGGCCCAACAGCGGTTCAATGCGCTATTCGACTCGGGAACCATCGGAATCGTCGTCGCCGACGAATCCGGAACGATCCACCGAGCGAACGGTACGTTTCTCACGATGCTCGGCTACACGCAGGAGGACTTCGCCGCCGGGCAGCTCGATGGGCGGAACGTGACGCCGCCCGAGTGGGAGAGCTGGACCGCGCAGACCACGGCGGAGCTTCGCCAGCACGGACGCGCGAAGCCTCGCGAAAAGGAGTACTTCCGCAAAGACGGCACGCGGGTCTCTGCGCTCGTTGGGGTTGCCGCAGTCGAGGGCGGGCAGAAGATCTCCTTCTCGGTCGACCTGACCGAGCGAAAGCGAGCCGCCGAAGCGATCGCGGAGCTGGAGAGGCAGTTCCGGCAGGCGCAGAAAATGGAAGCCGTAGGACGGCTCGCCGGCGGTGTCGCGCACGACTTCAACAACGTCCTGTCGGTCATCCTCAGCTACGGAGCGATCTTGTTGACGGACATCAAGCCGGGCGACCCGATACGCGCGGATGTCGAGGAAATCCAACGCGCCGCCAAGCGCGCTGCCGATTTGACGCGGCAACTGCTCATGTTCAGCCGTCAGCAGGTCCTCGCGCCAAAGGTTCTCGACCTGAACGAGCTGCTGACGAGCATGGACAGGATGCTCCAGCGCATCCTCGGGGCGGACGTGGATCTCGTTTCGCTCCCCACCCACCCGCTCGGTAGGGTGCGCGCCGATCCGGGCAGCATGGAGCAAGTCATCATGAACCTCGTCGTCAACGCACGCGATGCCATGCCAACCGGCGGCAAGCTCACGATGGAGACCGCCAACGCCGTGCTCGACGAAGCGTATGCACAAGCTCATTTCGGCGTAAAACCAGGCCCGTATGTGATGCTCGCGGTGACGGACACCGGCTCAGGCATCGAGAAGGCGACGCTGCCGCGGATCTTCGAGCCGTTCTTCACGACCAAGGAGCACGGAAAGGGGACCGGCCTCGGACTGTCGACCGTCTTCGGCGTCGTTCAGCAGAGCGGGGGAAGCGTCTGGGTCTACAGCGAGGTGGGCAAGGGGACGACCTTCAAGGTCTACCTTCCGCGCGTGGATGCGGCCGTCGAGACCGTCGGGGAGAATGTGGCACCCACGACGCTCCGGGGGTCCGAGACGATCTTGCTCGTCGAGGATGACGACCAGGTCCGCGTCGTGACTGAGGGCATCCTCCGCCGGAGCGGCTATCACGTCATCGACGCACGCAACGCCGGGGAGGCGCTGCTGCTTTCGGAGAAGCACCCCGGGAGAATCCATCTGCTGCTGAGCGATGTCGTGATGCCCCAGATCAGCGGTCCCGATCTAGCGAAGCGCCTGGCGAGAGCTCGCCCCGACATGAAGGTACTCTGCATGTCCGGCTATACGGACGACAGCATCGTTCGGCATGGCGTCCTTGAAGCGCGGATTGCCTTTCTTCAAAAGCCGATCACACCCCAGGGGTTGACGACGAAGGTGCGCGAGGTGCTCGACGGACCCTTGAACGGGGCGATCGCATGAAGCCCGAAGGCTGCTCGGCAATTTCGTGGGTCTGCTGGGACCCGAGCCCGGCCTATAGCGTCTTCTTCTGCGACGTCGATAACCGCAAGCGTGGACGCCGAACACCAGGGCTCGTGGTCGGCTACTCGTCGACGGGCCCTCGCTCAGGGAACCGACGCATAGACCTCGTCGTGCCCATTGGGGGAGGGCAAGTGCGCGTCATCGGACCCCGCCGCCGAGTGGCAGTTGACGCAGATCGTGAGCGCGGAACCGTTTGAACCTAGGCCGTCAGCAACGACGCCGTTAGCGTCGTGAGGTACCGTGTTATCGAGCGGGACTCGCTCGTAGAAGTACCAGTTGGCGCCCGCCGCGCTGTCGCTCGCGGTCTTCAGGTAGGCCGCGTAGCCGACGGGAGCGGTGAGGGATCCTGCGTCGTCTGGCGCCGAGGCGTCAGGCTCAGACGCCCCAGAGTTCCTTGACCGCCGCAGCGAGCGCTGGCCACGGCGACGTCGCGTCGCATTGCTCGAGATCAGGCTGTTCGAGCAGATCCGGTTGAACCCGTGCGGGGACGGGCTCCGGCTCGCGTGCACCGCGCTCTCGCACGACCAGGATTTGTACGCACCACCAGCTCGGCACGATTCCTCGCTGCAATGGTTTCGATAGCGTTTCGCGACACGACAGAATGTTGCGATCGTTTCAAGCGGCTTTCGCCGAACCTCCTTCTGTTCGTCTCGTCTGGCAGTCGAAAAAAACGAAGACCCCTGACAGGTCTTTCTTGGAGACGACTGCGAAACAATCGGCCACGTAAAAGGAGCGTAAAGTGTAAACGACGCATAATCGAATACCGGACCACGCTGCTTGGGCAACCACCCCGCTAGACCGCGGGAAAACTGAGGGAAACCAATGCTCCAAAAAATCTCGGACCGCTGGCGAAAGAAAGAGTACCGCCACTATTTTGGCCTAGTCCTGAGCGCCAAAATCGTCGGGGTGCTGTTGTGCTTGGCCATCATCAAAGGCGTGACGTTCTACTTCTTCACGCCCGCACTCGCTGACGCGGCGGCAGCACCGCCTCCGGCGTACATCAACCCCATCAATACGATGTGGACCGTCATCGCGGCGTTTCTCGTGTTCTTCATGCAGGCCGGCTTCATGTTTCTCGAGGCGGGCTTCGCCCGTACGCGTGAGACGGTCAACGTGCTGCTCGAAGGCATCGTCGACACGTGCCTGTGCGGCCTCCTGTTTTACGCATGGGGCTTCGCGTTCATGTTCAGCCATGGCAACGGCTTCATCGGCTACCACTGGTTTTTCTTGCAGGGCGTTCCCGACACCTATGAAGGTACCGGCGTCGCATTCCTTGCCTACTGGCTATTCCAGTATGCCTTTGCGGATACGTGCAGCACCGTAACGTCCGGTGCCATGGTCGGCCGCACCGGCTTCTGGGGCGACCTCTGGTACAGCATCGGCGTCAGCGGGTTCATCTACCCCATCATCGGTCACTGGGCGTGGGGGCCGGACGGGTGGCTCACCACGATTACGCCGATGGCGTTCCACGACTTCGCCGGGTCCACGGTCGTTCACACGATCGGCGGGTTCATCTCTCTGGCAGGCGCCATCGTTCTCGGCCCCCGTATCGGTCGCAAGTTCAAGCGCGATGGCGGCGGACCCATGCCGTATCACAATATGACCCTTGCGGCCGTCGGCGGCGTGATCCTATGGTTTGGATGGTACGGGTT
>JBEKOY010000047.1:0-40867 GCA_049521295.1 Polyangiaceae bacterium | reverse complement strand
CTGACGGGCGAGGCCGGTGCGCCCCCCGCCAACGGCAGCGGCATCCACACGTACCTGAACGGTGGCCAGGGGCTTTCGGACAGCCATAGCCCAGGAACGTACGAAACGGGTTGGGACGCCGCGGACTGGAACATGGACATCGCGACCGGGCCGGGTGCGGCGAGCACGTGGGACGAGACCCTAGGGGCCTGCGGCGACGACGGCATGGCCGGCACGTGGACGAGCACGGCAGGTAGTCAAGAGGGCCTGCCCGTCGACTGCGTATCCTGGGACCAGGCGTACGCGTTCTGTATTTGGGACGGTGGCTTCTTGCCGAGCGAGGCGGAGTGGGGGTACACGGCGGCCGCGGGGAGCCAAGAGCGGGAGTACCCGTGGGGCTCGACGGATCCGGGAACGGCCAACCAGTATGCGATTACCAACTGCGATTACCCGAGCGGCGCCAGTGCGTGCGCGAGCGCAGGACCCGGCAACATCGCCCCCGTCGGAACGGCGGCGCTCGGAGCGGGTTATTGGGGTCAGCTCGACCTCGCCGGGGAAGTCTGGGAATGGACGGCAGACTGGATTGGGCCCTATGGCGATCCCTGCACCGATTGCGCCGCTCTCACGGTGGGGGTCGTCGACGGAGGGTTTGTCGGCGGCCTTCGGGCCATCCGCGGCGGCGACTTTGCCCCGGGGACTGGCCTGCTCTTTCCCTTCACCCGCAGCGACGCCGAACCCGGACCGGGCTCCGGCGGCATCGGCTTTCGCTGCGCCCGGGCACCGTGAGAACTGCGGCTCACCGGGAGCCCCTTGGCTCCGCCCCCTCGACGCTCGCCGGGCGCTGCGATACGAGGTGGCTCATGTCGCTCGCACACTACGTCACGATGGGACACTCGGGCCTCCGCGTCAGCCCGCTCTGCCTCGGAGCCATGACGTTCGGCAAGGAATGGGGCTGGGGATCGGAGCCGGAGGAGGCCAAGCGCATCCTCGACGCCTACATCGATCGCGGCGGCAACTTCATCGACACCGCGAACGGCTATACGAAAGGTCACTCCGAGGCGATCATCGGCGAGCACCTCGCCCACGATCGGAAAAAGCGCGATCGCGTCGTCATCGCGACCAAATTCGTGACCAATATGTTCATCGGCGACCCCAACGGCGGCGGCTCGAACCGCAAGGCCGTCATCGCCCAATGCGAAGAGTCGCTCCGCCGTCTGCGAACCGATTACATCGATCTGTATTGGCTTCACGCCTGGGACAAGACCACGCCCATCGAGGAGACGATGCGCGCGCTCGACACGCTCGTCGGGCAGGGCAAGGTTCGCTATCTGGGATTCAGCGATACACCGGCCTGGAAGGTGGCGCAGGCGCAAACGATGGCGCATCTGCGCGGATGGTCACCGCTCATCGCGCTGCAGATCGAATATTCGCTGCTCCAGCGTACCGTGGAGGGCGAGCTCGTTCCGATGGCGCTGGAGCTCGGCCTCGGCATCACGCCGTGGGGCCCGCTCCGAGGAGGCGCACTGAGCGGCAAATACAAGCGCGCGGACAAGGGAAAGCACGAGGCGGGGCGCGGCGCGCGCGTCACCAATTACCTCGATGACCGCACGTTCGACCTCCTCGATCTCATGGAGAGCCTCGCGAGGGAGCTCGGCACGACCGTGCCTCGCATCGCGCTCTCGTGGGTCCAGAATCGGCCGGGCGTTGCCTCGACGATCATCGGCGCGCGCACGATGGCGCAGCTCGACGACAACGTCGGCGCGCTCGACGTGAAGCTCACCCTCGAGCACGTCGCGGCACTCGACAAGGCGAGCACGCCGACGCTCTCGTTCCCGGCCGACATGCTCTCGATGGTCCCCGCGTTCGCGTACGGCGGCACCACGATCAACGGTCAGCCCTCGAAGGTCTGGGCGCAGGCGCCGCAGAGCGACGGCGAACGGTTCTGAGCGCTCTATTCGAGGGTGCCGATCGCGTACGTCCCGCTGTGACCCGGTAGGGGTCCGACGCGCCATTCTTCGCCGAACAATTTCACGGCATGAGCTCGGGCAATGGCCCTCCAGTCGCCATGCCGAACGTATCCTGCATGATGCCGTGGGCCTGCAGTATCGAGATGAAGACTCGTCCGGTCTCGACGCTGCTTTGTGGGCCGACAAAAGGCCGCGGAAACGGCATTTGAGGAATGTAGTTGATGTGGCGACCGTCCACCCGCAAGCCGCCGCTCGCGCCGCCGGCGATGAGGACCGGCATGTCCCAGTGATTGCCCGCCTGGCCGTCCGCCACCTCGCTGCTCATGTAAAACGTGGTGTGGTCCAGGATCGACTGGCCGTCGGCCTCGATCATGCTGTCCAGGCGCTGAAGCAAAGCGGCCGCCTGGGCGATCTCGAACGTATCGATCGTCGTCAGCGCGGCCAAGTTGGCGGCTTCCGCCTGTGACAAATTGTACTGGGAAGAGGCGTTGGGGCCGCCAATGAGAAACTGGTAGTTGTTGCTGCTTGCCGCCTCGCCGATCATGAATGTGATGGCGCGCGTGATGTCGCATTCGAAAGCGAGCGCCATCAAATCGATCATGATCGGGAAACTGGACTCGATCGGGCGCAACGTGACCTGCGCGGCGGGCGACACGGGGGACGTGCAGCTTCCCCCCGTTGCACTCGCGGCGCTACTGCTCATGCCCAGTCGTTGCAGCCGCGTCTCGAGACCGCGCACGAGCGTGGTGTGGCTGTCCAATTTGAGACGATCCGACGGGCTCAGTTTCAAGGACAGCGACTGCGCCTCGGCGACCACGGCATCGAGAATGCTCGCCCTTTGGGTGTTCGCTGGCGTCGGTGCGCCGGTCGTCAGAGATGCCCCGAACATCTGCTGGAAGACTTGCTGCGGATCGTAGATGTTGGGCAGCGCGGCGCCGTCGGACCAGGAGATCACCCGAGAGAAATTGCAGTTCGCGTTGCCGCAGAGGGCGTTATCGCCCTGGAGCGCGATCTGCAGGCCCGTCGGCAAGAGCGGCGGGGCACCGGCGTTGAGCACCGGCAAGAGGGCCTGGTCCAGGCTGGTTCGCGTCGTGCCCGCATCATCGTTGTCGATTGAAATCATATTGAGAAAGCACGCGCATCCTTCGACGTTCGGCGTGGGTGCAGGAATCGGCGCCGGCACAGGCGAGGCAATGTCCTGGTGGTCGAGACCCGTCACGATCAGGATCTTGTCTTGGATCGGCGCAAGCGGCGCGAGAATCGGCGTCAAGGCCCACGTGGAGCCCGAGGTCGTGGGCGTCCAGTTCGGCATGACCATGCCGTCCGGAGCGAACCACGCCATGAAGCGTCGAGGCGGGGTGCACGAGGCGGCGCCCGCCCGGCGCGACCACAGCGCAGACGGCAAAAAGGGTAGGGCCAGCGTTACGCCGGCACCCCTCAAAAACGATCGACGGGAGAGACTCATGGTCGTGCTCCGAGGGTGCGGGCCATCGCCGGCGGCCGGCAGGTCGTCCCGGCGAACGCGATCGGCCGATCCTTCATGGCGAAAATACGAGCGCGCTCGCGCACGCGGAGAGGGTCGTCGCGGACGTTGCGCCGCCGCCTTCCTCGGGCTCGGCCGCTGCATCCCCCCCCGCGCCGGGACAGGCGAGCATCGGGATGGCGCCGAGACACGCCTCGTACCCTGGCCCGACCGAGGCTGCGAGCAGGCACGGCAGCCCACCTTCCAAATCCGTGGTGAAGTCGTCCTCGCAGTCCTGAATCTGGCCGCTCGTCGCGACCACCCCCATGCACTGACTGGTCATGCACTGGATGGTCTGCGCGCAGAGGGCGTCCACGAGCGCGTAGCACTTGGTTTGCGGGTCGGTGAGCGGCGTGGACGTGATGGGGGGCAAGCACGTTTGCGGCGGGGTCAATCCGCCGTCCGGATAGAGCGCGTCGCAGGCCGCCGATTCGCTGTCTGCGAGGCAGGTGGAGAAGGTCGGCGCCGTGGCGAGATCGCAGTCGAACTCGAGACTCAGCTGAGCTTCGCAGTCGCTGCCTTGGATCCCGCCCGCGCATAGCGACTCACGCGAGCACAGGGTCGACGCGACCTGCTGGCACATGGACGAGGCGGAGGCCGCTGTCGCCGTCGCGCCCTCGTCTTCACCCGCGTCGGCAGCGCTGTCGACGACGGAGCTGTCGCCACCGGGGCTCGACGAGGCTCCCGCGCTGCCTGCTGCGTCGGGCGCAGTCGATCCGGTTCCGACGGGCGGACCGGTCGCGCCCGAGTCGGAAGCGCCCGAGTTCGAAGGAACCGGAGGGGTGGCGGACGTCGAGCTCACATCGAGCGATGCTCGTCCTCCGCACGCGCAACACAGCGTTGCGAGCCACGCCGCGCGCGCGATCAGGGGCACGGCTCCTCCTCACCCGGCCCCACCCCGGTGCCGTCGGTACGCGTTTGCATTCGCGCCTCCCTCGAGCAAGAAAGGGGTAAGACAGCGGCCCGGCTTGCTTCGATATGAGTGGAGCGGAAAAAAGCGCGGACGCGGCCCATCGATCCCCTCGCATGGGGGCCGGAGGCTCAGCACAAAGGCTTTCAGTGTCTCGGGATGGGGTTTGCCCGGCAGACTCCCAGCATGACGTAGTAGTGCGGATTGAGAAGCGACGATTGCCGGGTCGGCTCGTCGATGGGGCGTATCTGCGCGCGAAACGACTCGCCGAGCCCGAGGAGGTGGCTCAAGATCATCGTCGGCGCCTTGTTGATCCGATCGATGAAGGTAAACCAGTTGTGGTTTCCGTGGCCATACTGAATCTTGGACGTCCAGTATCGCATGGGCAGGTCGCCGAGTGGCTTGAGCTGCAACGACAGTTCGCGTCGCTGCCCAAAAAGGTGCACTTGGGAGAAGTGCCGCGAGAGCAGGCTTTGGAACTCCGCGCGTGTGAATTCGAGTTCGTGGTAGTCGCTGACGAAGGGACCGCCGACGTTGAGCGGGGTGGAGACGAGAAACGTGCCGCCCGGCTTGAGGGTCCTGCGGCATTCGCGGACGAATTGCTCCGGATCCCTCAGGTGCTCGATGGTCTCGAAGGAGACCACCACGTCGAACTCCGCATCGAACGGCAAGGCGTAGGCGTCCGCGCGGACCCAGCGAAGGCCGTCGGTGCCGTAGCGCTGGGCCGCATAATCGAGCGCGGCCTGCTCCCGGTCGACGGCCACGACATCGGCGGCTCCCTGCTTGCGGACGATATGAGCGCCATAGCCCGTGCCCGTGGCCACATCGAGCACGCGCTTTCGTTGGCAGTACCTGGAGGCAAACCGATAGCGCGCAAGGTGGTCTCTCATGAGCCACCCGTAGTGAACGTCCTCGACCACGCGTTCGCCTCCGAGGCCCGGCGACCAGGTCTCCAATTCGGCGGATCTGGAGCCCTCGGACAACCCCGTCTCGACGATCGCGTTTTGCATGTCGGTCCTCTCTTCGCGGCAACGAAAAGGGGCTGACCCGGTCCGTAGAATCAGCAGGGACCGTGACCTCACGCCCCAGGCCGCGACACGATCGCCCATCCCCCCAAAAGAGTCCATTTCATTGCATTTCAAATGAACCGGTCCGGGTGGGTGCCTGCCGTGTAATCGACTGAAATGATCGAAATCTGGACGTCGGCCCATCGGGCCATATACTCGCTTTGCGTGGACCTGACGCCGTCTCAGAAAGAGCGCGTGAATGCGACATTGAAATTCGCGGGGGCGCGTCTCGCACCGGGTGCCCGCGAGCGTGAGGCGCGCGGTGCGTTTGATCGCCGCCTTTGGGACGAGGCGGCGGACTTCGGCCTGGCCGGTCTACCCATTCCCGAAAAGTGGGGCGGCAGCGGCCTCGATGCGGTCGACACCATGTTGACCGTGGAGGCGCTCGGAAAGGCTTGCGACGACGGAGGGCTCGTCTTTTCCCTTTGTGCCCATATGTTTGCGTCGGCGGTCCCCGTGTGGCGATCTGGGTCGGCCCAGCATCTCGAGCAGGTTCTTCCCGATTTGGCCACGGGAAAGCTCATATGTGCCAACGGGACGACCGAGCCCGAAGCCGGTTCGGACGTTTACGCGATGAAGACTTCCGCCAAACGGGTCGGCGACGACTACGTGCTGAACGGCACCAAGTGCTTCATCACCAACGCACCGGTGGCCGATCTCTTTCTCATTTACGCGACGACGAATCCCGCGAGGGGCGTGCTCGGGATTTCTGCATTCGTCATCCCGCGGGACACTCCCGGTCTTCGCGTCGCGCCGGAGGGGCCCAAGACCGGCCTACGAACGTCGCCCTGGGGCACGGTGTACCTCGACGAGTGCCGCGTGCCGGTGAGCTCGCGAGTCGGCCCGGAGGGATGCGGCGCGTCGCTCTTCGGCGAGTCGATGATCTGGGAACGGGCCTGTTTGTTCGCGTACTACGTCGGGGCGATGGAACGTTCGCTCGAACGGTGCCTCGACCACGTTCGATCGCGTCGCCAATTCGGTCAGCGCATTGGCTCCTTTCAATCGGTTTCCAACCGAATCGTCGATATGAAGCTCCGGCTCGAGGTCGGGCGTCTGCTTCTTTATCGCGCCGGGCAGCTGCACCGGGCAGGGAAGCGATGCGAAGAGGCGGTCGCGCTCAGCAAGCTCTGGATTTCCGAGGCCGCGCTTCAGTCGGGCCTCGACGCAGTGCACGTTTTCGGGGGATCCGGCGTCGTCACCGATACCGGGGTCGATGCGTTGATGCGAGACGCCGTACCTGCGCGAATTTTCTCGGGGAGCTCGGAAATGCAAAAGGCGGTGATCGCGCGAATGATGGGGCTGTCCTGATGGGCCTCGAGCGGTACGTGACCCCATGGGCCGAACGCGAGCCTACCCGCATCGCCGTCGACGGTCCCGACGAGGCGCTCACGTACGCAGAGCTCGACCGGCTGGCGAATCGATTTGCGCGCGTCCTCCGATCGATTGGCGTTTGCCCGGGCGACCGCGTTGGCATCCACGCGCACCGGTCGGCACGGACCGTCGCCGCGATGCTTGGCACACTGCGGGCGGGGGGCGTCTACGTACCGCTCGATCCCGGCTCTCCGCCCGCTCGACTGGGCCTCATCGTCAAGGACTGCGGTTTGGCCTACGTCGTGATTTCTCCGCCGCTCTTTGGCCACTGGCACGCGGCGGGGGTCTCTGGACCGATTGAGCACTTCGTCCTGACGGGCCCGAGCGAGATTCGAGTCGCCGACCTCGCGCCCATCCACGTGCATCCCTGGTCGGAGGTCCAGGCGGCCGCGGGCGCACCGCTCGAGTCGCCTGGCAGATTGCCCGACGACCTGGCCTATGTGCTTTACACCTCGGGGTCGACCGGCATTCCCAAAGGCGTCATGCTTTCCCACCGGAACGCCGTCGCCTTCGTAGATTGGGCTGCAGACGCGATTGGCCTCCGTGAGGGCGACCGCGTGGCCAGCGTCGCCCCCTTCCACTTCGATCTGTCGGTGTTCGACGTTTGGGCAACGCTTTCCCGCGGTGCAACCATGGTGGTCGTCGACGAGGCGACCGTCGTGTCCGGCCGCCGCATGCTCGACCGAATTCACGCCAAGAGCATTCAGGTTTGGTACTCCGTCCCGTCGGCGCTCATTCTGATGCTCGAGACGGGGGGCTTGGCCGAGCGGGGGGCACCGTCTCTACGGTCGATCTTCTTCGCCGGCGAAATATTCCCGATGAAGCACCTGCGCAAGGTCATGGCGGCACTGCCCCACGTCTGCTTTTTCAATCTGTTCGGGCCCACCGAGACGAACGTGTGCTTGGCCTACGAGGTCCCTGGGCCGCCGGCTCCGGACGCAGTGGCGATCCCGATCGGACGAGCGAGCTGCGGGGACGTCATCTCGATCGTCGACTCGGAAGGCAAGGAGGTCCCCGACGGTCAGGTGGGTGAGCTGCTCGTGGACGGTCCAACCGTGATGCTTGGGTACTGGGAGGGTGGCCGCCGGACGCCCGCACGGCACCCGTACCCGACCGGCGACATGGTGTCGCGGCGGCCGGACGGAGAGATCCTGTACCACGGTCGTCGCGACCATATGGTGAAGATCCACGGCTTTCGAGTCGAGCTCGGCGAGGTGGAGTCGGCGCTGCATACCCATCCGGCGATCCACGAAGCCATTGCATTTGCCGTCGATCAGCAGCTCGTGGCGGTCGCCGTGCCCTCCGACCCCGCCCTGTCTGTGCTCGAGGTCAAGCGCCACTGTGCCGACCGCCTGCCGCGGTACATGATCCCGTCGGACGTCCGCCTCGTCGAAGGGTTGCCGCGGACATCCAACGGCAAGGTCGACCGCGTCCGCACCCGCGAGGCCATGCTGGCCGGAGACGGTTCGATCCTCAAGCCTCTGCGACGAGTCGAACCGCGAAAGGAGACCGAGTGGAAGCGCGCGTGAAGGCCGACGTCCTGCAGTTCATCGTCAGCTCCTGGCTGAGCGGCGACGAGCGAGGTTTCGACGAACAAACCGATCTGCAGCAAGCCGGCATTTTGGACTCCTTTTCGATGCTCTCTCTCGTCGCATTCTTGGAGGACACCTTTCGGATTCGCCTCGATCCGGCCGACGTGAACGCGGAGACGTTTCGGACCGTCGACTCGGTCGCTCGACTCGTCGTCCAGAGGCTCGGCACGAGCGGCGCCGGCGGCGCCATCGATTAGCCATTCATTGCGGGATGCACGCTCGGTCGTGCGTGAGGAGCGAAAGCACCATGGAAGAGACTCTCAGAACCATCATCGCAAAAATCGTGGAGACCGCCTCGGACTTCGATGGGGACGCGGATCTTCGAAATGATCTCGACCTGGATTCGCATCGTGCCGTCGAGTTGGTCTTCGAAATCGAGCGTGCGTTCGATGTACGGGTGCCCGACGACGGCTTCGCGCAAATGCGCACGTTGAACAAGACGGTGCGTTTGGTCGAGCGACTGAAAGGCGCACCGGCCGCGCCGTCCGATTCGGGGACCGTGTGCAAAGACGCGTCGTGATCACCGGCTGTGGGGTGGTGACGGCCGCGGGCAACGACCTGTCGTCGTTCTGGGGCGCGCTTTTGAGCGGCACGTGCTTCATCGGACCCCTGAAGCACTTTTCGGCGCCCGGGATCGAGCCCATCCTGGGCGCAGAAGTCGAACTCGACGCACGCGACGGCCTTCCTGCCGAGGTCGATACCGACGCGCGCCGAAGCCGAGCCGGCCAACTCGCTTTGGCCGCCAGCCGTCGCGCCCTCAGCGACGCCGCGTTGCGGCACAGCGCCGAGGAGCTCGAGCGCACGGGGCTCGCCCTCGGCACGACCCTGGGCGAAGAGCGTCAGGTCGGAGACCTGAGTGAGCGATGGGCCGGAAGCGGACCGAGCAGCGTCGACCCGGGGTTTTATCTCCGCAGCGACAATCACCATCTCGCGAGCCTCGTGGCCGCCCAATGTGGGTTGGGTGGCTCGGTCCAACTCTGCGCCGCCGCATGCAGCTCCGGCAACGCCTCCATGGCGTCGGCTTACGATCTCATCTCATCGGGCGCGGCCGACACCATGATCGCCGGTGGGGTCGATACCTTGACCCGGTCCATTTACTGCGGATTCCAGCGGATGGGCGCCTTGTCGAAGGGAATTTGTCGCCCCTTCGACCGGCGCCGAGACGGAGTCTCGTTCGGCGAGGGGGCTGGGATGGTCGTGCTGGAGGAGCTCGAACAGGCCACCCGTCGGGGGGCACGCATCTACGCGGAGGTGGCCGGGTACGGCATGAGCAACGATGCCCATCATGTGACGGCACCGGATCCCAGTGGTGACGGCTTCGCCCGGGCGATGACACAGGCGTTGTCGAGCACCGGTCTCTCGCCGGCATCGATCGACTACGTCAGCGCTCACGGGACGGGCACCCAGTACAACGATGCGGCTGAGATTCGGGCCATGAAGACGGTATTCGGCGAGTGCGCCAAGCAAGTTCCGATGAGCTCGATCAAATCGATGATTGGTCACACCAACGGAGCCGCCAGCGCGATCGAAGCGGTCGCTTGCGCCCTGGCGCTGACGCGCCAAGCCGTGCCGCCGACCGCCAACCTCACCGAACCCGACCCCGACTGCGACTGGGATTGCGTTCCCGGCAAGGGGCGAGAGGCTCGGGTCGAGCGCTGCCTCAATCTCGCCGCCGGGTTTGGCGGCTTCAACGTCTGTGTGGTTCTCACGAGGTTCGCGTGACGCCCCTCCCCGGCGGCCGTCCGCCGATCGTGATCAGCGGGGTGGGCGTCATTACCGCGCTGGGCGACGACCTCGACGCACTCCGGGAAGCTCTCTGTTCGGGCCGACGGGCCGTCGTGGCCTCTGCCGACGGCGCCGGCGAGGCGCGCATCCCCGACTTCGACTCGGCTCGCTACGCCACCATCCGCGGGATGCGCATGTACAATCGTACGACCCGCCTCGGCATTTGCGCCACCAAGTTGGCGCTCGTCGACGCAGCGATGGAGGCCGACTCGTGTCCGAGTGAGGAGCTCGGCGTCGTGACGGCCTCGACGTCGGGCCATCTCGGGACGCTCATCGAGTACGATCGCAGTTTGGTGGCCGTCGGTTTGCAGCGAACCAACCCCGCGTGGATGCCTTTGGCCATCCCGAGCGCCCCGGGTGCCATGATTGCCCTGTCGTTCGGGGCCAAGGCATTCTCGATGACACTGAGCCAAGGTGCCGCATCTTCCCTCGACGCGCTCGGGCTCGGAATGCGCTTGATCGAATCGCGGCGGGCGCGCGCTTGCGTGGTCGTTGGAGCTTTCTCACCGTGCCCCGAGCTTTCGCTTGCTGCGTCGCGAGCCGGCATGTTCGCGCCCGCCGGAGAATTTCGCGTCTTTGATCGCCGCAGTCGGGGAACAGCGTTTGGAGAAGCGGCTGCGGCCGTGGTCCTCGAGCGGCTCGACGATTGCCAACATCGCGGCAAAACGCCCATGGCCGTTCTGCGCGGATACGGCTCTGCGTTCGCGACCCGCCCGTCGGAACTCTCCGCGGCCCTCGCGCGCGCGGGCCGTGCTGCCCTGCGAATGGCAACGCTCGGATCCGCCGACATTCGCTTGGTTAGCTCTGGCGCCAACGGCTTGCCGGAGCGCGATCGATCGGAAGCCAGGGCGTTGGTCGCTTTGCTCGGAGACGCGGCGGCGCAACCACCCGTTGTCGCGGCAAAGGCCAGCCTTGGCGAGTGCGTCGACGCGAGCGGACTGCTGCAGATGCTCGTGGCGCTTTTCGCGCTCCGGTCCGGCGCCGTCCCTCCGATTCCGGCGCTCGACGAGCCCGACGTACCCGGCCTGCGATACGCGCGGCCGCACATGACCGTGGACGACGGGCACGCACTCGCAACCGCCACCTCCAGCACGGGAGCCTGTTCGGCGCTCGTCCTCTCGGCGCGCCATGCCGCTTGAGGAGGCCAGCGTTGCGCGCCCTGTGGCCATCGTGACCGGCGGATCGCGCGGCATCGGCAGGGCCATCGTCGAGCGGCTCGCTCACGCGGGGTTCGACGTTCACTTCACGTTCTTGAACAACGAGCAGGCGGCGGGCGCGGTGGTCGAGACCCTCCGCGCCGCCGGTCGAAATGCGCGAGCCCTGCGGGTCGATTCCCGCGACGTCGCGGCATGCGCCGCTATGGTCGACAAGACCGTCGCGGAGTGCGGCCGTCTCGACGTACTCGTCAACAATGCCGGCGTGACCGCCGATCGCCTCTTGCCGATGATGAGCCAGGCCGATTGGTCGGGCGTTCTCGACACGAGTCTGAACGGCCTTTTCGGAGCTACCAAACCCGCAGCCAAGCAAATGCTGCGTCAACGCGCCGGACGAATCATCAATCTGACCTCGATCTCCGGGTTGATCGGCATCGCCGGGCAGACCAACTACAGCGCCGCCAAAGCGGCCATCGTCGGCTTCACGAGGTCGCTCGCGAAGGAGCTTGCCCCCCGCGGCGTCTGCGTGAACGCCGTGGCCCCGGGCTTCGTCGATACCGACATGGTGGCCGCGCTTTCCCCGGCGCAGCGGATGGCGGCGGTCGGACGCGTTCCCATGGGCCGTTTCGGCACCGCCGACGAAGTCGCCGCTCTCGTCGCTTATCTTGCGGTGGAAGCGCCCCAGTACATAACCGGCCAAGTTCTGGTGATCGATGGAGGGCTCGCAGCATGAGATCCGGGAGCGTCAGGCGGCAGAGAAGGGACCGACGCCGCTTCTGCCAAGCAGGGTCTGCATGGGGCCCGGGCAACACCCCGCTATGGACCTGTCGATCCACGAGGCCTCGATCATGAGTTCGCAACCGGGTCGAATGTCCGCACCGATTTCCGGCCTAAGCGAGGGCTTCGTCGCTCGAGTGCGCGACGTGGCGAGTCGCTGCAGGGTCGCGTACCAGTTCCGAAACTGCACGCGCGTCGGTCCATGCCCCGAGGTCCTTGGGCGCCTCTGGGTCCACGGCGGCGGGCGCGTCGTATTCGGCCAGCGGGTAACCCTGGACGCCAGTTGCGCGCCGATCGAGATCCATGCGTTCGCCGGCGCTGAAATCGAGTTGGGCGACGACGCCGTCATCGAGGGCGGAACGTCCATCGAAGCCATGCGATCGATCCGCATCGGTGCGGGTTGCCGGGTCCGAATGCATTGCAAGATCATCGATGGCCACTTCCACGCCATGGACGGCCGTCGGGGGGATCTTGTCCCGGCCGGTCAAGTGGTCCTTGAGGCGGGGGTCGTCCTCGGGCCGAACAGCATCGTCGTCGCGGGTCACGTCGGCGAGGCAACGGTCGTCGCCGCACGGGTGGTCGTCACCCGTCGAGTGCGCCCGAACGCGGTGATCCGCGGCTTCCCCGCGACGACCGAATCCCGAAGGGTCACGTGATGCCGACCGCGAGTGCGCGTGTCCTCTTCGCTGAAGCGAGAGAGCTTTACCGTCTCGTCTTCGCGGACGGCCGGGCGCCGTTCACGAAACTCCAACGCGCGATGGGGGTGGCTCGGGCCAGCATTCTATTTCGACAGGTCGAGCACGGCGTCCGGGTCAACGCCACCGGCTACGTGCGGGTCGTCGCCCGCGGGCGAATCCGAATCGGGGATCAGGTGCAGTTCTTCGGCGGCATGGTGCCGACACGCGTCGTCTGTCAGGTCGGCGGTGAACTCACGATCGACTCGCTCAGTGGCTTCAACTACGGCGTATCAATCGATTGCGCGCAGCGGATCCACATTGGCAAGCGGTGCATGTTCGGCTCGATGAGCTCCGTGCGGGATCGGGCTGAAGACCGAAGCGGACCTGTCGTCATCGAAGACGACGTGTGGGTCGCGCACGGTGCCATCATTGAACCAGGGGTACGGGTCGGCGCCGGCTCGGTCGTTGCCGCGGGCAGCGTCGTGTTCGCGGACGTTCCCCCGCACTCGCTTGCGCTGGGCAACCCCGCGAAGAGCGTTGGGATGGACTTGCTCCGCAGCGCCGCGCCTGCCGGTTCTTGACTCCTGCCGCTACGGCGCGTTCGTCGGATCGGCAATGCTCAGCAGTTGCTTGCCCTGGTTTTGCCCGGCGAAGAGCCGCGCGACCACCGCCGGCGCGTTCTCCAAACCGCGTTGCACGTCGACGCGGTCTTTGAGTTTTCCCTCCAGCAGCCACTGCCTCAGCTGGGCGATGGCTTCGGGGGCGCGGTCCAGGTAGTCGATCACGACGAACCCCTCCATCCGGCCGCGCTGCACGAGGAGCCTCAGGTAGTTCCGGGGCCCCGTCATACCGGCGACGTCGTTGTAGCTGGACATGGCGCCGCAGACCACGACCCGCCCGTGAAGTGCGAGATGCGCGAGAGCGGCGTCGAGAATTCGCCCCCCGACATTGTCGAAATAGATATCGATGCCGTCCGGACACGTTTGTCGCAGGCGGGTCATGACGTTTTCTGATTTGTAGTCGATGGCGGCGTCGAAGCCGAGTTCTCTCGTGAGCCAGCCGCATTTGTCGGGGCCTCCCGCGATGCCGATCGCCCTGCAGCCTTTGGCCTTCGCGATTTGACCGACCGCCGATCCCGTCGCTCCCGCTGCCGCGGAGACGACCACTGTCTCTCCGGGCCGCGGGCGGCCCACGTCGAGCAAACCGAAATACGCGGTCATGCCGGTATTGCCGAGCGCGCTGAGCGCGCTCTCGACGGATACTCCCTGGGGCACGGGCAGGATGGGATAGATGTCGTCTTCACGGGCTGCGCAGTATTCTTGCCAACCAAAAAGACCCTGCACCCAATCCCCGGCGCGATATTTCGCAATGTTGGATGCGACCACCTCGCCGACGGCAAACGAGCGCATCACGTCGCCAATTCTCACCGCCGGCCAATAGGTGTCGCCGGCCATCCAGCCCCGCTGGGTGGGGTCGCAGGAAAGGCAGAGATTGCGGACCAGGATCTCGCCCTCCGCGGGCTCTCCGATCTCGCTCTCGGTCCACCGAAAGTCCGCGGCGCTGATGAGACCTTGCGGGCGCCGCGCGAGAAGCCACTGATGGTTGGTCCGAAGCGGCATCGTGCCTCCGCAGTCAGCCCGTCACGATACACGAGCTCGCGGGGCGAGGGCACCCCGACCTCGACCTCGACCCCGACCTCGACCCCGACCTCGACCCCGACTACCCCGACCTCGACCCCGACTACCCCGACCTCGACCTAACCTCGACCTTACCCCGACCTCGACCCCGACTACCCCGACCTCGACCCCGGGGTCTATTCTCCGAGATAATCGGAAACTTGGATCATCGTTGGGTGTCTCAAGAGCTCGTACTTTGGGGTCCCGTTCACCCCGGGTTTTCCACGACACTGATGGTGTACGCGGGGACGGTGATGGTGAACGAAGAAGGTTTGAATCCCGAGACGCTCGATTGAGCTACGCCGGACGACGGATAGGTCCCGTTGAAATTGCCTTGTCCGAAATCGTAGCGCGTGCCGCAGTTGCCGAAGGTCGCGCCGCTGATGCTCACCGTCACGCTGTAGCTGTTGCTGGGGTCTCGGTTGACCAGCATGATCGCGTAACCGCCGTTCGCCTTCTTGACGGCATGAACGCCGATCAGGGTCGATGCGGAGGTGGCGCTGACGAACGTGTCTCCCGCCGCCGCGAGGATCCCCGCCATCTTCGCCCCGTAGTAGGGCCCTTCCGGAGAGCTGTCGGCGATCCCGGTATCGCCGCTCGTCAAGAACCCGTTGTGCAGTTCCTGATACTCGACGTTGACGACGCCGTTCTCGAACCAACTCGCGTACTCGTCTGCCGCAAAGAGTGCGGTAGCCGGACCGGTGACGCTTCCCGCGCCGCTCTCGGTGATGAGAAGCTCAATCTGACTCGCGCGTGCAGGGAGGGCCGCCGTGAGCTCGGACTGCTCGCCGGAAACGATGGCCGGGATCAGCAAGGGCGACTGCAAGCAGGTCGGCACGTCCATGCCGCACGGATACCAGTGAATGATGACGAAATCGATGACATCGCCGACGCCCTGAAGGACTTGGGCGTTGTACGGTGGATTCGCCGTGTTGGGATAGACGTCCGGCGCCAGTTGGTAGACGCCGCACTTGATCGTCGAGTCGACGGCCTTCATGGCATTGATGAAGGCAACCGAGTTCGTTCCGTAAGCGAGCGGGGTCAAGACCGACTGGCCCACTCGGTTGGCCGCGGTCTGATTGAGGTAGTGCAGATCGTATTCCCAATCTTCATTTTCATAATACCCGTTACCCACATTTTCGTTTCCGATTTCCCAATAGGTGATGCCCCATTTGTTCGTGATGTTGGCGTAGGTCACCCACGCAGCCGCCTCGCTGGGGTCTGCGGGCCCGCTGTTGGTCGTATTCGATCCGTAATTGACGGTGATGATCGGCTTGATGCCGACCGGAAGGATGAGGGTGTTCATGAAGCTGTCGAAGGTATCCGCCGTGTCGACGTAGCTCCCGCCATTGACCGTCGTCGTCTGCCAATTGAAGATGTCCGCGTACGAACCGCCCGGGTAGCGCAGGGCTTGAACGTTGCCGGCCTTGAGGCTCGTAGCGACGGCTGAACTGATGAGGAGCTCGTCGTAGACAGCGGTATCGATGCCGATGCCCAAGGAGGACATGGTGGACTTGGTGGTGCCGAACTCGACGCTGACGGTGGCAGTCATGTTGCCTGTGCCGGTCAGATTGGTCGACCCGGTGCAGGTCGTTGTCGCGTCCGGGGTCGTGCTCGCTTCGGGCGTCGCGTTCCCGGTCGACGCCGCGTCGTTGGTCGACGTAGCGTCCTTGGTCGATGCCGCGTCCGCGGTCGCGTCGGTACCGGATGAAGCGTCCGAGCCGGATGTTCTTGGTGCGCTCGACGTGGCGTCCGCTCCCGAGTTCGCGCTCGCGTCAGGAATCCCGGAGGGCGCATCGATAATCGGAGTCGTGCCCCCGCCTTGGCTTGACGCCGAATCGTTTTCGCCGAGCGAGGCGTCCTCGTTTACGGTCACCTCGGAACTCGACCCGCTGTCCGAGCTGGGTGCCCCACTGTTTTGTTCGGCGTTTGGTCCGCTGGGGCCGATCGAGGACGTTCCGCAAGCTGCGAACGTCGAAACGAGTGCCGTGACCGCGAACTTCGGGATGCGCATGAAATCCGACATGACACGTATGAATTAGCAACATCGCGTGCGTCAGGCTCACAGATCGGACGGCTCGCGGCCCGAGTTCCGGCTCACGACCGGCGTACGATCTGCCCTCGGTGTCACTATCAAACCTGGCTGTACGCAAGGGGAATCGAAGGAGGGCTCCGGAAGGCTCATCCGGTGGGACTCGGAGCCGAGGCGCGCCGCGCTTCGCCGTCACCGCTCGATGTCGCTTGCGGCGTCCGCGAGCCCGTCGCACTACCCTCGCATCGTGGCCCGAACGAAGACCGTGGAGAAGAGCGCGCGCGTCGCGATCCGTGACGATGGGTCGTTGCGGTTGGCGGTAGTAGCCGACACGCACTCCGCGCTGCACCCCGCGACGACGACGCACCTCGCGTCGCTGCGTCCCGATGCCATCTTGCATGCGGGTGACATCGGCGATCTCGCCGTGGTCGACCAGCTCGCAGCGATCGCGCCGATTTTCGCCGTTCGCGGGAACATCGACGTGCGGGTGCTCGGCCTGCCGGACGTCCTGACGATCGATATCGTCTCGGACGATGCGTGCCTGGTGCGTATCCTGCTCATCCACATCGCCGTCGACGGGCCGCGGTTGCGCGCCGACGCGGCCCGCCTCGCCCGCGCGCGAGACGCCGCGCTGGTGGTGTGCGGCCACTCGCACGTGCCGCTCATCGCTTGCCAGGACGGCATCTCGGTGTTCAACCCGGGCTCAGCGGGGCCACGCCGCTTTCGCTTGCCGATCGTGTTCGGCGCCATCGACGTCACGCCCACCGCCGTTCGTCTCGCGCACTTTGACTGCGAGAGCGGACAGCCGTGGACGCCGAACTGAGCTCGCACCGCTCGGAGAACTGAGCTCGCACCGCTCGGAACGGTCGGCGGTCGAGTCTTGGGATGATGGGGCTCCGGAGCGGTGGCATCCATTGACGGCGATCCCGACCCCGTCGCCCTCGCGCGACGTCGTTGCCGCCCGGCGGCCGTTCCACTTCGCCCGGGGGGGCCGTTGGCGCATTTGTTGACCACGTGCCCCGATTGCTGAAACGCTTGGGAGGCGATGGCCCGTCGAACAAACTGCTTGCCCAAGCCACCCCTCGCCGCGATCGCGTACCACACGGCGTGGCACGCGGCCATGGCGCGTGGTTGCGGTCGCGTGGCCCATGGAAGGTGGCGAGAACACGACGAACCCATGCCGTTTGCATAGGTCAGGGCCAGCGGGTCGGAGGTGCCGGCAACCTCCGAAGAGTAGGAGCGAAGATGTCGACCGTACGTCCGTTCATCCCCGAATCTTTCGACACGCCCGTCGCGTCCCGGGCCGACCCCGCCTCGGGAACCGTACGCGTCACCCCGCGACGTGGGCAGGCGATTGCGCGCATCCAGCTCATCAAGCGGGCGACGGCGGAAGAGCGGGGGCGCTGGTACGTCGCGCCCGCTGGCTTTTGCCCTTGGTGCGGTTTCTCGCTGTCGTCCGACGCGGCCCCGCTGCCGTGGGCCATCCGCCGGTGCCCAGAGGGCTTGTGCGAATGCGCCGAGGGGTGCTCGGGCGTGGAGCGAACCGCCCCGGCCTAAGCCGCCAAATGCGCTCCGATCTGGCGCGCGAACCTCGACCGGTGCCGCGAGGGGCATCGGGGGCGGCCGCGTGACTCGTGGCCCGTCTTTCCAGACGCGACGGCTCGAGCGGCGTCTTTGCGGGAAGGGCTCGGCGAGACGCCTCGATGGGATGCTGCATCTACTCGAGCCATGAGCTCCAGTCGAGACCGCGCCCTCGCGATTCAGGCCCCCGACATCGGCCATCCCGGGGGCGAAGAAATCACCCAAACCCGCGTCCGGCGAGCGCCGGACCCGGCGCCCGGCACGGTGCCCGACAAGCTCCGGATCGCCCTGGTCGCCGACACGCTTCAAGGTTGGATTGGAGGCGGCATCATTGCCGGCCGGCGTTTCGCCGACAAACTGCGCGAGAATCACAGGGTCATCGTGATCGGTGCTGCGTTGCCGGACTCCGATCCCGATCACGTCGAGATGTCCGGGTTCCAGTTGCCTTCCCGGGCGATGCGACAAATGCAGTTTTTCATGGCACGGCCCGATCGCTACCGCCTGCGGGACGCATTCGCGCAAGTGGACGTGGTCCACCTTCACTTTCCCTTCTGGCTCTCCTATGTGGCGCTCGAAGAGGCGCGGTCTCTCGGGCGACCCGTGGTCGCAAGCTTCCACGTTCAACCGGAGAACGCGCTGCTCAACGTCGGCGTCCGTTCGGCGGCTCTCAGTCGCATGATGTATCGGCTCTGGATCGATCGGCTCTACAACCGAACCGACGCGGTGGTGTGCCCGTCGGCGTTCGCGGAGAAAAGGCTGCGGGCGTACGGGCTGACGGTTCCGACGTACGTGGTCTCGAACGGCACTCCGCCGGACTTTCAACGGCGTGCGGTGACGCATCGGCCGTCGCCCGACGGGATGATCACCGTGCTGTCAGTCGGTCGGCTCGCCGCGGAGAAGCGGCACGACGTCTTGATCGAGGCCGTGACGCGCTCTCGTCACCGCGACCGCATCCAGCTGGTTCTCGCCGGCCCCGGAACGCTCGACCGCAAGCTCCAAAGGCGCGTCGATCGGTTACCCCATCGAGCGCAGATCGGATTCGTCGATCGGCCTCGACTGCAGGAGCTCTACGAATCGGCACACATCTTCGTGCACGCCAGCGACATCGAGCTCGAAGGGATGGCCGTTGTGGAGGCCATGTCGACGGGCCTGCCCGTCCTGGTTTCCGACAGCGCCGAGAGCGCGGCGGGCGACTTCGCCATGGACGATCGCTTCCGTTTCAAATGCGGAGACCCGCAAGCCCTCGCCGATCGCCTCGACGCGCTCCTCGACGACCCGGACCTTTTGAGCCTCGCGGGTGCCCATTACGCCGAGTTCGCGCAAACGCTCGACTTCGGTCACAGCGTGGATCGGCTCGTCGATATTTACCGAAGCCTCGTCGGAGAGCGGTTCACGCGCTGAGACCGAAAAGCATCGCCCCGGGCGGCGCTCCCCGCTCGCCGCTCCGCGCGGCCGCTTTCCGGCGGTCGTCCGAGGACGTGACGGGCCCATAGGGCTGCCTCGCGGCTGCCCCGACCGGGTGCACGCCGCGGCATCGGGCTAGAGCGCCGAACAGGTTGGAGGACCGAGGATTTCAAGCCGTTTGGCCTCTCGCAAGGCGCGACGACGAGGAATGCTGCTGCGTTGTGAGGAGGAGCAACGGCGCGAGAGGCGGGAAAGCCGCAGAAAGTCGACGGGAGCCAACAAGTTTGGTGCTCTAGTCTGGCAAAAGGCGGCGAGGTCCGAGATGCAGCGAGCGCCGGACAAGTGGCAAGAAGCACCGAACCGCTCGTTTCGCCAGGTGGCACGTTATTTCCTGATCCTGAACCTCGTGACGGGTCTCGGGGACCCCGACGGAGGCATTGCGCAGATTCCTGTCCAATTTATCCTCAAGGATACGCTGAAGCTTGGTCCAAGGGATATGGCATTGGCGCAATTCGTGATCGCCACGCCACTGTCGGTGAGCTTCCTTTTCGGGTTCGTGAGGGACCGGTGGTCGCCGTTGGCGAGGCGCGACCGCGGCTATTTCCTTCTCTTCGGACCGCTCACAGCCCTCGTCTATCTCGCTCTCCCGCTCGGACGCCGCAGCGTGCTTGCGCTCGTTCTCTCGATGTTCGCCGCCAACCTCTTTTTCCTTTTCGTTTCTGCGTCCTTGGAAGCTCTCACGACCCTGGTCGGCCAGGAAATGGCGATGACCGGGCGGCTCGGCGCGCTCACCCAACTGGTCGATTCCGGACTGACGGCGTTGTCCTTCATCCTCGGTGGCTGGTTGCAGAGTCACACGAGCCCGGATTCGTTGTTCCGGGGGCTTGCCGCCTTGAGCCTGCTCATTCTGCCGTTGGGGCTTTGGCGGCCCCGATCCATCTACCCGGGGCATGGCCGAGTGACGCCCCATGCGCACACGACTGGGCACGAGATCCTGCGTTTCATACGCCATCGAGCCCTCTGGCCGGCCATGCTCGTCTGGTTACTCTGGCAGTTTAGCCCCTGCTTTGCGACGCCACTTTTTTTCTACCTCACCGATCGGCTTGGCGCGACCAGCAACCAATATGGCTGGTTTATGGGGCTCTTCTACCTATCGCTCATGCCCGCGCCGATCGCGTATGGCTTTTTGTGCAAACGAGTCCCCCTCTCGAGACTGCTGTGGTGGAGCACGGGGCTTGCGATTCCTCAGGTGATCCCTCTGCTTTTTCTCAAGACGCCGACGCAATCGCTGCTTTTGGCACCGTTGCTCGGGTTGCTTGGCGGCCTGCCCACGTGCGCGTATTACGAGCTCATACTGCGGTCCTGCCCGAGAGGGTTGGAAGGTGCGGCGATGATGATGAGCAGCACCGTGCTCTTCGTGGCCATTCGATTCGGCGACATCCTCGGCTCATGGTTGTATGACCGGGGCGGCTTCGCACTCGCGGCTTGGGCCACGACTGCCGTATACGCCTCCATTCCCGTCGTTCTGGTGTTCGTGCCCCAATGGCTGACCGCGCACACAGATGGGGCGGGGGTCCTTCGACCGGGGGATGCCTGAGAACCCTGCGTCGACGGGTCATCCCGTCGCGGTCGCGGCCCCCCCGGTTCGATCCGCGGAACGTCCACCCGTGGCGGCCTCCGTTTCGGCGGACCTAGGTCTGTGGGGGCGTCGCTCACCTTATCGTTGCCTGTAGCAGCCGAGTGGGTCCCCCCCGTCGCACGCCTGCCGAAAGAGGGCTGCAGCGCGTTCCACGTCCTTGGCAACGCCAGCGCCGTGCCCAACCATGAATCCGAGCTTGTTGCAGCCCGTCGCGTCGCCTCGATCGCACGCTCGTTGGAAGAGCTCCGCAGCGCGCACCAGGTCCTTTTCAACGCCGGTGCCTCTCTCGCACATCACTCCGAGGCTCTTGCAGCCCGGTGCGCTGCCCCCGTCGCACGCAAGCGCGAAGAGCTCCGCGGCCCGAGCCAGGTCCCGGGAGACACCATCGCCGTTCTCGTACGCCGACCCGAGGCGGGTGCAGTCGGGCGCGTGGCCTCTGTTGCATCCCTGCCGGAAAATCTCCGCGTCGCGAGCCAGATTTTTGAAAACGCCCGTGCCGTTGTCGTGCGTGGCCCCTAGGCCGTTGCAGCCGGCTGCCCCGCCGCCCTCGCATGCCTGCTGCCCAGGCGCTGCGGGGCTGTTTCGACGGGAGCACTGGCAAACCGCAACGGCGAGGCCCGACAACCGAGCGCCGATGAGCACGGCGACAAGGGTTTGACGTAGGGCGAGGGGCAGGCCCGAGCCTCCGTCACGATCGGAGTTCGCTGGTTTTGCCATCCGATCCGCTCGGGCTTGATGCGACGGTTCGCTCATGGCAGCTCTCCTCGTTGCAACGCTCCGACGATCGACCGTCACTGGTTGATGCCTGGGCGCCGGTGCTCCACGACGCCGGCGATGAGCGCAGCCCATCGCACGACGCGTTCAAGCATGGCCCCGATCCCCGGCGGAGTCGGTGGCAGTGGCGTGTGGGTGTCGGAAGGCGATCGGCCGTGGATCGCGAAGGTCGCAGCGGTGCGCAAGACTGCGGAGAGGTAGTCGCCGACGACGTCGGCGCCCGCGGTGGCCGCGCCGCGGGGATCGCTTTGTGCGAGGACATCGATCGAGGTGAGCGCCGTGCCCAGCCGCCTCGCGTAGGTGAGGAGCAGCATCGCATCGGCGGCGTAACTCCGGTCGCCGAGCGGCTCGGCCAACAAGCGCTCGAGAGCGGTTTCTGCCGCGCCCAATGCAACGCCCGTCGCGCGTCGAGGCGAATCCGTTCGCTCGTTGCCTCGCGGTCTGTGATCCGTGGACAGCGAGCCAAGAACCGCGGACGCGTAGCGACTCAGGCAAGAAAGCGCTTCGGACAGCGCATCGGGAAGGCGCTGTCGTTCAGACGATGGCGCCACCAGGACTCCGGCGACAAACGCGACGGCCCCGCCGAGGATCGCGTCGCTTGCCCGAAGGGCGGCGGCGTGCCAATCGTGCGCGTGGCCTGTGACCAAGACGAACACGGGCGTCAAGAAGAAGGTAAAGAGACGGTAACTGCGCGGGCGTGTCGCGACGGCAGCCACGGACAAGGGCACGAGCAGGATCGTGAGGGCGATCGGCGAGCGGACCGTAGTGGTGATGAGCAGAGCCAGGACGCATCCGAGAACCGTGCCGACGACCCGTTCGCTGGCGCGTTTGACGGTTGCGCCTGGATAGGGCTGCAGGATGGCAAGGGTCGTGACCGTGACCCAATACACGCGGCTGGGCGAAACGACGTCGCCGATGAGCGACGCGGCCCCCGAGGCCAGAGAGACGCGCAACGCGTGCTCGGCGAAAGGCGAATTCCCCGACAGCGCGTCGCAGAGCGCCCGAACACGGGCGCGAAGCGCCGGCACGCCGCGCTCGCCGTCGAACGTCCCCACGCCGACGACCGCCGTGAGCGCGGTGGGAGTACCCGGAGGGAGCCGCGGTACCGAGGCCGAAGCGTTTCGGACACCGGCGAGACTTCGTACCCAATCGACCGCCAGGTCGGCGGCCTCCTCCGAACGCGCGGCTAGCCGTTCCGCAAGCGACGTCGCCGCGGTCTGGGGTCGCCTGGGGATCTGGCGCAACCGCGCGGCCGGTCCCCGAAAGTCACTCGAAGAAAGCACCGCGGCTACGGCACGGTTGGTTGCGGCGAGTTCCTTCAGACGTGTCATTTCGAGGCCGAGCGGCGGTTCACGCGACTCGATCTCGACGACCAACGATGCGAGCAGTGGGAACTGAACCTCCGCTGCGCCAAGTAGGGCGCGAATGGTGCCGCCGAACTGCGTCTCCCCTTGACGGCGTGCGCGCCCCGCCAGCGCGGCTTCCCGGGCCGCTTCTAATGCGGCGCGAATCCTACGGTGATGCGTTCGCACCAGGTCCGTCCAGTTCCCATCGCGGCCGCCCGTCGTCCTGCTGGCACGCTCCGCATCCTCGAGATAGGAAGCGAGTTCTTCATAGATGAGGGCTACCGCGCGCCGGATCGGAAGATGAGTCCAAACCGGCCAGACGATCGACGAAACGACGAGGGCGAGAGTCCCGCCAAGGGCCCAGTAGACGGCGTCGGCGCCGGAGATCGTCGTCCGTCCGGAGGCGATGGCCGCGATGATCGTCAAGAACGTTCCAAGGGTGCCGGCGGAGCCGCCGACCGCTCGCAGAAGCGACATCGCGAACGCGAGGGCCATCAGCGCTGCGGTTGCGAGCCAGCGCCAGCGCGACAGCTCTTCGAAGAGAAAGACGAGGGGACAGCCCATCACCACGAACGTGACGAGGACCCGAGCGCGCCGCGCGCGCGGACCCCCGGGGTCGGCGAGCGTGCCAAACCAGCCGCCGAGCGCCATCCACGAAAGCTCAGAACGAGCCAGCGCAATGGCCCCATAGAACGGAACGAGAGTCACGAAGGCAGCGCGGACGCCCCGGGCGACGTCGGGGGCCGCGCTCCGCCATCGCGCCGTCAGGGGCCGACCGGGTTCTCCGATCGCCGACCGGATCATGGTTCGCAGTGGTTGCAGAATAGGCCGACTGCGGTGACGGCGCATCGCCATTTCCCAGGCGCCCGTACCCGGCGTGCACGCCACCGGCGCAAACGTCCCGAAGCTCACCTGTCCCTCGCGGATGCCGCACCCCGTCGGCCATGGGGCGGTCGAACGCGGCGGTCACGACGCCGACTCGGCAGGCGCCGGCCGCCTCCGCAACGAAAGCAGTCAACCCGTGCCCATCGTCCAGAGCCCATTTGGAACCTTTGACGGCCGAGAGGTGAGCGCTTACACGCTGACCGGTGCGCACGCCTTGGTGATGAAAGTCATCAACTACGGCGCCGCCGTTACGGAGCTTCACGTGCTCGACCGCAACGGCAAGCTCGGCGATGTCGTGTCGGGGTTCGAGAACCTCCGTGGGTATCGGAAGGGCACCGCGTACTTTGGCGCCACAGTGGGCCGCGTCGGCAATCGAATCCGAGGCGGACAATTCGACCTTGAGGGACGCGCGTACAACCTTGCGATCAACGATCCGCCCCATCACCTCCACGGCGGCCGCAAGGGATGGGACAAGGTCGTGTGGAACGCCGAGCCGAGCGATACCTCGAACGGACCCGCCATCACGTTCACGTACGTTTCGAAAGACGGCGAAGAGGGCTATCCCGGGACCGTGACCGCGCGCGTGACGTATGCGCTGACGAACGACAACGAATTCAGGATCGACATGGACGCGACGGCGGACAGAACCACCGTCGTGAACATGTTGCACCATGCCTACTGGAATCTTGCCGGGTACGATTCGGGCCCGGTCTTCGACCACGAGCTCACGCTCTACGCCGACCTGTACACGCCCGGCGACCCGGTGGTTCCGAACGGCACGATCAAGCCCGTCGGCGGAACTCCGTTCGACTTTACGAGTCCGAAAGCCATAGGCAAAGACTTGATGGGCGTTGTGGTCGCCGGTAACCCGCCCGGCTACGACACCAACTTCATCGTCAAGGGCGATCCCCACGCACTTCGGCGCGCGGGGCGCGTGAGAGATCCCCGGTCCGGTCGGGTCATGACGCTCGAAGCCAACCAGCCGGGCGTCCAATTCTACGCGGGAGTATTTCTCGACGGAACCATCACGGGCAAGGGACACACGTACAAGCCCTACGACGCATTTTGTCTCGAGACGCAGAGGTTTCCCAATTCCATCAACGTACCGGCATGGCGGGGCGACGTCATTCTCGAGCCCGGCGCGCCGTACCGGCACGTCATGGTGCATCGGTTCTCGACCGAGTAGCTGTCGCCACGCACGCCGGCCGGACCCGCGTTGTCACACTAGGGTGCAATCTCGCGCTGCGATCCCGCTGCCGCAATGACCGACCGGTAAAGCTCTACGAGCTTTTCAATCGACGCATTGAAGTCGAAATGACGCGCACGTTCTCGATAGAGATCGCGTGCCGCCTCGAGCTTCGCCGGGTTGTCGATGAGCGCGTCGATCTTGGCGGCGAGCGCCGTCGCGTCGCCGGCGGGAAAGGTGAAGTCCTCATTCAGGGCGAGCTTCGAGGCGGCGCTCTCGGGGGCGTTGGCAATGAGCGCGGGCAGCCCCGCACTCATGGACTCGAGCACCGACATCCCTTCGAGCTCGACTTCGCCCGCATGGACGAAGAGGTCGGCCGTGCGATAGTCCTCGACGAGCTTCTCGCGCGACAGGAAGCCAATTTCGGCGCCGTTCGGCAGGCTGGATGCGAGGAGCTTGAGCTCGTCTTCGCGCGGCCCCCACCCGGAGAGCACGAGCCGGATCCGGTCGCGATGGCGGGAAAGCCGGACGGCTTCGATGATCACGTCTTGATGCTTCTCTGCCGCAAATCGTCCCACTGCGAGGATGAAAAAGCGACCGGAAGGCGCGTGATGGGTCGCGGGAGGGTTGGCGGCCATGGCCCCTGCGACGTCGGGCGGGACGCCGTTGGAGATGACGACAGTGCGCGTCGTGAGGCCGTGGTCGCGCAGCTTTTGCGCCGCAAACTCCGTGGGGCACAGCACGGCGTCCACCTTGTTGTAGAAGCGCTTCACGAGCACGCCATAAATGGCGTCGTTGAGCCAGGCGGAGTGGATCCCCACGCTGAACAGAGCGTTTTCGGGCTGAACGTGGAAGGCGGCGACGACCGGTAAACGGAGGCGGCGCGCATCCCTTAGGGCTGCGAACGAGAGCCAGAAGGGAAACTGCAGGTGGACGACGTCGACGTTCGCGAAAGCGCGCGCCAGGACGGCCCGATCGGGTTTCGCCATCACGAAGCCCATCTCCCGCATCGCCCGAAGAGGCAACTGGAAGCTCGGAAGGATGTCGTCCCCGTCGGTGGCTACGGTGATCACCGCGTGCTCATGCCGGAGTCGCTCGACCACGAATTCGGCGGAAAGTATTCCCCCCCCGGAGTGCGAGTGCAGGGTGTCCGCGACGAACGCGATCCGAAGACGGCTGTTGGGGCTCATGACGCTCGGACCTCCGGGTGAGGTGTGTTCACGGCTATTCCGACATTACGGTGCAAACGACAGGCCCGGGAAGGTTCGATCGCCTCGGAGCGTCCGGGTGGCCGTTTCTGTGCCGATGGCCGTTCGAGTGACCGTGCCCGTGTCGGTGCCCGTGCCTCGAGCGGTCCGGGTGACCGTGCCGATCTCCGTTCGGGTGGACGTGTCCGAGCCCGTTTGGGTGACCGTTTCGGTGGCTGTGTTGGTGGCCGTTTCAGAGGCGGTCTCGGTGGCTGTGTTGGTGGCCGTTTCGGTGGCTGTGTCCGTTGCTGTTTGCGTGGCCGTCTGGGAGCCGCCGCCTGTCGTATGAGTGCCGGTCCCCGTATCGGTCGGGGTCAACGTGACGGTCTTCGTGTCGGTTGGGGAGGAGGTGTCGCTGCGGGTCGAGCTGCCGGTTCCGACGTTGGTCGTGGTCCCGGTGCCGCTGGAGCCCCCGGCAGAGCTTGCCGTGGAGGCGCCGGTTCGCACGCTCGTGAGGCTGCTCGACCCGGAACTGCCGGCGTTTGAGCTGCCGCTCATCGCGCCCGAGTTGCCGCTGGATCCGCTGCTTGCATCCGGCCCCTCCCCATGGGTGGGGGCCGGTCCTCCGTCGTCGGCCAAGTTGCTCCAGTCTCCGATGCCCAGCAGGTTGCCGCATCCGCCGAGCCAGCACGACCCCAGGATGCACACGGTACCGAGAGACGCGGCCCGGATGCTCCGGCGAGTGCCCGAGCTCAGGTTGCCAACGCTCATCAGAACGAACCTATCATCATCATCCCCGCTGCGCCCGGGCCGCCCGTCGGGGTGAGCTCGATCCCTCGCGCCGACCTAGGAACGTCGCTCGACGAGCTTTTCGGCGCGGTCAGGAATACGACGATTCCGCTCGCGGCCAGGACGCCGCCAGCGATGAAACTCGCCGTCGAGATGGTGGCCATCGTCTTGGCCGAGGCTTCGTCTTGGAATCCGATCGAGATCGGGCTCGTCGTGCACGACGCAGGCTCGCCATTGCAAGCCGCCTTCGCATTCGACCACTTGGAGGCGGCCAAACTGCCGAACACACCGCCGAGTCCGAGTCCGACGATTCCGAGTGCGCCGACAGCAACGCCGGCTATGCGCTGGCCGGTCCCGGGGGGCGAGGCAACGGTGGTTGGGCCGCCCCCGGGCGGCTCGGCTGCGATCGCCACCGGGTTCGCAGTGGGCCCCAGGGTCGCGACGGTCGGTGTTGCCGTGGGCACGCTGGTGGGGGGTGGCTCGCTGGCCGCCGCCGAGCCGACCGTGATGCCTTCGCGCCGGTCCTTCTGGCCCTCGCCGACCACGAACGACTGCGTGACCGGTGGCAGTCCATCCGCCTCGAACGTGAAAACGTGCTGCCCCGGGTCGACGGAGATGGCGGCGCCATCGAGGCGGTCGCCGATCGGCTCGCCGTCCATGAAGACCCGGACGGCGACGAGGTCATGCCCCGCCCCATCTTTGGCGAGGAACACGATGCTTGGGATCGCCGCATTGAGGTCTTTGACACGAAGCTGGCAGACGTCGCGCACCTCGCCCGGGCAGCTTGGCGCGGAACAGACAAGCGCCTCGTCACGCGCCTGTCGGAGCTTGTGCTCGCCCCGGAGCTTGATCGCGCCCTCGTTGGCTGCGAGGCACTCGGACATCGTGGGGTCGGCGGCGCGCGCCGGTCGCCCCGCGGCAAAGAAGACCGTCAAGAGCGCCCCGGTCGTCACGGGGATACCCCGTTTCATTCCGATTGGGCTCACTGGCAGACCGCGCAGGGGCACGAAAAGTGGGCTTCACCTTCCTTGTCCAGGGTCTTGATCAACTTGCACGCCCCCGCGGCGGCGGCCTTCGAGGTCGCCGGCGGGGCGGCAGGGGCCGGCCCATTGAAGGGCCACCGCTTGGTCGTCGTCGCGCCCAGGCGGCCTGCGCTCGTGGGCTGCCCGGGGCGCCCGGTCATCGCAAGCGGTGCACTTGGCGCCGGAAGCCGCGTCGCATCTGCGGCCGCGGCAAGGGCAGTCCCCTCGGCGGCCGCCGGCGGGGGCGGCGAAGCTGCCCCGACGGGTGCGCTACGCGGCGCGTGGGCCTGAGGCACGTCGGCGGTCGCTGCCGCTGCAGTGGTTTCGGTGATCCGCGGCAGCGGGAGCGAGAGCCCCGGTACAGGTACTGAAACGACCGACGCAGATGCGGCCGTGGGCGGTGTCGCCGAGGCCTTCGGCAAGCCCATGCGAACCGCCGCGGCGACGAGAATCACGCCGCACAAGCCAACGACGCCGACCACGACCGGAATCAGCCGTCGGCGACGCGCCGCCTCCGGCGACGGGCCCGGGGGTGGCTCTTCCATGCGATCCATCGTGCTTGGGGTCATGGTAGCGAAGTCGTCCCGTCCCGCGGCGCGGACGGAGTTGGCGCGCTTTTGGAGCGGTATCGCCAGCCCCCCATCGGCATCGATGCGTTCGCTCGGCATGCTTTCTCCGTTAACCATCGGTACCCACAGGCCTGCTCGACCAGGCCCTGGCCCGCAAGCTCAGGCTGCCTTTTTACTGTAGCCGTGCCGGACTTCCGAGTCCGAAGTGCCCCTCGGCGGGGTCGGGCGGCATGCCACGCCCGGGTCGTCACGGAACCTGCCGATGGGGGCAGCGGAGGCGCCTGCGGCGGGTGTCTTCATTGCAGCGCGCTCACGAGGGCTGCGACGCTCTTCTTGGCGTCGCCGAAGAGCATCAGCGTATTTTCGTTGTAGCAAATCGGATTGTCCACTCCCGCGTACCCGGCGCTCAGTCCGCGCTTGAGCATGATCACCTTGGCCGCCTTCCACGCTTCGAGGACCGGCATCCCGTAGATCGGGCTCGACGGATCGGAGAGAGCGCTCGGGTTCACGATGTCGTTTGCGCCAATGATCATCGCGACGTCGGTCGACGAGAAGTCTTCGTTGATTTCATCCATCTCTTTGACGATGTCGTAGGGAACGTTGGCTTCTGCCAAGAGCACGTTCATGTGCCCCGGCAGGCGCCCGGCGACGGGATGGATCCCATAGCGGACCTGCACGCCGCGCTGGGAGAGGATCGCCGTCAACTCGCGTACCGGGTGCTGCGCTTGCGCTACCGCCATTCCGTAGCCGGGTACCACCACGACGGTCCTCGCGGCACGCAGCAGTTCGACGACCTGCTCGACACTCGCCTCGTGCACGGGGAGCGCTGCCCCCGTCGCGCGCGGCGCGCCGGCGGCCGGCGCCGCTCCGAATCCGCCGAACACGACGTTCCAGATCGAACGGTTCATCGCGCGGCACATGATCGTGCTGAGAATCGCGCCGCTCGAGCCGACCAGCGCACCGGTGATGATGAGCAAGTCGTTCGAGAGCATGAAGCCCGCCGCGGCGGCCGCCCAACCGGAGTAGCTATTGAGGAGGGACACGACGACCGGCATGTCCCCACCGCCGATCGCAGCTACGAGATGGACGCCGAGCAAGGACGCGATCAGCGCGATGGCGACAAGCGATGCGATCCCTTCGGGTGCAGGTGCACGCAAGAACGAGACGCCGAGCCCGGCGCATGCGGTGAGCAGCATGGCGTTCATCGCGTGGCGTCCGGGCACGAGCAGCGGCCTGCTGCCGAACGTGCCGCGCAGCTTGCCGAACGCCACGACCGATCCCGTGAACGTCACGGCGCCGATGAACACCCCAGCGACGACCTCGAGATCGCGCACCGCGTCGGTTTCGCGGTTCGGCTCGAGGTAGTTTGCAATGCCCACGAGGACCGCGGCGGCTCCAACGAAGCTGTGCAGGACGGCGACGAGCTCGGGCATGGACGTCATCGCGACACGCGCCGCGAGCAGCGCACCGACCACCGTGCCGACTCCGATGGTGCCCACGAGCAGCGCGAGGCCCGAACTCGTCGTGATGCTGGGACCGGATGGCATCGGCGAGAACAACGCCGCGATGGTCATGGCGACGGCGAGCAGCATGCCCACCGTCCCGTAGAGGTTGCCGCGCCGGGCCGTGCCCTGGGTCGACAGCCCGCGCAGGCTGAGGATGAACAGCAGCGCGGCGCCTATGTATGCCAGTCGTTGCAACGACGAGAGCATCAATGTCACCGGCGAAACATTCGCAGCATACGCCGCGTGACGAGAAACCCCCCTGCGACGTTGATGGACGCGAGCAGGATCGCCAGCGCGGCGAGCGCCGTCGGTGCGGCGAGGCCGCCGGTACGCAACAGCATCAAGGCGCCGATGAGAATGATACCGCTGATGGCGTTGGTGACGCTCATGAGAGGCGTGTGAAGCGCGGGCGTGACGTTCCAGACGACGTGCCAGCCCACCACGCACGCAAGAAGGAAAACGGTCAGGTGCTCGAGGAACTCACCCTGCGCGAACAAGCCCGCGACGAGCAGCGCGGCGCACACCGAGCCCACGAAGAAGGCCCCGGTCCGACCCGCCCGCGGGTCAGGATGCACGGCCTGCGGCGTGGCCGCGGGCGGTGGCTTCACCGAGCGAGGCGGGGGCCGCGTCGGCGGGGGCCAGAGCAGTCTGCCTTTGTCGAGGACAACGACACCGCGATGGATCTCGTCGTCGAGGTCGAGCGCAATGTCTGCCTTGTCGGCGTCGTATACGTCGGCCAAGAGGTTGTAGACCGTCGTTCCGTAAAGATCGCTCGCTTGGCGTGCCATACGGCTCGCGAAATCGGTGAGCCCGATGACCTTCACGCCGAACTTCTCGACGATCTTGTCGCGTTCGGTAAGGGCGCAGTTTCCCCCCTGTTCGGCCGCCAGATCCACGATCACCGAACCGCGGCGCATGCTGACCACGGCTCCCGAGGTAATCAAGAGCGGAGCCGGGCGCCCGGGGACGACCGCGGTCGACACGATGATGTCGACGTCCTTTGCGTGCTGCGCGATCAGCGCTTGCTCGGCCGCGATGTACTCGGGGCTCATCTCCCTCGCGTAACCGCCTAACCCCTCACCGGATTCGCGAAACTCGAAAGGCAGAAAGGTGGCGCCGAGGCTTTGCACCTGTTCGCGCACGCTCGGGCGCGTGTGAAGGCGCGTACGACGGCACCGAGGCTGCGTGCGCACGCCACCGCCGACAACCCCGCGACCCCTGCCCCGATGACCAGCACCTGGGCTGGTTTAACCCGACCGGCCGCGGTCGTCTGTCCGGAGAAGAACATTCCGAAGTGGGCCGCGGCCTCAATCACGGCGCGGTATCCGACGACGTTCGCGAACACGCTGAGGGCGTCCATGCTTTGCGCGCGCGAGATGCGCGGCATCACATCCATGGCCAGCACGGTCGCGCCGCGAGCGGCCAGCATGTCCACGAGCTCCGTATTCTGCCCGGGCCAGACGAAGCCGATGAGGCACGCCCCCGGCTTGAGCAGATCCGTCTCGTGGCGTCCATCTTGGCCCATCTGGGGCGGGCGCACCTTGAGGACCACATCCGCATCGCGATACAGCGCTTCGGCGTTGGCGACGATGCTCGCCCCGACCTCCGCGTACTGCGCGTCGAGCGACTCCGAGGCCTCTCCGGCGCCCGACTGCACGATCACGTCGAGACCGAGCCTGGCGATCCTCGCCACAGTCACCGGCGTCGCCGCGACGCGTCGCTCGCCCGCGGCGATTTCCTTGGGGATGCCGACTTTCATGGCCGACCGCGCTGTCAGCAATGGCCCGGAGACCGGCTCCGCGTCAATCGCTTCTCGCTCGGCCGGCGTCCAGGAGCCGCCGTGGCCGTTGGGATCGTGCCGACGCCGCCCCCGTCATGACCTCTTGAGCGATGGGATGAGCAGCACCTTGCCGGTCGTCTTGCGCGCTTCGAGGTCTTCGTGCGCGCGTCGCGCCTCATCGAGCGGAACCCGGGCCCCGATCCGAACGGCGAGGTGGCCGCCCCGAATCAGGTCGAAGACGCTCCGTGCCCGATCGCGCAGCAAGGCGGGCGTGCGCGTATAGGTCCGAAGGGTCGGCCGCTGAACATACAGCGAGCCGCGAGCGGCGAGCAACGACGTATCGAGCGGATCGGGCTGGCCGCTTGAGGCGCCGTAGAGGATCATCCGCCCCGCAGGGCGAAGGGCCTCGAGCCCCGTGAGGAACGTCGTCTTGCCGACGCCGTCGAAGACGGCGGCCACCCCCTCGCCGCCGGTCATCTGTCGCGCGCGTTCCGCGAAGCGCTCGTAGTCGATCACGAAGTCGGCGCCCGCTTCTCTCGCCAGCGTCGCCTTCGTGTCGTTCGAGGTCGTGGCAATGACTCGACCGCCGCGCAGTTTGGCGATCTGGGTCAACAGCAACCCGACGCCGCCGGCCGCAGCGTGTACGAGGACCCAGTCGCCCCGCTCAATCGGAAAAGAATCGAAGGCCAGATAATGGGCCGTCATGCCCTGCAAGAGTGCTGCGGCCGCGAGCTCTGGCGACACGCCTTCCGGCACGGGTACCAGGCGTTCGCGCGGCGCGGCGATGCGTTCGGCGTAGCTGCCGGGAATGCCGGTCCAGGCGACGCGCTCCCGGGTCCCGGCGATCGTCCCGGCCCCCTCGGCTCCCGGCACCGCCGGCGGTCTCGAGCCGTACCCCCCCCGCCCCTCGCGCTCGTACACGTCCATGAAGTTGACTCCGACCGCCTCGACGTCGACGAGAACCTCTCCGTCGCGTGGCTTCGGATCGGGCACTTCTTTGAATTGAAGGACCTCCGGGCCGCCGTTGCGTTCGAAGATGACCGCGCGCATGCCGTATTCTTCGGGCAAGCGACCCAGCCTGACAAGGGGGCCGTCCGGCGCGGCAGTCGGCCGTCGGGCCGGGTCGATGCGACCTGTCATCGACCATGCGCGTCCTTGTCGCCCTAAGTCTGCCGGTCTTTGCCGTTGCATGCCATGACGATGCGGTCCGGCCACCCACCGCGGGGCAGGCGACGTCGGCGAGCGCCAAGATCCCCGCTTCGGCCTTCGGTCGGCCCATCGTGGCCGGCCCTGCGCTGTCGCTCGTCGACATCGCGAAGAGCCCCGCCCAATACAAGGGAATGGTGGTGACGACTCAGGGGATGGTTACGCGCGTGTGCCAGGAGCGCGGCTGCTGGATGGCCATCAAGGGCGTCCTCTGAACTCGCCGCCTGGCCGAATCCTTCACTGAAGGTGGTAAATTCCAGCCATGCGCTAAGCCACGCGCTTCGACCGGCCGATTTTTCGAACAGCATGAGAAGAATCGCGCCAGCGGAAGCTCGTCCTCCCCTTACGTTGTAGACTGATGGGTGCGGTCCGGGTCCAGATCGCCGCAACAAGCCCCGTCCCAGCGCGGCCGAGAGGCGAGAGGCAAGATGAAGACGACGAAGACACTCGTGGCTTTCGCTGCAACGTTTGTGGCTGTCGCGTGCGGCAGTCAGAACTCTGCGGTGCCGCCCGATGCGGGAAGCCCGGCTCAGTCCTCGAACGCGAGCAGCGGAGCGCCGGGGACAGCGAGCACGGGTACGGGCTCCGGGGCTTCGACATCGACGGTTAGCACGAGTACGGGCGGCAGTTCTTCGGCTGCAACCGGCGCAGGCGGTACCACCAGCGGCGCGACGGGATCGGGCACGAGCGCCGGCGGAACCGAGGGCACAGGCACCGGCACAGGCACCGGCACGGGTGAGGGCGGCACGGCCGGCAACCCGCCGGCGGCCCTGCCCAATCGAGTGCGGACGATCATTCCCTTCGACACGGCCTGGCTCTTCAACTTCGGCGATGCGACCGGTGCGCAGGCGACGGCATTTGCCGACACCGCGTGGCGGACGGTGAACGTCCCGCACGACTGGGCCATCGAGGGGTCGAGTCCGCCCGCCAACCCGTTCTCGGAGACGGCTGCGACCACGGGTCGTGGGGCCTACGTGTCGTCAGGAATTTCCTGGTACCGAAAGCATTTCACGCTGCCGCAAACTCTGTCGGGCGACAAGGTTTACATCGAATTCGACGGCGTCATGGAAAATGCGACCGTCTACATCAACGGGACTGCGCTCGGGGAGCATCCGTACGGCTACACGAGCTACCGCTACGACATGACGTCGAGCGTCAACTTCGGAACGACAGACAACGTGGTTGCGGTCGAGACCAACACGACACTGCAGCCCGCCGAACGTTTCTATGCAGGGGCCGGAATCTACCGCCACGCCCGCATCCTCGTGACCAATCCGGTTCACGTCGATCAGTATGCGACGTTCGTCACCACGCCCACGCCCACGACCGCATCGGCGACGGTGAACGTGACGACGTCGGTGGTCAATTCCGGCACGACGTCCCAAAGCGTGATCGTGCAGGGCATCGTCAGCGGCCCCACGGGGACGGCGCTTCCCGCCGTCGCAACGGCTGCCCAGACCGTTGCGGCCGGAGCGTCCGCGACCTTCACGTTCACCGTTCCTGTCACGAGCCCCCAACTCTGGAGCCTCGCTACGCCGAACATGTACTCCTTGTTGACCAATGTCCAAGTCGGCGGGACCACCGTGGACGACGACGTCACCCCGTTCGGGATCCGGGAGATCCTCTTCGACGCGGGGCTAACCATCAATGGGCAGGCCACGAAGCTCCAAGGCGTCGCCAACCACCAGGACTACCACGCGCTCGGTGTGGCCGCGCCGCAGCGAGCCATCCAGCGACGGCTGGCGCAGCTCAAGGCCCTCGGAGTCAATGCCATCCGCACCGCGCACAATCCGCCCAACCCGGACTTCCTCGATTTGACCGATCGCATGGGCATTCTCGTCCTCGACGAGTTTGCCGACGTCTGGACCGGGCATAAGTACTCCGACGTGGGCGACTACGCGGCGTACTTTCTGAAGGCCGCGACCACTCCCACGGGACTTCCGGCCGTGCCCGGGGTTGCCACGGGTGCCACGTGGTGGGAGGTCGACTTCACCGGCTGGGTCATGCGCGATCGCAACCACCCGAGTGTCGTCGCGTACAGCATGGGCAACGAAATTCGCGATGCGATCGCTACGCGGACGCCCATCCTGACCGAAATGGCCTCGATCCTGCACACGCTCAATCCCCCCGGCAAGATTACCCAGGCACTCTTCAACCCTGCCACTTCCGGTGACGTCGGCGGAGCCACGAACACGCTCCTCGATGTCTGGGGCGACAACTACGACGTTGCCAGTTGTTTGAAGGCCGAGACGAGCGCACCGACGAAGTCGAGCATGATCACCGAAGATGGCAGTACCAATGGCGACTGGGCGAGCGTGAAGGCCAATGCGGCACTGACCGGCGAATTCATCTGGACGGGGGTTGACTACTTGGGTGAGGCCAATACCTCGTGGCCCGTCGTGGGAAACCAAGATGACCTCGCGCCGGTGCAGGAAGGGGGAGCGCTGATGGACGAGCTCGGGAACATCTACCCGAACGGATACAAGTGGCAGACCACCTGGGGCGTGACTGCCAGCGCGAAGCCGGCCGCGGGAACGACAGCGTCCCAGATCGTTCTGACGGCGGATCACGCCACGCTGACGACCGACGTCAACGACATCTCGTTCATCCGGGCCGCGATTTCCGACGCATCGGGCGCCGTCGTCACGAGCTCGGCCACGCCGGTGACGTTCGCGATCACCGGTCCGGGCACCATCGTTGCCGTCGACAGTGCGAGCATGACCCAAGAAACGTTCCGCGGAAATGTGCGCAACGCCTACCAAGGGCTGGCGTACGCTCTCGTTCAGGCGACCGGCGCCGGCACGATCACGGTGACGGCTTCGGCGACGGGCGTCACGGGCGCCACGGCGACCGTGACGGCCACCGTGGGCACGTTCGTCCCTTGCTCCGGCAGCTGCGACTGAGCGGCTATCGAGGAACCACTCGGCCCGATTTTCACGGACACGGCAGCGGGCACCGATGTCCGCTGCCCATGTGGGTCCGATCCGTCGATCGGCGGTACGGATCTCATGCGGAATTGCCGGCGGACGCCTGTACCCTTTTGGTCGCGGGCGTCATCGTAGTCGCTGCAAAGTCGCTGCACGCTATCTTCATCCGGAGGCCACCATGAAACTCGACGGGAACACGATCCTCATCACCGGCGGAACGAGCGGGATTGGTCTGGAATCGGCAAAGGAATTCTTGAAGCGGAGCAACACCGTCATCATTACGGGCCGCGACAAGAAGAGACTCGAGCGCGTCAAAAGCGAGTTGCCGCAGCTAAACACCATTCAGAGCGATGTGAGTCGGATCGAAGACATCAACGCGCTCTTCGCGAGAGTCAGCAAGGAGTTTCCAGCATTGAACGTAGTCATGAACAACGCCGGCGTGATGCGGACCATCAACCTTCATGATGAGGGGCAGAGCCTCGAGGAGCTCACGCGCGAGATCGACATCAACTTCAAGGGCCCGGTCTGGATGGTCAAGCGCTTCCTGCCGCATCTCAAGAAGATGCCGACCGCCGCGATCATCAACGTCTCGTCCGGGTTGGCCTTCGTGCCGCTCCCGAGCTCGCCGGTCTACTGTGCGACCAAGGCGGCGATGAACTCGTTCTCGCGATCGCTGCGCGTTCAGCTCAAGAACACGAAGGTCAAGGTCTTCGAGCTGGCGCCCCCGGCAACCGAGACGGCGCTTTTCGACGCCAAGTCCCCCGATCTGGAAGGGGTGACCCTCATGAAGGTCGACGACCTCGTTCGCCGGTTTCTCAAAGGGCTAGAGAGGGATCAGCTGGAGATTCGTCCTGGCCAAGCCAACTCGCTGAAGTTCATGAACCGCATGGCGCCCGAGTTCATTTTGGGCCAGCTCAGCAAGCCGATGGACCGGATGTTGGAGAAGTCGAGCTCCTAGCTTCGAAAAGCCGTCGTGATGGCCTCATCGCGCGTCGAGATCTCCGGAAGTCGAGTATCGTCGACTTCTCCACGCGAGGAAGGGACCCACCATGCAGACGCTCGGGGCGACAATTCGGATCGCAGCGCTCGGGATATCGGTCGTGCTCGGGTGCAAACCGGGCAGCAACGGCGGCGGCGCGACCGGGAATGCGAATGCCGCATCGGCAAGCGCTGGGGGGCCTGACAAACCGGCGGTCGCTCCAGGTGCCGTTGCGTCCGGCGGCCCGAGCGCCATGGACGTCTGCCGTGAGCTCGAAAGAGCGGGAATAGCCACACAGTGCGCGCGGCAAGATGCGCCGAGCCAGAGCGTTGCTCCCGCGAGCTCGGCCGGCGATCGGGCACGCTTCACGATCCCTTCCGTCGTCTATCGGGGGATGTACGCGACAGGGTTGGTGGCGCGATTCCCGGACGACCAAATGTTCGGATTCATGACCCGCGTGGCAAAGGCGGACCCCAACATGTCGCGCTACCCGATCTTGGAGTCGGAAAAGGCCCGCGTTCTGGTGTACCTCGTGTCCAACGGCGCGATTCCGGACGAGATCCAAGCCAAAGCGAAGGCTGTTGTCCAAGGGCTCTAGAGCACCGAACAGGTTGGCTCCCGTCGGCTTTCTGCGGATTGGGAGGGGGGCGCTTGCCGTTCGGGCCGCAGCTCGTTCGAATCATCTCGTGCCCAGGAGGATCTCGGCGCGTAACGCGTTCAGCGTAGCGGGCGACCCCACGAAGAGCTCCCCCGGGGAATGCCTGAATGCGAGAATGTTTCGGTAGATCTCCGCGCGTTGATCGAGGTTCATGCCGAGTCCGGCGAGGTATTGCAGATGCAGGTTGTCGTCGCGGTTGATTTCGGCGTCCTGTAGCCAAGGCGCGAGGTCGGCTCCGCGACCGCCGTAGGTGGAGAGCAACGCGACCGCCGAACCCAACCCGATCTGTCGCAGCGATTTCAGCACCGGAGCAAAGGCCGCGCTCTCCAGGCGGTTTTCCATCGCGTCCACGTCGATCCGAATGGGCTCGGCCTGCCCGAGAAGAACGAGGTCGTAGCCTTGTCCTTCGATCGTGTTGCCCAGGATGATCGCGTCTGGAAACGCTTCGAAAAACGTCGCGATCTCGCTCTTTACCGCCGCCGTTCCGCTATCGTAGAGCTGCACGAATACCGTCACCGCACCGCCGGGATTGAGGTGCCGCTTGGCGATCTCCCAAAACTCGCGCGTGTAGAGATTGGCCGTGCCCTTGACCCAGGGATCGAACGGGTCCGAAGTGATGGCATCGAAGCGTTTTTTCGTCGTCGTCAGAAAATGACGAGCGTCGTCCACTTCGACGTGAACCTTGGGATTGTCGATGACGTTGAAGTTGTACTCTCCGAAGTATTTGGCCACGACGGTGGGGACGAGCGGTTCGATTTCCGCGATCGTCAATCGTTCGACGCGTGGATCGAGGCTTGCGGCGCCCGCCGTTACCCCGGCCCCGCACGCGATCACCAACACGTTGCGCGGATCCTCGGGCACCAAGGTGGTCACATGCCCGAGCATGCGCTGAAGCCGCATGTCCTGAGGAAGGCTGGACGCCTGAATTTTACCAGCGTTGTAGTAGCTTATCGTTCCGTTGATATCCCGCGATACGGCCGGGGAGGAATTCATCCCTTCTCCCACGTAAAGAAAGGTCTCTCGAATGTTTCGTTCGGCGGCCGAAAGCCTGCCGTGGGCGACGAGCAACGGGGGAACCGCGATGACGTTGCGCCCGAGAGTGGCCGTCACCTCGAGGATCGCCAATGTCCAGATGGCATCGCGCGTCGTGAACCGCGGCGCTAGAGGACCGGGCGTGAGCGCGGGAATCAGAGTGATGGCCGCGGCCGTGGCTGAGAGCGCCATCAGAATCCGCTCGCTGTCTTGAGTCCCAACCGCGGCGATCAGGACCAGACTCGTGCCTACCGCCCCCACGATAGCCCCCAGCGTGTTCGCCGCGTAGACGCGGCCTACGACGCCGCCGCCATCGGACCCTTTCGACGCGACTGCCGCAAGCGCCAGTGGAAAGCTCGCGCCCCAGAGGCAGGTCGCGGGCAGGATGGCCCAAAGGCAGCGGACGAAATCGATTTGAAACTGAGGCCACGGGCCGGCCGCAAGCCGTGGATTGACGGGCCAGTACGGCAAGGAGCTCGTGATGTTCCACGACGTCCAGGCGATCGCCGCGACGAGTGCGAGTTGCACGAAACCGAGGGCGCGGCGGGGATCCAGCACCCGGCGCGCCATGAACGAACCGAAGGCACTGCCGAGCCCGATCCCAGTCAAGAAGACGGCAAGAATGATCGAAAACGCATACGTCGTCCCGCTCAAGAGCAGCCCGAAGAGCCGTGTCCAGATCACCTCGGCGCCGAGAGCGCTCATCCCCGAAAGCCCTATCGCGAGATGAATGATCCAAGCGGGTGTCTTTGGGGGGAGAGCCGCGCGAGACACGGGGTCGGGGCTCGCGTCGGCCAGCGAGACTCCGGGGTGGAGGTGCGCGAGCGCGAACGCGCCGGCCGCGACCGAGGTGTTCAAGGCCACGGCAACGAACGTCGTAGTGTGCATGTCGTACACTCGAAGAAGGTAGAAGCCAGCCAGCAGGCAGCCGAACACCGCGCCGAGCGTGTTGCCCCCAACCAAGTACCCAAGCCGCGACACGCCGCGTGGAGTCATTTCCACCCAGCGGGAGACCGCGGGCAGCGTCGCCCCCATCATGACCGTGGGTGGCAGCAGACACGCCGCAGCCAGCAGGCCGCGCACCGCTTGCCCGAGCACTCCACGGCCACCGACCGCCGCGTAGACGACCTGGACCAGCGGAACGGCGCCCAGCATGAGGAGCCCGCAAATGCCGATCGAGATTTCCAGGACGCCATAGACGCGCAAGGGGTGCCATTCGCGACCGATGAAGCGAGACAGCGCCAGGCTGCCCACGCACATCCCGCCCATGAAGGTGCCGAGAAGCACTCCGATCGAGATCGCGGAAGAGCCGAGGACGAGTTCGAGCATCTGAAACCAGACGATTTCGTAGATCAGCGCCGCGCAGCCGCTGGTCACGAAGAGCACGAAGAGCAGCGATAGGGCACGGTCGTCCGCGCCACTTCGGCTCGACCCCGGCGGCGGGCGACGGCCCCCTTCAGGACGGATTCGCGATGCGGCAAGCGCCAAGATCGCCACGGCCAGTAGAAGCTCGAACCAGCCGACGGGTCCCTCGCCCGCATGGGCGACAGGATGGGTGTCGCTTGCATCGGCTATGCGAACAAACCCACGGTCTACCGTCAGCGCGAGCCCCGCGCACGCGATGGAAAGGTTCCTATGACGGCGCATCATGGATCTTGCATCGATCCGGGCCGGGAAGCGTACCAGGTCGGAGCTTTGTGCGCGAACGCCGAAAGGTGGGAGGCGACCCGCCCCAACCTCGACTCCGACCCCGACCCCGACCTCGACCCCGACATAACCCCGACCCCGACCTCGACCCCGACCTCGACCTCGACCTCGACCCCGACCCCGACCTCGACCTCGACCTCGACCTCGACCTCGACCTCGACCTCGACCTCGACCCCGACCCC
>JBEKOY010000046.1:0-42265 GCA_049521295.1 Polyangiaceae bacterium | reverse complement strand
AACGCCGCCACGGTCGCCACCGCGCAAGCCTCCGCCTACTCCTATTCCACTGCGCCGGAGATCATCTCCGGCGAGGCGCCCTCGCACGCCGCCACGTCCCCGCCCTTGCCCGCGCCCCCAGCGAAGACATTCGCGCCGGCCACGTCGCGCTCCCCCGCGCCTGCAGCGGGGACATTCGCGCCGGTCGCCCGAGACCTCGTTCCCGCCGTCGCCGTGGCTTCGGCCGGCGCGTCCACCCCGTCGGATGGCGACGCCGGTGCCGCCGCTGCGACGTGGGGCGGCCCTGGAGCACGTGCAGCGGCTGTGGAGACCCCGAATCCTTACGACCAACCGTAACTGAATCCTTCTTCTGTCGCGTGTCTGGAACCCGTGCACTCCGTGCACGGTGGATAGAGTCGGCGCGCGATTTGCGGCTCGAACCTCCGCTGTTCGCTGGGCCCCTGAAAGGAACGTCTCGGCCGACGGCAAACTGGGCGGACCGCCGGTCGATACCCGCGAACCTGCGGGACTTGAGAGCCGGCTCATCGCATCGACGAGACGACCTCATCGGTAGAATCGCGCTTGCGCGACCCGCCCGTCGGCATCGCGGATGTGGACGCCAAGCTCGAAACGAGGCTTACACGCCCCACGTGTGGCTCGCCGGCGGTCCGTGTGTCCCCACCCCAGCCTATCCCGGCGGCTTCACTCGGCCCTCGCAGAGTTCCAGATCGACCTGTTGAACGCCACTCGGACGCGCTAAGGCGCATCCATGCCCCGTTGCCCGCTTCGCATGACTCCGCTAGCGCTCGTGGCACTGCTCCTGGCGGTCCTCGCGACGAGTTCTTCCCACGCCGCTGCGCCTGCTGCCGCATCGGGCAAGCCGGCCGACATCCCCCGGCTCCAACTTGACGTGCGGAGGTCGACACTGCCCAACGGGCTGCGAATCGTGCTCTCGGTAGACCCCACCTCGCCCACGGTGGCCGTGGACCTGATGTACGACGTCGGCGCCCGGAACGAAGCCCGCGGGCACTCGGGGTTCGCGCATCTGTTCGAGCACCTGATGTTTCAGGGGTCGGCCCACGTGCAGAAGGGCGAGCACATGAGGCTCGTGGCCGCTCACGGCGGGACGCTCAATGCGAATACGGGCTCCGATCGCACGAACTACTTCGACCTCCTGCCGGCGAGCGAGCTGCCGCTCGCGATGTGGCTCGAGGCCGACCGCATGAAGTCGCTCGACGTCTCGCAGGCCAACCTCGACAACCAGCGGCTCGTGGTCGAGGAGGAGTACCGCATGAGGATTCTCAACGCGGCGTACGCTCCCGCCGGGATCCGTCTCGAGGAGCTCGTCTTCCAGGGCTACTGGCCGTACGAGCACTCCGTCATCGGATCCATGGATGACCTCGACGCGGCACAGCTTGACTGGGTGAAGGCGTTCCACGCCGCGTATTACGCCCCGAACGAAGCGGTCCTCGTCGTCTCGGGCGACTTCGATCCCGCCGTCGCCCTCGACCGCGCCAGGGCCTATTTCGGCGACGCGACGCCGGCGAAGGCGCCGGCGTACGAGCCCGGTCCCGTGCCCGAGCAGACCGCTCCACGGCAGGACGTCGTCGAGGACGCGCATGCGCGCTTTCCCGCGGTCCTCTACGGCTGGCCGATTCCCGCGACGCACACTTCCGATCACTACGCACTCGAAGTTGCCGCGAACGTGCTCGCCGCAGGCGAGAGCTCGCGCCTTTACAAGACGCTCGTGCACGACAAGGCCATCGCCATCGACGTCGACGCGGAGACCGAAGGCCACCGGGGTCCCGATGCCTTCGAGATGAGCTCGAAGGTGTCCGGCAAAGGGACCGTGGCCGAGGTCGAGAGGGTCATCGCCGACGTCATCGCTTCGCTCGCCAAGACCCCGCCGACGGACGAGGAAATGACCAAGGTGCGCCATGGGCTGGCGTCGCACTTTCTCTTCGGGTTGGCGTCGAACTACGCGCGCGCCGCGCAGCTCGCAACCTTCGAGACCTACTGGGGGGATGCGGCGCTCCTGAATACCGAGATCGATCGCTATCTGTCCGTCACGAAGGAGGATGTGTCGCGTGTCGTGGCGACGTATCTCGTCGTGGCGCACCGCTCGCGCGTCGAGGTGAAGCCGGGACAGGCGGCTCGAACCGGAGAGAGCCAGGCGAAGGCGGACGGGACCGGCACGCCGGTCGCACGCGGCCCGCGCAGCGAAGGGACGAAGCCGTGAAGCCCGTCACGATCCAAAACCTCGCCTCGCTGGCCCCGTTCGCGTCCTTGACGGCGTTCGCGCTGACGATCGGTGCCTGTGGATCCGCCTCCCCTGCCCTTCACGCGCCAGGTCCGTCTGGGCCCCCGGCATCACCGACGGCCCGCACCGCAGTCTCGGCGGCGAGCCACGATGAGCCTCCGCCACCTCTCGAGGCCAAGGCGTCTCCGTTCCCCGCCGTGGCGAAGAGGACGCTCCCGAACGGACTGCGCGTCTCCATCGTTGAATCGCACGCGCTGCCCCTCATCGAAATACGGGTGGTTGTCCACGCAGGGATCGGGTTCGGCGCGCCGGGGGTCAGCGAGATCACCGCGACGATGCTCGAGCAGGGCGGCACGCGCGCGCACACGTCGAGCGAGGTCGTGAACCGGATCGAGATGCTCGGTTCGAGCCTCACCATCGCCGTCGGGCGGGATGCAACGCGGCTATCGATGGGCGTCGTGACCCAGCAGCTGGCCCAGGCCCTGGACATCCTGGGCGAAGTGATCCGAAATCCTCGCTTCGACGCCGCCGAGCTCACGCGGGTCAAGGCGCGGATGACGGACCAAGCCAAGGACGATGCGCGATCGAGCGGCACCTGGAGCGCGACCCGTGTCCTCTTTCACACGCTCTTTGCGGCGACGAGCCCGTACGCCACCACCAGTGCCGTCCCAGCGGAGATCGCAACCGTGGACGGCGCGGCCGTCCGCGACTTCTACAATCGGCACTACGCTCCATCGAACGTCGAGGTCGTCGTGGCCGGCGACGTCGAGGCCGACCGGGGCGTCGAAGCGATCGAGCACGCGTTCGGGCCGTGGAAGGGGCCCGTGGCACGCGCGTCCACGCCGGTCGACTTCCCGCCACCCTTGGCCCCCGAACCGACCCGCGTGGTCGTCGTCGATCGGCCCGACAGCGTGCAGAGCGACCTTGTCGTGACTGAGCTCTTGCCTGAACGACACGCGCCAAGCTGGCCCACCGATCGCGCCGCGATCCAGGTGTTCGGCGGAGGGCTCACCGGACGACTCTTCCAGGACGTGCGCGAGAAGCGCTCGCTCGCCTACTCCGTGAACGCTTCCCCCATCGAGCTCGCGCACGGCGCGCAGCCGCTCTTCGCATACGCCGGCACACGGGCGCCGAAGACGGCGGACGCGGTGCAAGCGGTCCTGGACACCCTCGACGGCATGCGCACGGCACCGCCGACGAACGACGAGGTGACGGCGGCGCGGCGCTTTCTGAGCGACATCTTCGCCGTGCGCATGGAGACCCTCGGGGCGATCGCGGACATGGTCGCTCAGCTTCGGGAGCTCGATCTGCCCGACGACTACTGGGACACCTACCGCGCCGCGCTCCGCGCCGTCACGACGGCCAACACCGACCGGGAGGCGGCGACGGTGTTCACGGCCGACCACGCGCTCATCATCGTGGTGGGTGACGCGCGTCTCGTGGCCGATCCGTTGACGCGATTCGGCGACGTGACCGTCGTCGATCCCGAGCACGACTTCCAGGTCCTTCGGACTCTGCCGAGGAGCCCGGCGACCCCAGGGACTCAGGGGCGGTAGCCAAGGGCCACCCTCTCTTCTTGCCATCTTGCCGCAAGGCTCGGGTCAGCGTGGACACGCACGCAGACGGTGCAGCCGGGACCCCCCGACAGAACGCGCCTATCGGACGAGGACCACGACGGACCGCGGGCCGACGACATAATCCAGCGTGTTGAGCGGGATCTCGGAGCCCGGATCGGCGATGTCCATCGGACTCTCGAGAGACGTATCGATGACACGCTTCCACCGGCGATTTTCGACGCTCGGCTCCTGGACGATGAACCGCAGCGGCTCCCAATAGGCGCTGACCATCACGTAGATGTCATCGTCATGCTCCGACCGACCGTCGAGAAAATAGGCCACGCTCCGGGAGTCCAAGCTCAGATCCGGCGGCCCTGCGACACCGTGCCAGCACACGTCGTCGCGCCAGAACCGGCCACGCGCGAGTGTCGGATGCGCTCGACGAAACGCGATCATCGTCTTGAAGAATCGATGGACGTCCGCGTTTGCCGCTCGCCGCTCCCAGTCGAGCCAGGTCGTCTCGTTGTCCTGGTTGTAAGGGTTGTTGTTGCCGCCTTGCGTATGCAAAAACTCGTCGCCCATCACGAACATGGGAGTTGCGTTCGAGAGCAGAAGAAGCGTGCAGAAATTCTTCACCTGCCGTCTGCGCAGCGCGATCACGTGCGGCGGAGCGCCGTCATCGCCCTCCCAGCCACAGTTCCAGCTGTGGTTTGCATCGGTGCCGTCTCGGTTGTCTTCGCCGTTCGCGCGGTTTCTCTTCACGTCGTAGGCGGTGAGATCGTACATGCAGAACCCGTCATGGCAGTCGACGAAGCTCACGCCCTGGTAGGGCCGGTAGACCTCGTCGCCCTCGTCGGGGAACAGGTCGTCGCTTCCGTACAGCCGCTGGATCAAGGAGGCTACGAGCCCCCGGTCGCCCTTCACGAACTTGCGCACGTCGTCGCGAAACCGGCCGTTCCATTGCCTCCAGTCGAACCCGGGGAACGACCGTCCGAGCTGGGAGGTCGCCAGGTCCCACGGCTCGGCGATGAGGCGTATGTCCGCGAAGTCCGGGTCCGACGAGATCTCGCTGATGATCGATGCGTGGTCCATGCGGATGCAGCCGTCGATGTCTCGCGAGAGGATCGACGCGAGGTCGAAGCGGAAGCCGTCGACGTGCATTTCGTTCACCCAGTAGCGCAGGCTGTCGACGACGAGATTGCGGACGGTCGGGTGCCCCGTCCGTAGGACGTTGCCCGTGCCCGTGTCGTCGCGGTACGTATCGAGGTCACCCTGCAAAAGGTAATAGGTCGCGTTGTCGATCCCGCGGTACCCTAGGCACGGACCGTCTGCACCCCGCTCGGCCGTGTGGTTGTAGACGACGTCCAAGATGACTTCGATGCCGGCGACGTGAAACGCCTTCACCATGGCGCGAAACTCGTCGATTTGGTCGGCGGGGGCGCGGGCCGTCGAGTACGCCGGATGCAACGCGAAAAAGCTGATGGGCATGTACCCCCAGTAGTCGCCGCATACCCCGGGGACGAACGCGTAGACCGGCAGCAACTCGACTGCCGAGACCCCGAGGTCGACCAAGTAGGGAATTTTCTCCACGATGCCTGCAAACGATCCGCGCCGCTCTTGCGGCACGTCGGAGTTCGCCCGTGCCGTAAAGCCGCGCACGTGCATCTCGTAGATGACGAGACCATGCGTGTGGCGCACCCGCCGATCCCCGTTCCAGTCGAAGGGCGCTCGGGGCGCGGGAATCTCGGCGAGCAACGCCCGTCCGGCGTTCGACCCCGTGCCTGTGGCCGCGGCGCAGTCGAAGGTGCTCGTATGCACCTGCCGGGCGTACGGGTCCAGAAGGACCTTGGTCGGATCGAAGCGGTTGCCCGGCCCGTACGGCCCGTCGACCGAATAGCCATAGTAGGTCGCCGGCAAGACGTCCGTCGCCTTGATGCGGCAGTGCCACGTTCGCCCCGTCCGGTTGCGGATGGGGTCGAGATCGCGCCGTACGACCGGGCGCGTGAGGTCGGTGGGCGCAAACAGCAGCAAGCTGACGGCGGTCGCCGCCTTCGAATAAATCGCCCAGTTGTAGGACGCCTCAGCCTCGACGAAGGTGACCCCCAGAGGCGTGGGGGAACCGTCCGTCGTGTCCCAGTGGCTCACGCGAAGCGCACAAGACCACGGTGCCTTCCGAAACGCCAACGCAATCGGCCGCCTCGCAGACCGTGTCGGTCAAAGGGGCGCGATGCTGTCGACCATGCGATCGAACGCGGGACGCGCCGCGCGAACCGCGGCTGCCGGTCCCGTCATCTTGAAGAAATACGGAGGGCTCGGGCTCTCGACGATGGCGCCCGCCATGGCCCAGTCGCGCTTCGGATCAGCCGGTGCGCCCATCGTCATGCCACCGCCGACGTAGGTGCCGGAGACGTCGACCGTGACGACGTGGAGGCCGTGCACCGTCTTGTCCACGCGTCCCTGGCGGCCGATGTCGTCGAACTGCGCCATCCACCGGTCGATGTTGGCCTGCGTCGCGCCGCCGGCGCGCGACACGATCACCTCCACCGAACCGGCAACGCGGTACGTCGCGAGTCGCATCGCATTCGGGTTCGGGGTCTCTTGCCAGCCCTTTGGCATTTTCCAAACGAGCCCGGAGGAATCGTCGGAAGCTCCGACCAGGGATCCGTGCTGCGCGTTCGCCGATCCGATGGGCGGGTGGTTGGGCGGAAGGGGCTCGCCTGGCTCGAACGGCGAGTTTGCCGATCCGATGGGCGGGTGGTTGGGCGGAAGGGCCTCGCCTGGCTCGAACGGCGAGTTTGCCGATCCGATGGGCGGGTGGTTGGGCGGAAGGGCTTCGCCTGGCTCGAACGGCGAGTTTGCCGATCCGATGGGCGGGTGGTTGGGCGGAAGGGCTTCGTCGCTTTCGAGGGGCAGCGGCCCACCGCCGGCGGCCGGCGGCGCGGAGCTCCCGTGGGCGGCGGCGGTCGCGTCGGGTTCGCGCTCCACGCCATAGAGCGCGAGGCCGCCGGCGAGGAGGACCGCCGGAATCACAGCCAGCGATGCGATCCGGATCGACATGGACCGCGTTTATCATGCGCAAACCGTGCCGGGATGCGCATGTGTGCGGAGACAGAAGGAAGCACGAACGTCCCGTGCGATCGCGATGCGGGCGGCAGCCCTCGGGGCCGGTTTCCACGCATAAAAGGTTCGCGATTCGCCACGGTCATTTCGCGTTTTGCCCAAAGTTCGGCCGTCGGCCCGAGGGGATCGAGTCAGCGAGCGCGACTTGGACGCGGATCACTGCGGCCGGATGGACCTCGATTTCCTGTCGGCGCGACGTTGGGCCCGGAAGTCGGCGAACACGACGTACCCGAACGCGGCGAAAGACGCGGTCCCGAGCACCTGCCCGAGCGACATCGCGACGATGACAGGCCAGACTGTCGGGTTGAAGACCTGCCACATCATGAGCGACAGCGCGGCGAGCGCGCACACGCACGAGAGGATCAGCCACCCTGAATCGACAGGTCGTGCGCTCAAGGCTTTTCCGTCTTTTGTGGCGCGCCGGGAGCCTGAAAGAACGGGTGGGCAAGACCGTGGCAGCCTTCGCTCGCGCAACCCAAGCGCCCGGCCCGGGTGTCGTCGACCGACGCCCTATGGTCGGGCACTTTGAGCCAGAGGGTGTCCTCGGTCGAATGGCACTGCATGCAGTTGCCGTTCATCTTGGAGGGCTCGCGCAGATGGATGGTCTTTTTGGCCTCTTCGAGGGACGTCTGGCGGTATTCGGTCAGATACAGCCACACGTGTCTCATGCCGCCGGCCTTGGTCAGGATCGTGCCAAACATCCCGTAATCGGCGTGGCACACGTAGCAGTTCTCGGAGCCGAACATGGCATTGCGAGCGTGCCTCGACGCGAGCGATCCGCTCGCGCGGTCGTCGGAGTCCGCGCGGTGCAGTGCCATGACGTGGCATGACCCGCAAAACACGCGTTCCTTGGTCGCTTCGAAGCCCTGCACGTTGCCCGCAAAAGCCGCGCCGATGGGAAACACTCCGAGCCCGAGTAGCAGCCACAGCTTGGTGGCGCGCACCAGCGGCGGGCGCACGACGAGATAGCCGACCAGGATAATCGCCGACAACGCCGCGCTCACGCACTCGAACACTGCCAAGGGCGACGACGCCAGCAGGGTCACCCGACGGCCTCGCGACGCGCGCCTGGGACTTGCACGGGGCCCACGCCGACCATGTCTTGCAAGACAACGGCCAGTCGTCACCCGCGCCGACGTCTCGTAGCGTGTGCGGCGACCACCGTCGCCGGTGCGATGGGACTGGCGTCGGGCGCGGGGGCGGACGCCCTCCGGCTTCGGGCCGACGCTCTCGCCGAGACACAGGGGACGTCGTCACCCACCGGACTCGTCGTTCTTCAGGGGCAGGACGCGATCCGGCCGTGGATCAGCGCTGAAGCGCTCGTCTGGGCCGGTGCGCGTTCGCCGCATCTCACCGGCGACGTCCTGGTGCTGACCGTCCGGCTCCGCGAGCCGCACGGGTATGTCGAAGCTCTCGCCGGACGCTTCGTGATCGCCACAGGCGCGGTGCACCCCGTGCAAATCGATGGGGGGCACGTGATCGGACGTGCTCCGTGGGGATCCACGGTGGAAGCCTTCGGCGGGCTTCCCGTCGTCCCGCGCTTCGGGGCGCGCAGTTACGACTGGATCGCCGGGGGTCGGGTCGCCCAAAGGGTCGCCGACACCGTCACCCTGGGTGTCTCCTACGTCCAGCGGCGCGAGGACGGAGAGATCTCGAGTGAAGAGTTGGGGGCCGACCTCGCCGCGGCTCCCGCTCGTTGGCTCGACGTCGCGGCATTCGGCGCGTACGACCTCGAAAACCCAGGGATCGCGGAGGCTCGCGCGTCGGCCGCCGTGCGATGCAACGATTGGCGCTTCGAGCTATTCGGGTCGCAGCTGTCGCCCGGCAGGCTGCTGCCGGCGACGTCGCTCTTCTCGGTGCTCGGCGATATGCCGTCGCAGACGATGGGGGCGACCGTTCGGTGGCGAGCCGCCCCGCGGCTCGACCTGCTCGCGAGTGGCGCCGGTCAGGACGTCGCGGGCGGGCTCGGCGGCAACGGCTGGGTGCGCACGACGCTGCGCCTCGACGACCGGGGCAACGGCAGTCTCGGGCTCGAGCTCCGCCGCGTCGACCTGCCCGGCGCGCGGTGGACAGGGGTACGCGCCATCGGTGCCGTGCCCTTGGGCAAGGGCTTCTGGTACTCGTCGGAGATCGAGATTGTCGCGGCCGACCATCCCGATGGACGAGGCGTGGCCTGGCCGTGGGGCCTGTCGGCGCTGTCGTGGCGGTCCCGGGACGGCTGGCAGGTCGCGGGCGCTCTGGAAGCCTCGGCGACGCCCCTGCTCCGCTATGAGGCCGATGCCCTGGTGCGCCTCTCCTATGCGCTGGGCGGGCCCGAAACCACGGCGCCACGCGGCCCGTCCTCGGGAACCCGATGAGGATGCGTTTCACCCTGGGGGTGGTTGTGTCAATCGCGCTCGCGGCCTGCGCCAGCGTGCTCGGCATTCGTCACGATCTACCCTCGCATCCGTTCGAGCACCGCGCCCACGTGCTCAAGGCGATCAACTGCGTCGAGTGCCACGCCGACGTCGATCGCGCCGGAGACACCGGCCCGGTCCATTTCCCGTCCGAAGCCGTCTGCCGGCAATGCCACGAGAAGCCCCACGACGATCGACCGTGCATCCTATGCCACGGCGAACCGTACGTGCGCCAGGTGGCGGAGCTCGCGCGCGCGCAGCTTCGATTCGATCACCTACGCCACATGGGTGCGGTCCACGGCGATTGCGTCCGGTGCCATTCCGACGTGGCCGAAGCGCGTCCGGAGACCGTCTTGCCGAAGATGGCGACTTGCTTCGGATGCCACGAGCACCGCGACCAGTGGGCGATGCGCGACTGCAACGGCTGCCACGTCGATTTGCGCGACGAGGGAGTGCCGCCCGACGATCATCTCGTTCACGACGCAGACTTCGTCCGCGAGCACGGCGTACGAGCGGCAAGCGCGCGCGACCTCTGCGCGAGTTGCCACACCGAGCGGCAGTGCGCGTCGTGCCATGGTGAGGGCACGGTCCCGGCCCTGCCCTGGAAACTCGCCTTGGGCGAGGTGAGCCTGTCCGGCATCCATCGCGCCGGATTCATGGCTCGTCACCCCGAGGAGGCGAGGGCCGATCCGGGGGTCTGCACGACGTGCCACACGGAGAGCTCGTGCGTCGACTGCCACACGCGTGAGAACGTCGCCGGCGCCGCGGCGCGCAGCCCTCACCCGCCGGGCTGGGTAAACGGCGAGCATGGGGCGCAGGCCCGCATCGATCCGGTGTCCTGCGCGGGCTGCCACGGAGGCGCCGGCGAGACCCTCTGCGTCGGCTGCCATCGCGTCGGCGGACCGGGCGGCAACCCGCACGGTCCCGGCTTCACGAGCCACAAGGACGTTCACCACGACGTGCCGTGCCGTCTGTGTCACGGGGTCGGTCCATGACCCGGAGCGTCCGACGCGTCCTCTTTGGCCTCGCCGGCGCGGTCGTGATCGGAGCCGCGTGCATCGCCGCGCGGGTCCTGATCGGGCGGCACACGGTGAAGAGCGTGGCGCCCGACTTCGTTCCCGCGTCGTGGGCCCAGACCCGCACGACACCCGGGCACCGGACGCACGTGGGCGGAGCGAAGGCCGAGTGCCGCGACTGCCACGACTTCGAACGCGACGGGTTCAAAAACCCCGGCACGGCGGTCTGCACGAAATGCCATACGAGGGAAACCGGCGTCGCCCACCACGGCAGTCCGTCCCGCTCGACCGACTGCCTGACGTGCCACGCGTTCGCGATCGGGGCTGCGGAGCCGACGTGCATCGGCTGCCACGCCGGACCGGAGGGCCGTCTGCCGGCGATCGTGCAGCACGCGACCGTCGACTGCACGGCGTGCCACCGCCTGCACGAGACCCCTTCCATCGTCCCGGCGGATTGCACGAGTTGCCACCGGGAGCGCGCACCCGAGCACGACGAGCGCGCCGGATCGAAGGGTTGCCTCGACTGCCACAGCCCCCACGAGCCTGCGTCCGCGGCGAAGACTGCGTGCGCGACCTGCCACGCCCAAGGGGCAGAACCGCACCCGAGCGCCCACGACGCGTGCGTCGGTTGTCACGAGCCTCACGGCTTCGTGCCGAAAGCCAGCGTCTGCGTCAGCTGCCACGGCCCCAAGACCACGCTGGTCGCCAGCGAGGTTACGGCTCACGCCGTTTGCGTGAACTGCCACAATCCACACGCTCCCGGCGCGGCCGCGGCCGCTTGTGCGCGATGCCACCAGGACGTCCAGGTGAGCCATGGGAACGCGGCCGCGTGTGTCAGCTGCCATAGGCCCCACACGGACGATCCGACCGCCGTCGCGGCCACGTGCACGAGTTGTCACGAGAAAGTGGCCGCCACCGACACCGGCGCGCACAGGGGAGGCATCGTCTGCGAGGCGTGCCACAAGCCGCACGCCTTCGAGGGACTCGACGAGAAGACCCTGTGCCGAGACTGTCACGTCCATGAGACCACGCTCGTCGCGTCGAACCCCGGTCATGCCGACTGCGTGTCGTGCCACGGCACATCGGTCGTGCACGTCATCGCGGCGCCGGCGGCTTGCGGAACCTGCCATGCCGCCGAACAGAAGTTCGCGCCCGCGGGCCACCAGCGTTGCGTCGGTTGCCATGATCCGCACGGCGCGCAGCCCACGCCCCCGTGCGCCTCGTGCCATGCGGACAAGACCCGCGAGCTGCACGGGGCGATCCCGGGAGGCTGCGGCAATTGCCATCGCGCCCACGGCCCCGGCGGCGTCGCCGCCCCGCCCGCTTGCACGACCTGTCATGCGCCGGCCACGTTGCCGGCGCTCCATGCCGTGCCGGGCCACGCGGTGTGCGCCCGTTGCCACGTGTCGCCCCACGAACCGCCGCGCGACGATCGAGCCACGTGCACGGCAAGTTGCCACACCGACCGGGGCGCCCACGAGCCCGGCGCATCGGTGTGCACCGGTTGCCACGTGTTCCGAGCTGCGAGCCCATGACCCCGGAGCGGGCTCGGCGCAGGGTTACTCCGAGCCGGCGAACTCGATGATGCCGTCGATGTGCCGGGATAAGCCGATCGCGGCAATCGAGGGAGTGCCGTTGGCATCGAGCGACACCTCCGAGCCGTGGCAATCCGAGCGGTTGCAGTCCGTCGCCGGGGTGTGATCGGGGGGTGGAATTCCATGGCATGCCCCGCACTTGGCCTGCGCCCCCGACGTGTCGTTCCAGGCCGGGACGGCCGCGGGGCCGGCCAGCTTGGCTCCGTGGCACGCGACGTTCGTGCACTGGGTGCCGTCCCACGCCGGGAGCGAGCCGCGCGCAGTGGCGAGCCCCGAGAACGTGACATGCACCGTGCCATCGAGGTGGACGGGATCCAGGATCGTGCTCGGCACCACATGGCAATTCGTGCAAGCGAGCGGCACGGTGATCGTCGGGTTCTGGTGCGCGGGGTGCGCGGCCGTGCTCGGCCAAGGGCTACTGCCGCTGCCGTGGCACGCGCCGCAGAGGCCGCTGCCGTTGCCGAGGTCGACCTTGCCGTTCAGGTGCAGCGGCCCACCGGTCAGCGCCGTGCCCGCGGCATTCGCTTCCGCGTGGCAATTGTTGCACGGCCCCACGTAGTGACCGCTCGGTGGCGAGCCGTGGCAGTCGCCGCACGCCATCGGCGTGGTCTCGCTCCAGGTCGGTCGCGGCCGGGCGCCACCCTGGTCATGGCAATAGACAGCACAGGTCTGCGTCGCGCGGTCGTAGCTGGCTTCGCCGACCACGACCGTCGGATCAAACAGGATCTCGACGGTCCCGTCGCCGTGGTAGCCCCCGATGACCGGATTGTCCGGCACCGGATGGCACGTCGAACACGCGACTCCCTTCGGCAAAGCCTCCGAGGGCTGGACGTGCGCCGCATGGGCCCCGGCGTTCGCCGCGTCACCCGGGAAAAAGCAAGGGTCGCGCGGCGGGTAGGCGAGCGTACCCGATCCGTGGCACGTGCTGCATGCGAGCGCTCCGCCGGGCTGGTCGTGGCAGCTCGTGCAGGCGGGCGCGCCCGGTGCAGGCGATGTGATGCCGGCGGGGGTCGAGGGCGCGCCCGCGTGGCAGCGCCCGCACGCGTTCGGATCGTCGGCGTCGAGCATCGGGGCCCAGCGCACGGCGCGTAGCGTCGTTCCGTGGAACGCGATCGACCGCGGATCGGCAAACCCGGGATCGTGCACGCCGTCCACGACGTCCGGGGTGCCCGCGACCACCCATCCTAAGAGCGTCGAGCGCTCGGAGTCCGAAAGCAGCCCTAGGTGCGGTGCCGTGTCGAGCGCGGCGACAATGGGAGCGGCCCCGCTCGCCGGGAGCGTGGCCGGCACGCCGGAAGGCGCGACGCAGCCGATCGCGGCCACATACGACGTGGCGCTCCAGCCCGCGGCTGGTTTCGTATCCCCGTGGCAGGAGACACAGTGCGCCTGGAGGATCGGCACCTCCACGTCGACGTCGAAGCCCGGCGGCTGCGACTCGGTCGCCCGGTCCTCTTGGCACGATGCCAAAAGGCAGAGGATGCCGATCGTTCGAGCGATCGCCAAGTCCACCGCCGCGACTACGGGCGGCCGGCCGAGTAGGTGGGCGGTGCGCCACCGGTCACGGCCTCGAACGAGTCATAGAGGAGCTGCCCTTCGTAGAGCGGAGCGTGCACGCCGTAGGCTCCGCCGCGGGAGATGATCAGATAGTTGTAGAGCGCACCTGCCTGAGCCGCCGTGAGCGTCACGCCCGGCAGCGGATTGTCATCGGCCCAGTTCCCGTCGCCGACCTCGCCGGCCGCACCGTCCTCCGGATCGGTCAGCGGCGTGTAGGGCGGAGCCGTCGCGCGCGTCAGCCAGCCCTGGGCGTTCAATGCGCGTTCGAGGTCCGTCATCGCGCTCTTGATGACCGTCTCGCCACCCCCCACGTCAAAGGTCGTCGGCGCCGGCATGTGGCAGCTCGCGCACACACTCAGCTGAGGATTGAAGGTGTGGTTGGGGACGTTGGCGTTGCCCGCGACGTTCGGCATGTGGCAGTCGACACACCCGAGCACCACTTCGTGGGAGTCCTCGCTGTAGGTGACGTTCGGATACTGATAGCCCCCTTGCCCCGTGAAGACGTCGGCCATCGGCCCCTCGTGCGGTCCCCAGTAGACGCTCGTGATCCGGTTGCCCGCGTCCGCGGTGATGTAGTTGGTCACATCGACACGCGACTGATGGCACCAAATGCACGTGTCGCTCGGGCCGTAGTCGCGAGGGGTCTTCGTGCCCGTGACCGCGCCCGCCGAGGGGCTCTTCTCGAGAAACACGGTCCCCCCGTCGGGCGCGACATTGAGCGGGAAGGACCCCGGCGTCCACGGGATCCCCGTGACATGCGGATCGTTGGCGGGCGTTACATTATGGCAGGTGGTGCAATACACCTGCGCCACCGTGGCGGTCCCGGCGTAGTTGGCATAGTTGGCCACGGGCGGATTCTTGGTCGTATCCCAGTATTGAAGCTCGCCAGCGGCGAGGTTGACGACGCCGGCGTCGCCATCGGTCATGACGTTTCCCGCGACGCGTTGCTGAAGGGCATCGATGGCGTGGCAATTGCCGCACGGGGAGCCGGGAGCGACCCATTCCGCCGCGGTCGTCGTGTCGACCTCCGAGAGGTACACCTGGTAGTGCGTGCTGGCCTGGTACTGCGTGATCACCCCATTGAAGCCGTGGCAAGGCGACAAGCACGAGACCGAGACCGAAACGGCTCCGGCTTCACCCACCGAGCCGGCAGGACCCGCGGGACCGGCGGGGCCGGCCGGCCCGGCCGTGCCGGTAGCGCCCTGAGGCCCGGGTGGACCGGCGTCTCCGGCAGCGCCCTCCGGACCGACCGGGCCTGAGCAGCCCGCGAGGCCGAGAAACCAAAGTGCAGCGCCGAGGGCGAGCAAAGGCGATCGGATCATGGAGCGGCGCCGACCTGCACGATGCGGGCCCGGATCCTGGCTCGCGCGATTCGGAAAGGGCCGACTCGACGAAGCCCGCGTGAGGGCTTGAACCCCGCCTCAACGCGCGATGCGATGGGTTGGTCGCGCACGCTGGCGCACGCCAAGCTCATGCACATTGCCAATGGCACTTTGCAAATTGCAAGCGTGCTCATGGCTCATGGCTTTCCGTTTTCGCGTTGTCGGTTCCGATGCTCGTTCGGTTCCGATGCTCGCAGGCCGTCCACGCCGACGCCGACGCCACGCCGTGGCGATCCGGCACAGCGAAGTTCTGCCGGTGGCGATTCGACACGGGGTGAGGTGGACCGCGATGCGCGTCGGCCCTTGTGGCTCAATCTGGATCGGCTTTTGCTTGACGCCGCGCGAGCGCGTACGTGCGACCGCTCTTCCCGCTTGGCGTACTGCTTTCGCCGTGGGCGCTCCGCGAAGCCCCCCGAACCGGACCAGCAACCGACACCACGGCCGCCATTACGACATTGGTCCCTCGAGCGTGTGCGGTGGTTATCGAGCCCCCGAGGCACGACGACCGACCGTCACGGAATCGTTCTTACCCTCCCAGCTCTGGGTCTCCTTCCAGAAGAACGTGAATTGGATCACAGAACCGTCCGAACAGCCCTCCACTGGAAGATCGGCGACCCACATATGGAGAGCGGCCACCGGAATGGCGTCGGCGTGGTGAGTGCTTGCCCAGTCGTCGGCGGACCACACGATCGTGGCGTCACGAGCGAGGATGAGCCTCAAAATGGCACCGGACGGCATGCGGGAGATCGGATGGCAGGCACTCCACATGGCATGCACCGCCTTCTTGGGCTGGTTGACGACGTACCGCTGGAACGCCGGTTCGACGCGATCAAAGCACACGCCGTCGTGCGCACTTCGCACGAGCGACACGTATTCCGCGTGCGCCCAGCACAATGGCATGGCTGAACCCGTTGGGCGACCGCGCAACATGTGCGCACGCGGCAAGTCGGCCGCGTCCCAGACCTGCTCCGGTAGCATTCCACCCCGATTGGCGAATTTCTCGAGCGCATCGATGAATGGCATGGGATCGCGTCCAGCGGCCAGCTCGTAGTGACCCCGTTCGCCCGTCAGCAGCGGCCAGGAGCGGCCGACCCCAACGCCCTCGTACGCTCCTCCGTCGTCCATTTGCCCGTAGCCATCGTGGTTATAACGGCGCCAGCAGGGCCCCTGCGGTAGATCGCGTTTGAGCACATGGTCCACAACCGCTATGGAGTCAACGATCCGCGCATCCTCGGCTGCACGCACCCCGAGCCGGACCAGCTGGAGAAAATCGCCACCGACGACACTTCGGGCCGGATGGAGGCCACCGCCGTTGGCGACTTGGATCACGGCCGTGTTCGGATCAGCCGTGCCATCGGCTTGCTGCGGCATCGCGGGCGTGATGCGCACGTAGTGCCGGGGCTTGCCCGGCACGAGTTCACCGCGATCGGTAACTGTCCAGGCCTCGAGCTCGGCGGACAGCCAGTCCGCATAAGCGACCAAAGCATCCGCTGCGCGGTCTTCCCGCTTGTCGTGCGCAAATTCGGCCGCGCACACCAGGCCCGCGATGATCGTCGCCAGGGTCGAAGGCGAGTACCCCGCGTTTTCCTCCCATCGTTCCTGCGCCGTGACGGGCCCGTGAAGCATCAAGTACCCCGCCGCGCGTGAGACCAACGTCCACGGATCAAACTGCCGGAGCGCACCAGCCCGCCGCAAGCGCCAGGCGAGCAAGATCGGCGCGGCCACTTCATCCAGTTGAATGCCCTTCCAATAGGGCTTGCCCGTGATCGAGCTGTTCTGGGGCATCCCGCCATCGGCCTCTTGGACGCACGATAGCCAGATGAGCGCGCGCAACGGAGACTCGGTTCTCCCACAGGCCAGCAGCGCCGTGGCGGTTTGAACCATGTCTCGAGTCCACACCAAGTGGTATCCACCTTGATCGCTGTCGTCTTTCGTCTCACCCCATGGAATGCTCAACGAAGCCACAAACGCGCCGGGAAAGATCTTATCCTCGTGGGCCAGCAAAATGCACTGGCTAAGCCGCATCATCCTCGCCCTGTCTCCGGCCTGTGCAGTCCCTTCAGCCTCCGATCGGGTGCGCTGCCATTGGCTTACGTACTTCTCGCGCTGCTCCGCGAACGGTGTGGCGAGCGTCTGCAGCAACTGGGTCGATGCGCTCTCGGCGTTGCGTCCGAACGCAACCGCTACGACGAAATCGAGACCCCGTGACAAGTCGATCTCGCCGGTCAGTGCGATGTTTCCGTCCTCCGCACGTTCGAACTCCCAATCCATCTTGTAATGGCCCATGACGTCCTGCCAGCCGTCGCTGTGTCCCACGTAGCCGACCGATCGGCGGCTGAAGTCGGGTGCGCAGCCAAAGGCCATGTGGACGTCCTCGCGTGACGCGTGAAAGAGCTTTCGACCTTGCGTGTTTCGCCAACCTGCCGAATTGTGTTGGCCCGTGCCCTTGAGGTGGGGAGCGAGCAGCGCAAAAAGATGCAGCTTGCCACGAAGCGTCACATCCAGAATTTCGAGGCGCGTGTGCATCAGGAGAACCGGCGAGTGGGGCTCGCCGATGATTTCCTTCACGATGCGATAGCGGCCCTTACGGTCCGAGTTCGTGAGCCGGTAAAGCAGCGCACTGTGTTCCGGCAGCTCGGTCCTGTGGTCCAGATCGCGCCGCTCCTCGTGGCAAAACGTCTCGCCGTCTGTGATGAGAAACTGCAGATCGCGGGTATTGGGGGTGTCCACGTGCGGATAATAGATTTCGTTGACGATCCCGTGACTCAACGTGAACCAGAGGCACGCACTGGTATTGTAGGCGGTGCCGATACCGTCCTTCGCGCTGGACGTCCAGCGTGGCTCGATGCCCGGAGCGCCGAACGCGAACCGAGAGCCTGGTTCGCGCTGTCCTTCAGGTGCCGTTGGCATGATCGCGCCTTTCTCCAGGGCGAGAATCCGGCGGCTTCACGACGCACCCTTCGGCGGTATGGGTTGGGGCTTGTGCCAGCCGCCAGAGCGATCGATCAGGCGATCGGCTTCGACCGGTCCCCAGGTTCCGACGTCGTACTCGCGCGGCGGAGTCGGGCTGTTCAGGATCGGCGCGACAATACGCCACTCCGCCTCGACGGCGTCCTCGCGCGCAAAGAGGGTCGCATCGCCCTTCATGGCATCGCCAAGCAGGCGTTCGTACGCGCCCATTTCGTCTTTGATGCCGTGCGTGGCCAAAAGCTCGACCTCCTGACCGACCATGGGTTCCCCCGGCGCCTTCGAGCGCACACCCAGGGCGATCGCGGCATCGGGCCCGAGCCGGAAGCGCACGTAGTTCGAACCGTTCGCTCGCTCGAGGTTCTCACCGAAGGGCGAGCACGGTGGCGCCTTGAGCTCGACGAGCACCTCGGTGCAGGTAACCGGAAGGCACTTTCCCGCGCGAATGTAGAAGGGCACTCCGGCCCATCGCCAGTTGTTGATCTGAAGCCGCAACGCAGCGAAGGTCTCGACCTGCGACTCCGCCGCAACCCCGGACTCGCTCCGGTAGCCGCGGAACTGTCCGCGGACGACGCTCATCGGATCCAGCGGTGTGATGGCCTCGAGCACGCGCGTCTTTTCGTCGCGCAGCGCCTCGGGATAGCCACTCGACGGTGCATCCATGGCCAGACAGGCCGTCACCTGCAACAAGTGGTTCTCGATGACGTCCCGGATCGCACCGACTTGGTCGTAAAAGCTTCCCCGCCCCTCGACTCCAAAGGTCTCGGCCATGGTGATCTGAACGCTATCGACGTAGTTGCGGTTCCAAACCGGCTCGAAGAGCGCGTTGCTGAAACGGAAGTAGAGCAGGTTCTGCACCGGTTCCTTGCCCAGGTAGTGGTCGATGCGGAAAATAGCCGACTCGGCGAATACGGCCAAAAGCGAAGCGTTGAGCGCCTGCGCCGACGCGAGATCGCGGCCGAATGGCTTCTCGGCCATCACTCGTCCTGTCCTGGCGCACCCGGAGCGACCGAGCTGCGCGACGACAATCGAGAACAAGCTCGTCGGAATCGCGAGATAGTGCAGGGGCCTCTCGGACGAGCCCAGCTCGCCACGTAGGCGATCGAACGTGGCCGGATCTTCGTAGTCGCCGTCCACGTAGCGGAGCAGGGACAAGAGCTTGTCAAAGGCCGCTCCGTCGACGCCGCCCCCGTGCGTCTGCAGGCTGCTCCGTGCGCGCTCTCTCAGCTGATCGAGATTCCAGCCGGCTTTGGCCACGCCGATGACCGGCACGTTCAGATGGCCGCGCTTGACCATCGCCTGCAGTGCCGGGAAGACCATTTTATAGGCGAGGTCGCCGGTCGCGCCGAAGAAGACCAGCGCATCGGAGTGGCTGGGGGCCATCAGTGCTTTTCCTCGTGTCCACCGAACTGGAATCGCATCGCCGAGAGCAACTTGTTGGCAAAGTCCTCAGCACCGCGCGAAGCCAGCCGCTGAGCGAGTGCAGTGCTCAAGACGGGAGCGGGCACACCCTCATCGATGGCCGCCTTCAGCGTCCAACGCCCCTCGCCCGAGTCGGACACATGACCCGTGAATCCGTCGAGGTCAGGGCTCTTCTTCAGCGCGGCGGCAGTCAGGTCGAGAAGCCATGAACCGATGACGCTGCCATGCCGCCATGCTTCGGTTATGTCGGGGAGGTTCAGGTCGTACCGGTAGAGCTCGGGGTGCCGGAGCGGAGCGGTCTCGGCGTCGACCGTGCGCTCGTCACTTCCCGCGTTGGCGTGACGAAGAATGTTGAGTCCCTCGGCGTACGCGGCCATGACCCCGTACTCGATTCCGTTGTGAACCATCTTGACAAAGTGGCCAGCGCCCGATGGTCCGCAATGGATGTAACCCCGCTGAGCGGTGCCGCTGCCCTCAGGACCGGACGGGGTCCCGCCCTCGACTCCAGGCGCGAGGGCCGCAAAGAACGCGTCGAGCCTTTTCACAATGGCGGGATCGCCGCCAATCATGAGGCAGTAACCGCGCTCGAAGCCCCAGACGCCGCCGGACGTGCCGGCATCGACGTAATGGATGCCGCTCTTGCCGAGTGTCTCCGCGCGACGGATGTCGTCGTGATAGTAGGAGTTGCCACCGTCGATGACGGCATCGTCGGCCGCAAGCAGCGGCACGAGATCGCCCAGCGTGGACTCGACAGCGGCGGCCGGCACCATGATCCAGATCGCGCGCGGCTTGTCGAGCTTGGCCACCAGTTCGGTCAGCGAGCGGGTTGCCGTCGCGCCCGCCTTGACCAGGTCTTGCGCCGCCTGTGGATGAACGTCGAACACCACACATTCATGGCCGGCGCCAAGGAGGCGACGAACCATGTTGGACCCCATCCGTCCGAGCCCGACCATTCCGATTTTCATTTCGTCCTTCTTCATTTCGGGCGGCGACGCGGGACTCGCCCGACGCCGCGACAAGGAATGCAAATTCGGCGCCGCGACACGCGCGAGCGCCGGGGCAAAACGCCTTCCACTCGCACGGCCGACGGACGTATTTCGGTCAGAACCTCGGTCGCGCCGCTGAATTATGCGGCACCCATGACGATGCCGAAATCCTTGTCCGTGGCGTCCATCTCCTCCCACAGCAACCCGAGCCGGCGGATCACCGTGGCGAACGCCGAGATGCTCTGGAACTGAGCGACGATGAGCGAAAAGGCCCCCAGCAGCTGCGAGAATGCCATCGCCGACTGAGTCACTACGCCGAACTGGATCGTTCCGCGCAAATAGAGAGGTGTCACGATCAGGATTGGAAGGATCTGAACCAGGTAGTTGTACCCCGAGATGAAGAACCCGACGTTCCGCGCCACGCCGATGGTGGCCCGGCTGTTGCGAATCACGCGCCGCAGACGCCCCCTGACCCGGCGCGCAGATTGTGAGGTTGCCCGCACGTTGACGAGCGCGCCACGTTCACGTACGTGGATGAGCTCGTAGCGAAGATCGGCCTCCTTGGTGAGCTGCAGGTTGTTCAGAGCTACGAGTCGGTAGCCGAGGAGAATCGTGAACACCGAGCCCAGCGCGGCGTAAAGGACGGCTGCTACGAGTAGAAGCGGCGTTATCGACCACAGGACGCCGGCGAAGGCGACGGTCGTCAGCGCGGCGTTCGTGAGCATGACCACGAACGACAGAAGCGTGCTCGTGAATGTCCGCACATCCTCCGCGATGCGTTGGTCGGGGTTGTCGATATCCTTTTTGGCGCTTACCCGTTCGAAGGTGCGGCCGGACAGGTAGCGATCGATGAGGTGTTGGGTCAGCCAAGCGCGCCACGACAGTGCAAGGCGATCCTCAATGAACTGTTGAAAGACTCCGATGAAGGTCGAGGCAGCGAAGACGCCGACGTAGAAAACGGCGAATCGAAAATACTGGCCTTGGTCGCGCTGGGCAATCGCGGTGATGAAATTTCGACCCACGTAACTGTTCGCGACATTTAGCGCGTTGAGAATGAGAAGAAGCAGGACAATCGCCGCAAGGGCGCCGGCAGCCCGCCAGCGCGTCGGCGAGACGAAGAAAGCCTTCCCCTCGCGGATCTCATCGAGCCCGCTTGGCCGCCTTTTCGACCGGACTTTCTGCGGCAGACCTAGTGACGTTCACCCGGATGCGCGCGAAGCTCGCTTCTTGAGCGGCCGGCAGGGCCTCGCTGGGCGCAACATACGTGCCAAGTTGCAAGGCGGCCTCATAGGTTCACGCTCCTCATGTGTGGGGGACGCTCGTTTTGCCAAATAAGCGCTTCGCAGATTGCCTGGCTGTCCACGCGCTTGCACGACGACCGAGCTCGGCGGGCCTCCCGTTCGTGGCACCGCTCACCCCATTGCGCTGCATGCGCCGCAGGTGACGTGAAGTCGCAGCCTGCGAATCACGACGTCTCACCGAAGAGCTCGCCCTTGAGACTCTTCGCGCCTTCACTTGCGCAAATGCCCGACGCGGCCCCCACACCTGGGCGTTCGACACGCGAGAGCAGCTGACCCCGTTTGGCATACGAAGTGCTTGCTGGTGCGCTGAGTGAAGGCTGCTTGGTCGTGTCGGCTCTGGAACGCCAGCAAAGGCCAATCGCACCAAGGGCCTCGACACGCAACCAAGAGGACACGGGAGAGACCATGAAAGCCTTATTGTTAGCGGTGTTCCTTGGCGCAACGATGGCTTGCGGAGCTCCGGCTGCCCGGGTTGAAACTGCCGAGAGTTCGCCGAGCACGGCGTTCGCGAAGTACCACACGTTCGGGTTCCGTCCGGCGGGACAGCCGACGCCGCCGTTCGAGGTAACGGCTCGGTCGTTCGAAGTCGAGGAACGGATGCGACCTCTCATCGTCGCCGAATTGTTGCGCAAGGGGTACACGCAGCAAACGGGGCAAGGCAGGCCGGATCTCGTGCTTGCGTTCGAGTCGGGGTATGCTAAGGATGCGATGACTAACGTGGGAGAGGTTGGGGGCGCGGGCCCAGCGTCCGTCCCGCGGATCGTGAGAGGCAAGATCACTGTGGATGCCTTCGATATGTCGAGTGACGCCCAAGTGTGGCACGGCACCGCTGAAGCGGAGGTCGATCCCAAGCGAATCGACGACCAGCTGCTGCAGACGGCTGTTCAGAAGCTTCTTGCTCCGTTTCCAGCACGGAACGCTCTTACGCTGGCACAAGCCCCCTGAGCCTCTTTCGGTATCTTTCGGCGAATACGACGCGTCACGCCACGACCTCGCGCAGGTGCTGCAAGAGCGTTCGTGGCCGCCGGCTCTGGGAGACCAGCGTGAGAAGACCCATTCCGGCCACCAGCGCTACCGCGCACACCGCGGCGAGGACCACCGGAGATCGAGAGAGACCCTTGCCAAGATGGACTCCGCGGGAACGCGAAATCGTGGGGCGCGCCTCGATGGCTCGAGAGACACGGGGAGGCAGTCTGGGAACGGTCGCTCGCGGCTCGACGTGAGCCTCGAACAATACCGCGAGCGCGAGTGCCTCGCTCGTGATCTTCACGCGCCCGGACATCGCGGAAAGGCCCAGCCCACCGACGGAAACGAGTGCCTCAGGCAGGTCAAAGACGTGGCTGAGGGTCTTTTTGAAGTTCCAGCCTAATTCGACGTGCTTGCCTTCGAGCTCCTTGTTCACGAGGTCGACGATTCCGCGATCGACGAAGGCAGGGAGGATCGAAACGTCCACGTCGTCGAGATGAAGCTTGAACGTCAGGATGTCGCCGCCAGCGTTCTCGACGATCTGCGGCCGGACTTCAAGCGTAGCGGATCGTACGGATAGAGGGATCTGGACGCCCAGGACGGGCCAGTGGATCTCGATCGTTACGGTCAGGCGTAGTCCGACCTCCGGCACGAGCTCGAGGCCACGCGGATCGGAGAGCAGAACACTGCCGTCCGCGCCGATCTTGATCCGCAAGGGGCAGAGCTCAGCTGCCACTTTAGTGAGGTCGTCTTTCGCAAAATTTGCATCTACCCACATGGTGCCTCCAGACGTCGTGCGATCCCCCATTCGGGTCCGGCTGGCGAATGCGGACTCCCCGGCGGATGGTCGAACGCGCTACCGTGCCGCTGCGAGACGGGTGCCGCGCTTTCGCCAGGTCCTGTCCTTCGCGCCGCGCGCCGGCCGGTCTCTACACCGCCGTTTCAGATCCAGCCAGTGAGGACATCCATGAAGGACCGACGTCGCTGCGCGCGAACAATGAGTCCGGTTGCGACCGCGAGGACGACTCCCGCCACGATGCCTGAAGCCAAGTAGGGGCGCGCGCGGATGGCCGCGACGAGCTTCTCCGCCGATTCGCCGGAGGCACGGAATGCTCTGACCGCTTTCGTGATCGTGCCCTGGCTGTTCTCGTGGCTATGTAGTTCATTCATCATGGTCTCCTTTATGTAATAGTCGGCCGTTCGGCCGGACGACGGAAGAACGCGCTGCGCATGGTTCGATCGGGATCGCCGCCGGGCGGCACATCGAGCACCCGCACAGAACGCATGCGCCGTGCCTACCGCCCCTTCATCGGGACCCACCGGGTCGGCAGCTAAGGTGCACCCGTCCGCACGGCGATTCGCGCGCGCTCAGTACCGCTTTTGCCATAAGAGGTCGAAGACCGTCGTGCCGGCGTCCCCCAATGTGGCGGCGAGCGACCATTTGTTGGCGAAGCGCCAATCGATCGTCAAGAGTGTCGCGTCGGGGTTGACCCCGGGCGGGGGAATCCCGAGGACGATGGCGATCTGGAACGAGATGTCGCGCGCGATCTGGACTTCGACCTCCGGTTTCGGCGTCGCCGAATCCTTTGTGTCGACCTTCACCGACACGGCGCTCATGTCGAGTTGATTGAACATGTGGTTCAGAGGATCCGGACCTTCGCATCGAGCCTGCGCCCATCGGCATCAGCGTCGATTCGTGCGGATTTGTACTTCGTCGTAGCGCCAACCCAGATCGCGCCCCCATTCGAAGCAGCCAACCCGGCCGAACGGGCGCGAAACGTTCGGGGGTCGGGGTCGGGATCGGGGTCGGGGTCGGGGTCGGGGTCGGGGTCGGGGTCGGGGTCGGGGTCGGGGTCGGGGTCGGGGTCGTCCGGGTCGGGGTCGAGGTCGTCCGGGTCGGGGTCGGGATCGGGGTCGGGGCCAGCGAGGCCATCGCAACGCGCTCGGGCAGGCCCGACGTTGCCCCCGCGCGACAACGCAGGCTCCGGCTGCGTTCACGTTGTCGGTTCCGATGCGCTTAGATAGCCTTCGGGCCGTGAGCGCTGAGGCATTCACGGGCATCGCCGCCGGGCCGTTCAATCCCCACTCGCCCCAGGCGGCGGCGATCGCGAGCCTCTTCGCGAGCACGCTGCTCATTTGCGGCGCCGTCTTTTTCATCGTGACGGCGTTGATCTCGGTTTGCGTGCTTCGCTTTCGCGCAAAGGACCCGCACGAACCTCATCAAGTCGAAGGCGATATGCGCCTCGAGATCGGCTGGACGATCGCCCCCGTTTTGGTGCTCACCTGGCTGCTCGTGCTCACCGGACGAGCGATGCACGCATCGGATCCCGCGGTCGATCGGGACCCGGACGTCACGATCATCGCTCATCAGTGGTGGTGGGAGGCGAGGTACCCGTCGGGCGCCGTCACCGCGAACGAGATTCACGTCCCTGCGGGCAAGCCGCTGGTCGTTCGCCTCGAGTCGGCGGACGTCGTGCACGATTTCTGGGTTCCCGAGCTCGGACGCAAGATGGACGCCACTCCGGGACGGCCCACGAGCCTCTGGATGCAGGCCGATCAACCCGGCGTGTACGCGGGCACCTGCGCGGAGTACTGCGGCGCCCAGCACGCGTGGATGCGCATTCTCGTCGTTGCGGACACGCCGGACCAATTCACGACGTGGGAGCGTCACCAAATCGCCCCGGCGCCACGCCCAACCGACGAGGCGGCGCTGCGCGGTGCGACGATCTTCGGGGCGAGGACGTGTGTCACGTGTCACTCGATCGGCGGTAACGGAGAGAGTGCCCGGTTCGCACCCGACCTCACGCACCTCGCCGAGCGCACGACCCTAGGCGCCGGGGTTCTGCCGAACACCCCGGCCGCTTTGGCCCGCTGGCTCGAAAATCCGCAAGACATCAAGATGGGCTGCCACATGCCCAATGCACAGCTGCCCGACCATGAAGTCAAAGACCTCGTCGCGTATCTCGAGACACTCCGATGACCGTCGCGAATCCCGAGGTCGCTGTCGTCCCGGAACGCGGCGCGCGCGACGACGAGCTCGGCGCGTTCGCCTGGGTGGCCACAGTCGATCACAAGCGCATCGGCATTCTCTACCTGCTCACCTCACTCGTCTTCTTCGGCATCGGGGGCGCCGAGGCGCTCCTCATTCGACTCCAGCTCGCGCGCCCGAACGCCCACTTTCTTTCGCCGGAGACGTATAACGAGATGTTCACGATGCACGGGACGACGATGATCTTTCTCGTCGTGATGCCCGCGCTGGTCGGCCTGGGCAACTACTTCGTGCCGCTGATGATCGGGGCCCGCGACATGGCGTTTCCGCGGCTGAACGCCCTGAGCTACTGGTTATTCCCGTTTGGCGGCTTGCTCCTTCACTTCAGCCTTCTCGCCGGAGGCGCCCCCTCGGCCGGGTGGTTCAGCTACGCCCCGCTGAGCGAGACACCCTACAGCTCCACCGCGGGAACCGACTACTGGATCCTGGCGCTCCTCGTGCTCGGAATCGGTTCGGTCAGCGGGGCGATCAACCTCATCGCCACGGTCATCACGCTCCGCGCACCGGGGCTCACCATCCGACGGTTGCCGCTGTTCGTGTGGATGACGTTCGTCACGGCCGTCCTCATCGTCCTCGCGTTGCCCGTCCTGAACGCGTCGCTCGCGATGCTCCTGGTCGATCGACGCCTCGACGCTCATTTCTTCCAGCCGAACGGCGGCGGCTCTGCGATCTTGTGGCAGCACTTCTTTTGGACCTTCGGGCACCCGGAGGTCTACATCATGGCCCTGCCGGCGTTCGGGATCATCTCCGAGGTCATCCCGGTCTTCTCCCGAAAGCCCATCTTCGGCTACGAGTTCGTCGCGGCCTCGACGGTCGCCATCGCGATCCTGAGCTTTGGCGTGTGGGCCCACCACATGTTCGCGGTGGGCCTCGGGCACAGGGCAGACCTGGCGTTTGCGATGGGGAGCATGGCGATCGCCGTGCCCACGGGCGTGAAGATTTTCAACTGGATCGCGACGATGTGGGGCGGCGCGATCCGGTTCACCACGGCGATGATGTTCGCGGTCGCGTTTCTTCTGGAGTTCGTCATCGGCGGCCTGAGCGGCATCACGTTCGCGGCCGCACCGATCGACTGGCAGGTCACCGACACGTATTATCTGGTCGCGCATTTTCACTATGTGCTGTTCGGGGGCACGGCCTTCGCGATCTTCGCGGGGATCTATTACTGGTTTCCGAAGATGACCGGCCGCCTTCTCGACGAGCGCTGGGGCAAAGTGCACTTCTGGCTTACGGTCGTCGGCTTCAACCTGACTTTTTTCGTGCAGCACTTTCTGGGCATCCTGGGGATGCCCCGGCGCGTGTACACGTATCCGGACCTGCCCGGGTGGGGCGCGCTCAACATGGTTTCGACGGTGGGCGCGTTCGTCATGGGCGTGTCGGTCGTCGTCTTCGCGATCAACATGGCGGCGAGCCTGCGTCGCGGCCGCGTCGCCGGCGACAACCCGTGGAACGGGTGGACCCTCGAGTGGGCGACGACTTCGCCGCCGCATCCACACAACTTCGAGCGCGCTCTCATCGTACGGAGCCGGCGTCCGCTCCGGGATCCCCTTCCGGCCGGTGGCGCGCCGGCCCGTACCGCGGCGCCAGAGAGCCACGTGCCCGACAAGGCCGTGGTCGCCGTCTGGGCCTTCATCGTCTCGGAGGCGGCGTTTTTCGTCGTGCTCATCCTGTCGTATGTCTTCTTCAACCGGTCGACGAAGGCAGCGGCGGCCGCGCTCGACGTCAGCAAGACCGGCGCATTCACCGTGTGCCTGCTCGCGAGCAGCCTCACCCTTTACATCGCGGAAAGGAGCCTCGAGCGCGGCAAGACCCGCGTCTTCCGCGCGTGTTTGACCGCGACTCTCGTGCTCGGCCTCGTCTTTCTGGGCGGCCAAGCCGGCGAGTACCTGAAGCTTTTCGAGCGCGGGTTCGCCGTGGACACCAGCCTGTTCACGTCCACCTTCTTCACCCTCACCGGGTTTCACGGATTCCACGTCTTGCTGGGGCTCATTGCGCTCGGGTTCCTCGCCCGCCTCGCGTTCGCGGGCGACTTTCAGGACAAGTCGTCTCGCGCGCTTCGGGCCGTCGGGCTCTATTGGCACTTCGTCGACGCGGTCTGGGTCGTCGTGTTCACCCTCGTCTACGGGAGAATCGTTCTGTGACGACACGGGCGCTTCTGCTTTCGGCGTGGGATCCGGGGACCGTGGTTCCGGTCGCGTGCATCCTGGCGCTCGGCGCGTACGGATTTTGCTACCGCGGTCGGCTCGAAAGCAGGGCGGCGTTTTTCGGTCTGGGGGTCGCGATCTTTTTCGCGGCCCTGGCCTCCCCGATCGGCGTGCTCGCCCGAGGATACTCGTTCAGCGCGCACATGCTGCAGCACCTGCTCCTGATGCTGGCCGTCCCGCCGCTCACCCTTCTGGGACTGCCTCGCGAGCGCGGGGCACGCGCGTCTCCTCCACGCGATCGAGGAGCGTTCGGGTACCTCGGACCGTGGGCCGCGGGCGTGGGAGCGATGTGGCTCTGGCATGCGCCCTTGCTCTGCAACGCCGCCGCGACGAGCCCGACCGTGCAGGCCCTTCAGACCGCGTCGCTCCTCGTGATGGGGTACGCGTTCTGGCGACCGATCCTTGTGCCTCGTGTCGTGGATCGCCTGCCGGCATTCGCCGCCATCCTCTATCTTTTCGCCGCGTGCGTCGCCTGCACGATTCTCGGCATCGTGGTCACCTTCTCGCCCGTCGAGGTCTGCAGCGCGTACGTGCACCCCGTCGACTCGCTCGGCGTGCTTGCGCTCTTGCGCGACGGTTGGGGTCTTTCGTGTCGGGCCGATCAGGAGATCGGCGGCCTGATGATGTGGGTGCCGGCCTGTTTGGTCTACGGCGCCGCGATCCTCGCCACGATCGGCCGCTACTACGGCGAGGAGGAGACTCTGCCGCATGCGGCGGGAGGCGCGCCATGACCTCCGAGCCCGACGGTCCGAAGCCCCAGGTTGTCGCCGATGCGGTGGTCGAGGCCAAGCCCGAGGCGATTGCGCGCCCCACCGTTTTTCCTGCGTCGATGGCGTTCGGGATCACCCTTCTCTTGTGGGGAATCGTGACGTCGCCCGTCGTCCTTTCTGCGGGCGCTCTGGTCATCGTCGCGTCCTTGATCGGCTGGATTGGAGAGATTGGCAATGAGCGATGAGAAACGGGACGACGACGAGCCCGCACACGTCGAGGCGCCGGCCGAGTCGGCTCACGAGATCGCGCGTCGCCAGCTCCTCGGCAAAATGACGGTCGGCCTCGGTGTCGCTTGCGGCGCCGCGATCTCGGTCCCGGGGGTGGGGTTCGTCGTCGCGCCACTCTTTCGCAACGCTCCTCTCGAGTGGCGCCCGGTGGGCAAGGTCGAGAATTTCAAAGTGGGCGAGACCGTCAACGTCGTGTTCATCGACGGATCGCCTTTGCCATGGGCCGGCGTCACCGCGAAAACGTCCGCGTGGCTCCGCCGCTTGAGCGAGGACGAGTTCGTCGCGTTCTCGATCCACTGCTCGCACCTCGGCTGCCCCGTTCGCTGGATCCGAGAGGCGCTTCTCTTCATGTGCCCTTGCCACGGCGGCGTGTACTACGAGGACGGTCGCGTCGCTGCTGGACCGCCGCCCCACCCCCTCACGCGGTACCCGGTCCGCATCCAGGACGGCCAAGTGGCGATCCGAGCGGACCCGATCCCGATCGGCTGACGATGATCAAGCGGCTCATCCAGACCACCTGGGCGACGATCGACGATCGCGTGGGCATCTCGTCGGTCGTCGGCCCGCTGCTCAAGCACCCGGTGCCGCGCGGCGCGCGCTGGTGGTACGTCTTCGGAAGCGCCACGCTGTTCGCGCTCGTGATCCAAGTCTTGAGCGGCGTGACGCTCGCATTCTCCTACATCGCCTCGTCCTCGCAGGCGTACGAGACGCTGCTTTTCATCACGAACAGCGCCCCGTTCGGCCGCACGCTCCGCGGGCTCCACTATTACGGCGCCTCGGCGATGGTGCTGATGGTGGGCATCCACATGGGCCAGGTCTATATTTCCGGATCGTACAAGTTTCCCCGCGAGATGAATTGGCTCTCGGGCGTGGTGATCCTCGCGTTGACGCTCGGTATGGGATTCACCGGGCAGCTGCTCCGCTGGGATCAAAACGCGACGTGGTCGGTCGTCGTCGGCGCAGAGCAGGCGGGGCGTCTGCCGCTGGTCGGCGACCCGATCGCCCGCTTCATCCTTGGAGGCGACACGGTGGGTGGCGCGACGCTCAGTCGCTTCTTCGCCATCCACGTGTTCCTGATCCCTGCGATGCTTTTCGCGGGGGTCGCCCTGCACGTTTTCCTCGTGGTGAGGCACGGCATCTCCGAGCCGCCCACTCCCGGCGATCCCGTCGATCCCAAGACGTACCGGAGCCGCTACCAAGAGCACCTCGCGAAGCACGGCGTCCCCTTCTGGCCGGACGCCGCCTGGCGCGACGTCGTGTTCGGCGTCGCGATGGCGACGGGCATCCTTCTGCTCGCGATCTTCGTCGGTCCTCCCACGATCGGCGCTCCGCCCGACCCCAGTCTCATTTCGGCGGACCCGCGCCCCGATTGGTACCTGCTCTGGTACTTCGCCATCCTCGCGCTCGCTCCGCCGAGGATCGAGACCGCCATCATCCTCTTTGCGCCGATCGCGGTGGGTGCACTGCTTCTCTCCGCCCCGCTGCTCTCGAACAAGGGCGAGCGGAGCGCCCGCCGTCGCCCGTGGGCCACTGGGATCGTGGTACTGACGGTGGTCATGATCGGGTCACTCTGGATGCTCGGGGCGCGCTCGCCTTGGTCGCCGAAGTTCGACGCGCCTCCGCTCACCGCGGAGGTCGTCGGTGCCACGGACGGGCCCGTCGCGGAGGGTGCGCGGCTCTTCCACGACAAGGGCTGTTTGAGCTGCCATGTCATCGCGGGCAACGGCGGTCGGCGCGGACCGAACCTGACCACCATCGGCGATCTTCTGACGCGTGAGAACATCACGATCCGAATTTCGAACGGTGGAACGAACATGCCGGGGTTTGCGGGGACGCTCGCGCCTCAGGAGCTGGAGCAGCTGGTCCTGTTTCTGTCGTCGCGGAGAGCCTCAGCGCCGAAATGAGGCAACGCGTCCGGTTGAGGGCACCCCTCATTGTCGTCGCTCTCTCTTGGTGACCTGCCAATGGCGGCATGCGAAATGCGATGTTTGTGAACGGCGCTCGCCCTCGTGGATCGCAAGCGAGACGCACAAGGTGGAGTTCTCGCCTCGGCGTGGCCCGCCCGTCGCTGTGGCTATCGTTGCCGGCATGTTTCGCAGCTTGCGCGCGGCGGGTCCGAAAGTGCGACGGCACGAGTGTTGCGGCGGGTACCGCAACCCAAAGGCGCGGTATCATGAAAAAGCCAGACGAAGTCGTCGGGAACCTCTCGACGCACGACGAGAAGCAGGTCACCGAAATTGTCAGGCGAGCTGAGAAGACGCTGGCACACGAGACCGAGGTCACGTTCAACGTGAGCGAAACGCGCGGAGCGATCCCTCAACGAGTCTGGGATCGAGTCTTGACCCAAGCGAACGCTGCCGGTTGGAGGGCCGATCTGCAAGGGCCCATCGTGACGATCCGTCGTCCGTCTGAAGGCTACCGCAAGGCGCCGTGACCCCCACCCCCAAAACGGCGACGGGCTGAGCGGACAGCCACTCGTTCCGCCCGCACCAGCGCTCGGGCCAAAGCCCGCGACCGCGCCGCCGTGAACCGAACGGCGCGGCATGAACTGTGCTCGCATCCCGGCATGAAGATTCCGAGATTGACTGATGCCGAAGTGAAAGCGGGATTGCAGAGCCTGCCTGGATGGGTGCTGCGCGACGGCAAGCTCCACCGCGATTATACGTTTGAGGACTTTTCCGACGCATTTGGCTTCATGGCCACGTGCGCACTCATCGCGCAGAAACAGGACCATCACCCGGAGTGGTTCAACGTCTTCAATCGTGTCGTCGTGGATCTGACGACGCACGATGCCGGCGGTATCAGCGCGCTCGACCTCGCGCTGGCGACCGCCATGGAAAAGGTGGCTCGGCCGACGAAGGGAGCGCCCGCTTGACGGGATGGGGCGCAGACTGCCGAGCCTGCGCGTGGACTTGGACTTGGCCGGCCTTTTCTCCTCAGCACCGCAGAATCGTTAGCTGGCCAACGGTGCGAGAACGGCGATCAGTGAGAGCTTCATGACATCTCCGGTTCTGCCACGACGACTTCGCCCCGCGGACTGCGGCTCGAAATCCCTGCCGTAGCGTTTTCGCTTGTGGATACGCAAAATCGGGGCCGGGCGATTCACTTCGGCGGGATGCCGCGCTGGTGTGGATCGATGAGCGGCGACGGCAGGTCGTCGGAAGGCGGCGCCGGGGGCGCCCCGGCGTCGGCCGCCGTTGCCCCGCCGTCGGCCGCCGTTGCGGAACGGAGAGGCTCGGCCACTCCGGCGTCCGCCGCGCTGTTGCGCGGATCCGACTCGCCTGTCCTCGGAAGCTCGATCGGCGCGTTGGATGGCGCCGGTCGGGGGGCGCCTGGGTCCGGCGCGAGCGGGGCGGCAGGGCCGGCCGTGCCGCTCGGCGTCCCGGACTTCGATCGATCCGGATCGCCGGTCGTGACCGCATTCTCGATCTTTTCGATAGCGCGTCCGATCGACCGGAAACTCGTGGCGCCCGCAAAGACGATCATCGCGCTGTACGATTGGAGATCGACCGTGACCCACTGGTTGGGGATGACGTACGGATTGACCGCGATCGCTTGCCCCCACCCGTACCCGAGCTGCACGCCAAGGAGCAGGTCCGTTCCGCCGCCGTACGAACCAATTCCAAAAGACGCGGCGAGGCTATTGGTCCGAGCCGGCGCGAGGTTGCCGAGCGACGATTGCGGGAAGAGAGCCGACAGCGTCGTCAAGTTGGTCGACGCTCCGCCGAGCACGCTGAACGTCGGGGAGAACAGGTACTCGAAGCCGGCCGACGTGTTCAAGACGGGCCGCTCGGGAACGACGTACGAAGCGCGCGACACGAGAGGCGCAGCCCCGGTTGCAAGCGTCGTCTCACTCACGGTCATGGTCGACGACATGGCGCCGACGGGCAGGTCGAGCCGTTCGTCGAGCTCGAGCACCAGTCGTCCCCGCTCGAGACCCGCACCCACGGCGAATCGCGCGGGCGGCGGAGCACTGAAACTGCCCTGTCCCGTCGCAAGCGTGGCGGTGTGGCTTTCGGGGTCTCCGTTTTCCTCGTGCAGTGTCGCATCGTACTGGCCGAAAATGTGCACCGCCGGCAGTTGCACGCTCGCGCCGAAGGTGAGACTTCCCGTGTGGTAGATGCCGCCGAGGTTGGCTACCAGGTCGAACGCATGGCCGTTGCCGCTCGTCCCGAGCGACGACTCGATCGCGCTGCCAGCCAGCGTGGACGTCACGCTGCTGCTGTCGAAGATGAACGAATCGGAGGTGTAGACGCCCTGGATCGAGGCCCCCAGCGCGAGGCTATCGGTCGGCGAGAAGCTGTAGGTCGGGCCCGCATACAACCGGTTCCATGTGCGATTGACCGATTGCGCCTGCGCGGTGTAGCCCAGCGGCGTGCTTGCGTGAAGAGGAAGCGCCGGTAAGCCGACGTCCGCCGACTCGGTGCTGCCGAAGCAGAACGCCACTTTCTGACGGCCGCGATGGAAGCCGGCGTCGTGCGACCCCTCCGAGCTCACGCCCCGAATCGTGAAGAAAAGGCAGAGCGTCGACGGCAAGATCTGCAGACCGTCCGACCACACGCCGGTCCCGCGGAGCGACACGCTTCCGAACAGCGACGCGTCGACCGGCCCTTGCTGGTGCCAGCCGCTGAAGTGCGTCGCCGCAAAGGTGTAGAAGTTGACGGAGAACGCGAGGGAGCGATCGTCGATGCGAATGATCGTGGCCGGGTTGAGAAACGGCCCGGATCCGTCGCGCGCGAGCGCTACACCCGTATTGCCCATCAGCGTCGAGCGCCCTCCCGTCGGAGCGGAGAGGCCATTTCCCTGAGCGCGGGCCGAGCCCGCGACAACGGACAGCAGGGCAATCGCTGCGAGCCGGCCGACGACCGCGCGGCGTACGCGGCGACCTCGAAGGACGCGTGGGCACGCCGAGCAAAAGCGGCCGCCCTTCGCGCGCGGAGGCGAGGACGAAGCCGCCGTCATGCCGTTGCGGGCAGCAGCGGCAGGTCGATTCCGAAGACGCATCCTCTTCCCGGAACGTCCCGCACCCGGATCTCTCCCCCGCTTGCTTTGACGCCCTTGAAGCTCACGAATAGGCCATGCCCCAAACCCTTTCGTTGGCTTCCGGCCTGCGCAAAGGCACCACGCAACGCGTCCACCTTGCCTTCCGGAAGTCCCCCGCATTGGTCTTCGATCTCGATCGCGACATGCCCGTCCGTGACCGCCGTTCTGACCGACACATGTCCGCCCGCGGGAGTGAATTTGAACGCGTTTTGCAACACGTTGGCGACGGCTCCTGCGAGAATATGCGGATCCGCGTGCACATCGATGCGGCGATCGGTCGGCGCGACGCTGAGCGAAACGCCATGCGTCCCCGCCTCCATCATCCCGTCGACTTCCGCCTCTTCCAAAAGCTCTTGCACATGGACGCGCTGCCGACGCGCGGTCCCGGAGTCCAGACGCACCTCGAGCAGCGCTTGGTCGACGAGATCCTTCATCCCATGCAGGTTTCGCGTGATGAGCGACGCGACACTCCCCGCGACTGGCGCACGACCGCTCTTGATCGCTTGGAACGCAAACTGCGCAGCCGAGAGCCGGTTTCTCAGTTCGTGCGCAAAGAGACCCGATCGCTCCGTTTCGCCATCGACCAGCGATCGCTCCCGAAGCCGCGTGTACTCCGTCACCGCCTGCGCGATGGCGTTGTCGAGACACAGATTGAGGGTGTGAAATTCGTCGGTCGCGATCCGCGCGTTGCTGTCCAAAGCGAGCTCGGTGATCGCCTGGCAGACATCGCCGTAGTCGTGAACGACCTGGGCCACGGTGTATCCGAGGTTCAGCAACGCGGCGCCGTGCGCCGCCGCGCCACGGTCGATCGCGTTCTCGACCGAGGTCGGCTCGCCATGAAGCGTTTCGGCGAGTTGGTCCAAAAAGAGAGGCACGCCGCACACAAGCTCCCGTTCAGTCGGCTTTGGAGCCAATCGTCGCGCGACCTTGGCTCGTGTGAGCGCGATCAGCTCATCGCGGTGGGCGATGATGAAGTCGCTGAGAACGACATTTCGATCCATGCACGTGCACCCATGCAACAGTCGCTCCCACGAACCGCCGCACGCATTCACTGCGCCCGAACTGCGGATCAGCCCGCATGGATGCGGCGGCCGCCTTCGCCGGCTCGATTTGCGGTTTGCGATTCGCGACACGGTTCCCGAATCGGCTCAGCTTCTCGTCGATCTTCGCGATCCGTCCGTCCACCAGGTTGCCCAGGAGCCCGCCCATGCGCCCGGCGCCGACGGGACAGGCGCTGCGGTCTCCTTGTGGCGAACGAGACCCCTCACGTCCCGGCTCGTGATCCATCGGGTCTCTTCGGCATCGTGGGACACGAGTCTCTCCATCGCATCCGTGTTGTTCCTCGGGCTGGGAATTTTCATGCCTGAATGTCAAAGCAGAGTCCATGCCTGGTCTCTTCTCGCATCGACTCACGCGTTTCCTTCCGGCAGCGCGCTCTTTGCGTTAGGAGGCCCCAACCGAGCGCAAGGGAGCATCGGAAGAGGTCGTCGGGCGGATGGGCCGTTCGGAGTCGCACGCATTTCAAATGCGTTTCGAGCCCATGCCGAATCTCGCATCGTCCCACGTTGGCACCGTTCTGGTATGGTCAACGGTCCAAGCCACGTTACGGTCACCGTCCACGTCGATAGAATGCGTCCACCGGCCCCGCCCCATGCAAATCCGAGTCGGCTACGAGTTGCTCTACCAGTTTCCTCAACCGACCCCACTCATTCTGGTGGTCAACATCCACTACAGTCGGGCATCTGACATTGTAAGACCCGATTATCTCATCGTCAGCCCGAGTGCGCCGATCACGGCGTATCGAGACACGTTCGGCAACTGGTGCAGCCGTGTGTTGGCCCCCGCGGGTCAGGTGCGAATCACTTCCGATGCTGTGGTGAGCGATCCCGGATGGCCCGACGTTGTGGCAGCCGGGGCACAGCAGTCCGACGTGCAATCGTTGCCCGAGGACTCGTTGGTATTCTTGCTCGGAAGTCGTTATTGCGAAACCGATCGACTGTTGGAGACAGCCTGGGCCCTGTTTGCCGGCGCGCCGACCGGATGGGGTCGCGTGCAGGCCATCTGCGACTTCGTGCATCGGCACATTTCGTTCGGCTACGAGCACGCGAGGCCGACGAAAACGGCATGGGATGCTTTCCACGAACGCAAAGGCGTCTGCCGCGACTACGCGCATTTGGCGATCGCACTCTGCCGTTGCATGAACATCCCGGCCCGGTATTGCACAGGCTATCTCGGGGATATGGGGCTGCCGCCGCCGTACGCGCCGATGGACTTTGCGGCGTGGTTCGAGGCGTATCTGGGCGGGCAATGGTACACGTTCGATCCGCGCAACAACACCCCGCGCATCGGCCGTGTGCTCATCGCCCGAGGCCGCGACGCAGCGGACGTGGCGATCGCGACCACCTTCGGCCCCAACACGTTGGAAAGCTTCCGTGTGTGGACCGACGAAGTGAGCTGATGGCGCGCGTTTCTCGGGCCGACGGCTTCCAGACGGCGGCGTCGATTCAACCCTTTCTGTCTCCGAGTTCCGTCGCGTCCTCCAATGCCGAGAGGACCGCGCGAGCATCGACGGGCTCTTTCATGGCGTCTGCGATCTGATCGACGCGATCGCGAACGATAGGGATGTCGCGCCGCAACTCCTCGAGCAGCGCGATGAGCTTCGCGACTTTCTGCTCGGCCAAAAGGTTGACCTGCAAGTCGAGCTGGGCTCGCTGCTCGGCGTGCGCGCTCCGGCGATTCTGGGTGATGAGGATGATGCTCGTCATCAGCCACGCGCCCACCCCGACAATCCCCTGCAGCCACACGAACGGGGCCGGATCGAAGGCCCGGGCGCCGAGACGCGGTGCGAGCTCGTTGTAGCCGCTCCACGCCAACACGAACGCCAGAATCAGGTAGAAGGACCGTGGCTGCCCGAGCTGGGCCGTGACCCGCTCCATGCGCCGTTGATGCCATCCAGCGCTCTGGTCTGCGCGCAATCGCAGCGAAGCCATCGTCTCGACGCGGTCGTTCTTATCGGCTCCCACATGGGTCATGGATCGGCATGCCGCGCTCCACCCTCGACGCTCGGTGGATCGTCATGCCGACCGTCGGTCCGTGGCCCCGACGCGCTTTTGCACATCGGCTCCGAACTCGACGACAAGCCGAACCTCGTTCTCGGTTACCTCGATCGAGCCGGATTCCACACGGACACCCAACGCAGCGGCGGACACGAGCCCCGCCGGCAGCGAAAACACGTGAGTCAGCGTCTTGCCGAAATTCCATGCGAGCTCGACGTGCTTGCTGACGAGCTCCTTGTTCAAAAGAGTGGTCACGCGATCGTCGAAGGCCGCGGGCAGAAGCGACACACCGGTGCGTTCGATCTGAAGCGTGAAGGCGAGCACGCCGCTGTTGCCGTTCGGACCCGGGCGCACGGCGAGATGAATTCGGACCGTCAGTTGGCGCATGTGCACGGGCAGGTCCACCCCGAGGAGCGGCCAGTGGAGCGTCGCGTCGCATACGACGTTTACCCCCTCGACGGCGACCAGCGAGACCTCCGTCGGCGATTCGAGAACCAACGTGGCGCTCTCACCGATACGAATCTCCAGCGGGGCCAACTTCGCGAACAGATCGCGCAGATCGTGTTGGGTCAGAATCGCTTCGCATCGCATGGCAGACGGCCTTATTGCGAATCGCATGCCAATCGAGGCACGTCGCGGCCAAACAAGTCGCGCCAAAGAGGCACGAGCACTCAAGAACGGCTCCCGTTTAGCCTTGTCGCTCGGCGATTGGCAAACCGCCACGATGTCGGGGAAATTGCGAATGCCTCGTGGACACCCGATCCCCAGAAAAGGGTCGCTTGGCCCAAAGACCGCGGATGGCCCGTGCCGGGAATGCTTGTTGCTGGAGCCTCGCCGTGAGCCCGGTTGCAGCGCCGAATCGGCATGGCTTTTCGATCGACCGCGCCGTCGAGGAAGGTCCTGCCGGGACCGTCCACGTGCGCGGGCGCCTCGAATTCCTCGATGCCGGCGCGCTCTGGACCGAGGCGCGAAAGCTCGTCGTCTCCGCGTCGACGCCACGGGTGGATTTCGATCTATCCAAGGTCGAAGCCGTCGACGGCGGGGCGATGGCCCTTCTGGTTCATCTGCGCAATCGGCTGCGGGCCCAGGGAATTGCGTCGGAGTTCGTCGGTGCCAGTCCGAACGTCCAAGAGATTGTTCATCTCTACGAGGGGGACGCGCATCTTCGCGCGGTGAGGAAGCGGAGGCCGGAGGGTGCGTTCGCTCAGATCGGACGCACCACCTTGACCGTGGTCGTCGAAACGCAGCTCGTTCTGGCGTTTTTGGGCCAAATGGTTCTGTCGACGGCGGCCACGCTGCGAGCACCCCGGACCGGCAACTGGAGGGAGGTCTGGCCGACCATGGAGCGTGTGGGGGCCGACGCGGTGCCCATCGTGGTGCTGATCAACTTTCTCGTTGGCTTCGTGATGGCCTATCAGGGCGCCGTCCAGCTGAAGCAGTTCGGAGCGAACATCTTCGTCGCCGATCTCGTCGGCCTCTCGGTCACGCGGGAGCTCGGGCCGTTGATGACCGCCATCATCCTGTGCGGCCGGTCCGGCGCGGCCTTTGCAGCGGAGCTCGGATCCATGAAGGTCTCCGAGGAGGTCGACGCGCTGCGTACGATGGGGCTCGGCCCGATCCGTTATCTCGTTTTGCCGCGCGCGCTTGGGCTCTTCCTCGCGATTCCCATCCTGACACTGCTGGCCGACGCCGTCGGCATTCTGGGGGGCCTGCTGGTCGGGTTGATGAGCCTCGATCTCACGATCGTCGGCTACCTGAGGGAGACCGCAAGGGCCGTGACCGTGTGGGACGTCTATTCGGGTATCATCAAGAGCGGCGTCTTCGGCGGCGCCATCGCACTCATCTCGTGTCAGCAAGGACTCGCGACCACAGGGGGCGCGGAAGGCGTCGGGCGCCGCACGACCTCGGCGGTCGTGACCACCCTGTTCGTGATCGTCCTGCTCGACGCGGGTTTCACCGTTCTCTTTCACGCGATCCATCGATGACCATGGGAGAGAGCGAAGAAGCCATGATCCGCGTCGCCGATCTCACGATCGGCTGGGACGACGTCACCCTGCAAAAGAACGCGAGTTTCGACGTCGCACGCGGCGAAATATTCGCGATTCTCGGCGTGAGCGGCTGCGGCAAGTCCACACTGATGCGGTATCTCGTCGGCCTCGAGACCCCAGTGCGGGGCACGGTCGTCGTAGCGGGCGAGGCGGCCCAGCACCTTGACGTCGGACGGCCGCCCTTCGGGGTCGTATTTCAATCCGGGGCCCTCTTCACTTCGATGACCGTGGGCGAAAATGTCGGCCTGCCGCTTCACACGTGGACCGATCTCACGCCCGAGGCGGTGGGCGCCATCGTCAGCGCCAAGCTGTGTCTGGTCGGCTTGCGCGGAGTGGAGGACAAGCTGCCTTCGGAGCTGTCGGGGGGCATGACGAAGCGCGCCGCGATCGCGAGAGCCATGGCCTTGGAGCCCAGTCTTCTCTTTCTCGACGAGCCATCCGCGGGGCTCGACCCGGTCACATCCGTCGAGCTCGATGAGCTGATTCTCGTGCTCAATCGGGCTCTCGGATTGACGGTGGTCGTCGTGACCCACGAGCTCGCGAGCATCTTCAAGATCGTCTCGCGTTGCATCATGCTGGACAAGGAGAGCCAGAGCATCATCGCATCCGGCATTCCGGGTGATCTCAGAGACTCGTGTACCGATGAACGCGTCCAGCGGTTCTTTCACCGCGCGTCGAGAGCCCACTGAAATGCCCGCCCCGACCAACCACTGGAAGCTCGGCCTCTTCGTCATGGTCGGCTTCGTCGTGGCGATCGGCAGCGCCGTCGCCCTGGGGGCACGGAGTCTGGAAAAGAAGACCGTGAGCTACCAGTCGTTCTTCGACGAATCGGTCCAAGGCCTGGACGTCGGATCGCCGGTAAAATTCCGCGGGGTCACAATCGGCAGCGTATCGGTCATCAACATTGCTCCCGATCACCGCCGCGTCGCGATCACGTGCCAGCTCGGGGTCGACGATCTCAAGGGCCTGGGACTCGCGTCGGTTAAAAGCGCGAAAACGACGATGGCCGTGCCGCCCGACTTGCGCGTGCAGCTCGACTCCTCGGGTCTCACGGGGGTCATGTTCATCTCGATCGACTTCTTCCCGATCCAGGACAATCCCGTGCTGCCGTTACCGTTCCCCGTTCCCGAAAACTACATTCCGTCGGCGCGATCGACCATCAAAAATTTGGAAGATTCCGTCGTTCACGCGGTCGATCGCTTTCCGGAAGTGGCCGATCAAATCGTGATGCTGCTGGCGAAAATCAGCGCGTTGCTCGAGGACGTCACGGCCGAGCACATTGCCGACAAGGCCGGCGCGACGCTCGGCCATGTGGATGCCCTGCTCGCCGACGTTCGGCGCGTGGTCGAGCGCGCGGACGTCGAAAAGCTGTCGCACGAGGCCCAAGCGACGCTCGTGCAGTTGCAAGGAACGGTGGCCCACGTCGATGGTCTCATCGAACGACTCCAAGGAAAAAAAGGGCTGATCGCCAGCGTCGAACGCGCATCGACTGCGGTCGGCGACGTCGCACACGGCGCGACCGGGCTCGGGGAGAACCTCGAGGATACCCTGCGCAACGTGCAAGAGGCCGCGGCCGCGGTCCAGAGGCTCGGCGACGCACTCGATCGGGACTCGGACATGCTGCTCAAGGGCCGGACCAAGGCGCTCCGATGAAGAACCGACGGGCGTGGTGCATGGCGGCCCTGTTGCCGCAGCTCGTCGGGTGTGCGTTCCTTTTCAAGAGCGACCCGTTCGTGTCTCGCTACTTCACCCCCGAGAGCGTGGCGACGCCCGCGGAGCCGGTCGCGCCGAGCGGGTTGGAGCTGAGGCTCGGGCGCGTCAGCGCCGCGGCCTACATCAAAGACGAGATCGTGTTTCGCAACTCGATCTACGAAATCGGATACTACGAAGGCCGACGGTGGACGGACAAACCCGAGTCGTACGTTCGACGCGAGCTGGCTCGCGCACTCTTCGACCGACGGGGTATTCGGCAGATCGCCTATGGGGCCGGCGCAACCCTCGACGTCGACGTGAGGGCGTTCGAAGAAGTCCGCGCACCCGCGCACGTCGGTCGCGTCACGATCGATTATTCGCTGGTCGACCACCGCGTCGTACGATTCGCGCGGTCCGTCACGATCGAGCGGGCGATCGCGCCGGCCACGGGGGATGCCGAGGCCGACGCGATCGTCATGGCCTTGTCCACGGCACTCGTCGACTCGGTGAATATTGTGGCGGACAAGGCCACAGCCGAGCTTCGCGCCGAAGGGTCGGGGTCGGCGCCGGTAGCGGACGAAACGCCAGAGCATGACCCGTGAGCCCGAATGCGGTCGGGTGACCGCGAAGCGGCGGGTGTACAGGGCCGCGCATCGGGCGCCGTAGAGTAGTCGATCGTCTCCGCCCGCGCGGGCGACGGTATTCTGGCGCGGTCATGACCCATTCGGCCCCCACCGAATCCGTGAAGCGCATGCTGCCGTGGCTCGTGGCGGTGGCGTTCTTCATGGAATCGCTCGACACGACGATTCTCAATACCGCGCTGCCCACCATGGCGACCGCGCTGCACGTGGCTCCGCTCAGCATGAAGTCGGTGCTCACGAGCTACACGTTGAGCCTGGCGGTGTTCATCCCGCTGAGCGGCTGGGTCGCCGATCGATTCGGAACACGCGCCGTGTTTTCCTCGGCCATTGGGATCTTCATGCTGGGATCGCTCTTGTGCGGCGTGTCGAACGACATACGGGTCCTGGTCGGGTGCCGCATCCTGCAGGGGTGCGGCGGCGCGATGATGGTCCCGGTGGGCCGTCTGACGATGGTGCACGCCTTCGCGAAGTCCGAGCTGGTTCGCGCCATGAGCTTCGTGGCGATCCCGGCGCTGATCGGCCCGATGATCGGCCCGCTTGCCGGGGGCCTAATCGTCGCGTTTCTCCATTGGCGCATGATCTTCTTCGTCAACCTGCCCATCGGCCTCGTGGGCCTGTTTCTCGTCTACCGCCACCTGCCCGATTATCGCGCCGCACGGACGGATCGACTGGATTGGGTGGGACTCTTGCTGTTCGGTTCGGGAGTCGGGCTTCTGTCGTACGTGCTGGAGATATTCGGAGAGCATACGTTGAGCGCAGGGCAGAGCGCCGCTCTACTGGCCCTTGCGACGGCAGGAATTCTCGCCTACGTGCGCCACGCGATCCGCGCGGCGCATCCCTTGCTGCGAATCGGGCTCTTGCGCATCCGCACGTTGCGCGTGGCCGTGAGCGGCAGCTTCGTCACGCGGCTGGGCGTCGGCGGAATGCCGTTCTTACTGCCGCTCCTCTACCAGGTCGGGCTCGGCTATTCGCCGATCCAGTCCGGGCTTTTCATCCTGCCCCAGTCGATCGCAGCCATCAGTCTGAAAATGACC
>JBEKOY010000045.1:0-42426 GCA_049521295.1 Polyangiaceae bacterium | reverse complement strand
TTCGCGGCGTCCAGGCAGACCTTGGCGACGTGTCGTTCCCACGCCTCCCTCCGCAGGTGGCAGCGGTGAATCGAGGCAAAGCCCGCGCCATAGCCGAGCGCGGTTCCCAATGTGAGGACTGCAATGAGGATCAGACGTTTCATGGTTTTGTCCTCACGCCCACTGGTCGCGGTAAGGGCCGCCGTCGCGACCGCCGCCCCAACCGCGTCCACCCCAGCCGCGTCCACGGAGACCAGGGCCGTTCTCGAGAAAGTCGGCGACCTCGGCGCGCTGCTTCTCAGTCAGCGCGTCGTGGATCCTGTGGATCGCCTCGACCGCCGCGCGACGGGTCTCGCTGAGGGTCGTGTCGTGCTTCAAAAAGATGTCGGAGACGGACGCTTCGTCCACTGTCTCGCTCCGGAATACGCCGGCGAAGTCGCCGCGCGTCGCTCGGAACTCGTCGCGCGCCTTGCGGAAGATCTCGGTGAGCTCGTCCACCGCTTCGACGATGACCTTCTCTTGACCCGGCGTCGTCTGAAGGCGCTCGAAGGCGCCACGGAGCCAGAAGGTTCGTCCGAACCCGCCGCGGCGCGCGGAGCCACCGAAGCCTCCGTGGTGATGGGAATGGCCCCACGGGCCACCGTAACCCCCGTACCCCCAGCGGCCGCAGCCGCGCCCGTGGCGCGCGACCTTGATGAGGCCGATGAGGCATACCGTACCGATTAGAAAACCGAACATGGTGACCTATTCTCCTCGGGGCGCCCTCGGGTGGAACAGCAAGCGGGGCGTCCGTGACAAAAGAACGTGGACCCGGACTGTTAAGATCGGTCGCGGCCAATCATGAAGAAGTGTGAAGGCGCCGTCGGCTCAGCGTTGTCCAGCGATCTGGCCCGCCACTCGTGCGCATGCTCTTCGGCGGGTCACAGCTTAGCACGCCGGACATTGCCCGGATTCAAGCCACCGGCGTACGCAAGCCACAACCTGCCCCTGAGCCACTCGCGCGGTAGGGCCCGTCGCCGAGCCCGACTTCGTCCGCTCGGCGGCGCTCCCCCTACGAGGAACGGGGCCGCCTCTGAGACCCCGCGAAGCGGTGGACGGCGTGCCCGAAAACGACCCACGCGGCGGCAACTCCCTCGGTCACCCGGGTCGTCGAAGGGCTTCACGAACGTCCGCGTCCTGCTCCATGTGAACGCTCGCTCGCGAGCGAATCGCATCGACGAACCCATGGGCGACCATCGCTCGGTCTGGCATCCTGCCTAGCCCATGTGCCGCAACATCCGGGTTCTCTACAACTTCGACCCCCCGACCACGCCGGACGAGATCCGCGCGGCCGCGCTCCAGTACGTCCGGAAGGTCACCGGATTGAACAAACCGTCGGAGGCGGACCGCCTCGTCTTCGAGGAAGCCATTCGCGAAGTGGCTGGCGTGACCGAGCGTTTGGTCCACGGCCTGACGGCACGCGCGCCGACACGGACGCGCGAGGGCGAGCGCGAGAAGGCTCGCGCACGCTGGGCCGCGCGCGCGCCCGCGGGCCGCCGCAACTGAACGGTCACGGCGCTCCGACCGAAGCGCCAAGGCTCGCCGAATGCGGCAGCCTCTTTACTCGCCCGGATGGGTTGCCTCGCCGAGTCGCGAAACGCTCATCGAGCGGTCCCGAAACCCCCCTTGCCAGAGGATGAGTGCGAGGACAACCGCCAGTTGCGAGAGGAGGCCAATCCGGTCGGGGTAGATGCCCAAGAAGTCGATTTGGATGAACCGCGTCGGCCTCGAGGGAAGGATGCCTACTTCCTCGAAGGAATGGATGCCCTCGCCCAGCAGCACGATGGCGGTCGCCACGAGCATCCCGGTCGAGACACGGAAGAGTGGCTTCATCGGCAGTCTCAACCCCAAGCGACTGACCGCGAAGACGAGACCGAGCAGCAACGCTGCACCCACGGCGGCGCCCCAGACGACAGCCGAGGGGGCGTCGACCGACAGCGCTTCGAGGAAGACGGTCGTCTCGAAGCTCTCGCGGAACATCGCTAGAAACGCGATCGCGAAGAGGGCCAGCGCGCCTCGGTCGAGGGCATGGTGCGTGCGGCCGCGGAGCTCTCCCATGGTGCGTCGCGTCGTCGTTCGCGCATTGAGCCACAGCGCCGCGTGAAGCAGCATCGCGGCAGCGGCGAACGCAAGGCACCCCTCAAGCCTTTCATTCATTGCGCCGGCAAGGACCTTGTGGGCAGCGGCGAACACGATAGCGCCCACGGCCACCGCTGAGAGCCAGCCCGCGTGGACCAAACGCGCACGAGAGAACTGCTTTCGCTTCTTTACGACCGCGAGGAGCGCGGCGATGATCACGGCCGCCTCAGAGCCTTCTCGTACGATGACGAGGAGCGCAAACCAGAATACGGAGACCGCGGTCGCCTTGGCCACGGGGGCCCCCGCCGCCCGGTCAAGCAGCGCCAGGAGTCGGTTGACCTCCTCGACCGCGCGTGGGTCTCGTTGCTGCAACGCCGCACGCGTGGCAACGAACGACGATTCCAGAGGTGTTACGACGTCCGCATTGTGTGCGCGAAGCCACGGCTCCGCCGGCTCGATGTCCGAGAGGTACGCTTCGAGGATGGCGCTCTCGGCGCCGCGCGCGTCTCCGCCCACCGCCATGATCTTCGCCTGCAGCACTCTCGTGCGCGCAGTGGCGACGAGCGCGGGACCGTCGAGCTGGGACGGCTTGCGCCTGAGGCAGGCGACTTCGCCAACCCCGTTCGCCCTCGCGAGCTCTGCGTCAGACCGATTCGCGAGGTCGTCCAACGTCACGCCGGGAGGCGAGTGGTCGCAAGGTGGCTGCCTCAGGGTCAAGACGTAGAAGGCCAGAGCCCAACGCTGCGCTTCGTCGATGTGTCCGACCGGCACCATCGCCGTGCCCTTCACTCCGAAGCGGATCACATTGAACACTTTATAGGGGGTCAGACTGTCCATCACCGCGTCGGAGTGGAAGTTCGATGGCTTCGGCACCAAGGCGGCCGCCGCGACTCCGTCTCCGTGACCTGTGGCGCCGTGGCAAGTGACGCAGTTCTCATGGAAGAGCCGTGCGCCTTCGGAGAGATCGGGCGGTGCCGACGGTGCACGAGAGAGCCCGGTGGCGGCGATCAGCTCGTCGACCAGCGACGCGCAATCGGCGCTCACGCCAACCGGGTCCTCACTTCGCGAAACGCGTTCGTCGAGCGAAGCGATGCGCGGGGCGAATCGAGCCGCGCCCCGGAGCCGCAGTGCGGTTGACCTCGCCTCCGCCGACAGAGAGCGCTGCTCGGCCAGCTCGCCGGCATCCATCGACGCGACCGCCGCAGGGTAGTCCGACTCCAGATACTGGAGGATCGCGACGAGTTGCTGAGCGTCGCTGCCCGCTGTCTTCGTGGTGTCGGCAGCGGGTCTGAGAAGGGCAAACCCGAGCGCGACGGCGACTGCGCCGAGCAAGGCGAGGACGGGCAAGTACCTGACGTTGAAAGTCGATTTCAATAGCAAGAGTATGATGGACGGCGTGCGCCCCTGCAAGGGCCGAAGCGCTGGCGCTCAAGCTTGCCGCTGTCTCTCGCGTTAGGCTGCACGAATGCGGAGCGTGTTGCGACTCGACCTTTCATCTCGGCCGCGACAAAGTGCGCGATGACTATGGAGCTCAATCTCGATGGAGCACACGCTGGTCGCGCCTACGCGATGCTGGCCTCCCTGGTGACGCCGCGGCCGATCGCCTGGGTCACCACTGTGGATCTCGAGGGCATTGTCAACGCCGCGCCCTTCAGTTTTTTCAACTTGCTCGGCGCGTCCCCGCCGATCGTTGGCATCTGCCCGGGCGACCGCGACGACGGCACGCCCAAGGACACGGCCCGCAACGTGCGGTTGACGCACGATTTCGTCGTCAATCTCGTGGACGAGAACGTGGCCGAGGCCATGAATCGGACGGCCGCGTCGCTGCCCGCGGGGGTGAGCGAGCTGCACGGATCGGGGTTGACAACGCTTCCTTCCTCCGTCGTGCGCCCGCCGCGCATCGCCGAGTCACCCGCGAGCCTCGAGTGCGCCGAATGGGGGACCCTGCAGATCGGGGACAATCGACTGGTTATCGGGCTCGTCAAACGCTTGCACGTGCGTGAAGAGCTCATCGACATGGAAAAGCTGCGGATTCGCAGCGACCTGTTTCATCCCGTGGGGCGCATGGCGAGCCCCAACGGGTATTGTCGGACTCGGGATCGCTTCGAGATGCTGCGGCCGCGGTGAGCGGGGGCGCCGGGCGCCGGTGAGGGCGTTCCCGACGTCAGGCGGCATTCGGCAGGCTGACTCTCCACTGCACGCCGAAGCGATCGACGCGCCTGCCGAAGCACGACCCGCATGGCGCGTCCGCGAGCGGCATTGTGACCTTCCCGGGACCGAGGTGGATGAGCGCACGCGACTGCGCTCGCGGCCCGGCTCAAACCCCGAGCACGGCCTGGACCCTCGCCCTTTCGCCCGCCAGAATCTCGGACGCTCGTCCGAGACCGATCTCGGCCGCGAGCGCCTTGAGCAGGGATTCGACGGAGTACGTGCTCGCACCGTTCTTCACCGCCGGCAGGGCACCGGATGTCTTGATCGGTGTCGCTGGCTTCGCGGTCACCTTGTTCGGGGTGGCTTTGGCATTCGCGGCGGCTTTGGCCGCCCCGCGAACATTGTAGACGTAGGTGTCTGTGAGGGTGATCCCAGCCGCCTTGGCCTTGGCGACCACGTCCCTGGCGGACAACCTGGGATCCACGGAACGCACGAAAGCTGCTTTGGTCTGCGTGGGTGCTGTTTTGACTGCCATGTTCAATCTCCTGGAGAGCGTCTGTAGCCGTCTACGAGGTCGTGCACCATGCCAAACTGGATCTCCTCGGTAGAAAGGTGCGCAGGCGTCGCCTTCTAGAGCCGCCGGAGAGCCCCGATCGGGAGAGGTTCGGACATGACGCAAACGATCTCGAGCCTCGACGGCCCCCGACGTCGGCAGCGCGCGAGGGTGGGCTATCGTGCGTTCGGAGTCCGCGTAGCCCCGCGTTCCGGATGGGCCGCGCGCGTCTGCCAGTCGTCCGCCGTCTTTCGGATGGATGGTCGCGCGGCTTGGAACGTGCTGTACTTGAATGGGATGAGCTTCGAAACAGTCGAGGACTGGATGAGCGCTCCACGCGCGTGGACCCGCACGTTTCGGCCCGAAGACACATTCGCCGTCGGATCCCTGCGCCACTCTGTGCCGTCCGCTTTCACCCGGATCATCGTGGCGGCCGCTCGGCACTGAAAAGGAAGCGGTGTTGGACCGATGGTCATGCGGCGCGAAACGTGCTGTGCTTGAAGGGGAATAGGTTCGATTTCAATGGCGAGGAGCGCGATTTCAATGCCGAGGAGCGCATGAGAGACTGCTCGTGGACGAGAGTCGTCACGGTCGGCAGGCCGGAGAACAATTCCTTCTCGCACCCCCGCGCGATCGAGAGTGCGGGCGCAGGCATGCGAGAGGCGTGGTCTGGGCCGTGCGCGCGGGTAGGCACCGTCACCCCTGCCTCCGGAACGCCGGTCCAGCGCGACGCATTCGGAATGCTCGTCGAGCCTGCATTCAACGGAGGTCGCACGTGACCCGGACTCCGTTGGCTGCTTGTCCCGGATGCGCCCGGCACGTTCGGGTCAATGAACCGGCGTGTCCATTTTGCCGGGCGGAGTTGCCGGCGTCGTTTCGGCAGCTGCCACCACCACCGTCGCCGGCCAAGCGTCTGAGTCGCGCGGCTCTCTACGCCTTGGGCGTGGGAGCGCTCTCCGCCACCGCGGCGTGTGGAAGCCCCTTCTCGTCCGAGGAAGGGTTGGCCGTCCCCTACGGGTTGCCGCCGTTCGGGAACGATGCGGACATCCCTGTGGACGCCGACGTCGACGACGCGAGCGGCAGTCTCGATTCTGCCGCCCCTTTCGATGCCGGCGTGGTTCTCGACGCCCGGGTCGACGACGCGCGGGTCCGTCGCGATTCTGCCGTCCCTGCCGATGGCGACGTGGCCGTAGACACCGGCGCCGACGATGCGAGCGCCCATCTCGATTCTGCCGTCGCTGCAGACGCCAACGAGGCCCAGGACGCCAGCGTCGACGACGCGAGCGCAACTGTCGACTCTGCCGCCCCCATCGATGCCCACGTGGAGGATCACATCTCGATCCGTCCCCTCTACGGCGCCCCCATCATCGTCGGCCAATAGGAGCCTACCGTCCTTGGGAGTGACCTTCTCGTTTCAGAAGGTCGCCTAGACGAGCGCCGTTTGCGCGTTGATTTGCCGGAACGGGAGAGATTCTCGGCGCCGCCCGCGACGTGGGTCACCGTTACGGTCGTCGTCGGGCCGCCCGCAGGAGGCGCCGTGGGTGGGGTCGTGAACATGGGCTGTTGAGTGGACAACACCGTTGCGATGTTGAGAGCCGTTTCACGGAGTGCGTGCCTCGGCGCCCGAGGGTCCAGCAGTGCGCGACGCGGAGACGTCGAGCGAGATCTGCGCGACGTCGTCGATCTTCTTGCCTACCCTCTCGAGCGCGCCGTCCAGAAACTTGCCGGCGACGTCGCGGGGCTTCACGTCGTGCTCCTTCATGGAAATGCGCATGGGCTCGTCCGTGCTGATCTGGATGGCGGTCGGGGCCGACGGCGGCCCGCTGACGGCCACTGTCAGCTTCACTGTCTTCGCAGACGTGACCCCGTGCAACCACATGTCGCCCTTGGCGACGACCTTCAGGATGCGCGCGCCGTTCTGATCCGGCGCGTCTGAGAGGCTGGCGGGAACTGCGGATTCGAGGGAACTGAACGTGAAGCGCGCCCAGCGGTTGATGTCGCGCTCCTTGGCGTCCGCCCCGATCTCGAGCCAGTTGTGAGCGTGCTCCGTCTGCCTGGAGTCCTTGTCCTTGTCGCCGAACGTCTCCGTCTTCAGATCGTCCAGATCCAAATCGACCTCGCCGTGACTCTTCGAGAGATCGGTGACGTCGAAGTCGATCGCGCCTCGGAACTTCGTCCAGCGCCCCTTGATCTTCTCGAGTGGCGCATCGATGAGCAACGTGGCGGTTCCGTTGTCCTGAACGCGAAAGCGAGCCGATCCGTTCGCGAGCGGGACGGAGGCGGAAGCGCTTGGTGGCGGTGCGGCACGAGTCCCCACGGTCGTCGCATCGTCCCTTTGCGTGCCCAGAAACACCCACACGCCGGCGGCCACGAGAACCACCACCGTGCCACCGATCACCATGCGTTTGTCCATCACTTTTCCTTCAGCGACCTCAGTGTTCGCGGTACGTGCGGCAGGTCCACGGGTTGAATGGGAGAAGACGCGGTACCCCGATCCATCGGGCCTGGTGGCCCTGCAAGCCCCGACTCGCAAGCCCGGCTGACCCTTGCCCGACCCGCGAGACAGGCGTCCGCGCGCGCATCGCTCTCGTTTCTCGCCTCGGGCCACGGACAGCTCGCCCGAGAACTTGGGCCATCCTACCACAAGGGCTGGCGTTTCCTTGGCGGGGTCGGTTCGGCGATCCGCGGGTGCGGCTTTGGGCGTCGTCGGTGCGGGGCTCTCGGGCGCTCAATCGGCTCCACCCGGCGATCGGGGACGCTTACGGCTCCCTTCCGGAGCGACGCGGAGCCGAGCGCGTCCCGGTCCGACCGATCGGTCGAGCCCGTGCGCACGGGTCTGTCGGCAGCGCACGATTGCGACGACACGCCACGCGAGAGCGCTGACCTTCCGCTAGGGCGGTTGATCGGTTGTACGCACATAATGTCGAATGCGAGCGCGAGCCTCTTCGCACAAGCCGCGACCGAGAGGCATACTCGCGCCCAATGGGGACTCGCCGATCGTACGCCTTGCTCCTTGGCCGAGTTTCCGTCGCCCTCGTCGCGAGCTCGTGTGGGGCTCGAACGGGCCTCTTGCTCTTTGACGACGCGCCTCCAGCGTGCGCGACCCCAGCGCAGAGCCTGGTGCCCGCCTGCGATGGCCAGTCGACCACGCTAGACGGCACGGTCTACGACCCGGCGGGGCACAATCCACTCTACAACGTAGTCGTTTATGTGCCTGGAAGCGCTCCGGCTCCCCTGCCGTCGGGCGCGACGTGCGACTCGTGCTCGGACCTATACACCGGCAGCCCGATCGCCACGACCTTGACCGACGCAGCCGGGCATTTCGTTCTGAACGACGTGCCATCGGGCAACGACGTGCCGCTGGTTCTGCAGATCGGCAAATGGCGCCGCCAGCTCCGAATTCCCACGGTCGTAGCTTGCCAGCAGAACCCGCTTACGGACGGGTCGCTCACCTTGCCAAAAAACCAGAGCGAAGGTGACATCCCTGCCATCGCCATCTCGACAGGCGGTTCCGACACGCTTGAGTGCCTGTTTCGACGCATCGGCGTCGACGCGAGCGAGTACACGGGCGACCCGTTGGGCGCCGGGCGGATCCACGTGTTTCAGGGCACCGGAAAGATTGGAGGGGAGAGTGCGCCCAATACAGCCGATCCGGCGCCGAGCAGTGCGAGCGCACTCTGGGACTCCGTCGCTGACCTCGAGCGTTACGACATGGTGTTTCTTTCCTGCGAGGGCCAAGAGACGTCGAACATGAACCAGCAGGCGCTCTTCGATTATGCGGCGTCCGGTGGTCGCGTGTTTGCGTCTCACTTCCACTACGCCTGGTTCGACAGCGGACCGTTCGGGATTTGGAATCTGGCGACGTGGCTGCCCGGCATGGGCAACATCGGTGACATCGACACGGTGGTGACGACCACTCTCCCGAACGGAGCCCCGTTCGCGAAGGGCAACGCGCTCGCACAATGGCTCGGCACGGTAGGCTCGCTGCTTCCCAACGGAGAGCTTGCCGTCGAGCAAGCGCGTGACAACGCGGACCTGTCGCCGGCCAATACAGCGTCCCAGTCCTGGCTCGTGGCGGACGCGGACGCGAGCGCGCCGGGGGCTTCGCAGGCTTTCTCGTTCAATACGCCACTCGACGCCCCAACCCCGAGCCAGTGCGGGCAGGTCGTTTACACGGCCATGCACGTCGGTGCAGCGTCGAACGACGACCCCGGTCTGCCCGTGCCGGATGAGTGCGCCACAGGCGACCTATCGCCGCAAGAGACGGCGCTCGAGTTCCTCGTGTTCAATCTGTCGTCGTGCGTGACGCCGGCCGACCAGATGCCGCGAGCGCCCCCCTCTTGCCGCTGACTGGAGACGCGCGGGCACGTTCATCGCGCTGGCTCCACGTGAGGCGAATGAACGGGACGTGCCAAGCGTGTCCGCGAACGATGTTTTTTGGAGTTCGTGCCCGGGTTGATGCCGGCATCGGCGGCGTCGGCGGGCGACATCACAGCGATCGGCCAGAAATGACCCGCTTGCGGATCCGCGACGCTACCGGAGGTTGAGATGAGCATCCCGTCGGCCTCGCCAAAGCCGAGCGATCCGGGATCTCGCAGAAGCGTCATCGTCACCTGGACCTGCGAGCCGTCGCTCACTTGAATCTCGGGACCTGCCTCGGTCTCGATTCCGCCGGCAAGCGTGAAGCTCAGATACGCAGTCGTCGGGTCGCTCCAGTCTTGCGCCGTCAAGGTCCAGTCCCCCATCGGCGCAGACGAGAACGCGTCGACTTCGAACGTCACGCTCTCGCCGACGCCGACGACGAAGAACGCCTGCTTCGGCGCCGCGTTGAAGTACACGTCAGCGTCCGGCAACAGCGGATGGCACGGGTCCTCTCCGGCGGCCGCTTGGGCGTTCGACCAGATCCGCTGAACCGAAAACGCACCATCGCTCGTTTCGTCTTGGTCGAGCCCCAGGACATCGAAACACATATCGGCGGCTTCCCCGCCGCCCGTCATGTCGATCCAGCCTCGGTTGTTCGGATTGGTCTCGTCGATTACCCAACCGGTAAAGGCGATGGGGTCCGTCACCGCTTCGACGATCTCGTGGCTCGCGCTCATCGTCGTATTCTGGAGCGCCGTGAGTGGCGCCACGTTCGGAACCAGCGAAGGCATGGCTCCGCATTCCATGGCGACCGCGTAGGGCAATTGTTGCGACCCGAACGGCATCGCATTGTGATAACCGGTGAAGCCGACGCAGCTGTCGACGCCGTCGAAGGTGATGGTGGTCGTGCTTGGAAAGTACAGGACGTATACCGTATTCGATGTCGCATTCGCATCCGGCTTGGGCAATACGCCACCGGTGATGGCACTCGCGAGCCACGCCTGGAGGGTCGCATCGGTGTACTGCATCGAGGCAGCCGTGCTCAGTTCCACGCCGGCGCCCGGCGGGCCGTCGCCGACGCACATTTGTCCGCCCGAGGCACACAGGCCCGCCCGGATCCCGTCCCACCACCCCGAGGACGCAACCGTTTCACCGAAGGTTTCAAGTTGCGCGGCCATCGGGTCGCCAGGGAACGTCACCGTGACGATTGCGGGCGCCGTCAGCAGAGGGCCTCCTTCGTACGTCAGAAGCGGCAAACTCGCGTGCCCCAGGGTCTTGTCGCCGTGCGATCCGCATGCCGCCAAGGCCACGACCAAGCCAGGGACCAAAAAACGGCTGTGCATTTTCGGCCAAAAGCCTACCTGGGCATCGTGCAACGCGCTATCGAGGCTCGGGTTGCCCGCCTCACTCTCGATTCGCCCAATGGACGAAGGCGAGTCGCAAAGGCGATGAATCGTCCGCGGTTTGGGTCCCGTTGGCCACGATCGCGCCTGCTTGCGGTGACTCATCGACGAGACCGCAAGACCCGAACGAACGAACCCTGCGACGAACGGCCGCTCACCTCTCGCAAATGCCGGCCAGCGGTCATGGCGTCCTTAGGCAGCGGAACCCGATCCCTGGGTCGTGGTACGTCGGGGAGTAGTCGTAGCGATACGGGGGGAGCAAAAGCGCCGAGGCGCCGTAGAAGTAGCCGCCCCGGAACACCCGGCTCGCGCCTGTCGTGAGATAGGCGCAATCGGCACAAGGATCGACGTACGGGGCATACCCATCCAGGTTCCACTCCCAGACTTCCCCCGCCAGATCCAGCTGACCCCACTCACCCGCTCCGAGCGGCGCCGCGCCCACCGGCGCGATGTTCGCCACGCCCGTGCACGGTGCCAACGTGCCGGTGGGGTAGTAACAGTCCATCTCCGAGTCGTCTCCGTAGATGGCGTACTGACTTGCGGCCCCCGGATCCGTTGAGCCCCACGGATACTCACGTTGCTGGCTCCCGCCCGCTGCAGCGTATTCCCACTCGGCTTCGCTCGGCAAAGAACCCCCGTCCCAAATGCAAAACGCGTACGACTCGTACCAGTCCACGCAGTTGATCGGTCGATTTTCTTGGCTAGCCGCCGAGGCCGTCCACGTTGGGTAGTTCGGCCCACAGGCCAGGTTCGCGTTCCACGTGCTCGCCGCGCCCGGTCCCGTCGCAATGTACGTGTTCCAGTCGGTCGCGTCCCAGCCCGTCTCGTACGTCCCCACGCTCTCGCTATTGGCCAGGCCCAGGCCCCCGTTCAGGTGGGTATGAATCCCGCTGCCGTTCACCGGGGGCGCGCCCGTACTACCCGTTACGTAGTTCACGTATTGCCGAAAACGACCCACCGTGACCAAGTATTTGTCCATCCGGAATGTGCTCACGGTCGCCGGATCGGCCACGCCCGTCGGGCCCGTGCCGCTGTTCGTGTACGTCCGATCGTACGCCCCTCCCGTCACCTCCAAGCTCGTGCAACAGCTCTCGTTCCCGCTTCCTCCCGGACCGCAGTTCGTCATGCCCGGACCTCCAGGCTGGCAACTGGGCGGCCCGTTCGTTGGAGCGGAAGAACCACTCGCGGAAGTCGACAAGCCCGAAGCGGAAGCGCTCGAACCGGAGGCGCTCGAGCTGGGAACGCTCGAACCGGAAGCGCTCGAGCTGGGAACGCTCGAACCGGAGGCGCTCGAACTGGGAACGCTCGCACTAGCGCCATTCGCGCCCGAAGCGCTCGTGGCCAAGGAACTGCTCGTGGTGGCCGCATCGGCACCCGAGCCGCTCGAGGCCGAACCAGTGGAGCCGGATGCAGGCACGTTCTGGCTGGTGCCGCCTTCCGATTCGGACGCGGACTTGGCGGCAAGCGGCTCGATTCTCCCGCCGCAGCCATCCTGGAGGGAAATGACCAATGTCGCGGCCGTCGCCGCCCGCATCCGCGTGTGGAATCCAGCCGCCCTCATTCTGCTGCCGAGGACTATTGCCGTGAGCGGACGGCAATCGCAAGAGCGGGCGCGAGGTTCGGCTCGATCGGAGAGAGGGTGCTAGAATGCGCACGTCCTACGCACGGTAGGTGAACGATGCCGAACCGATTGATCTACCTCGTGCGCCATGGCGAGACTGACTGGAATGCGGCGCGGCGGTGGCAAGGTCAAACCGACGTGGCGCTCAACGCGGCTGGGCGTGCTCAGGCGCTTGCGATCGCGGGGGCGCTACGAGGGGTGGCGGTGGCGGGCGTCGTCGCGAGCGATCTCGCGCGGGCGAGCGAGACGGCGCGTGTCGTGGCCGACGCCCTGCATGTACCGCTGGTGTATGTCGATCCGGCGCTGCGGGAGCGATCGTTTGGATGCTTCGAAGGGCTCACGCGAGAAGAGTGCGAAGAACGGCATGCCGAAGCCTGGCGCCTCTGGGTCACCGAGCGGCGGCCGCCGCCGGACGCCGAGGATACGGCGCGCGTCGCGGCACGGATGACGACCGCTATCGCGGAGGTCGCTGAGCGGGTCGCGTACGAGGGCGCCGCCGCAGTTGTCGTGACCCACGGCGGAGCGATTCGCGCGTTCGTGCACGCCGCGACGGGGACGTTGCCCGCGCCGTTCGCGAACGGCGAGGTGTGCCGCATCCGCTGGGACGGACGAGCCTTCGCAGTGCTCGGTCACTCGGAACCATAGCCGGACTGATTGCGGGGGGCACTGAGTCACGGCGTGCAGCAGAACGTCGTCGGTTCGATCGGTGTCGCTGCGCCGATCGCTGATACGGCGTTGGGCGTGCACGAGCCACTCGTGAGAGCCAGGTTGACCCGGAAGTCGGCGGGACCCTGATTGATCGGGTCGCACGCGAACGGCAGTAGGTACGTGGTGTCGAAGCCTGAGCAGGACGCGTCGGCCGAGTCGTAGACGTCAACGCTTCCGCTGCACGACGTGCCGGTGGCGTCGCCGCACGTGCACGCAGAGCAGCCGCGCTGGTCGTCGACGCCACCGTAATAGACATGCCTAACCGTATAGTCCGTCAACGGGCAGACAACGTCTCCCGATTGAGCGACGCACGTGGCTGTGCGGAACGGAGTCGCGGGAACCGGGGCGCACACGGTGCTCGCGGGGCAGTCCGTGCCCGCTACGACCACCGAGGCAACGCACGCACGAGCGTTCTCGCCCCACTGTGCGGCGGTCACGGTGCTGGTCGGCACCGGTGGACACGAGCCGCTCGCAACGGCCGGGGCCGCGGCGGTCATCCAGATCCCTGCCGTCGCTGGACAAGCCGATGTTGCGGTGACCGTCGAGCAGCCCGCTCGAGGGACGGCGCTCGCGCACGCCGTAGCGCAGTCTTTGAGCGTGGAGAAGGCGATCGACGGCGTCGCGCAGCCCGCGTCCTGTACGGGGCCGCAGGCGCAGCCGCACGTGGCCGCAGGCGCGCTCAGCAGGTCGTTTCCGTCGATCGTCTGTGCCTGGAAAGCCAGCCCGCATGGCGGCGCCGCGTCGGTCCCTACGTAGAGCTCGAGCGGGCCCGTGAAGTTCGGCGGCACCGCCGGCACGCAGGCATGAGAATTGCCGCAATGCGAGGTGACGGGGGCGTCACTGCCGGACGCGTCCGAACCGCTCGACGGAGCATCCTCGGGCGGCGCCGCATCGGCAGCATCGGGATGGTTGGCGGGAGCGTCTTCGGGCGCCGTGGCGTCTGCAGCGTCCGGCCCGATCGATTCCGCGTCTTCGGGCGCCGTAGCGTCGGCAGCGTCCGGATCGATCGATGGAGCACCCTCGGACAACGTAGCGTCGGCGGCGGCGTCACCGACCACCGTGGTGTCCGTTGACGATGCATCGACGGGCGCCCCAGAGTCATCGGGGCCCCCGTCCATCTCCGGCGGGGGCGGTGCAAGAGAGAAGGCTCCGCCGGCGCAAGCTCCGGTAGTGAGCGTGAAGAGAGCACCCAGGAGCGCAGCGCGTAAGCGACCCATTCTACGCGATCATACGACGACTTCGCCGGCGAAGGGGCCCGAGGTGTCGCCGACCGCAGCCCAGCGGCCGGACAGTAGGGTCTCAGCCCTATGCGACGGGGGAAACCGAGTCGTCGCGCACGATGGGCGACAGAACCCGACCCCGGCCCTTGGGTACACATGGGCCCTTTTTACCGATCATGGGCGTCCGAGTCCAAGACGACTTCGAACGACCCAATGAGACGCAGCCCGCGGCGCAAAGCCTACGACGAGAAGCCCGCCCGCGGGGACCGAGACACGCCCTCCAGCGACTTCTCGGGACCCCTTCCCTCTTGCGCTCACGCCACTACAGCCGGATACCCAATTGCAGGCCCATCATGAACGCCGCAAAGGACCGGCCGGTCCCGTCCCAAACGGCGGGTGTGGGCATATAAAAGAGACTCGCGTCGGGACCCACGAGTACGGGCCCCAGTGTCAGCGCAAGCAGAATTTCGGGTTGAAGGTAAATGCTATTCGTCGAAGACTGCGACGACATCGTCAGGGGCGTCGAGCATGCGATGTCGGCACACGCCGCCATGCTCGTGCTTTCACTCGTCATCAGGTAGTCGCCGATGCCGAATTGCACGCGAACCATCACCATCCGAAAAAAAGTACGACTGTAGCCGCCTTCGAGACCGAAGGAGCGCCCGTGCGACGACCCACAGCTAAGGCCGGTACTGTCGAGGCAGCTTCCCTCCGAAAAGTAGTCCATGTACGACAAGCCACCGTAGACGCCGAGATACGACAGTCCGACGCGGACGCCGATGCCGCCACTCGCCAAGGGGAAGGCCGAGGCCATGCGGCTGAACGGGCCGTACGTCATCCGAGCCGCCGCTTCGGGATGAAACGCACCCAGCCAGCCCGCAGAACTGCCGTCCACATCGACGGCCTGCGCGATCGACGCAAATGCGAGGACAGCCGCGCATCCGCACCCGACCGTTGCCCACCTCATGGGTTGAGCCGGTTCTAGCACTTCGTCGACGCATGGCAATCCCGCGGGTGCGTCAGGGGTATCCGGGGGGCTGAAGAGACCCAGGCGGCAGGAGACTCCGTTTGCCAAATCCGTCGATGGAACGAGCGCCATCGGGGCCCCGCCGCCGGGCCTGTCACGGTATCCGGGCGCACCGGAACCCGACGTTGCCATCGCGGTCCGTCGGGTAGGTTGGTACGGTGACCCGCTCTACCGGCGGGGCCATCGGGAGCATCTGGAGGCAGAAACAAGGAGACCCTCTCAAAGCCTCAGCGTAACGTTGAACAGAATGCGATTGTCCGTCCGCCGCAAGTCGGGTGTGAACGTCGCCGCCGCCGCCGCATTGACTGGCAGCTGCCCGCCAGGCCCCGTAATCCCCCCTGCCCCGCTAAATAGCGGTTGGTTCGCGAGGCGATGCGAAGCCTCGAGGCGCGTGACCAGCCAGGAGCTCGGCCAGAAGTCGAGCGTCGTCGAGAGTCCAGCGGCCGCGAACGGGTCGGTGCCCTTCCACGGGTACACCGAGCCGACCGGAAATTTCGGCGAAATGGCCTGAGTCTTGTCGTAGAAGTAGTCCGCGCGCAGCGTGCTCTTCCACCGCTCGGTCCACTCCCAGCGATGCGAAAGAGAAATGCCGCCCACGGGCCCGGAAGGCGCGTTGCCCCGATGCTCGTAGCCCATGTCTGCAACGAGCGAGAACGCGAGCGAACGCAAGAAGGGGTTCTTGGCCTCGTGGTAGTAGCGCAACTGAACGTTGTTGTCCGAGTAGGTCCGCAGTGAATCCGGATCGCCCTCAGCCTCCTGGCCAAGGTAGAGCGAGTTGACGATCGACAACCAGTCATGGGGGCGCCAATTCCACAGGTAACCGCCCGCCCGGCCTTCGTGCCATTCTCCGAAGGTCTGCCACCCGTTGACGACCCAAAGCTCGACTTTCATGCGCGCAGAGGTGAAGATTTGGCCGCGGAATCCGAAAAAGTAGTACGGCGTGGCGTCCGCCACGAATGCGTGCGTGTAGGCCCAGTTCTCCTCCGGCAGATAGCTTTCAAGGCCGAGGTAGGACGGGAAAATGCCCAGCTCCACGTTCACGCCGTGCAGAGCGTGAAAGTGCCATCCCGCCGCCGCTTGCTGCACGATTTGCATCAGGCGGTTGGTCAGAAAGAAGCCGCGCGTCGTCGTCGTGTCCTGTCCCGCGATCGTCTCGACCATGGATCCGTATTGCAGGTAAAGACGGCCCGTCGGCCCGTCGAGACCCGTCACGTCGATCCCAATGTGGGCGAGGTTCAGGGAGATCTCATCGTGACGAGGGGCGACCGTCGTGGGAAAGATCGTGTGGTCGACAGGATGGTTGAAGTCCCAGGCAAAGTAGGTGTCGACGTAAAGCGACCAGGTGAGCGGCCCCATCCCTAGAAGGGAGGGCGGCTGCGGGTTGCTCCCGTTCATCCAGCTGAAGTCGAACTCGCCGAAGGGGGGTTCACGCACGTCGAGGGGAGGTTCGGCAACCATGGTTATGGGAGCGGCTCGCAGGAAAGGCGAAAAGGTCGGAAGCATCCGGGCGCGAGCCTAGTTCACTTGGCCCCATCCAACCGATTTGTGTGCGGCACCGATCCCGGATAGGTCCCGGTCGGGTCGAGAACGCTGGCACCTCGCCACCGCCTCGTTCGGTCAGTCCCCGGAAGCGTCGGAGCCACCGTCCGGGGCCGCACCCGGCCCCCCAGGCAGATACGCTTTGCAGTCGAATGATCCGGCCGCAAAAGTAAGCCCGATCGTGCAGATATTTCCCGCGTTGGGGTCGCAATAGGGAGCTTCGGGCGCGCAATCGTCGTTGGTCGCGCACGTTAGGCCTGCCGCGGCTCGGCCCGTACACACGGCATCGACGCACCGCTCGGTGCTGACGCACGGCGGCGCTGAACTGCACGGGGCGCCCGCCTCCGCCGAGGGTTGGCATTCGTAGGCTCCGCCGTTGTTCGAGCAATAGGTGTCCGTGGGACATACCGATCCGGGATCGGAGCAATACGCGCCGGCCGTCAAGTCGGTGGCGGGAGCGCAGATGCTCATCGCCGAGCCCGGCAACACCGGGCTGCAGATGAGCTCTTCGGAGCAATCGTAGTCGCTCTCGCACGGATCGTCCTTGACCACCCCGCCCGAGAAGACGCGTTCGCACAGATCGGTAATCGACCCACTGCCAAACAGCTGATCAAATAGGATTTTGCTACTCTCATTTCCGTAGGCGGAATTCAAAACGGCGAGGCATGCCGGCACGTTCGCCGAGTCGTACATGCGAATGCCGGAAGCGATGGCGTTGGCCGCGTCTTGCTCGCAAAGACCCGCACGGTACTCGGCGCAGGCCCCCTGATCGATGGCGCACACGAGCGCCACCTGGCATTCGGCCTTCGCCTTCGCAGCGCAGAAGCTCGTGACGTCCGGATACGGTGAGGCGGGCGGGCTACAGCCCCCGTCGACCCAACCGATCGTGGCCGCCCCAAGCAAGAGAGCGATTGAATTCGGTGTTTTTGACTTCAAAGGGGCCTCCGTTCGTTGGCCGCGCACAGCCTAGCAATTGTCGTGCCCGATACGCACCCTTTCGAGTTCTGCCGTGCCCGGATTCAAGCCACACGGCAACGAGGCCCGGTCCCCCTCGTGCACGAACCGGCCTTTCGAGATCCATTCGGCCGCGGCAGGGACCGAAAGCGAAGAAAGGCTTCCGCTCGTGGCGTTTGTCTTGACCAAGCACCACCAGTGGCGCTTTTCTTTGCGACCAAGGAGACATTGCAACATGGCAAAGACGACGACGGCGGCGAAGAAGAAACCCCTCTCGAAGAGTGCGGTCCTCCAAGAAGTCACCGAGACCATCGGCGACGGGCTTTCCCGAAAACAAGTGGCTCAAGTCGTCGAGACGCTCGTCGAAGTGGGTCATCGGGAACTGAAGAAGAACGGTATCTTCGTGCTGCCGGGATTCGCCAAGTTCGTCGTGGTCAAGAAGCCCGCGCGCCCTGCGCGGGAAGGAATCAATCCCTTTACGAAAGAGAAGCAGAAGTTTGCGGCCAAGCCTGCGAGCAAGGGCGTGAAGGCGCGGCCCGTGAAAGCGATCAAGGACGCGGTGGTTTGACGTTCTCACGAAGGGATCGGCTGGATGGTTCGTCGGTCGAGACGGCGCCGTTCGATGTGACGAGTTTGCGCTCCGGGACGCGCATTCTCGAGGTACACCCGACGCCGTCTTACCGGATGACTCGAACCTTACGTATCTGCTGACCGAAGACGTCTGGGTCGGTCGTCGGCAGGTCGCACGTTTGGTTCTCGCAAACGTACGCCGTCGCGGCGCCCTTACGGGCCACTTTGGCGCGAATGGCGGGTAGGAGATCGGCCTCTTCGGTTTGATCCGATTCGTCGGTGACGACCGAAAGCACCCGGTTGGGAAGAAAGGTCCTGCCCAGCCGCTCGAGAAACGGTGCGGCTTCGTCGCGCGCCTTCGGCGTGACGATGACGATCTCCTTCGGAGCGTCGTATCGGAAGTCGAGCGCGAGGAGCATTTCCGACAGCGCGAGCGGGTTGCCGACCAACGTTTCCTTGAACGCGCCGAGCGTGCGGTCGGCGCGCGGTTCGAAGCGCCGATCCGGAAGCGTGAACTCCTGAAGGCGGAGCAGATTCAGTGCCTCGACGGAGTTTCCCGAGGGCTCGGCCCCGTCGAGGGCTGGTTTCTCGCGTGCGAGAAGCTTCGGACGATCGTCACTCGTGAGAAAGAAGCCCCCCTTACGCGGATCTTCGTAATGCTGCGCGAGAACCTCATCGAGGCCGAGGGCTTCCTTGAACCAGCGCGGATCTCCGGTCGCCTCGAAGAGATCCAGCAGACCTGCGATGAAACATGCGTAGTCGTCGAGAAAGGCGTCGCCGTGCGCCGCTCCGTCCTCGAAGCTACGGAGTAGCCTGCCATCCTTGCGCATTTGGGTCAGGACGAATGCGGCTGCGCGGGTCGCGCTGGCCGCGTAATCCGCGTCGCCCAGCACGAGCGCCGCCTGGGCGTAGGCGGAGATCATCAGACCGTTCCACGCCGCCAGGATTTTCTCATCTCGAGCGGGGCGCGGGCGCGTTGCGCGTGCCGCGTAAAGGAGGTCCCGTGACTCTTGGACGACCGATGTGACTCGGTCAACCGGAAGCTGGAGATTCTTGGCGACGTCCTCTGCCGATGCGGCCGTGTTGAGGATCGTGCGCCCGTGGAAGTTTCCGGCATCCGTTACGCCGTAGTAGGCGCCCGCGATGCGCCCGCGATCTTCGCCCAGCACAGCGGTCCATTCCGCGGGCGTGAAGGTGTAAAACCACCCCTCCTCGCGACGTCCGTCGGGACCGAGACTGTCCGCATCGGTGGCCGAGTAGAACGCGCCCTCCGGCGAGGTCATGTCACGCTGCACGTATCGCACGATGTCGCGCGCCACGGCCGCGAAGTCCTTCCGACCGGTCACCTGGTATCCGGCCAAGTAGTCCATAGCGAGAAGCGCGTTGTCGTAGAGCATCGTCTCGAAGTGCGGCACGAGCCAATGCGCATCGGTCGAGTACCGATGAAAACCGCCCCCGACCTGATCGTGAATCCCTCCGGCCGCCATCTTCTCGAGCGTCAAAACGGCCATCTTCAGAGACTGCGCGTCGCCCGTGCGTCGGTAGTAGTGCAAGAGGAGCCGGATGGGCAGCGTGCTGGGGAATTTCGGACCGCGCTTCATCCCGCCGTCGGTCGAGTCGAAGTCGGCCCGAACCTGGGCGACCGCGCTGCCGAGAACCGACTCGGGCGCAAGACCGCCCCCGGGATCCGGCGACTCGAGGCTCCGGCGGATCTTGTCCGTGAGGCGGCCGGCGCTCTGGACGACCCGGCCGGGGTTTTCGCGATAGAACCCGACGACCTTGTGAAGCAAACCGGAGAACGCTCGCGCGGGGTAATACGTCCCGCCGTAGAATGGCTTGCGGTCGGGCGTGAGCCACACGTTCATCGGCCAGCCGCCGGTGCCGGAAAGCACTTGAACGGCTTGCATGTACAGGGCATCGACGTCCGGGCGCTCCTCGCGGTCGACTTTGATCGCGATGAAGTTCTCGTTGAGGTACCGAGCGATGTCTTCGTCTTCGAACGATTCCTCTTCCATCACGTGACACCAGTGGCAGGTCGAGTAGCCCACACTGAGAAACACGGGGCGATGGAGCCTCTGCGCCGCCTCGAAGGCCTCGTCGCCCCACGCGTACCAGTCGACCGGATTGTGGGCGTGCTGCAGCAAGTACGGGCTCGACTGCAAGAAGAGGCGGTTCGTGTATTTCGGCGACCCGTCCTTGCGGAGATGGCGCGTGCGCGGCGTGTACTCCGGGGGCCGCGCGCTCCACTTCGCCTCGAGCGTTTTCGCAAGCTCCGCGTCGATCGACGGTGCTCCCGGGAGCCGCTCGCCGAACGCACCGATCGAATTGCCCGTCGACGAAGAGGCCGAACCGATCGCCGAACGGTCTCTGCCGCGGCACGAGCACGATTCGGAACATCCGGTCACGCCGACCACGGCGAGCGCCATGGCCACACGAGCGGCCGCCAGCGTCGTCGACTTCATCGTGCTTCTCGATCCTCCTCGCACGGCGAAGACCTTATGCGTCCGTGGCTTGTGTGACGTTACCGCAACGCGCGGAGTTCGGAAGACGAACGCCGAGGCTCGCTGTACGCGGACCGTATTTCGCAACCGGGTCCGCCGGTTCGCTCATGGCGTTCTCGCGCATCGGATCCCGACGTTGGGGTCGCGGCCTGTCGGGGGCCCGCCGTAAAAATGGCGCCCCGGCGACAGCAACGTCTGTGCAAAGGCCTCAAAGCCGCCGCCCCGGATGACCCGGTAGGCGGTTCGTGTCAGGTAGGCGCAGTTGGTGCACGGATCGACGTACGGGGCGTACCCATCCAGGTTCCACTCGAAGACCTCCCCGGCCATGTCGAGCTGACCCCAGTACGCCGCTCCAAGAGTCGCCGTGCCGACCGGCGCGATCGAGCTTGCGTAGTCGTAGTAGTAGGAGCCGTAAACGGCATACTGGTTCGCCGTTCCCGGATCGGTCGAGCCCCACGGATACTCGCGCTGCTGGTTGCCGCCGGCCGCGACGTACTCCCACTCGCTTTCGCTCGGCAAGAAGCCTCCGTCCCAGATGCAGAACGCGTACGCCTCGTACCAGTTCACGCAGTTCATCGGCAGATTTTCTTGACTCCCCGCTGTGGCCGTCCAGGTCGGCTGCGCCCGCCAAATCGAAATGGCCCCACAGTCCGGCACCGAGCTTCGCCGTGCCCACCGGCGCGATGTTCGAGACGCCCGTGGCCGTCATGGCGCATCGAGGAGCTGCTCGTGGAAGCGATCGACAGGCTCGATCCACCAGCTGTGGATGCCGATCCGCTCACATTCGAGGAGCCGTTCGTGGACGCGATCGCTCCGGCACCGGAGCTCGTCGTGTTCGAGGTCGCGGCAACGTCGGCACCGACGTCGCGCAGCTCGGTTCTGCCGCATCCCTGCACGACCGAAACGACGGTAATCGCCGCCATCGGTACACGCATGAGCCTTTTCCGTCCGGCCGCATTCATTGCGCGCACAAGCCGTTATCCTCTGGGCCGAGCGCCATCGCAAGGATAGTGCAAGGCACGGCGGACCGGTCAGGAATGGGGTCGTGACGCACCATGAACCGTGTCATTATGCCCCGCCATGGCCGGGGATTCGAGTGCGTCGCGGGCCGTTGACAGCCGTTCAGCCGAGGGCTAACGGGTGCGACGCTTGAGGTCAATTGTGCGGAGCAGCATGCGCGACGGCACGGAGGGGTTGATGAGGGTTTCGAAAAGCGTCGGTCGCTCGGTCCTACGGGCGTTGTGCAGTGTGGGCATCCTCGGCGGAGTCACGGCCGCGGTGAGCTGCCAAAGCTCTTCCGGCGCCGGCCTCTCGGCGAGCTGCTCGCTCAATAGCGATTGCAACCCGCCGTACGTCTGCGTTTTCTCACGATGCCACGCTCAATGCCAAACGGCGGTGGACTGCACGAACGGCGATCGGTGCGTGTCGAGCCTGTCCGGAGGCGGCCCACCCAACGTGTGTCAATTGCCGCAGGAGTCCACGTGCAGCGGTGGCGCGTGCGCGGAAGGCGAGGTTTGCGCGACCGACGAGGAGTGTCGCATGCCCTGCCAAGACACGGCGGCTTGTCCAGGAGGGCAGGTGTGCGTCTCGGTCGCGGATCGGGCCCTCTGTTACCAGGCGAGCGACCCCGCCGATCAACCGGTCCTCGAACAAGCGGGCATCCTCGCACTGGACGGCGCTGTCCTGGTGGATGCGGCCGCCGATTCCACCGTCACGCTACCCACCGCGGCGCCCGACGGAGGCGATGCCGCTCCCCCTCCAGCGGACGGGGGTCCCTTGGACGCGGGCCTTGACTCCCCGGCCGCGCTGGCAAGCGACTCGGGGGACGGGCAGGCCGAGGGCGCCGGCGACGGGAACGGCGTGGGGGGAAACGACGGGGGAGATGCCACCATCTCGGTGAACGTGTGCCCGAGCGCCCAGACGCAGTTCGGGCTCACGGCCCAGGGAGACTCCAACGCCAGTTTCACTTCCGGGGTTGGAGTGCGCACCGCCACGACTCTGCTCATTTTCAGCGGCTATGCCGGACCGGGCCCGAGCAGCGACGCCGGCGATAGCGGCGATGCCGGCACGGTCAATCTCGTCTATGTGCAGGCGTTTGATCCGACGACCGCGAGTAGCATGGGCCCCGCGCAGCCGCTGTTCACCGCGCCGGCCGGGGCCGGCTTCGCCCTCGAAAGCGCATCGGTGGCGCCGACAGGGCAGATTGCGCTCGCCTTCAACTACGGCGGCGGCTACCCGTACCAGAGCGGCAGCAGCACCCAGGTGTCCCTCTATGGGGCGTTTCTCGAAGCCTCGCCGGACGCAGGACCGGCCGGGGTCTCGCTTCAACAGACCGCAGAGATCGAAAGCGCCGAAATCACGGGCCAACCGCACGTCGCATGGTCGGTGCCGACCGGAGCCTTCGTGTTCTCTTGGGAGTACGTGGTCAACGGTTCATGGTTCGTTGGGACCAAGAGCTTTGGACCCAACGGAAAGGCGGCGGGCGGCACGGACCCCGTACCCACCCAAACTGCGAGCGCCACCGTACCCAATTACTATTTCCAAGAGGACCAAGGCAGCGTCGCGGCCGGGCCTAACTTGTTCGGCGTGGCTCTTCTCAGCTCGTCCTACAACCCATGGCTCACTGTGCTCGACACGAGCGGCAACCTGGTTGGCGCCGTGCAAGTCGCCATACCCACCGCCGACCCGGACTGGGTGACAGCTGGGGCCACGGCGAACGGATTCGTCTACATTTACGACAATGGGAGCGGGGTCGCCGAAGTCTTCGTCCCGACCTCCGCCGATGCCGGGATCGTCGTGCCGGACGGGGGCCCGACGGCGCTTTCGGGCTTCAACTTCACGGGAGCCATCCACGCGATGAACGGGCACGCGATCAACGACGACACGGGCGGGATCGGCGGCGTGGGGGTCGCCTTGCTCTACACGAATGGCGTCAGCTTCGCTTACATCGACGCCGACGGCGCGACGCACTTCGGACCGTCGTCGATCCTTGCGCACACGTATGCAGCGGGCGATCAGGTGAACATGACGAATTTCGGCGGGAGCTTCGGCCTCTCTCTCTACAGCGCGGCGACGCAATCGACCCAGATCGCAGCCTCGGGTTGCTCGCCCTAAGGCCGGGTCGACCCGGTCGCCGCCATCGTCCGAGGTCCCGCGAGGTTCAGAAAGGGATTTTCGTCCACGAGGCCATTCTGTTCCGCGCGGCTATGTCGAGGCGGAGCGCCAACGACGCGTCGGGTGCGCTTGCCCGCGGCGCGAGGGGGCCCATGGGCAATGACGTCAGGCGCTGCTCGACGCCTCGCTGGGCCGATCCGCGCCCCTCGCGGCGCCCCCGGTCGATCGCCCGAGGGGCGGGTGGGAGCCGCCTTTCTGCCACAGGAGAGGCGGGCGTGAGGGCGCGAGCCACGAGGAGAGAAGGCTCCGCGGCTGCTCGGCGCGCGCTTCGCGCAAACGGGCTTTGGGCGCGGCCGGATCGTCGAGAAAGTTGCGGAGCGCGAGCATGAACGCATCCGGTTGTTCGTGGTGGGGGTAATGCCCGCATCCGTCGAACAGAACCACGCGAACCCCTTCCACGGCTCCGGCCAGCGCCTGAGCATGCGCGGGAGGGATGACGGAGTCACGGTTCCCCCAGAACACCGCAATCGCCGGCAGATGCGACAGTTCCGTGGTGTGTTCGAAGAACGTGTGCCGCTGCCCGCGCCAATCGATGATGTCGCGCACGGTCCGTGCGAACGCGCGCGCTGAACCGCGCTGCGCATTCATCGCGCCAAGCGCCCGGATCTCGTCGTTGGAGAGCACGTCTCCCGTCGCTTTGAGCGCGAGTCGCGTCCCCGGACCCATGAACGGCTGACCGAGACGCTCGACCACGAAAGGGATCGCGGCGAGGCGGAGTGATGGCGCGATCTCGCGACCGAGCCCGCCCGACGAAACGAGCACCAAGCGCCGAACGCGCCCAGGACATTCGAGCAACAGAACCTGCGCAACGCCACCCCCGAAGGAGTGCCCCACGACGTCAACGCCGTCGAGAGCGAGGGCTTCGAACCATCGAGCCATGACGTGCGCATACCAGCGCAGCTCGTAGCTCGCATCGGGGCGCCCGGAGAGGCCATGCCCGGGTAGATCCGGGACGAGAACGAGCCGGTCGGTCGCAAGAAGCGGAGCGATGGCGCGCCATGTGAGGTAGCAATCGTTCAACCCGTGCAGGAGCACGAGCGGGGGCTTGCCCGAAGGCTTACCGAACTCGGCCCAGTGCAGGTCGACGCCCTCCACGCGAGTGAATCGGTGCCGCCCCGGCATCGCGACGGGCACCCCGGGACTCGTGCTCGGGAGCGGGCCTTCGGCGGGGGCCCGGGGCTCGTGGGACGTTCGCATGACGTGATGCACGTGCACGCACCGGGCCACCGCGATCCGAGACCTCATCCGCGATTGTCCCGGGAGGACCGGTTCGCGACTGGGACGGCCGCGAGCCATCGTCGTGGCCGGTCGGACCGCAGGCGGTTCGCACGCACGCAATCCGCGCGTGACCGGCGGATCGGGATCCGAGGCCCGATGCCCCTACGCCGGCCGCCCTGCGCCGTGCCCGTCCTCGCACTCGATCCAGATCGTCCCGAGGCCGTTGAAGCAGCGCACGTGCGCGGCCTTGCCGCACTTGCACTTGAACTTGGGGAACATTTGCGCCGACTTCGGCGCCGGAATGTCGTGGTTCTTGGCGGCGACGACCGGATGGCCGCAGACCTTGCAAGCCGGGGGAGCGCTCATCGCAGGCGCGACGGGTAGCACGGAAAGGCGCTGCGTGCGCCGAGTGGAGGCGCCGGCCTATTTGGACATGTCGCCGGCACGGCGTCGTCGTCGACAACGGATTGCCGTTCGATGGGTGAGGCCGTGCATCACGACCGCTGCCTCGACTTGTCCGGAGCGCTCGCGGCCACTGGAATCGGCGCTTGGGGATCGCCTTGTGGCTGGCGCCGCAGCCCCCGAGCCACACGGGGATGGACACCGAGCGCAATCATTCGCTCGATCTCGGCCTCCCGCCCCGCGTCGGCGGGCCCCTCGTCCACCGGGGGTCCGCTTGCCTTGGTGTCGTTGCGTGCACGGGAGCTCATGGATCGCTCGGCACGGAACGCGATAGGGAGACCCTCTTGCCCACGCGAAACTCGGTCGAACTTGGCGACTTCATGACCCTACTCCCTCTTGAACCGGCTCCCGGCGCCGGTTCCCTTTTCGGGCTGTGCGACCGACAGGATCTCACACCCCGACCTCGATGCGACCATGATTTCGCCGCAGTGATTCGTCGCGCCATCAATGGTTGGAAAATTACCTTCAGAGCGTCGCATTCATGCGCAAGCACTCGGATGCTCGGTTTGCGTCCGTCGGCCCTTCTCCGGATCAGCGGGCGGCTGGATCCTGTTTGTAAAACGCTACAAGCTCGCCGTAGAGATCGGGATGGCGCTGCTTCATGGCGCGCGACTTTTCGAAGAACATCTCGGTGGCCACGGCAAAGAACTCAGCAGGGTTCGTCGCGCCGTACGCGTCGATGTCGGTCGGGCGACCCGCGTGGACCCTCTGCACGAGATCGGCGAACTCGTCGCCGAGCACGCGCGCCCAAGACGTGTACCTCGCGCGCGCGCCCAGGTCGGGCGCGCCGTCCATCGAACCGTCCTCGCCGTCGAGTTGGTGCGCGAACTCGTGAAGCACGACGTTCTGCCCGTGGGCCGGCTGCGTAGCGTCGGACTTCACGTGATCCCAAGCCAGCACGACGACGCCCCGCATCCAAGACTCGCCGAGACGGGCTTGCCCGCCTTCGAGCACGATGCCCCCCTCCGCGCTTTGACCGGGGACTCGGTACGCGCTCGGATACACGAGGATCGAGGCGACGTCGGGATAGACATCGGTCTCGCGATGAAGAAGAAGGCGGCAGGCCTGCGCGGCGATCGTGACCTTGATCTCTTCGGTGAGATCGAGTCCGCCGCACCCTTCGAAGAATTTCTCCGCCAAGAAGATGCGCACGAGCCCCTCGAGTTCATGCCGATCGGCCTCTTCGAGGCGCGCCACGTAGGCTACGTTCTTCTTCACGATCGCGCGCTCCGCCTCGGTCAGCGGTTCTTTGCGAAGCGCAGCGCGGCGGCGGGTCTTGAAAAGATCGAACATCGGCGGTCACCCGGGTCGGATCGGCCGCCGCCGGACGCCGGCGATGCCGCCGGACACGACCCGGCCTCGGTCCGCCAGGGCTCAACAAATGACTATAGACGGCCATCGAGCCGGCGCATACACGAGAGAGACTTGCCCGGTGCAGGGTGGAGGAGAGGGGTCATGAAGCTCGGATTGTGCGGGATCGTGGCCCGCGCCCGCGAGTGCGATCGTCGGCTTGATGGGCGCCAGCCGATCTGCGAGACAGGTTCGCCGACCGCGACGCCCAAGCCGACTCCCCGGTCACGCGCGCGTCCGTGCGGCGCGACTGGTCGCTTTGCGTCGCAGGCCCTAAGCGAAAGGGGGCGCGGACTCGGCGAGCACGTCGACACGCAAGGCGAAGGAGAGGATCAGGCGGAGGATGGCAGAGCCGAAGGTGGTGATCGTCGGCGGCGGGTTCGGTGGCCTGATCGCCGCGAAGAAGCTCGCGCACGTCGGCGTGCGCGTGACGCTCGTCGACCGCACGAACCATCACGTCTTTCAGCCGCTGCTCTACCAAGTCGCGAGTGCCGGCCTCTCTCCGGCCGACATCGCGTCGCCGATTCGATCCATTCTTTCGGGGCAAGAGAACGTGGAGGTCCTGCTCGCTAGCGTCACACGAATCGACCTGGGCGCGAAGCGCGTCGTGCTCGCAGACGGTGAGATTCCCTACGACTTTCTCGTGCTGGCGGCGGGAGCACGCACCAACTACTTCGGGCACCCTGAATGGGAGGCGTACGCCCCCGGATTGAAGTCGCTCGACGACGCCATCGAAGTGCGACGCCGAACGCTCCTCGCTTTCGAGCGGGCCGAGCGCGAAGTGGACGAGGCCGAGCGCGCGCGGCTGCTGACGTTCGTCGCCATCGGCGGCGGCGCAACCGGCGTGGAGCTCGCGGGGGCGTTCGCCGAGCTACGGCGCTTCGTGCTCCGCAAGGACTTCCGCGCGATCCGTCCCGAAGAGGCGCGCGTGATCTTGGTCGAGGCTGGACCGCGCATCCTGCCGAGCTTCGACGACACGCTCTCCGCGAAGGCCGTCGAGCAACTCGAAGAGCTGGGGGTCGTCGTGCGGACGGCGACAAAGGTGACCGGGATCGACGCGCGCGGCGTCGAGCTCGGGAGCCAGCGGATCGACGCCGCGACCGTCGTCTGGGCCGCCGGGGTCCGGGTGTCCGAGATCGTCGGGACCCTCGGAGTGCCCATCGACCCGCAAGGGCGCATCCTCGTGAGGGAGGATCTCTCGATCCCAGGTCATCCCGAGGCGTTCGCGATCGGAGACGTCATCCACTTCGAGCAGGACGGCAGCCTGCTGCCGGGAGTGAGCCAGGTGGCGATGCAGGGGGGGCAGTTCGTGGCGCGCGCGATCGAACGGACGATCCGGGGTATCTCACGAGGTCGCTTCCACTACTTCGACAAGGGGATCATGGCGACAATCGGCCGGTCCCGCGCGGTTGCGGAGCCGTTCGGATTGAAGCTGAGCGGCTTCATCGCATGGCTCGCGTGGCTGATCGTCCACATCTGGTACCTAATCGGATTCCGCAACCGCGCGATCGTGATGTTCGAGTGGTTCTGGGCGTACGTGACCTACAAGCGCGGGGCGCGGCTCATCACCCATGGCGCAGAGAGTGCACAGCCCCCTCCGCAACGGGCAGATGGCCAGGGCTGATTCGGCGGTCCGGGCCGGCGATACGGCCGTGCGACTCTGCGCCGAGACGACCCCGCCGCACGATCGATAGCCGAATCTCGGTCGGTCGGCATCCCGGTATCCCGGCGCACCGGATCGACGCTAGCATCCACGGGAACCACCCGACTCGTATGACCCCGACCCCCACGAAGTTCTGTCGCTTCGAGCTCCGCACGACGGATGCGGAGGCCGCGCGCGCCTTTTACGCGAACATTCTTGGTCACGACCGCGCCGTGATCTGGACGTTGCACGAGCAAGCGCGTGCGCGCGGCGCGCCGCCGCACTGGCTCGGCACCCTCGGCACAACCGACGTGGAGGGTGCGACCGCCGCGTTCGTGGATCGTGGAGCGATGCAGCTCGCGCCGATGCGCCCGACCGGCGACGGAGGCCGAACCGTCATCCTCCGCGACCCGGGAGGTGCCGTGGTCGCGCTGGCCACACCCCCCCCGGCCCATGCGCAGCCGCGCATCGATGTGGCCTGGCACGTGCTCCATACGAACGACGTCGCGCGCGCCACGGCCAACTATCAGGAGATCTTCGGCTGGAGGCTGACCGATCGGACCGAGCTCGGCGCGCACGGCGCGTTCCAGCAGTTTGCGTGGGATTCGCATGGCGTGAGCGTGGGCGCAATCGCCGACGTCGCGGCAAGGCCCGGCATCCACCCGCACTGGCTTTTCTTCTTCGAAGTGGATGATCTCCAGACCGCCATCGCGGCGACGCGCGCCACCGGCGGGGTCGCGACCGACCCCATCGTGCTGCCGAGCGGCGAGCGCCTGGGTGTCTGCGACGACCCGCAAGGGGCGGCGTTTGCTCTGCGCGAGCGCCGGCGGGCGGCGTAGCCCGCACGTCGCGCCGGGCGACCAAGCCTGACCGAAAAGTCGGGCTGGCACACCATGGCCTGGGCCGGCCGGGCGATTTTCGGCGTCCTCGCTCGTCGAGCCCTTGGGTCAGCCTCTTGCTACCGTAGCGAATATGCGTCGTCTTACGGTCTGTGCGACATGCCTTCGCGTCTTTCTCGGGACCGCCCTTGCCTGGAGCGCGACGCTCGGCGGTTGCTCGGGCGACAGCACCACACCCTCGTCTGTCGCGGCGTCGTCTTCCGCAGGGTCGTCTGCCACGCCGGATGCTTCCGCTTCGACCTGCACAGGCTCGTGCCTTCCCATCGGTGACATCACGCTTGCCTGCCAGGACCCGGACGCGGCCGATGGATCGACCGTTGTCACGTCCGACAGCGGACTTCCCTCGGGATCGTGCTCGACGGGTGAATCGTGCGCAGCGGCCGTCGAAGTATGCCCAGGCAGCCTCACTTCATGGAGTTGCTCGTGTTCGGACGGCATCTGGGACTGCGAGAAGTCCTCTGACGGCGTCGACGCCTGTGCCGCCGCGAACGCGTCCGGCGGTTGACGACCCAGGGCGAAATGGTCTCGCCCCCGATCACGCCCCGATCGCGGCTCTCGCGATGGCCCTCTCGCTCACCAAAATCTCGAAGGCTCGCCCGAAACCGATTTCGGCGGCGACCGCCTTAAGTAGAACTTCGACGGACCCCGCGCTCGCGCCGCTCTTCACCCCCACGGAGGCCGCACTCGCACCGTTGTCGACGGCGGCGTGGGTCACGGGGGTCTGGACGGGCGCCGTTGCCTTCGCCGTCGACTTGGTCGTCGCCTTGACGGCGCCGCGAACGTTGGAAACGTATGCCTCAGTGAGGGCAAACCCGGCGGCTTTGGCCTTCGCGACCACGCTTCGGGCGGGCAAATGGGGACCCAAGGAACGCACGAAGTCGGCTTTGGCGTGCTTCTGTACTCTTTTGCGCGGCATGATCGATCTCCTTGAATGGGTCTCTACTCTCTCGACGGGGGCGCGCACATGCCGAAGTGGGGCTATCCGGTAGAAATGCAGCTCGGGCGGCCCGTTCGCCGATGGCCCACCCGCCGACAGTCCCTCTTCGAGCCGCGTCGTCCTGCTCGGGGGCTCCGGATTCGGCGCGAAACCGCGGCTCAACCCTCCGCGGCGATCGAGGCGTGGTCCCAGTACGTCACTCCCCCGGCATGCCAGGCGATGAACCGCACCGACCCGTCCTGCGAGATGACGACCGCCAGCGCGTCATGAAACCGGGCACAGAGCCGGTAGGCGGATCGGTGTCGCGTCCCGACCTCATCGACACGCTCCGCCTCCCAGTGGATCCCCTCGAGGTCGAGCGCACGCTGGACCGTATCGACCTCGGCCAAGTCACCCGCAATTTCGCCCCCGAACCCGAGAATCTCGAATCGCTTCGTCAAGACCACCGCGCCGTCGACTTCCGCCAGAGACGCCAACAGGTGACTGACTTCGAAAATGGCTTCGTCCACTTCGCCCAGATCCGAACTCTGGCACTTGCGGTACGTCTCCCACCCCGCCGGCGATGGATCGCCCGGCGAGTCCTTCGCCATCGCCGTGAGCACCTGGGTCACGAGCGTCCGGTAACGCCTACGAGGCTCCTCGTCGATAAACGCGTACTTGAGCCGGACGAATCGTTCGTTGGCGATGTCTTGTGCGCACTCCGGCGGCAGCAACAAAACCGTCCCGCCGTGGTGTGCGGCTCGGATCGTGGCGATCACGCGCTTGAACATCTGGGCTGACAGACTGCGTACGAGGCTCGGATCGAGTGGGCGCCACGGAGGTGTGGCCCGTGCGCCCTGTTCGGCAACGATGGCCTCGAGCTCGCCTCGGACGGTCGCGAAGCGAGCGGGCAACCATTTGGATTCGAACACATCCACGGCAAAATCCGTCAGACGGCCCGAACTCAGCTCTGCGATCGTACGGTTGCCGAGGGCAACGGCCACATGGCCCGGACGCGATACGCGGATCACCAACGCACGGGGAAGAGTCGGTTCGCTCACTCGACCCCCGGTCGAGGCTTGCAACCAGCGGGGGCCCGACTGAACGAGGCCCCAGATCGCGGGCTCCTCGTCGCCTTCGGAGACCCCGATCAGCGCCCGATGGTACTTCGCCGCTGGAGTCAAGCTGCGGATCTCGTTGGCTTCGAATGGGCGCGTCTCTTGGAATCGGAGCCGGTGAAGGCCCATGGGCGGATGGCCAGCCTCCGGCAACGACTCGGGCCGCGCGACGAGGAGGCGGAACGAGGTCACGCGCCCTTCGTCGCGAAGCAAGGAAGCCTGGTAGGCGGTCGAAACCAGCCGTTCGAGCCGATCGTCGCCCGGAGGGTTCAAGCGCACGTCGTCGGGCCAACGTTGCCGAACGAAGGCGACAAGGTCGCGCGGATAAGCGTGAGGCGTCTCGTACATGGCCGGTTTCGGCCCCTCGGCGCAGCGGCGCATCGCTTTCGCGCCGAGAGGATTAGCTGGGGATTCGGGTCTGCAGACGGTCCACGGCATGCACGGGCGCCAAGTCGCCTTTCATCAGGTGAGCGATGGCACCGTAGACCATTCGTTGACTCTCGAGCATGCTCTTGCCGGCGAAGGCCGAAGACGTCACATCGATTGTGAAGTGCCCGCCTGCGCCGGTGACATCGGCATGCGAACCGGGGATCTGCCGCTCGATGGCCTCGCGAAGTGCGTCGACGACAGACCCTTGGAAATCGGTCGGATGGGAACCCATGATCGATTCTTGGCCCCTTTAGTAGCGCGGCACCGCTGGATCGACGGTCTGCGACCAGGCTTCGATGCCGCCCTTTACGTTGTAGACGTTGCGGAACCCTTGGCGGATCAGCCGCTCGGCGGCCTCGAGGCTCCGAACCCCGTGATGGCACAGGATCGCGATGGGGGTGTTGCGCTCAAGCCCCGACAGAACCTCGTATCCTGCGGCATCGAGAGGGCGCGCCGCCGCAATGTGGGCCAACGCACGCTCGTCGTCCGGCCTGACATCGAAGAGCGCAATGTCGCCGCGGTCGAGTCTCGACTTGAGCTCCGCCGCGGTGAGTGGCTTGACGACCGGCGGCGCGTTCGGGTTGTCGATCCGGAAGCCGCCACCGGGTCCCTCGACGAAATCGATGCGCACCCCATCGGCACGCCGCATACTCGAACGATCGAGGAGCAGCGTCAGTCCGGCCACGAGGACCTCGGCATCGCCGGGCTCGCGCGGCGCGATGAAGAGCTCATTCTGCCAATCGGCATCGATCCCGAGACGCAGCGAATCTCCTCCCGCCTCACCGAGAGCCGCTTCGAACGCTTTGACGGCGGCCGGGCTCATCGTGACGGAGGGTACGGACGGCTCCGGCACGTCCGTGCCCAGAAGCCTCGCCAGCTCTCCGGACCGATTCATCTCGCCGACAATGTCGCAGCCGCCGACGAATCTCCCATCCACGTACAATTGCGGAATGGTCGGCCACTCCGAAAAATCTTTGATGCCGGCCCGAATTTCGGGAGAACGGAGGACGTCGACCGTTTCGTAGCTCAACAAGAGTCCGTCGAGGATTTGCACAACTTGGGCCGAAAACCCGCACTGGGGCGACTGCCGAGTTCCCTTCATGAACAGAACCACCCGGTTCTGGGTCACGAGATCGGAAATGCGCGTTCGGAGAGATTCGTCGAGTGCCATGGGTTGCCTCGGGAAACCGAGACCCCATCGATAGCATGCCGCGACGACTCGCAAGCCGGGATAGGTCCCGCCTCAGGCCGCAACCGGCGGGACCGGAAGGCACACGAGGGCCGGGCAGCGCGCGAGGCGGTCGCAAACCGTGGCGTTCGTGCGTGGCCGGGGTCCGACTGCGCGCCGAAACCGGGGCGCATCGGCTCAGCTTGCCGCGGGGAGGGCCGCGGCGATCAAGCCATGACCGGCGTCACCCGATAGGTCAGGCGCCCGAGCCCGTCGGATTCGTCTTGAAAGCCACCACCTTGTGCGCTGAGAGCGGCTTCGGCGAAGCGAGTGGCGAGCGCGCACGTGTTTGCGTCGTGTACGCTGCTCGAAGTCGACTCGACGCGAATGACAATCGCCCCACACGCGTACTCGATCGTCACGGCCGTGCCGACGCGGGCGTGACGAAGGGCGCGCTCGACGAGACGGTCGAGCGCGCGAGCCAGCAAATCGGGGTCCGCAGCGATGACGCCGCCTTCCGCCGACCACTCGATCCGAACGCCACGGGCGTTCGCATCGTCGGCGGCACGACGAATGACGCCGCCGAGAAGGTCCAAGGGGTCCACGTCGGAAAGGGTGGGACGATAATCCCCGGTCGCCAAGCGGACGACGTCAGCCATATCCGACACGATGCGAATGGCGCACGCGTTGGCGTGCCGGCAGTCCTCCAGGGCGCATTTCAAACCATCCCGGCTTTCGGCATCGATCTCGGAGAGCGCGAAGTCCAGGTTCATCGCGATCGCGGCAAGAGGGGTCTTGAGATCGTGTGCGAGAAGACGGGTCAAATCCTGTCGCGCCGCCGGGTGTCGGCCGCTCGCTTTCAGCGCCTTGGGCCTCGTACCCGGCTCGCCGTCCTTTACCCGTGCCCTGACGCCATCCCCCATGGATCCTCCCAACGTCGATACCCTGATTTCGGTACGGGAGGACTCAAGACCGGCTTAAGGGCGCGGACGCACCCCACGTGGGCCCGTGCGCGGCTCAGACCCGCTTTCACGCCGCGGGGGGGGCAAAGAACCGCACGGCTACGAATTTCGAGGCCGAGCGCCCAACGTCCTGTTCAGGTCGACCGCAGGCGCGCGCGTCCCGGCCCTTGACGCAAACGCAAACATCGGCGCAATTCCGAGCGCCACAGCCGCTCGCGCAAAGACGCGCCGGCTGGCATTTTCGTGACCCGGAGGACCTCCTTGCGAATTCGAGGTACGCGCGTGCTGCTCCTGCTGCTGGGCGTCGCCTGCAAGCCGATCTCCGCGCTTCCCTATGCTGGTTTCCTCGATGCCCCCGTGGCGGACGTGGCGTCCGAGGTGGCGGGTCGCGTCGACGTGATCCCCGTCCGAGAAGGCGACGTCGTCAAGAAGGGGCAGCTTCTCGCGCAACTCGATGCGCGAGAGCGGCAGGCCACCGTGGGACAGGCGCAGGCGAACCTGGATCAGGCGGGCGAGGCGCTCGAGGAGGCGGAAGCGAATCTGAGGGCGACGCTCCCGACGGTGAAGGGGGCGGGGGCCGACATCGCCCAGACCCAGGCAACGCTCGACGAGGCGGAGTACAACTACAACCGCACGAAGCGTCTGGTCGAGAGCGGCTCCGAGGCGGACGCCGACCTCATCGGCGCGAGAGCGCGCATGCTGGAGGCAAAGGCCCATCTGGAATCGCTCACCGCCACTCGAGCGGCGATGGCGGGTCGAGTTTCCGCTTCGGAGGCGGCGGTCGCGGACGCGCGAGCCGCCGTGAATACGGCCGAAGCGGCGCTCGAAGTCGCCAAGGTGCAGCTTGCCGAGGCTCAGGTGCTCTGCCCGTTCGACGGTCTGGTCGTGCAGCGCAACCTCCAGCCGGGCGAATGGGCGGCGCCGGGAACCCCCGTCGTGACCGTCGAGGACCTTTCGCAGCTTTGGGTTCGTCTCGACATCGAGGAAACCGAGCTCGAGAACCTGCAGATCGGCCACGCCGCCGACGTGCGTGTGCTGGCCGAACCAACGAGGATGTACCGCGGCCACGTGATCGCTATCGGTGCCGAGGGCGACTTCGCGGTCAATCGCGACGTCAAGCGGGGCCGTCCGGACATTCGCACGTTTCTCGTGCGCGTGGCGATCGACGACGCCGCTCGGTCGCTGCGGCCCGGAATGACCGCCGAAGTCTCGATTGCCTCGCTATCCGCCTCTTCGCTCAAAATCGAGAACCGAGCCGAGCGCTGAAGGCCTCTTCCCGATGAATCCCGAGTATGCCATCGAGGTTCACAAGGTGGTGAAGCGCTTTGGCGACTTCACCGCCGTGAACGAAGTGGATCTCGAAGTCCGGCACGGCGAGCTGTTCGGGTTGCTCGGACCCAACGGCGCCGGCAAGACCACGTTGGTGCGCATGCTCACCGGCATCGTACCGATCACTTCGGGCGAGGCCCATGTCGCGGGCATCGACGTCAGGCGTGACCCGGACGGCGTACGGCATGCCATCGGCGTCGTGTCGCAAGCTCTCACTTCGGACACCGACCTGTCCGGCTACGAGAATCTCGACATTTACGCACGTTTCTTCGAAATGACGCGGGGGCAGCGCAAACCCCGGATCGAAGAGCTTCTCCGCAAGGTGGGCCTCTGGGATCGCAAAAAGTCGCTCGTCAAGACGTACTCTGGAGGCATGCGCCGAAGGCTCGAAATTGCGCGCGGGCTCGTCCACAAGCCGACGGTGCTCTTTCTCGACGAGCCGACCATCGGCCTCGACCCCCAAAGCCGGCACGTGATTTGGGACCTCTTGGTCGATCTGCGCAAGGGGGCCGAGCTGACGGTCTCGCTGACGACTCACTACCTGGATGAGGCCGAAGCCCTCTGCGACCGCGTGGCCATCATCGACCAGGGAAAGATCGTCGCACTCGGCACGCCGCAGGAGCTGAAGTCGCGCGTCCCCGGCAGCGACACGGTGGAGCTTTCGCTGAAGGGCGCGCTGCCGGACGCACGGCTTGCGCCGATCCACCTCCTGGCCGGCGTGCGAGGCGTGGAGCGGACACCCCAAGGCCTACGCGTGCGGGCCGACGACGGCGCGGCGCTGCTGCCGCGGATCATCGAAACCCTGCGCGAAGACGGCGTGGAGGTCAGCGCAGCCAACCTGCAGCGCATCAGCCTCGAGGACGTTTTCATCCATTTCACGGGCCGCTCGCTTCGCGAGGAGAGCGCGCCCAAGGGTCAAGCATTCACCTTGCCGCGGAGGTTCACGTGAGGCGGATCCTGGCCGTGATGGAGCGCGACCTCTTGCGCATCTTCCGCAACCCGGCGGCGCTCCTTTCGTCGGTGGTGCTCCCGGTGGTCTATCTGCTCATTCTGGGCAATTCCCTCAATGGCCCACTGACCGGCCTGCGCTTGGGCCTGATCAACGATGACCAGGGACCTCACGCGAGAGAGCTCCTCGGAGCGTTGCAAGCCATCGAGCACGGACCGGCCACCGTCACGCTGGTGCCTCTCGACAATCCCGAGAAGGGCTTCGCCATGCTGCACGATGGCCGGATCTCCGGGCTGCTCATCGTTCCGGCGAAGTTCTCCCGCGATCTCTCTCGCGGGATCGCCGGCTCGGCCGGCCTGTACGTCGACAACGTCGACGCCATCGCGGCCGCCGCGATCGAAGGCGCAGTGCAGGCAGCGCTTCCGGCCCTCGACCGGCCGATGGTCCGCTTCGAGCAACACCTCGGGCCGGCTGAAATCCGGCCCCAGGAGATCTACCCTCGCGTCGACTACGATACCTCCCTCATCCCAGGAGTCGTCGTGATGTCGCTCTTCATGGGGAGCATGTTGAGCGGCGCCTTCAATTTGATCATGGACCGCTTTCTGGGCGTTCACGAAAGTTTCCTGTCGACCCCTCTTCGCAAGCTCGACATCAATCTCGGGATCCTCCTGTCGGGCACGATCGTGACGTTCGCCTCGAGCAGCTTGGTGCTCGTCATCGGATTCCTTTTGACCGGTGCGCGCGTGCACGGCGGACTCGCGGGCTACGCAGCGCTCGTCGGGGTCATGCTGCTGACCGGCCTTGGCCTTCTGGCGATGACCATGATGATCATGGGCAGGGCCGGACACCCGCGCATCGCCGGAGTGCTCAACGGGTTCTTGAGCGTCATTCTCTTCTTCCCGAGCGGAGCCCTGTACCCTCTCGCGAGCTTTCCCGGGTGGCTACGCACCTTCGCCCAGGTCGACCCGGAGACGCACGCCGTTGCGGCGCTGAAAGCGATTCTCTTTCGCGGCGGCGACATCTCCGCCGCAGGCCAGCACGTCGCGTTCCTCGCCATGTTCACGGGCGCGATGCTGTTCTTGTCGACGATGACGATGAAGCGGACCCTCTAAAACAGAGTCGAAGCCCGGGACCGGGGATGAACGCCGGAAATCGCCGCAACCGGATGGCTGCCCTTGATACATAGGTACCGATGTATTATTAGAATGGTACCTATGCAAAACGGCGAGCAGGGAGAGCCCTGGAACCCCGAGTCCACGCCAGCATTCTGGATCCACCGTGCTTCGCGAATCCTCTTGCGTCATTTCGACGCACGATTGCGGCCGTTTGGGTTCGCCATGAGTCACCTTCCCGTGCTTCGCGCTCTCGCCCGTGGAGGATCGCTGTCGCAAACGGAACTCGCCCAGGCCGCTCGGGTCGAGCAGCCGACCATGGCCGAGACCTTGGCGCGCATGGTGCGCGACGGCGTCGCTCAGCGCCAGCGGAACCCCAACGACGCGCGCGGGACGCTCGTGTCGCTGACAAGGCGGTCGCGCGCACGCTTGTCGAAAGCAAAGGCAGCGCTCGTGCAAGCCGACCGGGAGGCGATGTCGGGTCTGACCGATGAGGAGAAATGGCTTCTCCGGCACCTGCTCGAGCGCGTGGTCAGGAACCTTGAATCGCTCGGCGGAAGCGACCTTTCGAGCGCCGAGAAGCCGACCCCCGCGGATCGAGGCGAACGCACCGCTTCGCCCGCGTTTCGACCCTAAGGAGAACATCATGACCGACGACACCGCGACACAGGTTTCCCCGCCTCGTGGCGGATCCCTCAGCGACATTCACATCGTCAACGAGTACCCACACCCGCCGGAGAAGGTCTGGCGGGTCCTGACCGACCCCGCGCTCATCCCGCTTTGGACCAAGGAGGGCCTCGGGGGACGGGCCGATGGTTTCGTGCCCACCGCAGGCACAAGGTTCAGGTTGGTGGCGAAACCGCAGCCGTTTTGGCGAGGCTTCGTCGACTGCGAGGTGATCGAGGCGCGCGCCCCGTGGTTACTCCGTTACTCATGGATCGGCGACGAGGGTGAACGCCCGACGCTGGTCGCATACCGGCTCGAGCCGATCGCGGGCGGGACGCGTTTCACGTTCGATCATACGGGGTTCAGCGGCGTCGGCGGGTGGATCGTGTCTGGGGTGTTGCGCCGGGTTCGGAAGAAGATGCTCGGTGTCGGCCTTCCGGGCGTGCTCGACGCTCTCGACGATCGAGCGTGAGCTCCGGGCACGGGGAGCCCTAGCCGATCTCGAGCCTGCGCTCATGTCCGGCCCACATGGTCTCCGAGCTGGTCCAGCGTTGCCGTCCAGCCCTGCCTGGCCCCGCGCGTTGCGGGTGACTCGAACGAGAAGGTCTGGTGCATCGTGAGCGTGGTCTTGCCGTCGTGCTCCGCGAACGTGATCGTGGTCTGGGTCGCGTTGCCCTCGTGGACCCAACCCGTGAAGACGATGCGCTCAGGCGGAACGACCTCGCGGAACACCCCCTCGAACGGGTACTCCACGCCGTCCGGGGCACGCATGATGAAGCGGAACGCACCCCCGGGGCGGAAGTCCACTTCGCAGCTCGGCATCGTCAGCGGCCTGGGCGCGAACCATCGCGACACGTGCTCCGCCTTTGACCACGCCTCGAAGACAAGGTGGCGTGGGGCATCGAAGACCCGCGTGACGACCAGGTCCTCGGGCTTGTTCGCGACCGCAGTCACGGTGCCGCCTCGATGCTCCGGCTTCGTGAACGCATCGAACACGGGCGTTCGGGGCGCGGCGACGACGCGGCGGGTGACGATCGTGGGTTTACCGGGTTCGGCGACGATTTCGAGCTTGTTTTCGGGCACGGGGCTTCTCCTTGGTTTGCAGTTCCTTGAGGTACTCATCGAGGCGGTCGAAGCTCGCCTCCCAGAACTCGCGGTACGTGCCGAGCCAGTCGGCGACCTCCTTCAGCGGCTTCGCTTCAAGGCGGCGAGGCCTGCGCTGCGCGTCTTTGCTGCGCGAGATGAGCCCCGCACGCTCCAGCACCTTCAGGTGCTTCGAGATCGCCGGAAGGCTCATCGCAAAGGGCTCGGCTAGATCCATGACGGACGCCTCGCCCGAGGTGAGGCGCGCAAGGATCGCACGACGGGTGGGATCGGCGAGGGCCGCGAAGGTTGCGCTGAGGGGGTCGTGAGGCACGTTATGAACCCATCGGATACGGAACTATATGGTTACATACGTCCGACCCGCGCGCGCGTCAAGGCCGCGACCGAGCCCCGCACGCTCTCGAACCGCACGCCCGGCGTTTCGATCGGGCCCATCGCGTGCGGATCTGCGCTACGCCTGCGACGGCCCGGACGCGAGCGGTTGACGCCGGTTCATGCGTCGATGGCCGAGAGAGCGTGCGGCGGCGAACCGGAGTGCCCGGTACGCGCGCAGTCCACTTGCAGCGCGTTTCGTTCGCGAAGCCCCGGCCTCGGCGTTGTCCTGTCAACGGGGCTGGGCCGTCGGCGCGCACGTCGAGACCCCGGCCCCGACGATCGAGAACCCCGTGTCGGGCACGTAGTTCGGGTCGATTCCGCCGTCCGCGCTCGTGTAATGCGTAACGCTCGAATTGGAGTTCTCACGGGACGTATAGAGGTAGAAATCGCCACCCCAAAACGAGAACGCGAAGTCCCACGGGCACGGCACCCCGGTCATGGAAATGGGGGGCGACGTCGCTCCGCTCACCTTGTCGATCTGCGCCACCTCGGCGACGGAGAGGTCGAAGAAACCGAAGAGCCTGCCGTCTCCGGTCCCCGTGAGCTCCGCGCCCTGCCGCAGGAGCCCGCCCGAGAAGGGACCGATGGGCGACAACGTCCCGGCGATCGTGTCGATGCTGCCCAAACCAAGCGAGGATCCGACCGCGTCCGAGCACGTGCCCGTCAGGTCGTCGCCGGCGACGTAGAGCGTGTCGGTGGAGTCGGTGGCCGAGGCGCTCGAAAAGCCCATTCCGATGTGAAGCCAGCCCGCCGGAAGGACGATATTCGTCACCTCGCAACTTCCGGTTGCGATGGCGACTTTGAAGACGGCCCCGGCCACATTTTCGCCCTGAGCGTCGTTGTAGACGTAGTTCACCCACGCATTTCCCTGCCGGTCGACGGCCATCGAATTGGGCACGGCGTTTCCGCTCGGGCACTGGATCGTCGCGATATCCGTGAACACTTTCGTGGGTGGATCGAAACTGTAGATTTCGCCGTCGGACGAGAGCACGTAGACGAGCTGAGATGCGGCGGAGCACGGGCCGATCGCCGCGCTTGCGGTGCCCGCGTCCGAGAAGCCCGATAGAATTGGGCCCTCGTCGCCGCCGTGCGAGGCGCTCGAAGCCGAGCTGAAACGGCTTGAAGAACTTCCCTCCGAGCCGAGCGTCGCGCCGTCTCCCGTCACTGCACCCCCACACGCGGTGATCGCGGCAACGGGCAGCAGAAAGACGCCCGCCCACCACCCTCGGACGCGAGATGCCATTCGAGCCAGTCCCTCTCGCGCGCAAGCGTACTGCTTGCCTCCGGTTCTGAACAACGTCTTTTCCCGGAGGGTCGCGGACGTCGGCGATCGCGCAGTAAGCCCGAAGCCGCCGAGTCGGCGACGCAAAGCCAAGGGAGCCTGCAGGCCGAGCCCAAGGCGGACGACACGGTCGAGAGGCCAGGCGCCGTGTCATCGCGACCCGGGCTCTCGGCAGACCGCGACTCGCCGCATCCGCCCAGACCGCTCGGGCATTCACCGATCGGCGGCGAGCCGTCGGAATAGCGCTCGAGCCGTGGCATAGTGCCGGCCGCGGCGTTCGGACGCCGCACGGAAGGACAGACTCATGCGTTATCGCCGTCTCGGTCGGTCAGGCCTCAAAATCAGCGAGCTCTCGCTCGGCGCCTGGGTCACGTACGGCGCCCAAGTGGGCGACGAGGCGGCGCTCGAGTGCATGACGACGGCCTACGAGGCCGGCGTCAACTTCTTCGACAATGCGGAGGCCTATGGCGCAGGCCGTGCCGAAGAGACCATGGGCCGTGTGCTCCGACAGGTGGGTTGGCGACGGGAAACCTTCGTCGTTTCGACGAAAATTTTTTGGGGCGGCGAGCGCCCCAACGAGACTGGCTTGAGCCACAAGCACATCCTCGAAGGCTTGCACGGCGCCTTGAAGCGTCTGCAGCTCGATTACGTCGACCTCGCGTTTTGCCACCGCCCCGACCCCGAGACGCCGATCGAGGAAACCGTGCGAGCGTGGGACATTCTGGTGCGCCAAGGCAAGGTCTTCTACTGGGGCACGAGTGAGTGGAGCGCCGACGAGATACTGCGCGCGCATCAATTCGCCAGCAGCAACGGGCTAACGCCTCCAGTCATGGAGCAGCCCCAATACAACCTGTTCGTGCGCGAGCGTGTCGAACAGGAGTATCGTCCGATCTACGACAAAATCGGAACCGGAACGACGACGTGGAGCCCGCTCGCGTCCGGCGTTCTGAGTGGAAAGTACAACGACGGCATTCCGAAGGGAACACGACTCGACCTGCCCAACATGGGCTGGCTGAAAGAGCATGTCCTCGAGCCGAAACGCATTGACGTCGTCCGGGCTCTCGCTGCCATCGCGAAAGACCTCGGTTGCTCCACAGCGCAAATGGCAATCGCCTGGTGCCTGAAGAATCCACACGTTTCGACCGTCATTACCGGTGCCAGCAAAAAGAGTCAGGTCGTCGAAAACATGCGTGCGCTCGACTTCGTCGACGCACTCACTGCGCCGGTGATGGCTCGCATCGAGAAGGCACTGCACGCCTGACGCCTTGCGGCGCGCTCGGCAAAGCTCAGAGTGCCGCGACGATCTGGGAGCGCGCACCCCGCGGAGCCTCCGTCATGAGACGAACGCTGCCTTCCGACAAATCGGCTCCCTTCTTTCGGATGGCCGCAAAGCTTTGCGCCAGCGCGGGCCCCGTGACGCTTGCGTCGGCACGGACGGCGGCAAGGCGTGAGACTTGCTTAAGCATGCGAGAGGCGCAGCCCGCGGCAACGAGCGCGCAAACGAGCGAGGCCTGGTCGTACAGCGAGCACGCCTCTTGCATAGGCAGCGGGCATGAGATGGTCGC
>JBEKOY010000044.1:0-42620 GCA_049521295.1 Polyangiaceae bacterium | reverse complement strand
CGAACGCAACTCGTACCTGATGATCGGTGCCGGCCCAAGGTACACGAATGGCTTCGAGACGGCCGACGAGCGGGTGTTTCTGGGTTTCGTCTTCGAGCCGTCGATCGGAGATCGGGACGGTGACGGTATCAAGGACGATGTCGACAAGTGCCCCGACGATCCCGAAGACTTCGACGGTTTCAACGACGAAGACGGCTGCCCGGATCCCGACAACGACAATGACGGCATTCCCGACGTGGACGACCGGTGCCCGAACATCCCGGAAGACCGCGACGGCTTTCAGGACGCGGACGGCTGCCCGGAGGGCAAGGACGGCGATCGCGACGGCGACGGCATCCCGGACTCGAAAGACAAGTGCCCGGACGAACCCGAAGATCGCGACGGCTTCCAAGATGCCGACGGGTGCCCCGATCCGGACAACGACAACGACGGAATTCCGGACAAGATGGACCAGTGTCCGAATGACCCCGAAGACAAAGACGGATGGCAGGACGCTGATGGCTGCCCGGACCCGGACAACGACCACGACGGCATTCCCGACGTGAAGGACAAGTGCCCCAACGATCCCGAGACGTACAACGGTTTCGAGGACGAGGACGGATGTCCGGATACGGGGAGTGTCATCATTCAGGACAACAACATCGTCATCCTCGACAAGATCCAGTTCGCGTACAACTCGGCAGAGATCCTCCCTGCGTCGGACAAGATCCTCGACGCCGTTGCGACGACGCTGTCGCACCACCCGGAGTTTGCGCTGATCGAAGTCGCGGGGCACGCCGACGAGCGCGGGAATGACGACTACAACCTGCGGCTCACTCAGGATCGCGTGAACTCCGTGGTGCGCGCACTCATCTCTCGGGGGCTTGACCACGCACGATTGCGCAGCAAGGGGTACGGCAAGTTTTGCCCTCTGGACATGGGGCATAGCGAAGCCGCGTGGGAGCAGAATCGGCGCGTCGAGTTCAAGATCGTCAAGACCCAGGACGGGCCGACAGGTGTCGAACTGGGCTGCCCGAATGCCACCCAGCATGGCGTCGCTCCCGAACCGGTTCCCTAGAGCACCGAACATGTTTGGCTCCCGCCGGGCTTTCTGGGGCTTTCCCGCCTCTCGTGGCGTTGCTCCTGCTCACGCTCCCGCCCGGGGCCCTACCACGACGCGGCTTACTGCCTCCTCTGGGCGAGAACGGCGCGTGCTTGCTGGACGCAGCCCTTGTCGCCGAGGTCCTTGCACGTGCTGATGAGGAGCCGAACCTCTGCGTCGGAGGCCTTGCCGCCGTAGACGCGGGGCTCGAGCTGCTGTTTCAAGGCGAGCTTCGAGTCCGGCGTTCCTAAAAGCGCCAGCTGGCGTTCCCGGTCTTCGACGCCACCGGTCCCGGGGGCGGCCACGGCGGTGGTTGCCCCCACCGGCGCGGAGCTGGGCGATTGCGCAGCGACCAGTGCATTCCGCCGGGTCGCGTCGCCACGCGTTGCGGCCGCGCTCGCGTCTTGACGATCGCGGTTCTTCGACGGTGCCGACGAAGCGCGTGACAGATCCAGAGCGTTGGTCGGTTCGGCGCCTGAATTCGCGTCGAGTTGCTGCAAGCGGTCTGCGGCCAGTACGCGGTGTGCGGGGTCGACCCCTATGGTCTGCGCGACGCGATTGTACAAGTCACGCTTGGCCGAGACGTCGGTGATCCCGTCCGCTCGGGCGATTACCGATTCGGCCCAGCGGCTCTCGACCTCTCTGAACTCCTCCGTATCGCGCCAACGCGACGACTTCGGAAGAGTGGCGTCGAGCTTCGCGTGTGCGGCTTCGCAGTTTCCTTTGTCGCACTGCTTTCTGGCTTCGGCAAGGACCGCCTGCTCCGGTGACGAAGCCGCAGCGGGCGCTAATGCTCGCATCCGCGGCCGCGTATAAGCCCAGGCGCCCACCCCGCCAGCCGCGACGACCACGGCGAACACGGCGACTGGCAAGCTACGGTACCGATGCCCGGCTCGAGCCGCGCTCACCTTGCGCGCGCTCAGCATCGTGAACTCTTGGCCTCCGGCGGGCCTGAATATTTGCCCGGCGCCGACGAACTTGAATCGAACGTCGCCGAGCTCGATGATGTCGCCCGGCTCCACGATGCCGCGGCGAAGATCGGCGCCGTTGACGCGCACGCCGTTGCTCGACCCCTTGTCGACGATCTCGAACCTGCCGTCGCCGAGTGCGTGGACTTCGCAGTGGAGGCGCGACACCGAGTTGTGATTGACCGAGACGGTGGCATCCTCCGCGCGGCCGATGGTCATTCTCTCTCGATCGAGCGGGAACTCGGTTCCAGGCGCCGGGCCGGCGAGCATGACCAATCGATTCGGGCGATCCAGCAAACCGGCCGCCCGCGATTGCGGCGCGCTCGGCACCGTTTGCTTCCAGTCCCCCTCCATGACCGGCTCGGCGTCGTCGGCGAGCGCCTCGTCCTGAACGACGATGCGGTAATCGCCGACCTGGATCAAGTCGCCGTGGCCGAGATCCTGCGCGTGGCTGATGCGTAGTCCGTTGACAAAAACCCCATTGTAACTGGTCCGATCCTCGACCGCGAAGCGCTCTTGTTCGGGGCTTTGCGCTTTCTTGTAAATGCGAGCGTGATCGCGCGAGACGTTTCGTTCCGTCAGCCGAATGATGTTTCCCTCACGACGGCCTATCGAATACTCGTCGCGTGTGAGTGTAACGACGGTGCGCTTGCCTTCGTCGTCCTCGATGACCAGCTTCCACATGGGCGGGCCGCTCGCGCTCACGGTCCGATCATAGGAGATCGGGGAAAATAAAATCAGGCGTGGAAGTTCGGGCAAGGCGTGACGAGCGGCGTGCCAGCAAGTGTAGCGACCTCGCTGCGCGGGATGCAAGCATGGTCGCTATTCCACCCGCTGCGGCTCGCCGGCAGGCAGGAGCGCGAGAAACCAGTCTCGAGCCGCGGTCACCCGGGCATGATCTCGACCGTCGAACGTCAGCTTCGTCTTGTATGTTGCGTCGAGCCATTTGGGGTAAGAGCCGACCGACACGTCGTGAAACTGAGCGACGACTCGATCGAGCAACGGCTTCAGCTCACCCTCATCCATCTTGACGTAGACGGCGCGGGAGACGAACGCCCGACCGCCGCCGAGCTTGGCGACGACGACGGGAAGCTTCATTCGGAACACCTCGGGGATGCCCGGTAGAAGCCACGTGTTGCCAAGGCGGATCGTCGGCCACGTGATTCCGGCGGCGACTTCGAGGCAGGCGCCTTCCGGCAAGAGCGCCATCCGAAGGTGCCCCTCGGTGCACCGCTCCTTATAGTGCTCGCGCAGCATCGACTCCATTTCCGGAGATGAGACGACTCGTACGCGAAAAGCCTGGGCCACCCCTTGGATCGTGACGTCGTCGTGCGTTGGACCGATGCCCCCGCTCGTAAATAGCCAGTCGTGGGTACGAGAGAGCTCGTCCACCTCGTGCGCAATGGTGTCAACATCATCCATGACGACGACCACGCGGCGCAGAAGGACACCCAGCGACCGCAAAGTGTCTGCGAGTACGCGAACATTGGCCTCCTCGACTTTTCCGGCGAGAATCTCGTTGCCGATGACGAGTGCTGCCGCGGTCGGCGGTTCCATTGCAAGCTCGGTCCCCACGTTACACGGATTCGGCGGTTGGCCGCGGTTCGTAGTACCCTAACCTAGGCGTAGATGCGTAAGCTGCTCGTGGTCGAGGACTCCCTTTCGGTGCGCGCATTCGTCCGCGCCGTCGTCGAGGCGCCGGACTTTGCGACGCCTCACGGTGGGGTCGAAGTCATCGAAGCAAGCAGCGGCTTCGAAGCGATGCGCCTTCTTCCCCGCGGTCCGTACGACCTCATCATCACTGACATCAACATGAGCGACATCAACGGTTTGGAACTCATTCGCTTCATCCGCAACTCCGCCCATCACGCATCGACGCCACTGCTCATCGTATCGACCCAGCGGGCCGAGCACGACGTCGCGCGCGGCCTTTCGCTCGGGGCAAACGCGTATCTTTCGAAGCCATTCACGCCCGAACAACTGAGGGCATCGTGCGAGAGCCTGCTCGAGGAGCGACATCCAGCTGGAGTGCAGCCGGTCGAGTCCGGACGTTGATGCCATGGTCGAAGGCGGGGGCGGCGGTCGTAGTGACGCGGTGGACAAAGCGCGCGAAGAGTTTTTCAGCGAAGCCCAAGAACTCATCGATACGCTCGGGCGCGACTTGCTCCTTCTCGACGCTTCCCTGAAGAAGGGCCGGGTCGAGGCGGAGGTCATCAACGACGTATTTCGCGGAGTGCATACGCTCAAGGGGCTGTCAGGGCTCTTCGGAGCGACACGCATATCGGTGCTTTCGCATCAATTCGAGGACGCGCTCGACGATTTACGCCTTGGGCGCATGGAGCTCACGAGCGCGATTCTCGACTTGTTGTTTCAGGCAGTCGCGCTCTACTCGCGACTGCTCGCCGTCGAGAAGGGCGACGCGGTGGAGCCCGTCCAGGAGGTCGAAGAGCTCCTCGTTGCGCTCGGCCATATCGCAGCGCCGAGGACCGGGAGTACGGCCGGCGTCGTGGCGCAATACGATCTCGACCCCGGCCTGTTCGGCGTCCTCACCGAGTACGAAGAGCATCGCCTGCGAGCCACGATCCAGCAGGGCCTCAAGCTCTATCGCATACGGGTTCGCTTCGCCCTGTCGACCATCGATACGGCGCTCGAGGATCTCAAGGCCAAGGCTCGACCACACGGAGAGATCATCACGTACTTGCCGACGGGATCGCCGGTCGATTCCGAGGCCATCGAACTCGAGATTCTGATGGCCAGTCACTCGCGACTCGAGCCGTTGCGCGAAGCCGTCCAGGGGCCCAACGCGTCGATCGAAGAGGTTCCGCGCCGACCGACCGCAGCCCCGCAACCCTCGGTCGGATCCGTTCAAGCCGGCCATGGTGTCACGGCGCACGCCTCCAAAGCGGAGTTCCAAAGGAACGCCGACGGCGCCATAGCGACCGTCGCCCGCGCGTCCGACGACCCGGAATTGTCGGTTGTCGATCGCCCAAACCCCGCGTCGACCGGGCCCGCCCTGCGAGGCCAGTCGCGCGCATCGGCGTCCGGCCATGGTCCGGCGCTGTCGGCGGGCGAAGTATCGCTTCGTTCGGTCAGCCAGACGGTTCGGGTCGACATTCGAAAGCTGGACCGGCTGATGACGATCGTCGGCGATCTCGCGATCGTCAGGACGGCCATGGCGAGGTTAACGGAGCGCGCGCGCAGCGGAACAACCGGCCCGCGTGAAATGGCCACCGAGTTGCAGCGACTCAGTCGCAATCTCGAGCGCCACTTGGCTCAAATGCAGGGAGGCATTCTCGAAGTCCGAATGGTCACGCTGGGCCAGTCTTTCGAAAAACTGGCCCGCATCGTCCGACAAATTTCGCGCGAGCTCGACAAGGAAGTAAACCTCGTCGTTACCGGGGCCGAGACCGAGATCGACAAGCTCATCGTCGAAGAGCTCAGCGATCCGCTGATGCACATGATCCGCAACGCGATCGACCACGGAATCGAGCGGCGCGCCGACCGACTTCGTGTTGGCAAGCCGGCGGTCGGTACCATCGCGTTGAACGCATTCCAGAAGGGCAATCACGTCGTCATCGAGCTCGAGGACGACGGCGCGGGCATGGACGCGAACGCGCTCCTCAGCGCTGCGATTCGCAAGGGGATCGTGACCGCGGAGGAAGCCCAAGAACTCAGCGCTCGAGAGGTTTTCGGGCTGGTATTCATGCCGGGCTTTACGACGAAGGAAATCGCGACGGATCTGAGCGGCCGCGGAGTCGGGCTCGACGTCGCCAAGACCAACATCGGCAAGCTCGGAGGCGTGGTCGATATCGCGAGCGACGTGGGCATCGGCACCAAGATGACGATCACGCTGCCGATTACGTTGGCCATCATCAACGTGCTGCTCGTCGATCTGGCCGGCCAGCTCTTTGGCATACCCATTTCGACCGTCGAGGAGGCTATCGCGCTCGAAGAGAAGCACGTGCGGGCAATCGAGTCGCGCGAGGTGCTGAGCGTGCGTGGGGCGTCCCTGCCAATCTGCCGCCTCGACCGCCTGTTCGAGTCGAAGCGAGGCCGCCCGGTCGGGCGTTCGTTCGTCGTCGTCGTGCGTATGGCCGAGCGAAGGCTCGGGTTGGTCGTCGACGCGCTGATCGGGCAGCAGGACATCGTGATCAAGCCGCTCGGCAAATCGCTGAAGACCGTTCGTGGGTTCGCCGGTGCAACGGAGCTCGGCGATCAGCGTGTGGCGTTGGTCTTGGACGTGGCCGCGCTCATCGAGGAAGTGATCGCGCCGGCCGAGACGCGGTTTCTCGTGGCGGCGGAAGACTCGAGCCGACGGGCTGCCGGGATTCGGAGGGCTTGACGATGGTCGATCTGGGGCGCGGGAGAAACGACCGGCGGGCGGCCCGCCGGACGGGCAATGCCGGCAAGCGCACCGAGTATCTCGCCTTCGGCCTCGCGGGAGAGACGTACGCCGTCGAAATCGCGCACGTCGCCGAGATCCTCAAGCCCCCGCCGATCACGGAAGTGCCTCGCGCCCCATTCTCCGTCCTCGGCGTCATCGGCGTGCGAGGCAAGCTCGTGACCGTGATGGATTTGCGTCGGCGCTTTCGCGTTCCCGAAGCGCCGGCCGACCGAAAGACGCGCATCCTGCTCGCCGACGTGGGTCGAAGCGAACAGATCGGACTCCTCGTCGACGAGGTTCACCAAGTCTGGAGGCTGGCCAGCGAGGACATCGAGCCGGCCCACGTCTTGGGCTCCGATCAACCGGCGCACGTCGCCGGCATCGGCAGGCCGCCGGGCGGCGTTTTCCTACTTCTCATCGACCTTCGCCCGATCTTCGAGCCGGCGTGAGAGAATGAGCACGGGCATCGTGTCGACTCGAAACCGCCATGACCCATCCAAGAGTCTCGTAGGCTTCGTGGTGGGAGAGGTCCACTATGCTGTTCCGATTGCGCGTGTGAAGGAGATCGCCAACCCGATGTGGTTGGTGGAGCTCCCTCACGCGCCAGCGGCCGTGATCGGCGTCGCCGAGTTTCGCGGTGACGTCGTGCCCGTGGTCGATTTACGGGCTCGTTTTGGGCTCGCGCCCACGGCACGCACGCGAAAGACGAAGTGGATCGTCGTGGACGTCGCGAACCGCACAGCGGCGCTCGTCGTCGACGCCGTCACCGACGTGTTCGGAACGAAAGGAACCGAGCTGCGGGCTGCACCCACTCTCGGGGGGGGGGAAGACGTGCGGGGTATCGCAGGGGTCACGAGTTACGACGGCAAGCTCGTGTTCGTGCTCGACGTGAGTCGCCTCCGAGAACTCACGGAGTCGCTCGCTGCATCGGGGCAGATCGGTCCCGGCGCTCAGTTGTCCGCTCGGCCACCGGAGCCGTCGGCGTGAGCGACGCCGCAGCCGCCGTCCGCTGGCTTTTGGACCAGGCCGAGCCCGAAGCGCGGCGCGTTGCGGTGCAACAGATTGCCAAGGTCCGCGGGCGCCAGGCCCCGGAGCTGCTGCTTCGTGCGCTTGGCGACGATGACTGGCGCGTTCGCAAAGAGGGAACCCTGGTCGCGCCTGCCCTCGAGCAGCGCGAGGAGGTCGTCGCTTCCTTGGTTGCGGCACTCGAAGAGACCATCAACATCGGTCTTCGCAACGCCGCGGTCGAGGCGCTCGTCGTCATCGGTCCCGACGCGGTGGGGGCGTCGGTCGACGCGTTGTCCCGGCTGGACGCCGACGCCCGCAAACTCGTCGTAGAAGTTCTCGGCGGCATTGCCGATGCGCGGGGAACCTCGGCGCTGGCCCTGGCGCTGACCGACGACGACGAGAACGTGCGCGTGGCCGCCGCCGAAGCGCTCGGGACCGCCGCACTCGCCGGAGAGGACTCGCGCGAACGGGCCATCCGGGCGCTCGCCGACGTTCTCGCAACGAGCAACACGTTCTTGAAGATTGCCGCGCTCGAATCGCTCGCGCGGTTGGCCGCATGCTTGCCGTGGGGCATCTTCGAACCACTCGCCGCCGACCCGCTGCTCCGTCGATACGCCATCGCCGCGGCGTCGGCGTCACGAGAGCCGCCGGCCGTCCGGGCCCTGGCCAAAGCCACCGGAGACGCTTCGCCGACGATCGCGCGCGACGCGTTGGTCGCGCTCGGCGATCTTCTGGCTGCGGACCCCCACGACGATGCACTCGTTGGGGCCGCCCGCGAGGCACTCGACGCGGCCGGTCACGAGAACGCCCGTCGCAGGGCGGGCGATGGAGAAGATCCTCGCGCTCGTGCGGGGGCTTTGCTCGTACTGGGTCTGCTGAGCGACACGGCGGACGTACGCCTGCTGGCGGAGGCGCTCGGAGACGACGACGTCGCCGAGCGCGCCGACATGGCCATTCGGCTATTCGGCCCGACCGCGATCACCCCGCTCCTCGACGGGGCACGCGGGTCGTCCGCCTCGGTACAAGCGGCCGTGCTGACTCTCGCAGCATCGTTCGAAGGAGCGAGCGTCCTCGACGTGCGCGCGGCTGTACGCGCAGCGCTGCGATCGACATTCGCCGAGGTTACGTCGTGTGCGGTCGAGGTGCTTGGCATGGTGGGCGACGCCAGTGATCTTCGTCGTGCCGCGAAGTTCGTCTGGCATCCGGACGAGCGAATCGCCGCCGCGGCCACCAACGCGGTGTCGGGGCTCGCCGCTCGGCACGTGAGTGCAGCACGCGAGCTTCTGCGCGAGTCGCGACCGCCGCATGACCCGGTCGTGCTCGCGTGCATTCTGCTCGGCGCGATCGCCACCACCCAGCCGCTTTTGCCGGACGATGTGCGCATCCTGCAGCGCGCGCTTTCGCACGACCACCCTCAAGTCCGGCGCGCGGCCATCGATGCGCTCGCGCAGTCCGGTGGTTCTGCGGCCGCGGACGCCGTGGTGTTCGCTCTTTCGGACGAGGAGCGGGAGGTGAAGCTTGCGGCCGTCCGGGCGCTGGGGCGCCTCGGAAGGGTCGAACCACTGATCGCGGTCGTTGCGGACACCCGCGATGCCGTGCTCACCGCGACGGCGCTCCGGGCGCTCGGGGAGGCGGATCCGCAGCGCGCGGTCGCCGCGGCTCGTCCGCTGGTGCGGCATTCGGACCCTGCCATCGCCTGCGCCGCGGTGGAGGCTGTCGGAGCGCTCGAGCGTGTCGAGGGGTCTCCGCTTTCGGACGACCAGCCAGATCGCGAACAAGTGCTCTTCGCTGCGTTGGATCACCCCGACACAGAGGTGGTCAAGCTAGCGCTGTCGCTCGTGGGCTCGCGTCCGGGAGCTCAGGCGCTGGTGCGTCTCGGCCTCTGCCTTGACCATCCGTCGCCCGAGATCCGCCGGCACGCGGCCGAGTTGCTTGCGCAGGACAAGGGGACGGTGTCGCAGGGGCTCCTTCGGGTGCGTTACGAACGCGAGCAGGATCCCAGCGTGCGCGAAGCCATCGCACTTGCCGTCAGTCTTCGGCCGTCCAGCGATCCTGCCGGCACCGAGCGCGCGGATCCGGCGGACGAATCACGGGAATTCAAGGAAGGGCAGTAGTGCGCCGGGTGCCGCCCTCAGCGGAAGGGATCACGCTCAAAGCGGACGAGTTCCGCCTCCTGCGCGATCTATTCGTGGCGCGCACCGGTCTCCACTTCGGCCCCGAGACGCGATTCTCACTCGAGCGACGTCTTCGCGAACGCCTCATCGTGCTCAAGCTCGCTTCATTCGCCGAGTATCACCATTATCTGCGCTTCGCCAAGGCTGCGGATGCGGAGTGGGACGAGGCGGTCGATCTCCTGACGACGAATGAAACGTATTTCTTTCGCGAGGAGCGTCAGTTGCGCGCATTTCAAAACGAGCTTCTGCCGCTCCTTCACGTTCAGGCTCGACCGCAGCGCAGGCTGATCATCTGGAGCGCAGGCTGCTCGACCGGCGAGGAAGCGTATACGGTCGCCATCCTCGTGCATCAGTCGGGTTTGTTTTTACCTCGGCGCACGTCCTTCGATGCGGATGTACCCAGCCGCATCAACGGGACGTCGACGCCGTGGGACGTGCGGGTCCATGGGTCCGATATTTCCCGTCGATGTGTGGCCGCAGCGCGCCGCGGCATCTACTCCGAGAGCAGCTTCCGGGTGACGACGGACGAACAGCGTCGCTCGTATTTCGTGGCGCGTCCGGAGGGGGGCTGGCAGGTCAGTGACGTCATTCGGTCTCTGTGTTCGTTCGGCCAGATGAACCTGCTCGAGGACCGATCCCGCGCCCTCGGTCGGGTCGACGTCATTTTTTGCCGGAACGTGCTCATTTACTTCGACGCGCGCGCGCGCCGGGTGGCGATCGAGATGCTGTATCATCGCTTGAACCCCGGGGGCGTGCTCCTCTTGGGCCACTCTGAGTCGCTGCTGAACGTCACGACGGCCTTCGAGCTGTTACATTTGAAAGACGATCTCGTGTACCGTAAGCCCCTGTCCGCGCGTAGCCCGAGCCAGTCTCCGGGCCCAATTTCGTGACCACCCACCGTGCGCGTCCCATCCGGCTGCTCGTCGTCGACGACTCAGCCTACAACCGACGAAATATTGCGGACGTCTTCGCCGATCACTCCGAGGTCGAAGTCGTGGGCAAAGCGGCTGACGGCGAAGAGGCGCTCAAGCTCGTCACACTCCTGAAGCCGGACGTGGTGACCCTCGATCTCGAGATGCCGCGGATGGACGGGTTTACGTTTCTTCGCATCCTCGCCGCGACGGCGCCGACACCCGTCATCGTCGTCAGCAGTTACTCGCAGCGTGAGAACGTCTTCAAAGCGCTCGAGCTCGGGGCTCTTGATTTCGTCGCCAAGCCCGACCGCCTGACGCCTGAGGCGATGGAGGTTCGCGAAGAACTGCTCAAGAAAGTACTCCTTGTCCGGTCGCTGGGGCCGTCGTTCGTGCCCAACTCACTGGTACGGCGGCAAGGCAGCGGGGCGTTTACGGTCGACGGAGCTGCGGCCGGGTTCGACCCCGCCCCGGCTCGGCCCGCCGCGCTGTATCGGCCCCCGAAGCGCGTCATCGCGATCGCAAGCTCGACGGGCGGACCGAGCGCTCTCCTGCAGCTCTTCGCCCGCTTTCCCGCGACGACGGCTGCGGCGTTCGTGGTGGCACAGCACATGCCCGACAAGTTCACGCGGACGTTTGCCGAGCGACTGGACAAGCGCGGTGCGGTGCGAACGGTCGAGGCGACCGACGGCGATTTGCTCGAGCCCGCGACGGGGTTCATCTGCCCGGGGCGAAAGTGCATGGAGCTCGTGCGAAAGGGGCCGGAGTTTCGCTTGCGCGTCGGTCCTGCGGCCGCGACCGACCGTTACGTACCCAGCGCCAACCGGCTGTTCAACAGCGTGGCCTTCCTCGGTCCGTCGTGCATCGGCGTCGTCCTCACCGGCATGGGTGACGACGGGCTCGAGGGCGCACGCGCGATTCGCGACGCGGGCGGCATCATCATCGCCGAATCGCAAGAGACGGCCATCGTGAACGGAATGCCCGGCGCGGTCGTGCGCGCGGGCCTCGCGTCCGAGGTCCTTCCGCTGCCAAGCATCGGCGAGTATCTGTCGAAGTTCTGATCGCATGGCCAAGCGTCCCGCGGCTCGAATTCCAGAACATCGGGGCGCCGAGCCGCTCGGTGACCCTGGACGTGCGATCGACGCGACGCAGCAGCAGGAAGACACCCAGTTCGACCGCACGCTGCGGCCGCGAACCTTCGCCGACTACATTGGCCAGACCAAACACAAGGACAACCTGCGCGTCTTCGTCGAGGCCGCGCGGCGTCGCGGCGAGCCGCTCGATCATCTCCTCTTGTCCGGTCCGCCCGGGCTCGGCAAGACGACCCTCGCCCACATTCTGGCGCACGAGATGGGCGTCCAGGTCGTTACCACGAGCGGCCCCGTGATCGAACACAAGGGGGCGCTCGCCGCGCTTCTCACGACGAAGCTCCAGAAAAACGACATTCTCTTCATCGACGAGATTCACCGGCTGAACCCCGTCGTCGAGGAGAGCCTTTACCCGGCTCTCGACGAGTCCATCATCGACATCATGACGGGTGAGGGGGCATTCGCCAGCGCCGTGCAGATCCCGCTTCAGCCGTTCACGCTCGTTGGGGCAACGACGCGAACGGGGCTGCTCACGGCGCCTCTTTTCTCGCGGTTTGGCCACGTCGTGCGGCTCGACTTCTATCCTCCCGAGGATCTGGCTCGCATCGTCGTCCGGAGCGCCAGGCTCCTCACTGTGAGCCTTGAGGCCGACGCGGCGCACGAGATCGCGCGTCGCTCCCGCGGGACACCGCGCATTGCCAACCGGCTGCTGCGGCGTGTTCGCGACTTTGCCGAGGTCCTCGGCAACGGGCGCATTGATCTGGAGGGCGTTCGGGACGCCTGCGCGAGGCTCGAGGTCGACGAAGCCGGTCTCGACGAAATGGACCGGCGTTACCTCACCGTCGTCATCGAGCACTACGACGGGGGCCCGGTCGGCGTCGACGCACTCGCGGCCGGGCTCGCCGAGCCGCGGGACACGCTCGAGGACGTGGTGGAGCCGTTCCTCATTCAGCAAGGTTACGTGGGCCGGACGCCGCGAGGTCGCATTGCCCATCGAAAGGCCTACGAGGCGATCGGCAAGAAGCCGCCCGTACCCGGGGCTCCGCCGGGAGAGCTGTCCGGAACGCCACAGCGCGATCTGTTCGACTGAGCACGCAATGTCGACAAATGGGGACGGAGGGGTACACTTTTCGGCCGTGCCGGGTGGTCCCGTCCTTGTCGTCGACGACGATACCGTCAGTCGACACGTCCTCATCCAGGCGCTAGCGCACGCGGATCTTCCGCATATCGCGGTCGCGTCGGGCACCGAGGCGCTCGCCCAAATCGACAAAATCAGTCCTTCGATCGTGTTGCTCGATCTCGTGATGCCGCCGCCCGACGGCTACCAAATCTTGCGTATTCTGAGGTCCCGACCCGAGACGCGCGACCTTCCGGTCGTCGTGTTGACGGCACTCGAGGCGGAGGAGGAAATCGCAAAGGTATTCGAAGCCGGTGCCGACGACTTCGTTCGCAAGCCCTTCAAGCCGGTCGAGCTGGTCGCGCGGATTCGAGGTCAGCTTCGCATTCGGGGCTTCGTCGAGGCGCTCGCCAAGAAGGAGCATGACGCACGGTTGGTGCTCGAGCTCACGCGCGCCCTGGCGTCCAACCTCGATTTCCGGGGCATCCTCTTTACCGTCGTCCAGAGGATCGCCGAGGTGGCCAAGGTCGATCGCGTGAGCATCGTCCTCGTGCGTGAGGCGGGCGACGTCGGATACGTCGTCGCAGCGAGCGACGACGAGCAGCTTCGCGACTTGCCGATCGATCTGGCCAACTACCCGGAGATTCAGCAGGTGCTGACCAGCCGCGAACCTCTGGTCATCGCCGACGTTGCGACTCACCCGCTGCTCGAGATCGTCCGTCACGAAGGGCACAAGAGCGTGTTCAGCTCGCTCGCGATCCTGCCAATCCTTTACGAGTCGCGCCCGATGGGTGTCCTGTTTCTTCGGGCAAAGCAGGCATTTACGTTCGCGGATCGCGAGCTCGGGCTCTGCCGAACCGTGTCGAACGCCATGGCGATCGCGCTGCGCAACGCGCGGGTGATGCAGACGCTACGCGATCAAACGCAGCAAGTTACCGTCGCCCGCTTCGAGGCCGAGCGTCGACTGCGGACACTGCAGCGCTACGCCGACTTTTTCGAGAGCGCGGCGGACGGCATTATCGTCATCGACGCCGAAGGGCATCTGCTTTTTTCGAATCCGCGCACGCAGACCATCACGGGCTACAGCGAGGCCGATTTGCGGGGACGCCGGGTCGGAGACTTGCTGGCGGGCGAGGACGCGCGGCTGGCTCACGATCTGCGTCTCGGCTTCGCGCAGGGGCGGTATCCGCAGAACGTCGACGTCCACGTGCGCAAGAAAGGGGGAGACGTCGCGATCTTGAGCGTGAACTTCAACTCCGTGCTTCGCGAGGAAGGCGTCGTACTCTGCACTTTTCGCGACGTGACCGCCGAACGTGCTGTCGAAAGCGAACTTCTCAAGACCAAGGACTTCCTTCAGCGCATCATCGATTCGTCGGTCGATGCAATCGTGAGTGCCGACCTTCGCGGGCGTATTTTGCTCGCGAACCCCGCTGCTGAACGGATTTACGGCATCCCCGCGGCCGAGTTGCTGGGTTGCGACGTAAGCACCCGATATCCTCGAGGAGTTGCGCGCGACGTCATGCGCCTGATACGGGCGGGGGGCGGTCGCGTGCAAGGCCTTCGCACCGAGCTCCTCAACGTGAGCGGAGAGCCGGTCCCCGTCTCCCTCTCGGCGGCGCTCATCTACGAAGCCGGGGTGCCCGTTGGCAGCGTCGGCATCTTTACTGATTTGCGCGAAAAAGTTCGCATGGAACAGCGCCTTGCGCAGGCACAGGAGCAAATCCTCGCCCAGGAGCGCCAGGCCATCGTGGCGGAGCTGGCGGGCGCAGCGGCCCACGAGCTCAACCAACCGCTCACGATCGTGATGGGCTACGCGGAGCTGCTGAAGCGCCGGCTCGAGCCCGCCACGGCACCTCACTCGGCCGCCGTGGTCATTTTTAACGAAGCGGAGCGGATGGCGGACATCGTGCGCAAGATCGGCAAGATCACCCGATACGAAACGAAATCGTACGTCGGCCGGGCGCGCATTCTCGATCTCGACCGATCGGCGCCCGCATCGGCGAACGACGATGACGTTCTGAAGGCTGCCAACGACGATCGGCCCGCCATCGTGAAACCCGTCGCCGGTCAGCACGGCAAATAGGTGTCCCGTATGCGCAAGCGTTCGATGGATGGATCGGGCAGCCGGGGAGCAGAGACGCTCGGCGCCGAGGGCGATGGCGCGGCTCCAGCCAGCGACACGGAGCTCTCGTCATCCCGACCGCGCGTGCCGGACCTGGTGCCGAGTGCATGGCTGGACCGCCTTCTGGTCGCCGCCATCGATCTGCCGCTTCCGAGTGGCGAGCGCGCCGTCGTCGAGACGCTGATAGCGGCCGCGGCAGACATCGTACCCGCGCATGCGGTGGGAGCGTGTCTCGTGCCCGAGCCGGGCGCGAACCGTCGCGCCCGCGTGGTGGTGCGCAGGCTTCCGGAGGGGGTGATGGACCGACCGGGCCCGAGCGATCCAACTCGGATCTTCCCGGAGTTCGCACACGAGTATGTCGTCGGCGTTCCGTCGGACCCGATGGGATCGACGCTGCACTTGGCGTCCGATGAAGAGAATCTGGACGCTGCCCGTTCGCCAGCGGTTCGCCTCATCGAACGAGTGGCGATGATCCTCGGACGTGCGCTCCCGAACGCCAGGGCTGCCGCGGCGGCTGCCGCGGGCGCCAACCGAAACACGCGGCGTCTCGAGAGAAGAATGATCCAGGCCGAAAAACTGGCCACATTCGGACAGCTGGCGGCCGGTTTGGTGCACGAGCTCAACAACCCGCTCACCTCGATCGTCGCTTATTCGGACTTTCTCATCCGCAGGGCTGCCGAAGAGGGTCGTCGACGCGAAGCGGACGACGTCGAAAGGCTGCGCCGGATTAGCGAATCGGCGAATCGGATGCTTCGATTCACGCGCGAGCTTGTGACGTACGCACGACCTTCGAGCGATGCGACGGCAGCGGTCGCCCTGCAGGAAGTGGTCGACCGGGCCGTCGCGTTCTGCGAGCACGTTCTCGCGGCGGCTGGCGTGCGCGTCGAGCGGCGCTACGGTCCGGACATCCTCATCGTCCGGGGTGTGAGCGAGCAATTGGTCCAGGTATTCGTCAACCTGCTGACCAATGCGTGTCAGGCCGCCCCCCCAACTGGCGGCCGCGTGGTCTTGACGACATCGGTGCGAATCAGCGAGGGAGATCCCCGGGCCGTCGTCTCCGTGTCCGACAACGGGGCAGGCATTACCCCCGAGCACCTGCCGCAAGTGTTCGTTCCGTTCTTCACGACCAAACGAGAGAGTCATGGCACCGGACTCGGTCTTTCCATCGTGAAGAGCATCGTCGAAAGCCACGACGGCGAGATTCGCGTCGACAGCGAAGTCGGGCGGGGTACTCGATTCGTCGTCGAGCTCCCGGTCGACAGCAAGACGTAAAAGAGGGACCGATGCTCCTGGTCCTTCCCTATTCTCGTTCCCGTTGAGTCGCCGGCGCGGTCGTTTCATCAATCGCCAAGCCGTCGCGGCGCGTTTTCCTGAAACTCGTTTACACCGGCTTTCGCGGTCAGCTACCGTTTGCGCCGGAACCCGTGATGATTCGTGTGTCGCGAAGAGCGAGGGCCGTGCGTCCGGCGTACATTGTCTCCACCCTCGTCTTCGGACTTGCCGTGATTTTCGGCGCGCCCCTCTTTGCCGGCGCAATCCCTGCCGGGACGGTTCATGGCAAGGTCGTTGGGTGGGAAAAACTTCTGCCGCAAGTGTACGCCGAGGGCGCGAAGAACGACTCGCGCAGCTACACGTGGCGAGAGCCGTCGCCCACAGTAAAACAAGATTTTCGGAAGCTGTCGGCGAACGTCTCGCGTGAAGTCTGCGTGGCCGCGCTGGCCAGTGGGTCGCAAGCGCACGAGCACGACCCCGTTTCAATCAAGGTGACGGGTGGCCGCATTACGCCGGCGACCATCGTCCTGGCTCCGGGCTCGCGCCTCAGCTTCAAGAACGTCGACCCGTTTGCGCACACCCTTTACGAGGTGGCAAACGACAAGTGGGCGGCGAATCCTTTAGCCCCAAGCTCGACGCGCGAATGGGCGGCAACGGCGCCGGGTTTGCATGTGATTCGTGACGAGCTCTTCCCGAGCGTCGTCATGTACGTCGTGGTCGATGCGGCGGCCGTCGAGTTCGCGCTTCCGGATCACGAGGGTGGCTTCGCCATGGCCCTGCCGCAAGGTGACTACACGCTGAAGGCATTTTTCGACGGCAAACCCGTCGGAAGGGAGGCGCCGATTCACGTCGGCGGCGGCATCCTCGACATGAGGGAGCCTATGGCGTTGGGAGGCGGTGATTCGAAGTGATGGTCTTGTCGCGCGTATGGTACGTCCTTCTCGGCGTTGCCGTCGCCGTGGCGCTCTACGTTGTTTACGTCGCGGTAGGCCAATACAATCGGCAGACCCTGCGCGCGCTCAAGGAGGGGCTCGCGTCGGACAGCCAGACGGTCGAGTGGGCGCTCAAAATCGACGCTCGGCACCGCATCGACGCGCTCCTTGTAGGCAGCGTCGACGCCACGTTGCAGCAAGCGCTGGTCGCCGCAAATTCGGTCAAGGATGGCCGAGTCTCCGATAAGCCCAAAAGCGACGCAAAAAAGGCACTCGCTTCGATCAGCGACAACATCCCTGCTGACTGGCGGAGCGACGCTCTCTTCGCCGTCGATCGTGACGGGCATGTCGTCGCCCAGGTCGGCTTCGACGCCGTAGCCGGCAACGATGACTTCGAACTTGGGGGATACGAGGCGGTCAACGATGCGCTGCACGGCTGGCTCCGCGATGATGTGTGGCTGCTCGGCAGCAAGATGTATGTCGTCGCTGCCCGTCCCGTGGAGTACGACGCCACCCAACGCCCGGCGGGCGCGATCGTCGGCCTGAAGGAGGTGAGCAAGAAGTTCGCGGAGGACCTTGCGAGGCGGACGCGCACCAGTCTCGCCTTTTTCGCGGCCGGCAGGAGTGTCTCGAGCGGCGTCGGCGTCGAAGGCTTCGATCCGGAGCAACTCGACGCCCTCGGCAACGACCTGAAAAACGTCGACGCCCAAGCGTACGGCGAGGCGGGGCGCACTGATGCGCGAATGCTTTCGGACGGTCTGGGGGCTACGTATGCCCGATTGCCCGGCGACATTTGGCCCCAGGGCGGAGGCTTCGCGGTGGTGCGCACGCGTACGGTTCTCGCCGGGCCCACGAGCTTCTTGAGCAACGCCGACGACAAGGACAAGGCCAATGTCCCCTGGCTTCTACTGGTATGCGTGGTTGGCGTTGCTGCGGCCGTGGGCGTGGCCGCCACCGCGATTGAGCACTCGGCGCCGCTTGGCGAGCTGGTCATGCAGGCGACTCGTCTCAAAGAGGGACGGATGGAAACGTTGCAAGTCGCGCGTCTGCGTGGCGCCTACCGACTGGCGGCTCAAAACATCAACGAAGGCATTGAGCGGTCGATCGAGAAGGCGGGTGGGGTGACGCGCAAGCCTGCCGATCTCGAAGCGATCCTCGGACCGGCACCAGCTCAACCGTCGATGAGCGCTTTCTCGTTCCTGAACTCCGATCCCGGTGTGGCGCCCGACATCCCGCCGCCGGCTCTGCCCGCTCGGCTGCCGCCTGCCCCAGCCCCGAAGCCGGTACCGTTCGGGGACATTCCGGCCTCGGCGTTTTCTTCTCCCGACGCGCCGTCTCCCGGTGCAAGGCCAGCTCCTGCACCCCCGGGCAAGCCGCTCCCGCCTCCAGCTTCCTTTCCGCAGGCTCCGCCGCCATCGCACTTGCCGCTCGTGAGAGGGTTCGCGACGATCCCGGGCGTGTCCCCGAACGACGACGACGACGCCACCACGGTCGGTGCGGTGCCGGCCGAGCTGTTGGCGCAGGCGACGGGCGACCAGGTTGCCGCCGAGGAGAGGTCCGAATGGCTCGCGGTCTTCGACGATTTCGTCCGGACCAAGCGCCAATGCGGCGAGCCGGTCGACGGGCTCACGTTCGAGAAGTTCGCGCGAAAGCTCAAGGAGAATCGAGACGCGCTCGTGCTGCGTCATGCTTGCCGGAGAGTCCGATTCAGTGTGTACGTCAAGGACGGGCGCGCCTCGCTGAAGGCGGTCCCGGTGCGCCACTGAGGAGATGTCAGGACGCGTTGCGCCCCTGGCGTACGCCCTCCCGCACCGTTAACTTTGGCCCGCCAACACATGAACCATCTGCAAGTGCGCGAGGTCATCGTCGTCGGATCGGGTCCTGCCGGTCACACCGCGGCCATTTATGCTGCAAGGGCGAACCTGAAGCCATTGATGATCGAGGGGCTCACGCGCGGCGGGATTCCGGGCGGCCAGCTGATGATCACGAACGACGTCGAGAACTTTCCGGGATTTCCACAGAAAATCGCGGGCCCCGAGCTCATGAGGGCCTTTCGCGACCAATCGCTGGCCCAAGGCGTCGAGATCGTCACGGACGACGTCCATCGGGTGGATCTGCGCCATCGACCGTTCACCGTGTGGGTCGGCGAAAACATGGTGGAGTACCGATCTCGCACCGTCGTCGTGGCGACCGGAGCTCAGGCCAAATGGCTGGGCCTCGAAAGCGAAGCCGCACTGCTCGGCAGAGGGGTGAGCGCGTGCGCCGTTTGCGACGGTGCATTCTTCCGCGGTCAAGACGTTGTGGTGGTCGGGGGCGGTGACACGGCCATGGAGGAGGCGACGTATCTGGCCGGTCTCTGCCGGAGCGTTACGATTGTCCACCGGAGGCAGGAATTTCGGGCATGCAAGACCATGCAGGACAGGGTGTTGAAGAACCCGAAGATTCGCGTCGTCTTCGACGCCCAGGTCGAGGAGGTGCTCGACGTGGGCCACGGCGAAGTGACCGGCGTTCGTATCCACGTGGGTACGAGTGAATCGGTGGTGGTGCCCTGTACCGGCCTCTTTGTGGCCATTGGGCATACCCCGAACACGGATTTGTTCCGAGGACAGATTGAACTGCACGACAGTGGCTACATCAAGACGAAAGCCGGAAGCACCTATACGAGCGTGGCCGGCGTTTTTGCTTGCGGCGACGTTCAGGATTTCACCTACCGCCAGGCCGTGACGGCGGCGGGGAGCGGATGCATGGCCGCTCTCGATGCGGAGCGCTGGATGGCCAGGGCCGAAGTCGACGCCTGATCCCTCCGGCGCGAAGCCGTCGCAAGCCTCGTGTGCAGTGATCCGTCGCCGGTGTTGACGTACGCTCGACGCGGCAACCGATGACGTCCTCTGCTCCTCCCCCGGACGGAATTTTGACCGAGCGCGAGGGTCAGCTAGCGCGCGTCCCGTTCTTCGACGGACTCACGCCGGAGGCCCTGGCGCTCATCGCGCGCGCCACGACGGAAGAGTCGCATGTCACGGGAACAAAAATATTTCAATATGGTGATTTGGGCGACAAGCTCTTCATCATTCTCGATGGCAAAGTGCGGATTTCCCGCGAGATCGCAGGCATGGGTGAGGAGGCGCTCGCCATTCTGGGTCCCGGTCAAGTGTTCGGGGAAATGTCGCTCATCGACGAATTCCCGCGGTCGGCAGATGCGCGTGTCCACGAGCGTTGCCGACTGCTCGTGATCAGGAAGGAGGAATTCGACGATCTGCTATTTGTCCACAAGGACCTCGCGTACGAGGTGCTCTGGAACTGCGTGCGCATTCTTTCGGCTCGATTGCGTGAGACGAACGATAAGCTCACGTTTCTGACGACGAGCAGTCGCTTTTGAGGAGCAGGCCTCTCCGCCCGGAGCCGCGGGGCGCCGTACGGCGACAGTGCGTGTTTCCCGCGGTGGCGCGCTGCGGCCTCGTTGCATTCGGGCTCGTCGCCGTGGCATGCGGCACGGTTTCCCCGACCGCTCCGGGGCCAATCGTGCCGGAGCACTCTGCGTCATCCGGGGCCGCTTCCGACCGAACCCCTGACGCAAACGGCAGCCAGGAAATGCCGTCCGGATCCACGCCGGCCCCCCCGAGCACGTTCGTCCGGGCAGCGCCGGCTTCGGTTCCGCTCGACATGAAGGCCCCGCGGCCGAGCTCATGGGTCGCCGATTTGCGCGCTCTCGGCCTGGACGCGACCCATCTCCCGTTCATCGAGCGGGTGGATCCCAGGGCGTTGCGAGGCGTCATGAAGCTCATGGCCAGGTCGCTCGGAGTCAAGTGCGCCGACTGCCATCAGGAGGGCGACTTCGCGGCGCCGACTCGCCGAAAAAAGATTGCCGCGCGCATGTGGGACGAGTTCGCCGTTGGGCTCGCGATGGCCGACGGATCACCCCTGTTCTGCGACTCGTGCCATCAAGGTCGTGTCGTGCAACTGGACCGGAGCGACGAGAAGCGGCTCTCGCATTGGATGGACGACAACTTCGTCGCGAAGCTCGCCCGTAAGGACGGACAATCCCACGAGTGCGCGACATGCCATGTGGACATGAAGATGCGCTTCTTGTCGGACTGGGCCCGGTGAGCTTCGACGCCGCTTTCTTGACGATAGAACGCGCGTTCAGTAGCTTGGGCATACACGATGCAAGGCCTTACGCAGCGGCAACAGATGGTGCTCGACTTCATTCGTCAGTCGATTCACGACCGCGGCTACCCGCCGACGCTGCGTGAAATCGGCGCTCGCATGGGGATCCGGTCCACCAACGGCGTAAACGATCATCTTCGCGCGCTCGAGCGCAAGGGTTACCTCACGCGCGAGGATATGAAGTCTCGTGCGCTTCGACCAACGACATTGGGAACCGCTTCCGGCGACCCGCACACCTCGGAGCCCGCAAACGACGTGGACCTGGTCGAAGTGCAGGTCGTGGGCCGTGTCGCTGCGGGTCTGCCGCTGCTCGCCCAGGAGCACATCATCGATACGGTTCGAATCGACCGGGCACTCGTCAAAGGTGGGCGAGAGGTCTTCGGCCTGAAGGTGCACGGCGATTCGATGATCGACGCGGGAATCCTGAGCGGCGACTACATCTTCGTCAAGAAACAGCTGACCGCGAATCGCGGAGAGATTGTGGTCGCGCTCATCGGGGATGAGGCTACGGTGAAGTACTACTACCCGGAGAAGGACCATGTTCGTTTTCAGCCGGCGAACAAAAACATGGCGCCCATTTACGTGCGAGCCACCGACTTCAAGCCGACGATGCTGATCGGCATCGTGGTCGGCGTTTTTCGGCGCGTCTAACCAAATCGAGGCCGAGGGCGGGTTTAAGACCTTGCGGCGGGATTCGGTGCGTTCGCGCCGAGCAGTGGCTTGACCCTGCCTTCGCGCGAACGCGCCGAGGCCGTTCAATCCGCCCTCGTGGCACGCGGCATCGCAGCAGCGCGGCTCACGGCCAAAGGATACACGGGGTCTCATCCGCCGTTCGTTCCACCAGCGACGCAAAACGAGCCCTGAATCGGCGCGTCCAGTTCTTTCTCACCGAGTCGGGCAAGTCTCCCTAGCCGCTTTGCGGCTGCTCGCGACGCCCGGCGATTCCTTCTCACTGCATCGACAGGTGCTCTATGCTTCCGCCCCCCCGGAGGAACGCGACGTGCACCGAACTGCCATGGCCGCTGCCGCGCGGCTGCTTCTCTCGTGGACGCTCCTGATTGCGGCAGGCGTCATCAGCGCTCCGGCACTGGCTGCCGACGCGCGAATCGAGCGCGACGCGCGAGCACTGCAGAAGGCCGCGATCGAAGAAGATAGCCTGAACATGAATTACGCCGTGGCCGTGCGCAAGCTGCAGGTGGCCGTGGGCAAGTGCGGGAGCGACAAGTGCAGCACGTCGCTCAAGGCCACACTCTTACGCGACCTCGGCGCCATGCAGGTGCTGAACGGCAGCGTCGACGAAGGCAAGGCGACCTTCTCGCAGGCCTTGCAGCTCGACCCGTCCATTGAGCTCGACCCTGCGTACAAGAGCACTGCGCTCGACGGGGTGTGGAATGAGGCCAAGCGCAAGGGAAGGGGCGCCAGCGCGCCGGCAGAAGCCGCTCCGACCTCGGGCGATTTTTCGCACACGCCGCCGACCGAAGCACTCGTTCGCACGCCGCTCGCCATCTACGTGGAGTACCCGGCAGGCGACTCCCTCGGCCGCGTCCTCGTCAAATACAAGGGCGCGGGCATGACGGATTGGAAAAGCGTCGACCTCAAAAAGGTCGGAGACGGCTACGGAGGCCTCATCCCGTGCAAGGACGTGACGCAGGGATCGCTGCAATATTTCATTCAAGGTTTCGACCCGAAAAACCAGCCGGTGGCCATGTCCGGCAGCCGCACGGCTCCATTCACCGTGGAAGTCTCGCCCCAAATCAGCGGACCTGTGCCCAGCTTGCCCGGTCGAGCGCCGCCGTCGCAGTGCGGGGACAACGAAGCCGCTCCCGCGCCTTCGCCTACCCCGGATTGCCCCCCGGACTTTCCGGGATGCAAGGCGCCGAAGAAAGACCTCGGTGAGGGTTGCGCCAAGGACGAAGAGTGCGGCAGCGAATCCTGCGTCGACCAAAAGTGCGCCGCCAAAAAAACGAAGGGCGAGGACTGCGAGTCCGATTCCGAGTGTTCGAGCGGGACTTGCGCCGACGGAAAGTGCTCCGACAAGAAGGGGTCCGGCGCGTATTGCGAACGCGACGACGAGTGCGCCAGCGACCAGTGCGAAGACAGCAAGTGCGGTTCAGGAACCACCGCCGACTTTCACCGTTGGTGGATCGGAGTTGCAGCGGCCGGCGATTTTTTTGTCATGCCTGGGGCCTCGAACGTCTGCAAGTTGAACGGCATGGGCAACCAGACACTCAACTCGGCGGGCTACAATTGTGTCGATCCTTCCGACGGCGACAACTTTCCGCCGAACTCGGCGATCAACGGCAACATCGTCGCGGGCAATGTCCAGTCTGGCGTGGCCTTCGGTAACGTGCGTCTTCTTGCGAGCGTCGATTACGCGCTCAGCAAAAACCTGCTCGTCGGATTGCGGGGCGGTTACGTGCTGCGCACCGATCCAGCCAAGGGAGAGCCTCGCGCCGCGTTCGCGCCCGTACACTTGGAAGCGCGGCTGACGTATCTGTTCGGGCGGGACGCTCTGGTCCACCAAACATTTTCGCCCATGGTTCTCGTTGGGGCCGGTGTCGGAGAGTTCGACGCCTATATTCCCGTCAACGTCGCGTTGATGAACCCGACGACGCTGCAAGCGGAAAACGCGTGGCTAACGGCAGGCCCCGTCTTCGTCGCGCTGGGGGCTGGCGCGCGGTTGAAGCTCGGTTCCAACGTCGCGGTGACCGGGGCCGTCAAGGTCGAGAGTGCGTTTGGAGGCACGGCGGGCAAGCTGTTCGGGTTCGCCCCCGAGCTCGGGGTGCTCTTCGGTCTTTGAGTCGACCGTGCGGCGGTCCGGCAAACGGCGCTCTCGGCGTCGAGTCGGTCGAGGCCCGTGGCACCGGCCGTCATTTGAAGACGAGCAACCGGCACTCGATCGGCCCGTTGTAGAGAATCCAGAAGCGATCGGGTCGGCGCCGGATGGTCCGCTGGATCTCCGGCGAGCCGGCCAGAATGGCCGTTGTGTACGAGCGCATGCGCCCGACAGCGCGCGCCAGATCGACGTAGAGACGGCGGTCGGCGTCGATGCGCTCTCCGTACGGCGGGTTCGTTACGATGAATCCCGACGGCTCGACCGGTGCGAGGTCATGCACGCCCTTTTGCTCGATCCGAAGATCGACGCCTGCCCTGTGCGCATTTTCGCGGGTGTATTGGATGGCGGTTGCATCGATGTCGCTCGCCATGACGATCGGTCCTTCCTTTCGGATCGAAGAGCGCGCGTGGTCTCGCAGCTCCCGCAAGCGGGCGCGCAGAGCATCGTCACAGGTTGCCCAACGCTCGAGTCCGAAGGCTGCTCTCGAAAGCCCGGGAGCCAGTCCGAGCGCCCATGCCGCCGCTTCGATGGCGATCGTGCCGGCACCGCACATGGGATCCACGAGGGGGCTGCGCCGATCCCAGCCGGATAGACGAACGACCGCTGCGGCGAGCGTCTCGCGCAAGGGGGCGGGGCCCGACCGAACGCGCCAACCTCGAGCGTGCAACGATGCGCCGCTGACGTCGAGATAGAGCGTCGCGTGATCGCGGGCGAGGTAAACCGAGACACCCACGTCCGGATCGTTGCGGTCGACGCAAGGACGAGCCCCCAGGCGGTCGCGGATCACGTCGACGATGGCGTCTTTGGTCTTCTGAGCGACGTATTGGGAGTGGGTGAGCCGGCTCGACCGGCAACTGGCTCGTACCGCAAGCGTCGTACGGTGGTTCAACCAGGCGTGCCAATCGATCGCGCGCACGCCGTCGTACAGTGCGGCTTCGTCCGCGGCGCCGAAGCTGCCGACTTCGAAGAGGACTCGAACGGCCACGCGCGACCACATGCATGCGCGGGCCGCGTCGAATAGGTCTCCTTCGAAGTGGACTCCACCCCGATCGGCCCGTACGCGGTGCAATCGCAATTCCCGAAGCTCGTCGCGAAGCGCGGGCTCCGTCCCTTTGGCAGCGGTTGCAAAGAAGCGCACGGTTAGCGGATGGTCTCAGGCTTCGGCCGCGGGCACTGGCCAAGGCGGACGGCGCGTCGAACGCGGCTCCAAGGGGTATCGGTGCCGAGCAAGTCCTTCCGGTACGAGACGACCTCGCTCACGAGGCTGGAAGGCTGTCGTGGAACTCTCGCAGGCGGTCGATCGCGCGCGCGAACGAAAGCGCGAACGTCATGTGACCGCCGGGCAACCACTCGATCGGCGGCTCTCCCCATGCGCGCCACTGTCGTTCGACGACCGGTGCAGGAATGTAAATATCGTCTCGCGCCATAATCCACATTTGACGGTCACGGGGCAAGAGGGGCCGCAACGATTCGAGGCCGAGGCGGCTGAATATTTGCCGGCGACGCGCCGGACCGACACCGAAGCGCTCGAGATCCGACTTCATGCGCCAGAAGATGGGAGCGTCCTCAATCGCTTCGGCCAGCTGAAGATGGCCGATGATTGGAGCGATGTAGTTCGGCAGGGGTGCGACGCAAGCCAAAACCATCGCTACGGACGCGCCCATGCTGATGCCCGTCACGCCGACTTCCGTGTAACCCTGGGCACGAAGCCATGCCACGAGCGTCCGTGCGTCGAGGCACGATTGACGCACTGCTTCGAGGGAGCGAACGAGGTCGGCCGTCCAGAAGAACTCCCCGTGGTAAAGCGAGCTCTTTGGTTTACGCGTCCCGTGGAAAGGCAGTTGCAGATGCAACACGTCAACGCCGAGGGCATCGTAGAGCCGCGGAAGAAACAGCGCATGCCATGGGGCCGGCTCGAGCCAGCCGTGAACGTACACGAGGGCGCGCTCTCGGCTTCTGCGACGCGGGTGCATGAAGCGGGCGGTTGCGGTCTGATTTCGGACGTACTCACCCGCGTGGCGCGCTCGATAGTGAGGGCAGAGCGGCGCATGAGGGCTGTGCCACTGCAGGAGTTCCACAACACGCTCGCCGCGGTGCCCCGATCGAAGTCCACGCCGCTGGAGATCGCGCGGGACCACCGGGTCGGGGAAAAAGGCCGATAACGGCACGTCGAGATACGGGCCGAGATCGTCGACCGTATTGACCTGAGCGCCGCGCAGGTGCAGAAGGCGCGAGAGACCGCCGACGATGCGGTCGACGCTCCGTCCGATAGAGGGCATCCCGCGACGAGCCTAGCATCATCGTCGCCTCAGGCGGCCTGCGCCGTACGCGCGAATCCAGATCCGGCCCTCCCTACGACGCTTCAGGAAGGCAGTCAGCGCCGCGCCATCGTCCGCGTGTACCACGCGCTCCACGCCAAAAGGAGCCCGCACGCCGCGGCGGCGAGGCCGGCGTCGACCGCGAGTGCGGTCCCCGGTCCCTTCCCGCGCCAGAGGGTACCCGTCAGAAGGCCAGCGGGCAGGGCCGTGATGCCGCCCACGAAGTTGTATGCTCCAAACGCTCCGCCGCGTGCATCCGGACGCGCGAGGTCTTTGACAAGTGCCTTCTCCACCGGTTCCGTCAAGCCATAAAAAACGCCGTAGAGGACGAAGAGCGTCCAAACGTGCCATGGCGCGCTGGCGGTCGCGAGGCCGAGATAAACCGCCGCGTAGACGACCCAGCCCGCGGCGATGAGTTGCACACGCGGAGCACGATCGGCCCAGGCACCTCCGATATAGGCCCACGCAACCTTGGCTAAATTGAGAGCGGCCCAGAGGATGGGAATCCCGGCTGTCGAGATGCCGAGCGACCGAGCGCGAAGGAGAAGGAAGGCGTCGGAAGAATTGCCGAGCGAAAAGACGAAAAGGACAGCGAGATACAAGACGAGCGGGCGATCGAGTGTCCCGGTGACCGATAGCCGACGCCGAGCGCGCGGGCGCGACGAATGTTGCGATGCGGCCGGCGATCGGGAGTTCGATCGAGGCTCGGGGACGAACGCGACGAGCGTGACGGCCACGAGGCCGGGAACGGCTGCCAGCCAGAAGATCCAACGGATCGGCCAATGGCTGGCGACGAGAACCGTTGCGAGCAACGGGCCGACGACCGCGCCGACGTTGTCCATCGCCTGGTGAAAGCCGAACGCGTGTCCGGCACGGTCGCCGGCCGCGTCCGCGATCAGCGCGTCACGCGGTGAACCGCGGACTCCCTTGCCGACGCGGTCCGTGACTCGGACCGCAAGCACGTGCCAGGGCCGAGTCGCCACCGCAACGAACGGGCGCACGGCGCTTGCGAGCCCGTAGCCAAAGAGAACCAGCGGCTTTCGCCGCCGCATCGCGTCGCTGATGAAGCCGGAGGCCAGCTTGAGCAAGCTCGCCACCGTGTCCGCCGTTCCTTCGATCAGTCCGACATAGGTGGGGCCTGCTCCAAGCGATTCAACCAGGAATACCGGCAGGAGCGGGAAGATCATCTCCGTGCCGACGTCGGTAAACAAACTCGTGAACCCGAGAAGCAGGACGGTCCGCGGCAGGCGATCCGGTCGAGGTCGCATTCGGCGGCACTAGCATGCGTGCGATGCAGCGGCCGTGTCCTCGGCTTTGTTCATTCGCCACGGGCAGGCGTCCGTGGTTCCGGTGAACGGTTCAATCACTGGATTGGGCCTCGGAGCGGTGTGCTTCTCCGACCCTTCGACACCTCCAGGATCCGCGCGCAGCCGGCGGGTCACTGGGGTGTGATCGGGGCCACAGATCGCCCTCTCAGGTCGGCCGATTCACCAGGCGTCGCGGGGCCGTCGCCGTCCCCATTCCCGCCACCGGTCGTAGTCTTGGATGCGGGACCGCGAAGACACGAAGAAGCGCAGAAGCACCAAGCCCGCGACGAAGCCGCCGACGTGGGCCATGAACGCCACGCCGCCCACTTGGGTATTGGACAGCGCGTTCCATAGGTTGGCGACGAAGAAAAGTGCAATGACAAGCCACGCCGGGAAGGTCAGGAACAACCCGAAGAAAAACCAAAGAATGAATACCGGGTTGAGCACGGTGATTGGGGAGTGCGGGTAGAGCAACGCATACGCTGCCAGCACGGCGGAGATGGCTCCCGAAGCGCCGACCATAGGCATCGCCATCGCGCTCGGGTCCCCCAGCGAGGCCAGGGCCTGGGCCGCGGCCGCGCACGCTCCGCCGATCAGGTAGAACGCGAGGTAGCGCACGTGTCCCATGGCATCTTCGACATTGTCGCCGAAGATCCAGAGGTACAGCATATTGCCCGCGACATGCATGAGTCCCCCGTGCATGAACATGCTCGTGAAGATGGTCTCGACCGCGAACGTGGGGTGGGTCACGAGTTCCGCTGGGACGAACCCGAACCCCCTGGTCAGCGCCTCGGGGTCGATGCCGTTCGCCACCTGGACCCGCTCCCAGAGGAAGACGAGGACGTTCGTGGCGATGAGCGCGTAGTTGACGAACGGCACGGTACGAGTCGGCAGGTGATCGCGAAGCGGGAGCACGAGGCACCTTGACATGGATCCGCGTGCGCTGCTCGACTGAGGGGGTCGATAACGTCTCTGCCGTTTGAGGCCCTCGCGTCGGCACGAGCCTTCGGATGGACATCAGAATGTCCAGCCGAGCTGACACAGGAATCTCGGCACGACGGCGGTCGTTCCCGCCATGTGCACCACACCGAGGCCGACGCCCGCGCCGGCGATGAAGCGCTCGTAAATGATCTCCTGCGTACCCAGGTCCAGCGCAAGACCCAGATAGGGCTGGGCACGCGACGCGTTGCCAACGCTCGCGCGAGTGGTGACCCCCATGAGAAGCGACGGCCCGAAAAAGGGTCCATGAAGGGCCCCCGGCCCCGACCACCCGTAATGGTAGCCAAGTTCGCCTCCGAAGCCGAGCGACGAAGAGGTCGCGAAGCCGAAACCTTCGGACAACACGCTATGCAAGCTGCCTCGATCGGTGCCGAAGAGGAGCGCGTTCGGCGACAGGACCACCGCATGGTGCGGAGCGAGCTGCGCTTCGAGGTTGGCGCTCAGTCGTCCCAGAAACAATCCGAGCGGATTCCAAGTGACGGCCACGTTCCGCCGAGAGGCCTGCTCGAAAGTCGAGGCGGGCTCGGTCCGCGCGTCGACTCGAGCTTCTGCTCGCCGATGCCCGCTTGTGCCGACGGAGGTCTGAAGCGGCTGGCGCCGCGCCGGCTGCGACGATCCGGTTGGCGCAGGCTCGGGAGGCGGCGGCAACGACGGGACCTCGGTCGGCTCGTTCAATGGAGGCGGCGGAGGCGGTGGCAAGTCGGGCTGCGCGCTTGCGGGCCTCGCGCACAGCAGTACCGCTGACGCGGTGCCGTAGCAAGAATGGGCCGTGCGTCGCCACCGTGGCGGCGACCTCACTCGGGCGGTTTCGGCTTGCGGATCTCGCTCTCGTCTCGCGACGCGTTTGTCTTCGACCCGCCTTCTGAGTCGCGATTGGCCTGACGTTCTCCCTTGTTGCCCAAGACGCCTCGCTCGAGGGTCGCCGCCACGTTCTCGATCGCGCGCCCCACCTCGCGGGCGCTGGCGACGACGACCTCCTCGAGATCCTTGGTCGGAAGCTTGCGCGCGGCGGTGCGTGCCGCGCGGAAAAGCAGCCCCAAGCCCTGGGCCACGTCGCTCAGCGGGTTCGGTGGCTTCTCCTCAGTCATGGCTTCAATGTTGCCACGCGCGGTCGCCCTGTCGAGATCGAGCGATCAGGAGCTTTCATCGGGGCGTCGCGGCCTTGCGGTGTGGCCGCCAGGCTGTCGAACGGTCGCGGCCGGAACGTTTCGACACATACAAGGCGTCGTCGGCCGCCTTGAACAGCGATTCCCAGTCCTCGCCGGCTTCCGGAAGGGTCGAGACCCCCACTGAGCACGTCACCGAGACGACGCCGTTCGGCGCGCGGAAAAGCGTTTTGCCCAGCTCGTCGCGAATGCGCTCGGCGAGTAGCATCGCGCCCTTTTCGTCCGTCTGCTCGCACAGGACGACGAATTCCTCACCACCAAACCGCGCTACCACGTCCGTCGATCGCTTCTGCCGCTTGAGGACGTCGCCCAAGCCTCGAATGACGACGTCGCCGACGTCGTGACCGTGCGTATCATTGACCCGCTTGAAATGGTCGATGTCGACCACCAAGACGGAGAGTTTGCGGCCGAACCGCTTTGCGGCCGCGATCTTTTGCGCTGCCGCGTCGAGCATCGCGCGCTTGTTGAAAAGCGACGTCAGCCCATCTGTGGTGGCCATGGTCTCGAGCTTGTGCACCATCCGCGCGTTCGAAAGGCTCACAGCGAGATGGCTGGCCAACACTTCCAGCGTGGGGCGCACCGAGTCGCCGAACGCGTGGCGGCGCTTGGAACCCAGGATCAGGGTTCCGAGCGCTCGGTCATGGATGACGAGGGGCAACACGAGCAGGCTCGGGTAGGAAGGCCAGGGGACGCGCTTACTCAGGACGACCTTTTGGCCCCCTTCGTGCTCGCCCCGGTACGGCAAGGGGCACCGGTTCTGAACCACCATCGAGACAAGGCCGGCATTGTGCGCAAATCGGATGCCGACCAAGTCGTCGATCTCGCCGCGCGAACTCTTTGCGGCAACGACTTCGTGCGATCTTGCCACATCATCGAAAACCGTGACAGCCGCAACGTCGAAGCTTGCGATTTCGCGTGCCGCTTTCACCCCAGCTTCGACGACGTCCTTCTCGCTCAGCGCTGCCCCGAGCGACTGCGCCGCACGATAGAGCTTGCCTTGCTCGACCTTCGCGCGCTCCAGTTGCAGAAATACTCGCTCATTCTGAATCGCCCGCAGACAGAATCGCGCCGCCTGGGCGGCGACCTCTTCCTCATGCGGCGTAAATGGCGTGTTCTCCTTTCGATCGACCACCAAGACGCCGCGCAGGGTCTCGGCATCGAGCACCGGGATTGCCAAGAGCGCTCGAACGGGGCACGGGGTGACATAGTAGGGGACCTTGAACGACGCCTTCAACCCGTGGAGAGAGACCCGTGCACGATGCGACAACACCGCTCCGAGCACGCCATCGCCCGCCGGGATGGGTGCGTCGCGCACGTCGTCGGAGCTCGTCGAAAGCTCACTGATTCGAACGTGCGTGCCGGCGTCGTTCAGCCAGAGGAGCACGGCGGTATGCAGATCGAGCGAGCGCCGCAAAAGGTCGAGCGCGTAATGGACCGATTGATGGATCTCTTCGACGCTCGCTCGGGCCAATCGGTCGTTTCGCGCTTCGTCCCGATCGCTGTTCTCGCCCGCGCCGAGCAAACGGTAGCTTCGGGCGTCCTCTTTGAGGCGGACGAGCTGAGCCTCCACGCGGGCGCGCGCCGTAGCGCGAACGCGAGCGACCTCCGCTCGCAACAGCAGAAGATTTACGAGCGCGAACGCGGCATAGAATGCGGCGTGCAGCCCCATGGACGACACGGCCTCCTTGGCGGAGCCGAAGTGGAGAGCCGCCTCGAGTCCGACCACCCAGACGATGACGAGCGCGCTGGCGAGTGGCCGGGCGAAAGCAGCGAGGAACGCAACGAAGACGTAGAGCAGCGGCGACATTCGACCGCTCAGACCTCCGTCGAACCGAACGAGCAAGGCCTCGAGCGCCGTCGCGATCAACACGCCGATCTCGAAATCGAGCAGTACGCTCGCGTCGCCGGTTTCGCGCAGCTTGCGACGAGCGCGGACCCCAATCAGAACGGCCCAGCAGCCGATGGCCGTCGCAAGTGCGGGACCGAGGTCGGCGCGGGCTCCGCCCAGAGCGAGATACGCGCCGAGAGCACAGGCTCCCAGCGACCCGTGACCGCGCCGGAGCAGCGTGCGCAGTGCGAGCGACGCCCGGACGAGCGGTTCCATCGCTACGACAGCTACCGGAGCGTTTCTTACGGGGGCAACAAAGCGTTGAACGAGGCTTAAGCCGGTCCGGGATTAGCCGATGCATCGAACCTGTTCTATGGATGGTCGGCCGTGACGTCGCCCGCGCCTTTGCCTTCCAGGCCGCGCCCCGTGGTCACCGAACCCACAGGCGGAGATCGACGAGTCCCGGCCAACTGGCTCGACGAGGCGCCCGTCACACGCGCACTTTTAGCGCTCAACGTCGCCGTATTCGCCATGCAGGTGGCGCTCGCCCACCAGGTGGCCCACCTGCCGATGCGCGAGGGGCTTGAGCTCGGCGCGAGCTATGGCATGGCCACCGTGGGTGAGTATCGGTGGGAAACCCTCCTAACCGCGTGCTTTCTCCACGACGGGGTCGTTCACCTCGGGTTCAACATGCTCGCCTTGTGGCAAGCAGGCCCGCTCGTCGAGCGCTCCGTCGGGTCGGCCCGAATGGCTCCCTTGTATTTGGCTGCCGGAGCCTTCGGGAATGTGCTCAGTGTCGGCTACGGATGGGTCCATCGCTCGGACGGTTTTAGCGTCGGCGCCTCCGGCGCAATCTCGGGCGTCATCGCCGCGGCGGTCGTCGTCGGATGGCGGGTGCAGGGCTGGCGTGGACCGCTCACGCAAGCGATGCTCCGATGGCTCGCCTTCGTCATCGGCTTCGGTGTTCTGTCGAACTTGAGCGGCGGCCGGATCGACAACGCGGCCCACGTCGGGGGGGCGGCTGCGGGGGCCGCCATCGCACTCACCTGGCGTGTCGGCCGCCGCTACTCCGAGCGTGCGGCCACCGCGATCCTGGCGGCGTGTGCGGCGGCCTTGGTTGCGTGCATCGCCGTGGTCGCGTGGCACGATCGAACCGACCGCTTCGCAACGTGGATGCTCCAGGACCGCAAGGAGTTTACGCTCCAGGCCATCGAGGAGGGTCGCTGCAGCGACGCACAGGCCGGCTTGCTGGCCGTCGAACGGCTTCGAGCTCCCATGGCGCCCGTCACGTCGCTTCGAAACCGGGTCGTGAGCACCTGCGGGCATTTGACGGATCACTGAACCCCTTCCGCCGATCGCCACATCGTGTGAATCTCGGCCCCCCATGCCTTTCGAGCATCGGCATCACGCCCGTTGTGGTTGCGCCGCTGCAGGCTTCGCGGAGCACGCGATCGCCGGGCGCCCCTTTGCCTTTCCGTCGACCGTGCGCCATTTCGAGCGCGACCGACCCTTTGCCATCGATCATCTCGCGCTCGAGATCGCGCTCAACGTTGCCGACCGGAGCATTCAGGCGACCGCGACGCTCGACGTGCGGCGCATCGATCCGTCGGTCGAGGAGCTCCCGCTCGACGCGGTCGGATTCGACGTTCGCGACGTCGCTGTCGACGGTCGGTCCGCGATTTGGCAGTACGACGGCAGGGTTCTACGAATTCCGTGGGACGCCGGTCGGGGGCGGGCCTCCGTCGTCGTGACGTACCGGGCAGCGCCGAGGCGCGGTCTCTACTTCATCGAGCCCGACGAGCACTATCCGGATCGGCCGCGCCAAGTGTGGTCCCAGTGCCAGGAGGAGGACGCACGGCACTGGATGCCCTGCCACGATAGCCCGCATCTAAAGATGACCACCGAGATCACCGCTCGCGTCCCGGCGGGCTGGTATGCGCTGTCGAACGGGGCACTCGTATCGAACGACAGGCCGGCGACCGGCGACTGGACGTACCACTGGAGGATGCAAGACCCGCACGCGAGCTATCTCGTCACGCTCGTGGCCGGCGAGTTCGCTGCGGTCGTCGACGAGGTGACGCTCGGCGGTCGCGCCATTCCGATCTCGTACCTCGTTCCCAAAGGGCGCGAAGGCGACGTCCCGCGCACTTTCGGCCGCACTCCCGCGATGATCCAGCACTTCAGCGCGGTGACAGGTGTGGCGTACCCTTGGAACAAGTACGCGCAGATCGTCGTGGCCGACTTCATCTTCGGCGGCATGGAAAACACGACCGCAACGACGCTCTACCAGCACGTCTTGCTCGACGAACGCGCCGCTCTCGACGTCGGATCGGACGATCTGGTGGCGCACGAGCTCGCGCACCAGTGGTTCGGCGACTACGTCACCTGTCGTGCCTGGTACGAAGGCTGGCTCAACGAAGGCTTTGCGACATTCTTCGAGCACGTTTGGCGCGAGAAGGACCTGGGCGCTGATGAGTACGCTTACGGGGTGAAGGCCGATCTCGATCAATACGTCGCGGAGGCACAGGGCCGCTACCGGCGGCCGATCGTCTGTCAAGACTACGACGCGCCACTCGATTTGTTCGACCGCCATCTCTACGAGAAAGCGGGCCTGGTGTTGCACGCGCTCCGGACGGAGCTCGGCGACACGCTCTTTTGGCAGGGCGTGCACACGTACCTCACCCAGAACGCGCGCGGAATCGTCGAGACGCGGGACCTGCAGCGGGCCATGGAAGCCGTGAGCGGTCGCGGCCTGGGCCGGTTCTTCGAGCAGTGGATCTACAAGCCCGGGCATCCCGAGGTCGACATCGAAGTCGCCTGGGACAGGGGCATTCTGTCGATTCAGGCAAAGCAGTCCCAGTCTACGGCGGACGGCGTGCCTGCTTCATTCGAGTTCTTGCTCGAGTTCGACATTTTCGAGGCCGACGCGCGGTCCGCGCGTCGTTCGGTCCGCGTGACGGACAGGCAGCAGGCCTTTGCACTTCCCGTGCGCACGCGGCCCGTATTCGTCGTCGTCGATCCGGACTTGCGCATCGTCGGGGAGGCGCGCCTCAAAGTGCCCGCCGACATGTTGCGGTCGCAGCTGTCGAAAGCGCCCACGGCGCGCGGCCGGTGGCTTGCTGCGCAGGCGTTGGCGCGCGTCGATGACCTGCCGACCACCGAGGCCCTTGCACGAGCCCTCGCAGAGGAATCGGAGTTTTGGGGGGTGCGCGCAGAATGTGCCATGGCGCTCGCCAAGATCCGAGCGCGAGCGTGTTTCGATGCCCTGAAGGGCGCGAGGGCGACGGCGCACCCCAAGGTCCGGCGGGCGGTGATGGACGCGCTCGGCAATTTCCGAACGAGTGAGGCCTTGGAGGCGATCAAGCCCCACGCGCTGCGCGACGACAGCTACCTCGTCGAGGGCGAAGCCGCGCGGGCCTTGGGCCGCACGCGGCAGTCCGGCGCTTTGGAACTGCTGGTCGACCTCCTCGAGCGTTCGAGCTGGTTCGACGTGGTGCGGGCGGGGGCAATCGAGGGACTCGCGGCCTTGCGCGACGATCGCGCTCTGTCGCACTTGAGCGCCCGCGTCCGCTATGGGCATCCGTCGCGTGTGCGACGAGCGGCCATCATCGCCTTGCCGAAAATCGCAAGCGATCGCAAGACGCGCGAGCTCATCGAGCAGCTCCTCGACGACTCCGACGCGATGCTGAGGATCGACGTCGTCCGAGCGCTCGGGGAACTCGGCGATGCCAAGGCGCGTCCGGTATTGCGCGATCGGCTGGACATCGAGCTCGACCCGCGGGTCCGCCGTCGCATCCGCGAGGTTCTGCGCGACTTGGCTGAGCCGAAGCGAGCGTCGGAGCAACTTCGAGACGACCTCGAAAAGTTGCAAGCCGAGCACGTTGATCTCAAGGTGCGCCTGGCGAGTGTCGAGGCAAGAGTCGCGGGCGCGATTCGGCCGGACGTGGCCGTTTCGGGTTCTGCGCGCCGTCGCGCGATCCCGTCGAAAAAGCGCGCAAGGAAGGGCAGGGGCGGGTGACCGGCGACTTTCCCATCCGGGTGGACCAGCGCGGGACCGTCGCCATCTGGACTCTCGACCGTCCAGACCGCGCGAACGCGCTCTCGCGCGCGGCGCTCCTCTCCATCGGAATGCTCGCGCGCGAGGCCGCGGCGAATCCATCCATCCGGGCCGTGGTGCTTACAGGATCGGGTGAGAAGGCGTTTTGCGCCGGCGCCGATCTGAAGGAGCGCCAAGCGATGAGCGACCAGGACGTTCGCGATCAAATCGATCTGTATCGCTCCGAGCTCGGCGTCTTGGACCGCCTGCCGAAACCGGTCGTTGCGGCAATCAATGGCGTCGCACTCGGCGGCGGGCTCGAGCTCGCGCTCTGCTGCGACTTGCGTATCGCCGCGGGTCACGCCCAACTCGGGCTGCCCGAGACCTCGCTCGGTGTCATCCCCGGCGCCGGCGGAACGCAGCGTTTGCCGAGAGCGGTAGGCGACGGTCGCGCCAAGGAAATGATTCTTCTGGGTCGACGTCTCACGGCGTACGAAGCGCTCGCATGGGGGTTGGTCCAACGGGTCGCGCCCGTCGGCACGAGCGTCGTCGAAGATGCCCTGGAATGGATTCAACCGATCGCGCAAGGGGCGCCGATAGCCCTGGCCTCCGCGCTCGAGGCCATCGACCGATCATACGGGGTGACGATGGACGTGGGTTTGGAGCTCGAGAAACTCAGCTACGGGAGGACCATTCCCAGCCACGATCGACGTGAAGCTCTTCTCGCGGTGTCCCAGAAGCGCAAGCCGCGCTTCGAGGGGAGGTGAACGATGCGCGTGTTGTGGCTCTTGCTGCTCATCGGGTGCGGCGGGTCCCCGCCGCGGACGGCCGACGGTTCCGGGGCGAAGTCCACCGCGAACTCGGCAGGTGGCGAGACGACGATCGACACCACGGGTTCGACGTCGGTCGCGCCTTCGACGGGCAACCCGAGCCCGTCTTTCGCTTCTGCTTCGACCCCGGACAGCGACGGCACCGTGGTCATCGGCGCCATCGCCGCCGCAGGACACTTCGATCCCAAGTCGACGCTCGACGACCTGCGACCCGATCTGATGGCCTGCTTCCGCAGGGTGCACGCATCCAATGCGACCCTTCACGGCAAGGTAAGCATTCGCATTCAGATCGACGAAGCGGGCGAGGTCCTGAACGTCGACGCTCAACCCGGCGGTCCGGCAAACGACCCCGCGCTCATTGCCTGCATACGCGACGATTTCAAAGCCAATGCTCACTTCGCCAGGCCCGGCGGCTCGGCGACGATCGTTGCGCCCCTGGTGTTCCATCCCTGATTGTCGGAGTCCCAATCATGCCCGTCGATTCAAACCTCAACGACATGTTGTCTCGAATCGAGAGGGGCGGCGCGACGAAGTACCATCAGAAGAACGCCGAACAGGGCAAGCTCTTCGCTCGAGAGCGCGTCGCTCGCTTGATCGATCGCGCCAGCTTCGTGGAGGACGCGATCCTTGCGAACAACATCGAGGCCGACCTTCCGGCCGACGGCGTCGTCACGGGGACGGCAACGGTCGCGGGACGGCCGATCGCACTCATGGCAAACGATTCGACTGTGAAGGCGGGTTCCTGGGGTCGTCGCACAGTCGAGAAGATCTTGCGCATTCAAGAAACGGCCATGCGGCTGCGCATTCCGATGCTCTATCTGGTCGACAGCGCCGGCGCTCGGATCACAGATCAAGTCGAAATGTTCCCGGGGCGCCGCGGTGCGGGGCGCATCTTCTACAACCAAGTGCAAATGAGCGGGCAGGTGCCACAAGTGTGCCTGCTCTTCGGTCCGAGCGCCGCGGGGGGGGCCTACATCCCTGCCTTCTGCGACGTCGTTGTCATGGTGGACGGCAACGCGAGCATGTATCTGGGCAGCCCGCGCATGGCGGAGATGGTCATCGGCGAAAAAGTCACGCTCGAGGAGATGGGCGGCGCGAAGATGCACTGCAGCGTGAGCGGTTGCGGCGACGTCCTCTGCAAGACGGAGGACGAAGCGATTGAATTCGCCAAGCGATACCTGGCCACGATGCCGCAGAGCTTCGAAGATGCCCCGCCGCGGGAGGCCGCCCGACCCCCCAGTGCGTCCGGCAAGCGGATTGAAGACTTGGTCCCCGCGGACGAGAACAAGGCCTTCGACATGATGAGGGTCATCGCAGAAGTGATCGACGCGGGATCGTGGCTCGAGATCAAGGCGCTCTTCGCACGCGAGATCGTCACGGGTTTCGCCCGGGTCGATGGGCGCGCAGTGGGCATCGTCGCCAATCAGCCAAAATGGCTGGGCGGCGTACTGTTTGTAGACAGCGCGGACAAAGCCGCGCGGTTCATCTGGTTGTGCGACGCCTTCAACGTCCCCCTGCTGTTCATGGCCGACGTTCCAGGCTTCATGATCGGTACCAAGGTCGAGCGGCAAGGGATCATCCGATCGGGAGCGAAGATGATCGCCGCCGTCAGCGAGGCCACCGTCCCCAAGATCAGCGTCGTGGTGCGAAAAGCGTATGGAGCCGGCTTGTACGCGATGTGCGGTCCCGCGTTCGAGCCCGATGCTTGCATCGCTTTGCCGACGGCGTCGGTAGCGGTAATGGGCCCTCAGGCGGCGGTCAATGCCGTCTACTACAACAAGATCCAGGAGGTGCCCGACGGGCCCGAGCGACAAGCGTTCGTTGCCCAACTTCGCGACGAATACCGGGCGGACATAGACATTCTTCGGCTGGCGAGTGATCTCGTCATCGATGCGGTCGTGTCGGGCGATCGACTCCGCGACGAGATACGAGCGCGCCTCGATCGGTACTCGGGCAGGCGCGAGCGGCGCGTGCGCAAAAAACACCTCATCGCGCCGATGTGACCCGGGAGTGGCGGACGGAGTGTGACGGCTGCCCGAAGGCAACCCAAAGCCGTCATTGCGTCGCGGCCGACTCCTCCAGGGATACGTCGGTGTCCGGCTGGGTCGCGTGCGGCTCCAGTGCGGTGCTCGGACGGGCGCGAGTGACCTGCTCGAGCAACATCGTACCGGCCATGTACCCGTACCCTGCCGTGAAGAGCGCAGCGAACGGCGTCGCAATGAAATGCCCGGTGCGCAGGGAGGCAACCGTGCTTGCGAACGAGATGACGCACAGGATGCTCTCGGCAAACGGAACGGAGAGCGCCGTTCGATACCGGCCACCGACCGTGGTTCCCTTCTTCGGGGTTCGCACGAACTCGCCCGCCATGGTTCGGAACCCGCGCACGAGCGCGCGGGTAATGAGCGGCGTGAGCCCGACACCGACCCCGATGAGTGCTGGAACGACGAACAAAGCGTCGCGAGCGCGTCGTCCCTGAGCCCGCTCGGCCGTCGCGTAGAACGCAGCCAGCGAACCAGTCGTCCCGAAGAACAGCGGAATATCGATCGCGAGAATGACGAGCGAATTCGATCCTGGCAATAGCAAAACGAGGGGTAGGAGAATCACGCTGAGCAATAGGGTCAGGGGATACGCGAAATGCGGCGTGAGATGAAAGAAGGCTTCTGCGCGTGCACTGAGCGGAAGCCCCGAACCAAGCACACGCCGCAGCAGTTTCCTCGACGTTTGCACCGTGCCGGTCGCCCATCGGAATTGCTGGGCGCGGAACGCGCTGATGTCCTCCGGAAGCTCGGCGGGCGTCACTACGTCCTCTCGGTACACGAAGCGCCATCCGAGAAGCTGCGCGCGGTAGCTCAGGTCCAGGTCTTCGGTGAGCGTGTCGTGCTCCCAGCCGCCGGCGGACTCGATGGCGCACGTTCGCCAGACTCCACCCGTGCCCGCGAAATTGAAAAGCCACCCGGCTGCGGCGCGAACGCGGTTTTCGACGAGGTGGTGTCCGTCGAGCATCAATGCGCCGACTCGGGTGAGGATCGAATGGCCGCGATTGAGATGTCCCCAACGCGTCTGGACCATCGCTACATTGGAGTCGTCGAAATGCGCCATAATCGCGCGGAGAAAATTCGGTGGCGGAAGGAAGTCCGCGTCGAAAAGTGCGACAAACTCGCCCTTGGCCACCTTCAGCCCCGCGGCCAAGGCCCCCGCTTTGTAGCCGATTCGGTCGGTGCGATGCAGGTGGACGACGTCGAGCCCCGCGCGCTGCAATTCATCGATACGTCGCCGAGCGATCTCGCGAGTTTCGTCGGTCGAATCGTCGAGGACCTGAATCTCGAGCCGATCGCGCGGCCATTCAATCTTGGACACAGCGTCGATCAAACGACGTACAACCGTCGACTCGTTGTAGATGGGAAGCTGAATGGTCACTCTCGGCAGAGTGTTCGCCGCCATCTCGATCGCACCAATTGCCGGCACTCCGCGCTTGAGGACTTCGATTTCTCGGCGGAGGTGAGCCGCCATGACCACGAGATACGATCGGTGGATTCCGTAAACGGACAAGACAAGCAGAATGGCGGCATAGAGCACGCACAGCGTGACGCTCATGGGGGCGCAGGTAACCACACACACCAGGGCCACGTGTCAAAAACATGTATTTCTTCGCACTCGAATGTCAAAAAGCGCTGGCTCCGCGCGAGGTCGGGCGTCGGCTCGAAGATCAAGGCGGCTTTGCCCGATCGCGTCGGGTGGGTGGCGCTGATGGCCGTCGCCGCTGCCGTTCGAGCATGGCGTTGATCTCGACGCCCCCAACGATGCAAATGCTCGTGAGATAGAGCCACATGAGCAGCACGGCCACCGCAGCGAGGCTTCCGTAAAAGAGGGCGTATCGAGCGATCGATGCTGCATAGACGCCGAAGGCCCAGGATACGAGCAGCCAACATGCCACCGACGTGAGGGTTCCGGGCCAAACGCGCGCCCGCGCGCCCGCGGGCCGTTCGACGGAGAAGCGATAAAAACACGCGAGCAGGACGCTGCCGACGGCGAGCGTCAGCCCCGCCCCCAAAGCCTGTTCGAGTGGCGAATGCGGGCTGATGCGCTCCTTCTCTGGCGGTTGCGATGGTGCGAACGGGGGGTGGCTCCTCGGGTAGCGCCCGAAGGGCCGTGCCATCGCCGCCGTGGTTCCGGTGCGCGCGTCCCGGGACGTTTCGTACGGGTGCAGCGCCGCGTCGATCCGGACCAGAGAAGAGGCGATCGCGCACGCTGCGATCAAGCCGAGTGCCACCCAAACGAGCGAGACAGCACGCTTTTTCCAATAGGGCCGGAGCTTCCCGTTCGCCACGTCGAAGACGTCGAGCAGGTTGTGCACCCCGGAAGATGCGGCCCAAAGGTAGCCAACCGCTCCGACAGGGGCCAGGGAAGATTTGCTGCCGGCGAGTCGTTGCACCTCCTCGCGGACGATGCCTTCGGCCGTGACCGGCACGATCTGAAGCAGCGGCTCGCTGAGTGCATCGACGCCTCGGCGGCGCGCCACCTGACCGACAAGGAATCCGACCAGAACGAGCAACGGCACCAGGCTCAGGAACAGCCAAAATGCCACCGCTGCAGCCGATCGGAACGCGCCGTGCGCGGCCATCGCTCGCGCGAGGCGTCGTCCCGCGCCGACCAGCCCGATGCGGGAAGGGGCCGAGGCGGTGGGCATGGGGGGGGCGCAACCGCCTCGTCGGTGGGGGTTGGCCGCCCCGTCATTTCACACGGAGCGGTCAAGCCTCGGCCCGTCATCGGAGAGGCGGCCGGCTAGTGCAGGATACCACTCATGCAGGCAGAAGCGCAGCGCCGCACGACCCGGTCATCATGGAGGCGCGGAAGGTGGCCACTTTGGTCCCGAGGGCCTCGAGAGACGCCTCGTTCAAGGCACTTTCGAGCGAGGGGTGAACGGTTCGTTCCTCGAGCCGCGCATGCGTCGCGAATGCGTCTGCTAGATCCGAAAGCCTTTGGCGAAAAACGGTCCTGTCCCCCGTGCGGCCGGTCGCTTGGATGACCGCCGTACGCAAGCGCGCGTGGCGGACGCGATGGGCCGCCAAGTCGTCGACCATGGCTCTCTCGGCGGCCGGGTAGAGCAGGCTCTCGTCGGCGGCGAGATGCGCCATGAGGTCTGCAGCGAGGGCGTGGAAGTCGTCATCGGTGACGTCCCAGATCGAGCCGATTAGCGCGAGCGCTTGTTCAATGTTGCGGTGGTCTCGTCGAAGAAGCATCGTGGCTTTCATGAATATTTCAATACGTCGCGATGTGATTATAAAACGATAAAATCATCGTAAATTCATAGTGCGATGTTTCGCGTTCGTGTCCAGACGTATTCGAGCGGCGTCCGAGCGGCAAGTCGGACGGCATCGGGAACGACCCGAGCCCCCTCGCCCGTTTTTATACGTTCTTGATGGATGAACCGCACGGCGATGGGCTAGAGCGCCGAACAGGTTGGCGGACCGAGGATTTCAAGGCGTTTGGTCTCTCGCAACGAGCGACGACGAGTAATGCTGCAGCATGGTGAGGAGGAGCAACGCCGCGAGAGGCAGAAAAGCCGCAGAAAGCCGACGGGAGCCAACCTGTTTGGTGCTGTAAGGGCGGACCGGCGTCGTCTCGATGATGAACGTGCCTCGAGCACCAAGCCAAGCGTTCACGGTTCTCCGGGAGCCTCGGGCAGACCGTCCAGCAGGGGAGCGTTTGCGTCACGCGGCAACAAGAAGCGAAACGATGCGCCACCTCCGGGCCGGTTCTCGCACCAGATTGTGCCCCCATGGACGGCGATAATCCCGCGGCAGATCGTCAAGCCGAGCCCCATTCCGCCGGTGGTGGGCGGCGCCGCTCGTTTGAATTTTTCGAAGATGCGTTCCTCCTGTCCGGGCGCGATCCCGGGGCCACGGTCGGCAATTTCCACCTGCACACCACGCTCCTCGCGCGTGGCTCGAATGTCGATGGGACTGCCGGACGGGGTGTACCGAACGGCGTTCTCCACGAGGTTGACCAGGACTTGCTCGAGCAACGTCGCGTCGAAAGGAGCGAGGGCCGCGTCCGGAGCGATGGCGACGCGAACCGG
>JBEKOY010000043.1:0-42640 GCA_049521295.1 Polyangiaceae bacterium | reverse complement strand
ATGCGACTGGCCCCCTCGTCCCTGCGTGGCGTTCCTCGCGCTCTCCTCTCCGATGGCCCGCCGGTCGGTCACGCTTGTCGCCGGTTGCACGATCGCTCGCCGCCGTTGTGCCACCACCTGCTCTTAGGCAGCGCGAAGATCCGACGGGGCCGACAGAACGAGGCGATCCCCATCCTCGCGCCCGACCACTACGTGACGTATCTGCGCCCTCGCGGCTAACGGTCTCACCGGCCGTTTGAGACCCGCTCGTTCTCACGAGGGGTGACGGGCGCGGTCCTTCGCCGAGAGCGCCGCCGGCCGGCGAAGCGGCGGCCCGCGACTCTGTACACCTCGATGGGGCTCCCGGTGAGCCGCAGTTCTCACGGTGCCCGGGCGCAGCGGAAGCCGATGCCACCGTCGCCGCCCACCGAGAACCCGCTGCGGGTGAAGGGAAACAGCAGACCAGTCCCCGGGGCAAAGTCGCCGCCGCGGATTGCCCTAAAACCCTTTTACGGGCGTACACCGACGGCAACGGTGTTGTTTGGCCGACGAAGGCCACGGGCGGAGCTGCCGGTCCGGCCAAATCGGACCAGATGCGATCGAAGAGCGCGGCCTCGCTGCTCGTCATGCGGGCGAGTTTGGAAACATTCGTCCGATTCGTCGACGTTGATGAGCCGTCGCAGGCAATGTGCGAAGCCGCGTCTGGTGAGGTGCGACCGCCCGCCGCTCGGTTGCCAAGAAGCACAGAGAGACGCGGCCGATACAGCAAGAAGCGCGCGGCGGTTCCGGTCTTGCACGGATGAGTGTTTGCCAGAAAGGCAACACGGGGACCCCATGACACGACTCACTTCAAATTGGGTGACGAAAGCAACCCTCTCGAGAGCGGGGGCAGGCCTCCTCTTGCTATGGGTCGGTGCCGCTTGCGGTAGCTCGGAGGGAGCCAGCGCGACTGACGCTGGGGACAATGGGGACCGCGGGAGCACGTCGGGCGGCGTGGGCGCCTCCGGTGGCGGCAGCTCGTCCGGCGGCGGGGGCGCGGCCGATGGCGACAGCTGGTCCGGCGGCGCGGGCGCGACCGATGGCGGCAGCGCGCCCGACGGCGAGAGCACAGTGTCTCTGCTGCCGGTGAATCTCGGAACGGCAGGCAACTACGTGATCCTCGCGAAAAGCGGAATCTCCAATGTGCCGACCTCCGCGGTCGCGGGAAACCTCGGGCTCAGCCCCGCCGCCGCCACCTACATCACGGGATTCTCGCTGACCGCGGATTCCACGAATGTGTTCTCGACCTCACCGCAGGTCACCGGGAAGGTGTACGCAGCGGACCACGCGACGCCCACCCCTTCGAACCTCACGACGGCTGTCGGCGACATGCAGACTGCATTCACCGACGCGGCGGGCCGCGCACCCAACGTCACCGGGCTGGGCGCGGGGAACATCGGCGGGATGACGCTCACCCCGGGTGTCTACAAGTGGGCCACCGGTCTCCTCATCCCGACGAACGTCACTCTCACCGGTGGTGCCACCGAGGTCTGGATCTTCCAGATTGCCGAAACTCTCACGATGAGCAGTGCCACGAGCATCACCCTGGCGGGTGGCGCGGTGCCCCAGAACATCTTCTGGCAGGTTTCCGGTTCGGCGAACCTCGGCACGACCGCTCACTTCGAGGGAGTCATTCTGAGTCAAACGGCGATCACGCTCAGCACCGGCGCGTCGATCAACGGCAGGCTTTTGGCCCAGACCGCGGTCACCATCGCGGGCAGCACCGTCGTCGAACCGTAACCGCCGCCGCGCCGACGACTGCAACGTAGTTATGCGCGGTCGCGGCGCGCGGGCAAACGGGGGCGGCTAAGCACGAGCCATGGATTCGAACCCAGCAACGGGAATGCAAAGGTCCAATTGCCGGCGACGGATTGATCCGTTGAATATGTCAAAGCACGTCGAGGGCGCCCGGCGGCCGTGGCCGGACGCCCCAGAGGATACTCACTCGCGGCAGCCATCTTCAGCGGGAGCGGAGAAATACAGCGTCCAAAGATCGAGCGCAGACGAGAACTTGCGCGAGAACTTGCAGAGGTGAACGAAAACGGTTTCGCGAACGCCCGCGGCATCGCGCCAATCGTTTTTTGAATGTCTACTCCGTGTGGTAAGTAGAAGGCTCTTGGCGGTACTGGGGAGCCGCACCGTAGAAATCGAGCAATCCTATGGTCGACGTGCGGCAAAGTCTGTCGTTCCTCCCCTGGATTGCACTCGTCGCCCCAGTGGCTTGTGGAATGTCGGGGACCTCCCAATCGACCGGGTCCGGCGCACCCACTGGCTCGGTTACACCCGACGGATCAACAGGCGGAAACTCCCCGGCGCCTGGCGGCACCGGCGTCAGTACGACGCCGAATCCAGGCGACACCACGGGGACGGGCACGGCTGGAAGCGGCACCTCCGGAGGGTCGACGACGGGAGCTGGCGGAGCGAGCGGCTCATCCGGACCCGCCTCACCGGATGGGGGCACCGGAACGGCCGCCGACATGAGCGCTGCGAGCGTTCAATGCGGCGCGACGATGTGCGGCGAGCCTAGTTCTTGCTGCCAGACGTGGGGTGGCGACGCGGCGACGGGCACACCCACTTGCGTGACGGCATGCGACGAGACGCAGGCTCAAATTTGTGGAAACTCCGCAGACTGTCAGCAGACCGGCACGTCGACTTGTGGGCCCAACGGATTCTGCGTCGACATGGGCATGGTCGTCTTGGGGAACCCGATCGGCGACGGTGGGATGGCGGCGGGCGCCGGCCCGACCGCGGCCGTTTCCGACGGTGGTATTCCGTCCGGCTACCCCATGCCGACCGCGGCAAACTACTCCATGTGCAAGACGGTCCCCATTGGCGCAACAGGCGTAGGCGGCGGCGTATTCACCGGTACGGGCGGTGGCTGCGCCGGGGCGCCCGCGGGAAATACGTGCATCGAGTGCCTGTTCGGCGGAGATACGTACGACGACACGGTCGACCCGCCGGGCACGGCGACGGCCGTCGCCGAGGCAGGCAGTTATGTGGTGACAGTGGAGATCGGCGGCCCCGCTGCGGCCCAAACAGAAATCTGGACTGAGTCGAGCCGCGGTCTTTTGGCGCCTGTCACCACTGCGGCTGGACAAGAGGCCACTTACGCATTCGCGGTCGATGTGCGCGGTATGGAAGGCCAGCCAGACCACTTGGGCGGCCCGGGCGGCTATCCAGGGCTCGACCTCTTCTTCATTGGGCCCACGGCCACGCCACCGGCCATCACGGGCATCGGCTACGCCCTCGCCACCGCCGCGACCCAGCCAATTGTCGTCTACATGGCGAGCGACTCGACGGCCTGCGATCAGACCGGCGGCGTCTTCGGGGGCTGGGGCCAGATGCTGCCGGAGTTCTTCGACGCGCCAATCGAGATTGCTAACTACGCCAACAGCGGAGCAAGCTCGGCCGATTTTATCGGTTCAGACTTGAAGTGGGGCGCCATCACATCGCGATGGAAGCCCGGCGATTACGTCATCATTCAGTTCGGCCACAACGACAAGACGATTGACGACGCCCAGGTCGAGACCAACCTCGAGATGTACGTCACCCAGGCCAAGGCTGCGAATGTGATTCCGATCCTCGTATCTCCGCCGGCCCGCGTGCAGTTCGGTAACGGAACGACGGACGGTCCACAAACAAGCTTGCACGCCGCGTCCGCGATGGGCGCTGCCATGGCGGAGGGCGTCGCGTACATCGACCTCACTTCCCTCTCCACGGCCTGGTACAACACCCTCGGCTCACAAGCCGCCGCACTGAAGTTTCACGCGATGGACTCGGACGCGACGCACACGAACCTCGTGGGCGCCCAGAAGCTTGCGAGTCTCGTGGCGAACAACATCAAGGCGCAGAACCTTCCTCTCGCCCAGTACTTGAGGCTCGAAGCGCTCTCTCAGTAGTCCCGTTTCGGGCGCGGTGCCCCGGAGCGCGCAGATCGCCTGAGGACGCGTAGTTCGGTGTGGCGCTCGTCGTGCTCCCGCTTGTCGCGAGCGCGTCCATTGAGACTGGCGGTTCTCACCCGCCATCGTATGCTTGGGCTATGCGGGTCAAAATCGCCGTATGGCTCACGCTCTCTGCGATAGGCGCGTGCGGAGGACCAAGCAATGGCCTGGACGACCCGAGCGTGAGGGCCAAGCTTCGCGCTTTGGCTTTGCAGGCTTCGTTAGCAGACGGGGTACCGTCGCCGAAGACAATGATTGCAGTGTACTCCCCTGACGATCAGGTGGCCCAAGAGGTCATTAGCGGTGATATCGTTAACGATCATGTGCCGGTATATGTCATAGAGGTGACGGGCGGTCTTTTTACGTGCAACAGTTGTAGCTTCCCGCCCGGCGCATCTGCCCCGCAGGGAAATGCTATTACGATCACCGTGAACGCGCAGACCTTCCAGGGCACGGACTTCAGCATTAGTCCCAACGTGCCTGACTTGACTCAGATCAGTTCGGACGTTGTGAACCTTGCTCAATAATGAGCCGCGTGGGTCCGTGGGCCATAAGAGCGATGAGCGCCGATCGCCCGGAGTCTAATTCAGACAGCACAACTCGTCGGAATACGCGCACGCGTCCGCCGGGCCGGGGTGGTTGCACGCCGTGACGAACGGTGGCTGGCAGGTACCGCCCGCGTTGGCACATGCGGGAAGGGTATCGGAAGGTGAAAAGCACCCGCTCGACGCCTGACAGATGCCCTGCCGACAGCACGCGCCGAATTCCGCGGGACAGGAGCACACGACCATGCCGAGAGCCCCTGACCCGAGCGGCGTCTTGCTGACGTCGGCGTTGAACTGTCCGAGCGCACTGACGTTGAGGGCGGACCCATCGCAAAGACATCCGGCGACGCAATAATCGCCGGACGAGACGATCGCGCAGTCTGTATCGACGGTGCACGCCTGGTCGTAATGGGAGGCGGAAATCATGCACGTCCCCGAATCCGCACCCGTGGCTGCATCGGCCGACCCGTCGACGTTCGGAGTGTGGTTCGTATCCGGCCCCGCATCGGCGACGTACGGCACCGAGCACGACGGATCGATGTAGAAGTCGGCGTTCGAAACGGGGCTCGCACATTGCACTTGCCCCACGGCGGGAGGACCGCAATCCCAGGTGCTCGACGTGCACCGGCAGAACGACTCGGAGGGCGTATACACCCCCGGGCCGCAGGGGACGCAGACCGTCGGCGGCCCCGGACACACCGTGCCCTCAGAGTAAGGAGAGCAGCTCTCGCCGGGTGATCCAAGGCAACCTGGGCCTATCGCAGACGATCCGTTCGCGGACGCGCCGCTGACACCAATCGCGGACGCGCCGCATCCGTCCTGGCACGTCCCACTCCGACAACACGGCCCAGACGGCGACATGGGACAGGGGCACTGCAAATGGACCGGTTCCTTCGCAACGTCCGCGTTGAACTGCGCGAGGGCCCCAACGTTGATGGCCGAGCCGCCGCAGAGGCATGTATTGCTGGCGCAATAGTTTCCGGATGAGACCGACGTGCAGTCCGAATCGACAGCGCACGACTGGTCGTAATGGGAGGCGGAAATGATGCAGGCGCTCGAAACACCGTCCGCCGTCGTTGCCCCGTTGCCCTCCGCTGCGTTCGCCCCGTCGGCGGGTCCGTTCGTGACCCGGCCCTCGCATCCCGCGAGGAAGCCGAACACCGCGATCACGACCCCGAGAAAGCGGCCACGGTGGGGTGCGTCGACGACGGACAGCGAGTTTCGCCGGATTCGGCGAAACGGCAAGCAGGCGAACGGCATCGTGAACTGGCAATCAAGCAAAGCCGAACCATCGCAAATATCAGAAATTCGCGGGGATGACTCGGCCAGTGTGTGCCACCGCAGGACTTCGAGGCCGCAGAGGCTCGGGGCCGCTCGGGGCCGGGTCTACCTCGGCCGTGAGTGCTGCGGGGCGTCGTCGCGCGAGCGCGATGCCTGCCGCCCGCGGCCACCGCGGGACCATTTTTCCAGCCGTGGCGGCGGGTTCCAACGGTTATCGTCGGCCGTTGTCAGCGCCTCCGCTCGTGCAGCGGAGTTGCCCACGTGGAGCTCGCACAAAGTCTTATGCCTTCTTGATGGGGCCGTCCTTACGTTTTGCGTTGGCGAACATGCACGACCCAGAGCCCGATCCGTATCGTTTGGCCGCGACTCGGACGCGGCACCGGCCGTCTCGGCTGGTCGACGGGGATATCGCGATCCTTGCGCTTCTTCTGTCGCCGGCGTTTCTCGCGGTCGTCGTGCGGACGATCGCGCGCGGCGCCACGTTCGGCGCCGGCCCGACGGTGTGCGGAGCACTGCTCGCGCTCACCGTCGCGATCGCCGTGTCGGCGCCTCGTTCGGCGCACTGAACGGCACACCTTTTGGCGGGGTCGCCGATCGGCGAGAGCCTGCTGTCGGAAAATATTTCGCTATCGTTTCGTGAACGCGTCCTGGAGCTTCCGAACGGTGGGCGGCGACAAGCCCCCTATTAACGGCCTATAAAGACGCGCAAGGGATGTCTGCGGAAACGCCTACGACCGAATCCGCATTGCGCGGCGTCGCCGGTGCGTCGTCTTCGATTCCTGCGCCTCATGGGTTGCACGAAAGCGTCGGCAAGCTGGCGCTGATGGCGGCGGGCGTCGTATTCGGTGATATCGGTACGAGCCCCCTCTACGCCATCAAAGAGTGCGTCGATCCGGATCACGGAATCGCGGCCACGCGCGAAAACCTTTTTGGGATTGTCTCGCTCGTCTTTTGGTCGTTGACGATGGTGGTCGCGGTCAAATACCTCACGTTCATCATGAAGGCCGACAATCGGGGTGAAGGGGGCATCTTGGCACTGCTCGCACTGGCGCCTACCCCAAAGGTACGAGACACGACGCGAATCGGCTGGATCGCGGCCCTCGTGATCTTCGGGGCTGCGCTGTTGTATGGCGACGGCGTCATCACACCGGCCATTTCGGTGCTCAGTGCCGTGGAAGGGCTTGGTGTCGCGACGACCCGCCTGACGCCGGCGGTCGTGCCCCTCACGACGATCATTCTCGTAGGCCTCTTTTGGGTCCAAAGGCGGGGCACGGCGAGCATCGGTGGGATCTTCGGGCCAGTCATGGTCGTCTGGTTCGCGGCCCTGGCGGTCCTCGGGTCGGCTCAGATTGCGCACTATCCGGCGATACTCGCAGCGGCCTACCCGGGATACGCCGCACGCTTCTTGGCCATCAACGGATGGCGCGGATTCCTCGTCCTCGGCAGTGTGGTTCTCGTCATCACCGGAGGCGAAGCGCTTTACGCGGATATGGGACACTTCGGGCGTGGTCCGATTCGCGTCGCCTGGTTCACGCTCGTGATGCCGGCGCTCATGCTCAACTACTTCGGCCAGGCCGCGTGCATCATGCGTCACCCCGAAGCCGCTTCGAACTCGTTCTTTGCGCTTGTCCCACATCCGCTCCTGTATCCCATGGTGGGCCTCTCAACGCTCGCAACGATCATCGCGTCCCAGGCGCTCATCTCGGGAGCGTTCTCGCTAACCCGACAAGCCGTACAGCTCGGATTCTGTCCTCGGGTCACGATCGTGCACACGTCCGGCAACGCGGAGGGGCAGATCTACATCCCTGAAGTCAACGCCGCCCTCGCGATTGCGTGCGTGTGGCTCGTTCTGACTTTCAAGGAGTCGAGCGCCCTGGCGGCGGCTTATGGCATCGCCGTCACGGGCACGATGGGGATCACGTCCGTCATCTACTTCGTCGTTCTCAGGCGCACGTGGAAGTGGCCGCTCTGGAAAGCCGGTCTGCTCGTGGGCGCGTTTCTGAGCTTCGACCTTCCGTTCTTTGGGGCCAATGCCATGAAGATCGCCAGCGGCGGATGGTTTCCAATCGCCATCGCGCTGGGCGTGTTCCTGGTGATGACGACCTGGAAGAAGGGTCGCACCCTGCTGGGGCGCAACTTGGCCTCGAAGATGTTGCCGATTGAGCTTTTCCTGGTGGACATCGATCGGCACCGCCCTCATCGGGTACCGGGGACAGCGATCTTCATGTCTTCGAACCCCAAGGGCATTCCGATCGTTCTGCTTCACCACTGGAAGCACAATCAGGTGCTGCACAAGACTGTCGTTCTTCTCTCGGTGCTCTCGGAGCCCATTCCGGAGGTCTCGAACGACGATCGACTCACAGTAACGGACCTCGGCCGCGGCTTCTTCCAGGTGACGGCGTACTATGGCTTCATGCAGACGCCGAACGTCCCGCACATTCTAAGCCGTGCCGCCAAGCTAGGGGTCCCCTACGCACCGGAGCGAACGAGCTATTTCTTGGGACGCGAAACGCTGCTCGCGACCGGGCAGAGCGAAATGCATCGGTGGCGCAAGACGCTCTTTTCCTTCATTTCTCGGAACTCCAGGTCGGCGACACAGTACTTCGGCATTCCACCCGACCGCGTCGTGGAACTCGGAATGCAGATCAGCCTTTGAATGCCACACGTCGCCTTCGGCAAGTAGGGTGCCTATAGGGTGACCGCGGCGGTTTCCCGGTCTCTTCGTCAGCCGATGCGCTGGGCTTACCACTCGCCGCTCCACAGCCGTCGCGTTAGAGCGGCGAACCACTGTCGTCACCCAGCATGGCGCGGCGGATGAGGGGCAGCGGTGCGTCGCCATAGCTGAGGAGCCGATCGTGGAACGCGCGCAAGTCGAAGGCCGCACCCACTTTCGCACGCCAGTCGGCACGCAGTTTCAGGATCATCAGCTTGCCGAGGGTGTAGTTGAGGTACATCGGATCGAGGGTGCCGCGCGCCGATTGCTGCCGCGCTGTGCCCACGTCTTGGTAGGCCTGCTCGACGAATAGCTTTTGTGACTCGGCCACGGTCATGCCGCGCGTGTGCAAGCCGATGGCCGATAGAAACCGCCCGTCGCGCATGAGCGCTTGCAAGAGCTGGGCGATGTGTGCGCGCGGATCGTTGCCCGCAACGCCTTCGTCCCACATCATCTCTTCGACATAATGCGCCCAGCCTTCATTGCTCGCGTAGGAGCCGAACGATTGGATGATCCGCGACCCGAGGCGCACGCGCTGCAAACGATCGAGGAAGTGCCCCGGCCACACCTCGTGAATCGTCGTGAACAAGAGCCCTTCGCGTGAAGGGATGTAGGCGCGTTGCTCCGCTTCGGACCACTTGGGGTCGGGCGGGGAGATGAAGTAGAAGCTCGGCAGCGGACGACTCTCAAACACACCGGGCTGATTGATCGACGCGAAGTTCACGCGCATGAAAGGGGGCGACTCGCGCACTTCGGCCTGCTCGTTCGAAGGAATGGTCACGATCGGATGGTTTTCGAGAAACGCGCGCAGCGACACCACCTGCTGTCGTCCGAGCGCGACGACCTCGTCGGCGGGTGGCCGATCGGCGGTTGCCGCGGCCAAGGCGTCGGACAGCGTCTGACCAGGGGCAAACGCGTGAGCGGCCGCCTCGAGCGCGCGCTGGTTACGCTGAAGATCGGCACGACCGACGCTTTCGAGCGTCGCGAGATCGATCTGGACCCCCTCGGTCTCCTGCAACATGCGAAGAAAGGTTTCAGGGCCGAGAGCGAAGTCGTCGGTTCCCTCGGGAAGCCGACTTTTGAGGTCGTCGCGGAAAGCGCCCAGCCGCAGGCCCAGCTCGGCTAGCGCGGTCGCCAGGTCGGTCTTCAATTTCGGATCGGCGACACCCGACAGGTCCTCCGCTACGTCCTTCTGGATGAACGCCAGCTGGCCGCCGATCATCTGAATGGCGAAGCCGAGCACGGCCCGCGGCAGCTTGGCTTCGAGGTTCGTGCGCGCGGTCGCGAGGTAGCCGCCGGACGCTCGGCAGATCGCAACGACAGCGCGGGCCCGCTCGTCGACCGGCGCGTAGTCGCGGCCCGTGTAGTTGATGAGCGAAAGCGCACCCAAGTAATAGAGCGGCGAGCGCCACGGGATTCGGCGCCCGGTCAGGTCGAAGATGGCACCGCGCAGCCGAGTCACGAAGACGTCGCGTTCCAGGCGGCTCTGCTCGGATAACTCGCGGGCCGGGAAGCTCTCCAGTCGAACGCGTGCTTCGGTGAGGAACGCCGCGCGGCTCTGCAGCGCGGCCGGCGAATCGTCGGGCAGCTTTCCGTCGTACTGGTGCATTCCGAGCGCCACACCGAGCGTTCCGCTGAAGAGAGCGGCCGGGATGCGGTCGAAGTAGGCTTGGTAGAGCTCGGCGGCCGTTTTTTGGAAGGTTGCGTCGGTCGTCGTCGGCGCCGAAGCTGCCGCGCTGGGGGCGGGTGCGGCGAGTGGCGGCTGCTTCGAGGAGGACGCGCAGGAAAAGCTGGAGAGGCAGACGAGGAGGAGCGTGACCTTCGGAAAGCGGTGCATCGCGGCGACTATTGCACGCGAGCGTGACGTGAGGGGAGGTTACGGTCGCCGCGCCGGAAGCGAAGCTTGCGCCGGATGCGGCAACGCATCGGGCGATGAGTCGCGACGCGAGCGGATGGGGCGCGGGAATGCAGTCACGAAAACGACAACCGTCCGGCTGTCGAGCGGCTTGCGTTCCGGGACGGCGGCGAGGCGACCAAGACGACGCTATCTAGTTCGGCGACCAGGTGCCCGCGCCGATATCGAGCTTCCAGCTGACCTGATAGGTCGGCATGGATATCGCCGTTCCTGTGAAAATGAGCGGCTGAAATACGAACGTGGCCAGATTGTTGTGTAGGCCCGGATCGCCCGTGTCCTGGCCGTACCAGTGATCGCCCCAGTACATGTAGACCGTTCCATGACTGCCCGCGATCGGCATGACCCACGTCGACTGCGTCATCCAGGTGTCCTTGCCGACGGGAGCAATATAGCCCTGGTACGTCCAGGGGCCCATCATGTCAGGTGCCGTCGAATAGAAATCGTCGTTGGCTTGCCACCCGGTCTTGGCAGAACCGATCCAGTAGAGCGTGCTGCCCGCCCTGAACACGGTCGGAGCTTCGCTGCCGCCGGTATTGCCGTTGACGGCCGGATATTGATTGGCCGAAAGCCAGCTGTGACAATCGGTGGCGAGCGGATAAACCCAGCCACTCTCCGTTACGACATAGGCGTTGTTGCCGTCCGTCAGGGCGCTCATGTCACTGTGCGCGGCGATCTCGCCATTCGCGTTCATCAGCTCGCCCTTGAACGAGTAAACTCCGTTGACCGTGGGGGAGGTTGCGTAAACGACTTCCTTGTCCACCTCGTGCGTGATGTCGGAGGCATGGGCGTAGAGGACGAACTCCCCGGTGCTCGGGCACTGGATGATGTGGGGCCTCTCACCCTTCCGTACCGGCCCGAGCAGGCCGCTTGGTTGTTGGGGAAGGATGATTCCCTCGTTCTTCCAGGTCACCAAATCTTTCGACGAATACATCGAGAAGCCGTTGAAGTAGTTATTCGTCGTGGTCGGCAGGAAGTACTGTCCGTGAAGATAAAAGGTATCGCACACCTTGATGATGCCGCCGCCGTGGGCGTCGACCAGATTTCCGTCTGTGTCCGTGAAGGTGATGCCCGGCGGGTTCGGCGGCGAGATGTCTGTGGTCGTCACGGGGTCGGTGAAAACGCTGACAATCGATCCGGGCGCGACCGTGCAGCTTCCCCCATCGCCCTCGGCTGCTGTGACGCTCGCGTCCCCGGCTGCGGCGACGCTCGCGTCCCCGGCTGCGGTGACGCTCGCGTCCTCGGCTGCGGTGACGCTCGCGTCGCCGGCGTCATGGCTTGGAGCGGCCCCGTCTCCGTGCCCCGCGGCTGCGGCGTCCTGGCCCGCATCGAAAGCGGTCGGGCCGCTCCCCGAGGCGTCCTGGCTGGTCACAACGCTCGGGCCAGCCCCCGCATCGCCCTGCTGACCGGTGCTCGAAGGGCTGGGGCCTGAACTTGAAGCATCCTGGCCGGTGCCCGCAGGGCTGACGTGTGCAGCCGCCGCGTCCCCGTCGCTTTGCGTGTCACCTTGAGAGACCCCCTGCCCGGCTCCGCCGTCATCGGGTTCGTTTGCGACCGGAGTTACGCCAGCGGACACGGGGCCGCCGGACCCCGTCTTCGTTCCGCACGCGACGAAGGCCGTACAAGTCAGCGAAAAGATGAATGCGAGACCCAACCTCTGTCGAATCATGGGTCCTCCTCGATCCAGCCGCGTCACGAGAGGCGGGCTCGCCACCACCGATCCGGTGAAAATCCAGCCCCCGCGAAATCCTTCAGCGGCGTACCCCGACCGCGCGGTGGTTGTCAAGCACCGTCCACCACCGCGACCCACCCACCATGGCCCATGGCCGATTCGACGGCGATCCAGTGACAGCGAACGCGCCTTATGGAACGACCCCTTCAGTTCTTGAGCGATGGCTCTCTTCTCGTTCTTTCGTGCGTGCGGCGTCTCGACCGTGGAGCCTCCACACAGGGGATCCCTCTGCACATCGCCCGCACAAAGCTCTCCGACGTCCACGCCGGTGACGGACGCGCCGCGATGGCTCACGTCAAGCCACCACTTCCTCGCCGACACCGTAGAGCCAGATCCCTCGACACGGTGTAGGCCAGCGCACAGGCCACACCGTAGGTGACCTCGACGAAGCGGTGGAACGCGATCAGATGGGCGGGCTCGGAGCGGGGAATCAGCGTGATGACCGTAACTGCGACCGCGCAGAGACGTGCAGCCGCCTCCAGTCGCAGCAAGTAACACAGCCCGACGGCGAGCAGGATGGAGAGCCCGTAGCCCAGGATGTTCCCGTGCCACCAGGCCGCGGTGCCCCAACCGATGAGGCTGCCGATCGCGGTCCCGAAAAAGCGAGGGCCGGCGGCTTTCCAGGTCGCCTCGCGGTCGGGGTAGAGCACAATCACGGCCGCCATGGGGGCCCAGTAAGGCTCCGGCAGGGAAGGCACCAGGCGGCGGGCCGTCGAGTAGCAGAATACCGCGACGAAGGCCGCGCTCGCCCCGTGAAAGAGGGCGCCTCGCCATGACAGCTTCGAACTGGTGCCGTCGGTCGCATTCACCATTGGCCTCCGCTTTAGGGTCCGCTAGCTTGTCGGTCGAGGTCGATCCGGTGGCACGTTCGAACGTAGCGAAGCTTGTGGTGGATACGCTCGCGACGGCGGGCGTCCGGCGCATCTACGGTGTCGTGGGCGACTCGCTCAACGGCATCACCGAGTGCCTTCGCAAACAGGACCGCATCGAGTGGATCGGCGTACGCCACGAGGAGGTCGCGGCTTTCGCGGCCGGGGCGGAAGCGCACCTCACGGGCACGCTCGCCGTGTGCGCTGGAAGCTGCGGTCCGGGCAACATGCACCTCATCAACGGGCTCTACGACTGCCATCGGAGCCGCGTTCCCGTTCTGGCCATCGCCGCGCAGGTTCCCAGCCGCGAGCGCGGGAGCAATTACTTTCAGGAGACACGGCCGGACATTCTCTTCAAGGACTGCAGCCACTACTGCGAGCCGATCGACCACGCGCACCAGATGCCGCGCGTGCTCGAGCTGGCGATCCGCAACGCCGTCGGAAAGCGCGGGGTCGCCGTCGTTTCGCTTCCTGGCGACATCGCTCTCCAAGAGGCGCCGGACGCGCGGCCCTTCGCGCCGAGTTCCCCGCCCACGGTGCGCCCATCCGACGTGGATCTCGCGAAGATGGCCGCTCTCCTCGACCGAGCCGACCGGGTTACGATTCTCGCCGGAGCGGGCTGCGAGGGTGCGCACGACGAGCTCGTGATCGCCGCGGCCGCGCTCCAGGCTCCCATCGTGCATGCGCTGCGGGGCAAGGAACACGTCGAGTACGACAACCCGTTCGACGTGGGCATGACCGGGCTGCTCGGTTTCTCCTCGGGCTACTACGCCATCATGGATTGCGACGCGCTGCTCGTGCTCGGAACCGACTTCCCGTACTCGCAGTTCTATCCCAAGGACGCGGTCGTCGCGCAGGTCGACATCCGGGCGGAGAACCTCGGTCGTCGCGGTCGGCTCGACCTCGGCCTCGTCGGCGGCGTGAAGGAGACGCTTGCCGCCCTCCTTCCGCTCTTGCGTAAGAAGACGGACCGCAAGCACCTCGACAAGGCCATCTCGCACTACCAGAAGACACGAAAGGGGCTCGACGATCTGGCGACCGGGGTGCCGGGCCGAAAGCCGATCCACCCGCAGTACCTCACTCGCACGCTCGACGAGCTTGCCGCGGCCGACGCCGTGTTCACCTGCGACGTGGGCTTCCCCACCCTGTGGGCCGCGCGCTACCTCAAGATGAACGGCAAGCGCCGCATGCTCGGCTCGTTCAACCACGGATCGATGGCCAACGCGATGCCGCAAGCGCTCGGGGCGCAGGTCGCTCACCCGGGCCGACAGGTGATCTCGCTCTCCGGTGACGGCGGGTTCTCGATGCTGATGGGCGATCTGCTGACGATCCGTCAGCGCAAGCTCCCGGTGAAGATCGTCGTTTACAACAACGGCGCGCTCGGCTTCGTCGAGATCGAGATGAAGGCCGCGGGGCTCGTCGACTTCGGGACGACTCTAGACAACCCGGACTTCGCGCAGATGGCCCGTGCCATCGGCATCTACGGTGTGCGCGTAGAAGATCCCGGCGAGCTCGCCGGCGCCGTGCAAGGGGCGCTGGCGCACGACGGACCCGCCTTACTCGACGTCGTGGTGAACCGGCAGGAGCTTGCGATGCCTCCCACCATCGAGCTGGAACAGGCCAAGGGCTTCACGCTCTACATGATGCACGCCGTCCTCAGCGGACGCGGCGACGAGATCCTCGATCTCGCCAAGACGAACCTGTGGCGCTGAGACGGAGGCCCGCCCCGAGGTCGGGGTCTGGGTCGAGGGTCGGGGTCGAGGGTCGGGGTCGAGGGTCGGGGTCGAGGGTCGGGGTCGGGGTCGGGGTCGAGGTCGGGGTCGGTGCCCGATCGGTTGCTCATGCGGCGTGGGAAACACGATGATCACCCAAGGGGTCGGCGCGACGAAGTTCCGACCGGAGTTACCCACCCGCGTGGGCTAGCAATGAGAGAACGACCCGAGCCGGTGCGCGTCCCCCTCAGGCCTTCGGCGTGAGCCTTTGCGCGCGAGCCGTCTTGAGTCGCGTGCAGACCTCGGCGAGCAGCTCGCGGTTATGATCGATGAGGACATCCGCGACATCTTTCAAGGTTTTGAGGCTGTCGGGGGAGGCGTTGTCCATCTCTTGATTGGCATCGGGCAAGTCCGTCTGAAAGCGCGCATAGCGCAACGTCGGGCCCTTCCTCGGGAGGAGCTCTCGCAATTGGTAGTCGACGGTATCGGAAACGCCGTCGAGCAGGATGTCGAAGAGCGGCAGCGCCCAGCCGGCGAGCCCCCAGTGCGCAGCCTTGTCGCCGGGGATCCGCCGGTCGAGGTTTCCCGTGCCGAGCGACACGAGGAGGATGTCGTCGAACGGCTCGCCGTACGCCAGCGCGTCGACGTACATGCACATCGCGGGGTTGTTGGCGAACACACCCCCGTCCACGAGGGCGTAGGAGTTATCGCCGACCTCGAGCCGCGCGGGCGGGAAGTACGTTGGAGCCGCGGAGGTGGCACGCGCGATGGCCCACATGGGCGCATCGAACCGCGGCTTCGTGTAGCTCTTGAAGAAGAAGGGCGCACGCCGCTCGATGTCGTACGCCGTGACAAGAAGCGAACTGCGGGCGTCGGCAAGCACAGCCGTCCCGAAGAATTCGCGGACCACGCCCTCGATGCCGTTGGGCGAGTATTTCGGCCCAGCGAGGTGATCGATGGTTTCGAGCGCATGCCAGAATGATCGGGAAAAGATGGTCTGACCGTTCTTCTCGTAAAGTTGCACTAGGTCGGCCGCGCTGAATTTCGACGTGGCGCCTGCCGGCACGGTCAAGCCGAGCGCAAGGATTCCGCCCGTCGACGTGCCGGCGACGAAATCGAACAGGTCCGCGATACGTGCCTGGGTGGTCTCCTCGATGGACTGAAGCACCTTGGCGGGAATGACGCCCCGAATCCCTCCCCCATCGATCGACAGAATCGTTCGTGTCACGGTTTTGTACCCCTCTCGCCGCGCCGAAACGGCACGGCACGAATCGCATACTCGATGGGGGTCGCGATGTCGATTGCGGTCGGTTTCAGCAACGCTTCGTCCGGGTGCACCGCGACCACGTGAGGCAGCTGATGACCGTGAAGATGCGCCACGAGCGCTGGGAGGGTGCCGCAAAAGTGGGCGAGGGCGCATCCGACATCGCCATGCGCTGGTTCTACCGCTAGGAACTCGAACACCTACTGGCGCGCGCCGGCTTTGTGATTGACGCTCTGTACGGCGGGTTCGACCGTAAACCGTACGACGCGAAGGGCGAAATGATCTTTATCACGCGACCGCGCGCAGGCACCTAGGACGTCGCTCGAGGCCAGCACGTCGAGCAAGCGATGCAGGAGGAAGACGGCAACCGAGGGCGACTCGCCCCCTCTGGGGTCAACTCGACGAGCTGGGGCCATACCGGTCGCCCCGGCCTCCGACCGAGTGCAGCAGCGCGTCGATGGCGATACGGCGGCCAGGCGATCGGCGGTACTCTTGGGAAATGCGACCCCTTCGGTATTCCATCAACGTCACATTGGACGGGTGCTGCGATCATCGCGCAATGTTCCCGGACGAAGAGTTGCATCGTCACGCGGTCGAGAACTTCGACCGGGCCGATGCCCTGCTCTTTGGCCGGGTGATCTACGAAATGATGGAGGCAGCGTGGCGGCCGCGGGCGCGGGCGGGAGAGAGGCCTGATTGGATGGAACCCTTCGCTCGGACGATCGACGCCGCAAAGAAGTACGTCGTGTCGAGCACCCTGGACCGGGTCGATTGGAACGCGGAGCTCGTGCGCGGCGACCTGGGGAAGGCCGTTCAGCAGCTCAAGCGGGAGTCGGGTAAGGGACTGCTCGTCGGAGGCCTGAAGCTCCCGCTGGCGTTGGCGGAGCTCGGATTGATCGATGAGTACGAGTTCGTGGTGCAGCCCCGGCTAGCGGGCCATGGGCCGACTTTGTTCGCGGGGCTATCCAAGCGTGTCGACTTGAAGCTCGTGAGCCGGCTGGAGTTCGGCTCGGGGGCGGTGGCGATGCGGTATGAGCCGAGAAGGTAGCACCTCGGCGATGCGCGCCGCCTCGCGAAGGGCCGGCAATGCGTGCGACGACCCTGCCCTTGCTCGGCGGTTGGACGGCGCGGGCGACCGGCGCGAATAAAGGTTTGTGCACGGTTTCGACCGCGCAAGCCGGCCGACCCAGTTGCTACGGCTTCATTTGGACCGCTACGAACTCCAGCCGGTTGCCCCATGGGTCCTCGGCGAAGAACCGCGCGGTATCTTCAATCTCGTGGTCGTCGCGCGTCGCCACCCCGGCCGCGTTGAGCCGAGCCTTGAGGCTCTCGATCGCGGCCTCGTCGCGCACTCGGAGCGCCGGGTGCGCCTTCTTCGCCGGTCGGAAATCCTTCTCGACTCCAATGTGAATTTGCTGGTCCCCGCACTGAAACCAGAGGCCTCCTCGGACGGCGAGCGCGGCCGGCTTCTCCAGTTCCTTGAGGCCGAGCAATTCGCCGAAAAAGCGACGCGCCTCGCCTTCGCACCCTGGCGGTGCGGCGAGCTGGACGTGATCGATGCCCTGAAGTGGAGCGCGGCGGCGAGCTGTCACCTCGATTTCGATGCGCATCCGAGGATCGAGAAGTCCAGCGACCATCATGGTCGCCGCGGGCGCCGCCTCCCCGAAGGCGCGGCGCAAGATGGGCCAGCACGGCTCGAAGTCCGAACGGTCCGGCAGGACATAGCGAACACGCACGACATCGCTCAGGCTGGCGCCGGCCTCTTTGAGGGCCCGGTCGACGTTTGCGAGCGCCTGCTCGCACTGTTCCACGACTGACTCGGGCAGCGCCATCGTAGTGTAATCGAAGCCCGTGGTTCCGGAGATGAAGACGAGATCTCCGGAGACGACCGCCCGCGAGTAGCCGATGCGCTCCTCGAAGACGGAACCGGACGAAATGCGCTGGCTCATCGACTCCGTGTACGTTTCGGCGGAGCCGGAATCAAGTTCGGGGCCCGCCAAGGGCGCAGACTTCTCCCGTTCGAATCTCGTATCGGAGCGCACAGCGGGTCGGGGCCGTGCGGGCAAGCCTGACGGTGGCGAGCCTTTCGGCCGTCACGCCATGCTCCCGGCTCATGCCCAAGCGCGTCCCCACAGCGACGCGCATCCAGGTGCTAGTCCCCATCCGCATCAGCCGCGCGCGAGCCGTCGCTCGCGTCGTCCGCATCGCCGATGCCGGTCGCACCGCTCGCATCGCTGGCACCACCCGCATCATCCGAGCTGGTCGCATCGCTCGCATCGCTCGCAGCCGACGCATCGCTCGCAGCCGACGCATCGCTCGCAGCCGACGCATCGCTGGCGCCGCTCGCATCGCTGGCGCCGCTCGCATCGCTCGCATCGCTCGCAGCCGACGCATCGCCTATCTCGGTGGCGTCGCCCGCTGGCGTCGCGTCGTTCGAGCCTACGGCATCGCCAGCGGTGTGCGCGTCCCCGGCTTCGCCGCCCTCCGTAGCCTGGGCCGCGTCACCCGCCGCGGTCGCATCGACGGTGCCCGCTTCATCGGTCTCGCCGGCCTCTGACCCTCCATCCTCAGCCATTAGGCAATAGGCCCCGTTGCTCACCTTCACGCACTGCAGGTTCGGGGCACAGCCGCCGCCGCTCGGGCACGGGGCGCCCTCCTGGAGAAGAGGCTGGCACGTGGCCCCGCCCACCATGGGCGCGCAAAATAAGCCCGACTCACAAAGAGAATTGTCGTCGCAAGCGGCACCGGCCCCTTGGGAGTTTGGCGCCTGGCAGACGGGCTGCCCATTCAGCTGGGGCGCCTGATTGCAAAGCAGCCCACCGTTACACGAGTAGGTACCGCCGAAAAGCGTGTCCGACCCCGCCGAGGTGTACGTGCATGCCTGGCCAGGGGATCCCGTGCCCGACGAGCACCCCGCCACGCTCGCCGCAAGGACGAGAATCCAGCACTTCATCGTCGTTTCCTCCAACTCTCTAAAACCGTGGCCTTCGGAAAGCCCATTGCAATGGATTGCACGGAGCCCGGAGTCACGACAGTCTTTTCAGCCTTCTCGCCCGGGCACGGCGCTAGAATACGCGGCGCATGCCGATCCGACGACTCGAATGTGGCGACGAGGACCTCTGCGCGACAGCCGGTGGTGGCGCGGGCAGAGTGCGCGGCGGGGATTGAGAGGACCCCGGTGGCGTCGTCGGGATGAGGCGAATGACCGCTCCGCATCCGGAGCATGCCTTGCGTCATCCAAGGGTGCCGATGCGAACCCTTGGCTCCACCTCGCTCCAAGTCTTCCCCCTCTGCCTCGGCGGCAACGTCTTCGGTTGGACCGCGGACGAGGCCGCCTCGTTCGAGGTGCTCGACGCCTATGCCGCGGCGGGCGGCAACTTCGTCGACACGGCCGACGCGTACTCGTCGTGGGTGGCCGGTCACTCCGGCGGGGAATCCGAGACGATCATCGGCCGCTGGATGGGGTCGCGGAAGAACCGGTCCCGGATTATCGTGGCGACGAAGGTTGGGCTGCATCCCTCGTTCAAGGGACTCTCCGGCAAGAACGTGCGGGCCGCCGCCGAGGCCTCGCTGAAGCGCCTCGGCACCGAAGTCATCGATCTCTACTACGCCCACCGCGACGACGAGTCGGCGCCAATCGAGGAGACGCTGCGCGCGTTCGATGCGCTCGTGAAGGAAGGCAAGGTCCGTCACGTCGCCGCCTCGAACTACACGGCACCCCGCCTGGCCGAGGCGCTGTCGATCGCGAAGGGCAAGGGGCTGTCGCCTTACGTCGCGCTCCAGCCTCACTACAACCTGATGGACCGCGGCGAGTACGAGCGCGATCTCGCCCCCCTGTGCGCCAAGGAGAAGATCGCGTGCTTGCCCTACTATTCACTCGCGAAGGGGTTTTTGACGGGCAAGTATAGGCAGGGCAAGAAGGTCGAGAGCGCACGCGCGTCGGCAGCGAGCTCGTACCTGAACGAGCGCGGGCTACGCGTGCTCGGGGCGCTCGACGCGATCGCCGCCGAGAAGGGGACCACGGTGTCCGCTGTCGCGCTCAGCTGGCTTGCGGCGCGGCCGAGCGTGACGTCGGTGCTCGCCAGCGCGCGCACGCGCGAGCAGCTCGAGGAGATCCTGCCCATGGCGACGCTCGTGCTGTCGTCCGAGGAGCACGAGCGCCTCTCGCGCGCTTCGGCCGCGTGAGCGAATAGGACGAGAAAAGCCCGTCGGTCGTCCAAGACGCGCAAAAGCCCGCCCACGGAGCCGGCGTCGCGGGTCTGGCTGAAGGCGATCCGCCCTCGGGATGGGTGGGAGTCGTCCCATGGGCTGGTCACGCTGTGCGCGATGAGTTGCTGCCGCCGCCGCTTCCCAAGAAGTTTCGGAGCGCGCCCCCGAGATCCTGCGGGAACCAGGGTGGGGCCCAATTGCGCCCCGCAACGACATAACCCGTGTTTGGGTCGATCGTGTAGCGCGATACGTCAACATAGTTCGATGGCATATGATCGTCGATCGAAAGGCCGTGCAACGCTTTGCTAGGGGTGAGCCGCGTCTCGACTGCGTTAATGGCGACCTCAATGAGAGCGCTGGAAAAGGAAATCCGATCCGATGGCGGGCAGCCGTCCTTCCACGCCGTGTTGAGAGCGGCGGCTTGCCGCTCCGCCCCGGTATGCTGGTAACCGAGCTCCGACTTTGGCGGCAGATGCGGTACAATGTCGCGCCGATAGACATGCCGGAAGAGTATCGGGCCAAAGTCGTTTTTGCAGCCCTCGGCGAACGCTTTGTCGCCCACCATGGGTTGCCCGAATGTATAGACGCCCTTTACCGTCCGCTTGGCCGCGTCGAAACCACCCTGGAAGATGCGCGCGGCGGCAAGGAGGGCCATTGCCCCGCCCAAACTGTGACCCGTGACGTAGAGGGATTCGAGCGGACTGTCGAGCTTCGTGCGTTTCCCCGCGTCGTCCTCGATGTGGGTGGCGTTCAGCGCCCCGTCAAGGCACTCCGCCACATCGTCCCACACGGCCTCAACGTTGGTGTAAAAGCCAGAATGCACGACCCCGCCCGCGAAGGGCCGTTGCATCGTCTCTCCGTCCGCAAGGATCGAAATGAAGCTCGCTGGATCCGTCCCGCGAAAGGCGAGGACGCCCGCACGGCCGTTGTGGCTCTGAATAAGATACGCGGTTGCCACGACAAGCAGGGCGTTGTTCTGCACAGTGATGCGACGAACGCGAGCCCCCTCGATTCCATAGTACCGGAGCTTCTCTGCAAGCGTCCTCTCATCCGCGTAAGCCCACGTGGAAATGACCGCCATGACGTACGCGAGCTTCGGGTCGTAGTGACGCGTTGCAATACTCTCGATATCGGGCACCCGCGGGCCCTGGGGGCCGAACGACGGTCCCTTCGACTTTCTCGCTGTGTATGAGCGCGTGACCTTGTACTGATCGGTTGCGTTCCCGATTCGCATGACGCTGCCCCTTTCGTCGTGCGCGAGAGCTTAGAAGACGGTTGCCCATGGCTGTCAACGGTGGGCACACGAGCAAGCGAGTTGAGCCGTCGCCTTTCGGGCGTCCGTTGTCAGTGCAACGGCGAACCGATTTGGCGGGTGGCCATCGCGACAAGGGTGTCGTAAAGAGTCGAAACGAGCCTCGCGAACGCGACGAGCCACAGGCGAGTTGCCCGCGCGGGGCTCCCCGGGGAACGACGGCTCCCCACCCTTGAGGCGGACTTGCAACCCTACATCGTCAAACAAGGCGACCACCTGGCGAAGCTTGCCTACAAGTTCGGCTTCGACGCGGACGCCGTCTGGAAGGACCCGCAGAACGAGCAGCTCCGGCAGCAGGGGTACCTTTCGCAGGACCCGAACATCCTGAATCCCACGGATATGCTTTATATTCCCGGCGACACGCCGCCGACGATGCACACCCTGACGGTCGGGTGCACCAATACGTTCGTTTCGGACGCCCCCTCCATGACTCTGACTCTTAAACTGGTGGGGCAGGACTCGTCGAGGTACTCGTCAAGACCGTACACTATTCAAGAGCTGGATCAGCTCTCCGGGCTCAAGACGGACGGAGACGGGGTCCTGACGTTCAAGGCCCCGGTGACGCTCAACGTTGCGACCGTCGTATTCAGCGATAACGGAGAGACCTGGGTCCTATCGATCGGCCACCTCGACCCAATCGATACGCTCTCCGGCGTCTTCCAGAGACTCCAGAATCTCGGATTTCTCGGCGGAGAACTCAACCTCGAACCTGTGAATCTGGACGTGTTGCGCCTGGGCCTTTGGGCGCTCAAAGCCTCGCAGTCGGGGAGCAGTAACTCCTCGGCGCCCGCAAGCGCTCCTGCTCCGGACTCGGCGCCGGAGAGCGATTCCGGGGCCGACTCTACCCCCCCGAGCAGCGGGAACGTGGCGAGCGACAACGCGGGTCTCGGTGACGACGGGACGCTCGACGCCGCTACGACGAGTCTGTTGCTGAAAGCGTATGGCTGCTGATGGCTGCCGAGACCCCTTCCTCCGTGATCTGGGGACTCCGGTCCATTCGAGATTGGCTGCTTTCGCGCGGCCACGACCAGGCCAACCATGGCCGCTGATGACGCGACGTGCGACCCGCCCGCCCCGTACATCGTCCCGGACGGCGCCACCTGGGACGATATCGCGTCGAATACAGGCGTCGACGTCCAGCGATTGCTCGTTGCGAACAACATCGACCCGAACCTCTCCCCGGTTCCGCCGCCCACCCCGGGCGCGGCCATTGTCATTCCGCAGGGCATACGAAACGCGTGCATCGCCCCGGAAAACACGAACACCGTCGGCGTGGGCGCTGTATGCACGGCACTCATTACATCGAGTCACATCACGGTTGGCGGAGTCGACTTCGTCGCGTGGTTCAACTCCAAAATGCGCGGCACCCACGGTGGTATTTTCGGCAACCGGCTCGGCGCAGACGGGTTCGCGGCGGCATGGGACCACGTTCAGGCGCTGACGGGGAAGTCCGGCGTCGCGATCAACGAGTTCATCGGACACTTGATGATTATGTACAACGAGACCGGCGGCACGCTGCAGCCCTCGCCCGAAATCGGAGACGCCGCCTACTTCTTTGAGTCGCGACAGCTGCACCGTGCCGATGGTTCGTCGTTTCAGAAGGCGAGCTACAACGGTACGGTTGGGAACCGCCTCGCAGGAAATCAGCTCAGCAATGGCACGCTCTTGCCCGCCGCCAAGTTGCCCGCCCTCCAGCCGCTGGTCTTTCCGAGTCCGGTCATTACGACGCAACAAGACGTCGACGCGTGGAACGGCCCCACCTATCCGCGGTCGGCCCCGGCCGACGTTCAGCAAGCGGCGATGGAGTGCGACTTCTACAAGTATCGAGGCCGCGGCCTCAACCAGCTCACGTTCTGGACGAACTACAAGAGGTACGCGGGGCCCTCGATCCAGCGCGTATTCAACAAGACGGTCGACGCCATGAAATCGAGTGAGCTTGACGACGCCATGATGAACCCGGACGTTTACTTGGACACATTCAGGCTATTCAACCTCGGCACGGGCGCAAGCATCTCCCAACTGGTCGCGGGGAGCTTTGCTGCCTACGGAACGGCCGTTGCCGGGGACTCAAGCTATGGCAGCGGAATCTACACGACCCGGTGCGTCGCTCTGAGGGCCGCGATGGTCGTGGGTGGAGTCATCGCCAGTGACTAGGTTCCTCGCTGGCCGTCGATGGATCGTGTTGGGGATGGCCACGCTCGTACCCGCGTGCTCGCCCGGCCCTGTGGCTTCCCTCGCCAAAGGCCCCGCCGCCGGCGTCTCTACCGGGCACTCGTCGGGAGAAGGCCCCGCCGATCCACCCGCGTCGGGCCGTGGGGATGCGCCGCCAGCGGTCTCCGCGCCTGCTCGCTCCGCGCCTGCCCGTGGATGTGAAACGGCGTCCGGCTACCGCGGACTCGTGTTGGGGCAGCCCATCTACGCGCGCCTGGCTCAGGACGGCTCGCGCCTGTATGGGCGCTACTTTTATGAGAAGGTGGGGGTCGACATCGCGCTCAACGGTTCGGCGTCAGCCGACCTCTCCGTCGTGCTGACCGAAGGCCGACCCGACGCGCCCACCGGTCGCTTCGCCGGCGCCTGCGACCCGAAGAGTGGTGCGATCCAGGGAACGTGGAGCGGTGCGCACGCGAGCGGACCGTTTTCGTTCGGGCCGATCGGCCCAAGCGACGTGCCCCTCGTGGCCCAAAAGCGATTTTCGCTGAAGCGCAAGAGCACGGGGGCCGGCGACTCCGACGTCGGAGAGTGCTCTTATACCGAAGTTGTGCTCGAGTTCTTCGGTCTTCGAAACCAGCAGCTCGAGCGCAAGCTCAATCACGAAAGCCTCGCGCCGGCGCCTGGACCGTGGCTCGCGCCCCGGCGCGCCGATCAGGCGCGAGAGTGCGTGCACAGCTTTCAGGGCGAAATGACGGAAAGTATCCTGACCCTACAGCCGGACATCGTTGCGATAGAGCGTGGAGGCTTCGGAGTTGTCGGGCGCATGGCCCATCCCCTTAACGGTTCGGAGTTCGAGCCCATCACGATGTCGAACTATGACGTGCGCACCGGCGCCATGGTCGCCCTGGGCGATGTGTTCGCGAAGGATCCCATTCCTCTCGCCGTTGCCTGCGCGCTGCGTGTCGGAGGAAATGCCGCGGGTCTCGACTGCACGAACTGTCCCGCGCCGAGTGGTGACGATTGGCAAGCCGCGCTCGAGCGTCACCTCTTCTTTTTGAAGGCCACGGGTGTCGCGTTCTTTGCGGACGGATTCCCGCACGTCAGCGGTGTATTCAACGGACACGGCCCCACGCTATCGTATGCGGTGCTGCTTCGCGACGGGTACCTTCGAAGCGACTCGCCTGTCCGTCACCTTTGGGAACACGTGACACCCGCGATTCCTTCGGCCGAGGCCTGCCCCGGGGGTCACGAGAAGGAGTGGTGGAACTAGAGCGCATCCGACAACCGGCGCAGCCGGTAAGTGTTCGAGAACGATCCATCCTTTCGGGTCCATGGACATCACGAGCGTGCACACTCGTGCAGGCCCCGTCATCGAGTCACTTCCTCTATATCGAAGTCGACAGCGGCATGGGAGCTCCGACGCGTCGAAGTCCGTCGCGGGCGTCGGGGTCAGACGCTCGCCACCGAGCGAGCGATGCGCTTGGCCTCGATGGCAATCTCGCGGAGCATCCCCGTGGGGGAGACGTGGAAGCCGCAGAAGTAGAGTCCCGGAAGGACCTCGTGTCCGCTCTTCTTCGGGACGCCGTCCTTTGTGCAAGCCTGCGCTGCTTCGGCCAGGAAGTCGGAGACCGCAGGCCGGTAGCCGGTGCCGAGCACGACCGCGGCGAACTCTTCCTCACGGCCGTCCGTGAACACGACACCTGACTCGGTGAAGCGCTCGACGCTCGGGCGAACCTCGATAGCTCCTTTCTTGATGAGCGCCACCGTGCCGATGTCGAGCAAGGGGATGCGGCCGTGCTTCTGAATCTGCACCAGGGGTCCGTACGGCAGCTTCTTCAGTCCGAGCTTGCGCACGTCGCCGATCGTCGCTTGGATGAGCGGCCACGCCATCACGTCGGCGACCTCGGGAGGGAGGAAGCTCACGCTGATCCCGATGGCGAGGATCGGCACGCCGAGGACGTCGCGCGGGATGATATTCACGCCGCTCCGCACCGCCAGCGTCGGCTTGGCTCCTCTCTCGTGGAGATCGATGGCGATTTCGCATGCCGAGTTGCCGAAGCCGACGACGAGTACGCGCTCACCCTTCCAAGGATCGCCATTCTTGTACTTGGAGCTGTGCATCAAATCGCGACGGTAGTCGTTCTGGCCGGGCCACGAGGGCACGTAGGGCACTCGCGTGTTGCCGGTAGCGACCACGACGTTCTCGGAGACGTATTCGGAGTCTTGGGTCGTCGTTCGCCAGCCGTCGCTGTCGCGTTCGATGCGCTGGACGTTCTGACCAAAGCGCGGCTTCAGCTTCAAGTCCTCGGCATAGGCCTCCAGGTACTTCACGACGTCGAGACGCGGTGGGTAGTTCTCGATCTCCGCACCCCAGTTCCGATAAGGCAGCGCGGAGAGCGGCTTGCTCGTGTGCAGGTGGAGCCGTTCGTAATGATTGCGCCACGCGCTGGCGACGCACTCCTTTTGTTCGAGCAGCACATGCTCGACCCCCTCTCTGGAGAGGCAACACGCAGTGGAGAGGCCCGCTGCGCTCGCCCCGACCACGACCGTGTTCACGCGCTCGGCCATGGCGGCGACCCTAGCGGACCTCGCACATGCTTCGCCCGCATTTGCGCTGCACCGGAGGTGTCACGCTTCACGAGGCTCGTCGACATCATCCCGTCGCGCGCGCCCTGGCGGCCTCGCTCTAGGGTGATCCGGTGCAGCCTGCAAGCATACCACAGACCTCGAGAACAAAAGATGACCCGCCCACCGAGCACGACTGTGTGCCGCATGGACCTGCGTCACCACACTCCGCATTTGTTCGGCATAGTTGGACTGGGAATGCACCGCCGCACGATTCCTGGCAGGCCGTGCCGATCCCCACGGAAGTGTTCGTGACAAGGCAACACACGGCGCCGCCGTCACCGCAGTCGACCGCGGAAACACAAGCTAACGCCGGGCACCCGCCTTCCCCGCCGTCGCTGCACACGCTGCTTCGACCCGCATCCCGTGCGTAGTAGCCGTCCGTGCCTCCCGTGACAAGAATGCAGCCCGCTGCGATCGAAGCAGCGAACAACAACGCCACTACTTTTCTCATCAAAAACCACTCCGCAGGCTGAGCCCCCCGCCGGACCCGATCGGCGCGACCCCGATCTGCGTTTCCGGCTGTCGATCGCTCTGGTTGGAAAGCACCAAAAACGCGCCCAAGCCTAGGCCCACTGCGGCGAGGGCCCATGTCCCGACGTTCCATCCGGAGGCCTTCGCAATGCCAGCGTTAGCATTGAGTCCGTCGGGGGAGCAAGCCTTGCTGGCGTCGCAGTTGGCGTCCCGTACGCTCTTGTCGTGCAGCATGATTACCGAAGTAACGGCGGCGACGAACCCGGCTGACACTCCGGTCGCAATGGCGAACAAGCCGCCTACACGGGCCACATCGCGCGCGTCCTGAGCTTGTAGCGTTTCGACCCTGGCCGGCGGAGCGGCCAATGAAGGGGGAACGCCCTCGGCGACGAAGACACGTGGAGCGATAGCCGGGACGGACCCGCGAGGCGCACACGCGCCGAGCAAGGTGCAGGTCACAATCGTGCTAGCGAGGCGCTGTTTCATAGGGCCCGGCAAGTTAGCACGCGGAGCACCAGCGTTCGTGCGGCGTACTGTCGAGTCTCGACGGCCGAGGGTCAAAGAAGGGGATTGACGAAGCCTTGGAAAGGCTCGCAGCAGTTTGTGGCCAATTGCGCGTGCTTTCGAGACAGGAGTTCGATTCCAACTCGCTCTTGTGACACCGTCCCCTGAAGCGGCTTGGCCACGTGTGAAAACGCTGCGTGCCCTCCCCGAGGCGGAGGAGGAACTCGCCGAGGCAGCGGAGTGGTACGAGGCGAAGCGAACCGGACTGGGCGTGGAGCTCATCGCAATCGTGGACTATGCGTTCGAGGAGATTCTGGCCCCGACCTGCGCTTTCCCTTGCGCGCGATGCCTTCGTCCACGTCGACGCCGCGAGCGCGGAGGGTTGCGTGGTCCGACTCGATGTCCTCGGTGGCGAATGCGCAGTAGGCCTGGTTAGGGCGGCATCACGTGCGCCCCGGCCGCGCGGTTCATGTGACGCCCAACCCGGACGACAAGAGGGTACGCGACTCGGTGCGCGTGGGCCATGACGCGGCATTGCACGGCGAGCGAGTGGAGGCTTCGAGACCGGCGCCTGGAGGCCTCTGTCTGGACGAATCGCGCGAGATTGAAGCTGCGATCGATTGCAACGGCCCGCCGGCTCCGCTCCTCGTGGAGACGTGCGCGCCGCGTCTCGGCGTCGACCACGAGCGCGGGTATCCAGGTGATCAAAGCCCGCCGGTCGACGAAGAAGCAAGCGAGACGGGGACGTCGTGCACGACTTTTGGGTCCCGGAGCTTGTTCCCAGCGAATTCTCCGCGGATCGGCGAAGCAGCCAGGACGACGCACCGCTGAGGGGATACGGAGCGGCGTACGACGACGCCGCAAGGGCCGACGAGCAGACTCGTCGCGGGCTATTCGACCCAGATGTCGTCGACCAACAGCGTCGCAGTCGAAGGCGCCGCCGGCCCGCCGGCCGGAGCCGCCGTGGGGGCGGACACCTGAACGCCCAGAGCGCTGACCGATGCCAGATCGATCGTGCCACCGTCCGGAACGTTCGTGTACGAATCGTTACTCAGATCGACGAGATCCAGGACGATTTCGTGCCATGCACCGTCGGCCAGAACGGCCGAGTCCACGAATTGAGACGTGTAGTAGGCATACGAGTCGGTCTGAACGTAGGACTGCACCCCGGAGATCCCCGGATAGGATGCGGTCTCGAGCTTCACCCAATAGTGAAGTTTCGTTCGGCCCGTCCAATTCGCGCCCCCGAGACTCACGAAGGCCTGTGCGTTCTCCTGGCTGCCGTACGTCGTAAAGGGCACCGTCAACGTCAGCGCACCCGGGCACGCGTGGCCGTCGGTGAGCGTGTCGCCCAGCGTGCCGACGAGACCCGCGTCGGCCGAGTCCATGGTCTGTACGACCCAACCGCTCAACGTTCCTCCGTCGAACCCATAGAGAAGCTGTCCACCGCCGTCCGTGAGATCGCCCAGCGTCGTCGTGCACGAGCTGGCCGCGTCGGGGCCTTCGTGGGCGGGATCGCCGGGGCATTCGATTTCGCTCGGGTGGGCAGCGAACACGGCTTCCATCGGCACCTTCTCGGCGGGCCAGGCCGTGTCGGCGTCGGGATCGTCGGAGTAGGCGTACTGCCACGACCACGCACCCGCGTAACCGCCGTCGTAGAGGGTCGTGTACAGGTCCGCGGATGCCACGCCGTTGGTGTCGACCGGCCAAAATTCTCCGATGACGACCGGCTTGTCGAGATTCCAATAAGCAGCGGGATGCGTAAACGGAGACACGACCTCGCTGCCGCTCCAGGTGTCATAGTAATGGTCTTCGTAAAAATCGAGGGTGCCCTTGGGCCTTCCGCCCGACCCGCCATCCCCCCCTGCGGCAAGCAGCGCCGTATTCGAATAGTAGTTTTCGTAGGTCGATACGTTCGCATTTGCGGTGAACTGCCAGACGCCCTCGGTGACGAGGGCCGACGGGTCGGCCGTATGAACCGCGTCGGCAAACCAATTCACGCATTTTTGAACGACGCTTTCGTCGACCCTCATTCCGGTGCCGCCGTCGGTTCCGTTGAGAGTCCAGCCGAATTGCGTCGTCATCCCCTCGGCCTCGTTGAACATCTCCCACGAATAGAGCCCGTGGTAACCCTTGAGCGCCGTGACGAGCGGGGACAAGACATTGTCGATGTAGGCTTGGCGATTGGCATCAACGGTCAACAAGGCATTGTTGTTCGCCAATGTGTCGGCCGGGATGTTTTCGGTGCCCTGCAACATGTCGAACGACCACAGACTGATCGTGACCATGACGTGATCCGCGTAGGCCGTATCGAGGATCGATTTGACGCCCGCTATCGTGGCGCTGGAGATGGGTTGTGCCTGGCCCGGATTCGGGTCGCCCGCCCCCTGGTAGCCAGGGGTCGTCGTCCCGTTGACGTGAAACCACCAGCGCACGACGCGGCCGCCCGCGTTGAAGGTGTTCTGGAAGAGCTGATCGAACGCCGCCAGCGCGGGATTTGGAACGTCGGCGGCGAAGTTGATCCACGCCACGTTGAGACCATCTGCGAAGCTGGGGCGGCACGCTCCGCCGTCGCCGGACGCGCCCGGCGATCCGTCTTCGGAGGTTGCCGCCTCCAACGAGGTCGTGCCGTCATGGCCGGCGGCGGCATCTTCGGTCGGCTTGCCTTCGTCCGTGCCGCTGCTGCACGCCACCACGCCGAGGGCGAGGGCGATCCACGCATAGATCTTGTTGGTAGCCATCGGCGGGGTAGCGGGAACCCGCGTGAGATGCGTTGGTTCGGTCATGGTCTGTCCCCTTGTCCATCCTCGTACCGAGGAAGACCTCGCCCTTGTGGCGCTAATTGGCGCTGGCGTCCAGTGGCATCGGCCAGGTGTCTTCGCCGGGAGCCAAGCTGACCACCCCCAGAAGGCCTTGACTTCGTCGAGCCACCGCATTGAATGCCTGCCGCTGACTCACAACTCCGATTCATGATTCCGAGCCCATCCCCACCACCCGAAGGCCAGCCGATCCGACGACTCGACTGCGGAGATGAGGACCTCGCGCGACAGACCTTCTCAGGCCAGAAGCTTCGCCCGGCCCAGGCGCCGATCTAGGCATGATCGTCCGCGGCGCCTGCCGGCGCGCGACGTCGTCGCGCGATCCACCCGAGCCCGAGCGCGACGGCGCCCAACATCCCCCCGGGAGCGCTTTCTCGCCCGGCCGCGATGCAACCGCAGCCCGAGGCGGGCGTGGTGAGCCTTGGGCCGAGCTCCGAATCCCCCTGCGCATCGCTCTCCGCAAGGGACGCCCCGCTCTCGCAGGGGCTGCTCGGCCATCCATCGAACGCCACCACCGATCCGGTGTCCGCTCCGGACTCGACGGAGCTTGCGTCATCCTCGGTGTCGGTAGCGTCCTGGGTGGCGCCCGCATCGTCCGAGCTCTCCGCGTCCTCGGTCTCGCCGCCGTCGCCCGAGGGGCACGAGGTCGGCGTCAGCGCGCCCCATGGAGGGGTCCCCCCGGGGGTCCCGACAGTAACCCAGCTCACTGCGATCGCCCCGAAGCTATCGTACGCTGCGACGACGACGTAGCCCGGCTCCGGCCCCGCGGTGAAAGCGCCTGTCGCGCCATCGATGAGCGAGCAGTCGCCGTTCTCGTCGCACGTCGAGTCGTTCGAAGTGTACCAGGCGATTGGCGCAATGCCGCCGGACGACGAATACGCGATCGTGGCGTCCGGTGCGACGTTCGCCGAGCCTTGAGGGATGCAGAGGTCGACACCCGTGAACCACACGCGAACCACCGGCGATGTCGAAGCGAGGTGGTGCGCGTCGCCCCCGTAAGCCGCACTCACGCCAACGTACTGCGCGCCGGGCCGAACCAGTCCGACCTTCAGTACCGCGGCGGGCGGAGCCCCGGTGGTGACCGTCGCCGTCCCTGGGGAACTGACAGCGATCGGGCCGCCGAGCGAATCCGACCAGATGAGCCCGTACGGCCCGTACGATTGGAACGTGAACGTAACGTTGCCGCCGAGCGCGGGGGTGCTTGCGCCCGCGTCGACCGTGGCCGTGAAGTTCACGCCCGAACCCTCCGCTACTGTCGAAGGGACTGCTGTGAGGGCGGTCGTCGTCGGCGCCACTTGCGCCCAGGCGCGCACGAGGTTGGCCGCGTCGATGGACCCGAGCCCCGAGGCGCAGTCGTAGCCCGCGGCAGCTTGGTAGCCGTAGCACGATTGGGGGAAGCCCTGGACCGGGCAGGTCGTGGGGCAGCCAGGGTCCGGGCCGCGCGTGCAACCGACCAAGTTGTTGCCGGCGGTGATGTCGTGAAACGCGGACGGCGCAGTCGTGTAGAGAGCGTAAAGTTCCGGGTTGACGTTGCCGAGCCGTCCGCCGATCGCCTCGTCCACGAGCGCCAGGACACCGGCGAAGGACGGAGTTGCGGCGGACGTACCGCCGACCGCGAGGACCACCGGATGGCCTCCCGTCGCCGAGCAGTCGGTAGTGCCGGAGACCGGCGTGCACTCGATGAAGTAGGGGATCCGGTCAGCCGACGCGCTGAGCGCAATGTCGGGCACCTGCCGCATGCTCGACGGCGTCATGCCCGCGGGCAACGGGACGGGCAGGCTGCCGACGATGGCGCAGGTCGTGCTTTGATAGGGCGCCCGCGGGAACACTGCGCTGATGCCGCCGCCGCCGCCGTTGGGAGGTCCCATATTCGGGTTGGTCTCATTCCAGACCTGTTCCGCCAAGGCGTACCCCGTCGCAAAGCCATTGCAGTCGAACGCGATGGAATGGGTTGGAAACTCGGTGCCGCCCACCGCGGTGACTCCGGGAAACGACGCAGGAAATTGTACGTAGAGCCCCGTTTGCCCGAATTGCTCGATGCATCCCGCGGCGGCCGCGTCGCCCGAAGCGGCCAAAAAGGTGATCCCAAGCAGGTTGGCGGCTGAGCCGTAGACGCCGAGCACATCCGCATCGCTCGGGGCCTGGTTCAACTCGCAGGCCCCGGCGCTCTGGCTGAGGATCGGGGCCATATTTTGCTCGATCGCGTAATAGGTCGCGCTGTCGATATTGGCGTCGTCGGAGCCGGTGAAGACGTATTGGATGCTCGCGCCCGGCGCGATCGCGCCCGACCATTCGGTGTCGAGGATCGCTTCCGTGGCGGCCCCGGCGAACCAGGCGGCGACACCGGTGTCCGGCACCAGCCATTCTGTGAGGGTCGACGCGGGCAAGCCGTACGTCGTGCGGAACGCGACGACGTCGTTCGGCACGATTTGCGACACGCCGACGATCGCAATGGCCGTCCCCGATCCGTCGAGCGGCGAGCCCGTGACCCCCGTCGCATAGAGCGGGGTCACGTCGTAGATCGTCGCCCAGTCGCGCGGAGCGAGTCCGAAACCGGCCAGACAATGCTTGTCGCCGGTCGGGCACACCGCGTCGGGGACCGTCGTCATCCGCGCCTGCGCCGTTCGCGCGTGGAAGTCGTGGGTGTTGTGCACCGCGAGCACGATGTCGGAAAGCTCGGCCGGGATGGCCGGCGCCGTGGACATCGCGTAGTGAATCTCGCTTCCGACCTTGTAGGTATGCATCTCCGTGCGGAACGCCTTCTGCAAGTCCGCGACGCGCCCCGCAAAGCTCACGCGCGCCCCGAGGCGCGAGGTCGATCGTACGTCGAGGCCCTGCCGCGCGAGCCACGCCCGGGTGCGGGCAATGTCCTGAGCCTTCGCACCGAAGCGATCGGCGTACTGCTCGGGCGTGAGCCACTTGCGGTAACTCGGCGAGGTCCGGTCGAGTTGTGCGGCGATCAGTGCGTCGCGATCGATCTGCTGCTCGGGTGACAGTTTGAAAACCACCGACAGGTTGGCGATGCGTCGGTTCGGGTCGAGCGGGCCGAGGTCGAACCCGGGGCGCGCGAGCGGATGCGCACCGCGCTCCAGCCGTACGTACCCATCCATCGGCAGCGCCGCCGCGCGCGTGTCGCCGTCGCCCGTCGATGGCCCCGACGCCGGCGTCGTGCACCCGATGAGGGGAATCGCCCCGGCAACCATGGCGAGCGCCCGGACCCACGCGCATCGGCCCAGGCGGGCTGCCGCGGAAGCACGCCACGCGATTAAGCCGGCCAGGGCAAAACCCCTGCTGCCCTTCAACCGGAGAACCGCGACCATGAAATGAATCCGAACGTTAGCCCGCCGAATCATGATCCAGCGCGACCTTTCCGGACTTCTCGCCGGCCGTCTTGGATCTGGACCGACCGAGTCACGGTTTCTGCGTCGCGACGTCCGCCGCGCTAGGCCGCTGCAGCACGGGGCCGCCCATAGGCACGTCCTGAATGGGTCCGTATCCCAGAGACCTCCGAAGGATGGCACGATCGAAGATAGCTAGGAAGACAAAACGCCACTCTGCATCATGGCTTCCCATGGGAGCCCTCCCGACTGTCTACGCGATCGATTTTGGAACCTCGAATTCGCTGCTGGCCGCAGCCAACGCGGACGACGTTTTTGCGCCCATTCCGCTCGACTTCGCGGCCCCCGACCCGACGATTCTTCGGAGTATTCTGTACTTCCCCGACGCCGGTCGCGTTCACGTCGGCCACGAGGCGCTTGCCCGCTACGTAGAAAATGGGCTCGAGGGACGCCTCTTGCGATCGCTCAAGCGCCACCTCGCGTCGCGCGGCTTCCGGGGAACGCAGATAGGCGGGCGGCCGATGGCGCTCGAGGATCTCGTCGCCGTCCTCCTTCGTGAGATGCGAAATCGAGCCAACATGCACTTCGGCGTCGATGTGCGGCGTGCGGTCATCGGCAGGCCGGCGCGATTCTCCGACAATGAACTCGACGACGATTTCGCCGAGCGACGCCTAGCGAGCGCCGCCAAGCGCGCAGGCTTCGACGAGATTCACTTTCTTCCCGAGCCAGTCGCCGCCGCCCGCGACTTTCGCCTTGCGCTGGCGGCGGGCGACGGCCGTTCCCCGGAGCAAAGCGGGGAGGGTGTGGTACTTGTCTGCGACTTCGGCGGTGGCACGAGCGACTTCACGGTGATGCGCCTCGGGGACAAGCCATCGACGTTGTGTGCTGCACGGGTGGCACGGCCAGGGTGCCTCGGCTCGCGGCGGCGATCGCGGCGCGGTTCGGGCTCCAAAAAATGCATGACTTTCGTACCTTCCACTCCGTGGTTCAGGGCCTCGCTCATCACGCAAGGGAAGTGGCCCGCGCGTCGGCAAGTTGACGATCGCTGGGCGTTCTCAGGTCGGGGTCGGGGTCGGGGTCGGGGTCGGGGTCGGGGTCGGGGTCGGGGTCGGGGTCGGGGTCGGGGTTAGCACTCAGGATGTCGGAGTCGGGGGAGGGCTAACGCCTGCCGCCGCATTGATGTCCTCGTTCTCAAGGATGCGTTTCGGCGCCCCATGGCGCGCGACGTTGAGCATGGCGCGTCCGATCTTCTCTGTGGTCGTCACGTGGCGGGGGAAGAGGACGGTCACCAACGGAATGAGCGGCGTCATGATCGCGTAGAGGACCCTGTAGGAACGGGTACGCGACCTGATCCCGTGCATTGAGAGGATGAAGGCCGGGCGGAACGCATACGCCGCTTGAAAGGGCAGCGAGAGAATGGCGTTCTCGGCCTCTCCCTTCACTCGCGCCCACATCGTCCGGCTCTTGCCCGTACTGTCCGTGCCACTGCCTGAGACGAAGATGAAGGTCATGCCGCGGTTGGCCTCGGCCAGTGCGTGTCCGGCTGCAACGGCGATCTCGACCGTCACGTGGCGATAGTCGGCCTCCGACATCCCAGCCGACGAGACTCCAAGGCAGAAGAAGCAGGCGTCGTATCCCGCGAGTTCGCCCGAGACGCGGGAGTAGTCCGTCAGGTCAGCGTGGACGAGCTCGTGGAGCTTCTCGTGCCTCTGTCCCGTGGCGCTTCGCCCAACCGTGAGAACTCGCTCCACGCCCGGGTCCAGCAGAGACTCGCGCAGCGCGGCCTGCCCAACCATGCCCGTGGCGCCGAAGATCACGACCTTCATCCGCGCATACGGATACCACGGCGCAGAGTGTCCTGTTAGCTTCGCGGTATGGCGGATGTTGAATCGACGATCCGAGCGGTGGAGGAACGGCTCTGGAAAGCGCAGCTTTCGGGTGACGTCGAGGCGCTCGGCGACCTGATCGCAGACGACCTACTGTTCACGGGGCTGGCCGGCTCGTTGGAGACGAAGGCGGCCGACCTCCAGCAACACCGATCCGGGGCATTGAAGATCACGAAGCTTGATCCACTTGAGTTCCACGTGCGAGCCATTCCCGGAGGTGCGATCACGAGCGTCAAGATGGATGCTGCGGCCGTCATCGCAGGCAGGCTCACCCGAGCCATCCTGCGCTACACGAGGGTTTGGATTTTAGAGGGCGGGCGATGGCAGATCGCTGGCGGCCACATGAGCGTCGTCGCGTAGAGGCCCCGTGTTTGCGGCATTTTTGCGCCCGGTTCATGCTGCCCGTCTTCCGTCCGTAGGGGGCGAATCCTACGCCTTCGTTACGGAGCGATGATGCGGAGAGCTGGAAAGTAAGTACGGTAGCGAGCGGCGTCGCGCGTGAGGAGTGCCATGCGACCAACGACGGCGTGAGCCCCTACGTAGAAATCGGGCATAGGCGAGCGCTTCACCCCACCACGCTTCTTGTAAGCCAGGAACGCTTTGCCTGCCAGAAAGCCGGCCTCATAGGGCAGCGTCTCCCGCGCGAAGTCGACGAGAGCGGCATCGGCATCTTCAATCCTTTCGAATTTCGTGCTGACCTCGGCGAAAACAATTGGATTGATCGCCAGGGTCGAGTGTTCGGCTGCGAGGCGGAGCGTAGTCTCCGCCCAAGAGAACCAGCGTGCGTCTTGGGTTATAATGTCAAGAAGGACGTTCGTATCGACAAGCGTCTTCACGGCTTGCCGCGCATTAGTGCCATAATCTCATCGGTCGAGAGCTTGTTCGACGGAGCAACGCCGCGGAGGTGAGCGATCACGCCATCGCCCCTGGAGTGCTTGCCGCTTGCACGCGCCTTGCGGAGTCGCGCCTCGCCGTCGACGACGTCAAAGGTGACCTCGGTGTTTGGGAGGAGCCCGAGCTGTTCTCGAATCTCTTGGGGGATCGTGACCTGGCCTTTCGTAGTGATGCGCATGGCTAAAGTATTACCACCGCCAGTAAGACCATGCCAGTGCGGTCTCTTGGGCTGTCCCGGCGACTCCTTGCGCCCATGGCCGAATATGCGGGCTCACGCGAGTCGAGCCCGCAGGGGGGGTCCGCTACGCGGAGTGCATAGGCGATGACCGTTCGGGGATCGGCGCGAGCCACCAGACCGGCTGGACTGGGCTCGTCGCCAGGCTCATTCAACAGAGCGGCGCGTAACTCTTGCAGGCTCTGCGGCGTAGTATCGTGCAAATGCGAGAGGACCGATGATCTACGCTCTCTTCGCGGCCATCGCCGCCATCCTTGCGCTCCGCGCTCTGCTCACGATGGCGAGGCGCGGGCCCGCCGTTCCGATGCATGTTCACGACCCGACCAAGAAGCGCGTCGTCGTGCTCGGCGGGGGGTTCGCCGGCCTCTACACATGCGCCGCCCTGGAGAAGCACCTGCGCGACGACTTCGAGATTGTCCTCGTCAACAAGGAGAACCACTTCGTTTTCCAGCCGCTCCTGCCCGAGATGATCTCGGGGCAGATCGGCCTGGTCGACGTGGTGAGCCCGATCCGACGCTTGCTCCGCAAGACCGAGCTGCACGTGAGGGAGGTCGAGTCGGTCGATCTTGCCGCCCAGACGATCACGACCAGCACGGGCTTTCACCCCCATCCGCATGTCTTGCACTACGACCATCTGGTCTTCGCCCTCGGCACGGTCACGGATTTCCGCGGGCTGCGCGGGCTCCCCGAGCATGCCTTTCCGTTCAAGACCCTGAGCGATGGGTTGACGCTGAGAAACCATGTGATCCGGGCGCTCGAAGAGGCCGCGATCGAGCAGGACGATGACGGGCTCCGAAAGCGGCTGTTGACCTTTGTCATCGCGGGGGGGGGCTTCTCGGGGGTCGAGGTCTGCGCCGAGCTCAATGACTTCGTGCGGGAGGTGGCGGCCCAATACCGAGGCATTGACCCCCAGGAGATTCGCGTCCTGCTCGTGCACTCGCAAGATCGCATCCTGCCCGAGATGAGCGAGAAGCTCGGGGCCTTCGCCCAAAAGCTTCTCCAGAAGCGGGGCGTCGAGATCTTGCTTCGTGCCCGGCTGAGCGCTGCAACCGGCGACGGAGCGCTGCTCGCGGACGGAACCTTTATCGGGACGAAGACGATCGTCTCCACGGTGCCATCGTCGCCTCACCCGCTCATCGAGGCCTTGTCGCTGCCCAAGACCAAGAACGGACGCATTGAAGTGGATGGGACGCTTGCGGTCAAGGGCAGCCATCATCTGTGGGCCGTAGGCGACTGCGCGATGGTCCCTGCCCCCGGCGGCGGCTTCGCACCGCCGACGGCCCAGCACGCCACGCGGCAGGCCTCGCTTTTGGCCGAGAACATCGTGGCTTGCTTGCGTGGGCGAGCGACGAAGACGTTTGCCTTCACGGGGCTCGGCAAAATGGGGTCGCTCGGTCACCAGTCGGCCGTCGCAGAGGTCTTCGGCGTCCCGATTTCAGGCTTCGTCGCCTGGTTTCTGTGGAGGACGATCTACTTGATGAAGGTTCCCGGGTGGGGGCGGCGCGTGAAGATCGCCGCCTCGTGGACGCTCGACCTCTTCCTCCCCGCCGAGCTCGTCCAACTGCATCTCGGCAGCTCGGTCGGCGTCACGCAGGAGCACTTCGAGCCGGGGCAAGAAGTCTTCCGCGAAGGCGACGTTGGCGATCGCGTATACATCATCCTGAGCGGCAAGGCCGAGGTGCTCCGCGGCGAAGCGAAGCTCGCCACGTTGGTGCGGGGGGACTACTTCGGCGAGATGGCGTTGCTTCGCATGGCCACCCGCAACGCGACGGTACGCTGCGGCGAGTCGATGGATGTGCTGGCGTTGCCAAAGCGTGAATTTAGCGTTCTCTCGGCAAACCTGCCGGAACTGCGCCGCAGCTTCGAGGCGAAGAGCGAGGAGCGCGGAAAGTTGGATGCGCCCGAGACCCTGTCGCCAGAAACATGAATGGGCTGCTGCGGCGAAGCCGAACCAATCGAGCCTTGAGCAAGCGCCGTAGCCCGTAGTGATAGGCATCGCGTCGCCGAGCGGCGAAGTCGCGATGCGCTCTCGCCTACCCGACGGGCGAACGGATTGGGGTTTGCTGTTACGGCTTGCCCTGGCCCTGAACGATCACGAGAAGATGGGTGTCGACGACCGCGGTTGGCGTTCAGCTTGCGCGCAGGCGCCCGATCTTCAGCAATAGGTAGTTGCGTTCTGGGATGCTCGCGGTCTTCTCAGCTGCCGCCTCGTAGTACGGCAGGGCGGCCGCAACCTCGCCCGAGCGCTCGAGCAGGTGGGCGCGTACGGCATCGAGGCGGTAGTGATCCTGGATGCGCGGATCGCGATCGAGCTTCTCGAGGAGCGCGAGGCCTTCGGCCGGTCCCCGATCCATCGCGACCGCGACCGCATGGTTCAACGCGACCATGGGGTTGTCCGATATCCGCATCAGTACGGTGTACAGCGCCACAATCTGCGGCCAATCCGTATCCTCGGTGCGCGCCGCTTCGTCGTGCACTGCCGCGATTGCGGCCTGCAGCAGATACGAGCCCACCGCGCCACCCGACAACCCGTCGGTCACGAGCCGCACGCCCTCCTCGATGGCTTCCTTGTCCCAGAGCGATCGATCCTGCTCGTCGAGTGGAACGATCTCGCCGTTCGGTCCCGTTCGGGCGTGCCGCCGCGCATCCGTGAGGAGCATGAGGGCGAGCAGGCCGCTCACCTCGCCGCTGTCCGGGAGCAGCTCATGCGCCGCGCGCGCGAGGCGAATCGCTTCGCTCGAAAGGTCCACACGCTGGTGCGTAGGACCGGAGCTCGTGGCGTAGCCCTCGTTGAAGATGAGATAGAGGACGTGCAGGACGGCGCCGAGGCTCGCGCTTCGCTCCCCGGGCGGCGGCATCCCGAACCCCACGCCGGAGCTCTTGATGCTCTGCTTCGCGCGGCTGATTCGCTGGGCCATCGTCGCCTCGGGTACGAGGAACGCGCTCGCGATCTCGGCCGTGGTGAGCCCCCCCACCGCGCGCAACGTGAGTGCGATGGCGGACGGACGCGTGAGCGCGGGATGACAGCACATGAAGAGAAGAACGAGCGCATCGTTCTGTTCCGCAGGTGCTTCGTCGGGCGGCGGTACCATGTTGTCTTCCGGCGGTCTTTCGAGGACGATCTTCGTTTCGCGGCGGCGGCGCGCAGATTCCGACCGGATCTGATCGGTGAGCTTCCGAGCGGCGACCTGGATGAGCCACGCGCGGGGATTGTCGGGCACACCGGTGCGTGGCCACTGCAACGCAGCCGCGGTGAGCGCTTCTTGTACCGCGTCCTCCGCGGCCCCGAAGTCGCCGCAGCGACGGACGACGGCGCCGAGCACCTGCGGCGCAAGCTCACGGAGCAGGTGCTCGCCGGTCGTCTTCATCGCGGCGGCGCCCGTCCTACGGCGAGTCGGCAGGTCCGCTCATGACCTGACGCACCTCGATCTGGATGCCGAGCGGCTTTCCGCCCGGGCCCGGCGCGGTCGACGCCTTGCCGGCGATGGCGTACGCGCGCTCCGCGTTTTCCACGTCGACGATCCAATAGCCGACGAGAAACTCCTTGGACTCGGCGAAGGGCCCGTCGGTCACCTCGGGAGCGCCTTCGCCTTTCGAACGGACGATGCGCGCCTGGCCGGGAGGCGCGAGGCCTTCCGCGCCGACCAGCTCGCCGGCTTCACGCAGGCCCTTGTTGAGGTCCTTCATGAACTGGATGTGCGCCCGGAACTCGTCGGGCTTCCACTGGTGGATTGCATAGTCGCCGTTGCCACGCGGCGCGTGCATCATCAGCATGAATTTCATTGTTTAGTGCTCTTTCTCGGTCAGCAAACGCCATCGAATGCGGCCTGCAGCTTCGCGAGCTCGAGCTTCTGCATCCCCATCATCGCCTGCATCGCGCGCCCCGACTTGGCCCTGTCCTTGTCCGAGAGCATTGCGCTGAGCTGCTTCGGGACGATCTGCCAGGGCACGCCGAACTTGTCGACCAGCCAACCGCACTGCACTTCCTTGCCGCCGTTCTCCGTCAGCTTATTCCAGAGCCGATCGATCTCAGCCTGTGTGTCGACCTGCACCATGAGCGAGAAGCCGAGCCCGAACGTGAACGTGGGGCCGCCGTTCAACGCGATGTAGGTCTGCCCGAGGAGCTCGAATGTCACCGAGAGGACGGCGCCCTCGGGCCTCGGCCCCCCGGCCGGGTAACGCATCGTTTCCTTGATTTTCCCGTCGAAGAGCGAGGTGTAGAGCTTCGCGGCCTCCTCGGCCTGGGTGTCGTACGTGAGGAAGGTCGTGATCGATGTCGTCATGGTCGGTCTCCGTGTCTCGGCCGGGCCTTTCCCGGCGTCACCCAGAGGTCGGAGCAGACGAGCGGTCCTCGACATGCCCCTCACCGATTTTTCCGACCCCGGCTTTTTCTTCCGTGCCGCCGTCGTCGCCAAAATGGTTCGTAGCGAAGTAGATCCGCCGAGCCTCGCGCAGCGGCAGCTCCCCCGGGTATTGGACGAGCACAAGCCGAACGTACTGGAACGCGCCCATTCGAGGACACAAAAATCCTACCGATTCGGGACCCTACGGGCAGCCTTGACCCGCGTCCGTGCCGGGTGTGTTATGCGCGAACGCAGCACCCCTCTCGGCAAGGAGCGCTCCCCATGATCAAGTATCTAATGCAAGGCGATTACACGGCCGAGGGCGTCAAAGGGCTCTTGAAGGATGGCGGCTCTGCCCGCGAGCAAGCCGTGAAAAAGCTTCTTGCGTCGCTCGGTGGCACCCTGGATTCGATGTATTTTTCTCCGCCGACCTACTTCATTGTCGCCAACCTTCCGGACCCCGTGACGGCCGCAGCGCTCGCCGCTACCGTCTTCGCCACGGGCGCGGTCAGCCCCGGCAAGTCTTCCGAAATCCTCACTCCGACCGAAATGGATGAAGCCGCCAAAAAACACCCAACCTACCGCGCCCCCGGCATCTGAACGCCCAGCAGGTCGGTGAAGAAGTCGACTTCGTGAGCAGTGGCCCGGGTATCCCCTCGATCCGGTGGCCGCGGCCTCCTGCTGTCGGTCACACCGCGGTGAGCTTCGCGATCCGGAGAGAGCCAAATCATGAAGGCTGCGCGAGTTTATCGGTTTGGGCCGCCTGAGGTCATCACCATCGAGGAGATGGCCACGCCGTCGCCCGGGGACGACGAGATTGTCGTGCGGGTGGCCGCATGCGATGTCGGACCCTGGGATGGCTGGGTGCGCGCGGGCAAGAGCGCCATCGAGCAACCGTTGCCGCTCACCCTGGGCGCCGACCTGTCGGGCACCGTAACCCAGTTCGGCTCGAGGGTACGCGGCGTGTCCCTTGGACAGCCGGTGTTCGGCGTGACCAACCCCCGCTTCACAGGGGCCTACGCCGACTTCGCCGTGGCATCCGCGGCCATGGTCGCGCCCAAACCAGAGGGGCTCGACCACCGTGCCGCCGCTGGCCTTCCCGTCGTCGCAGCAACGGCGAGGCAGATGGTCGACGACGAGGCGCACGTGGGCCCAGGACAGCGCGTCCTCGTGCACGGCGCCGGGGGCAGCGTGGGCTCGCTCGCCGTACAGATCGCGCTGGCCCGCGGTGCGACGGTCGTCGGTACGGGCACGCCGCGCTCGATGGATTACGTGCGCTCTCTCGGCGTGGAGCACGTCGTCGACGCCACCGCCGAGGACTTCACACGCGACATTGCGCCAGTCCACGCCGTCATCGACACGGTCGGCGGCGCCACGCAGGGCAAGTTGCTCGCGCGTCTGGCTCCCGGAGGCATCCTGGTCTCGTCGGTGTCGCAGCCCGACCCCGCGCTCACGGCGCAGTTGGGCGTGCGCGGCGTATTCATCATCGTGCGAGTGACGCGCCAGGCGCTCGTCGATCTAGGCGCGCTCGCTGCCGCCGGCCGACTCACGCCGCGTCTCGGGCCGACGTTGCCGCTTTCGAAGGCTCGCCTCGCGCACGAGATGCTCGAGGGCATCGCACCGCGGCCCGTCGGGAAGATGGTCTTGCAACCCGAGTGATGGGCGGCAGCATGATTCGATCCCCCAGCGAGCGCTTTTCAGCAGCCTGCTAGGTCGGGGTCGCGGTCGCGGTCGCGGTTGTCGCGGTCGGGGTCGAGGTCGAGGTCGAGGTCGAGGTCGAGGTCGAGGTCGAGGTCGAGGTCGAGGTCGAGGTCGAGGTCGAGGTCGAGGTCGAGGTCGAGGTCGAGGTCGAGGTCGAGGTCG
>JBEKOY010000042.1:0-43763 GCA_049521295.1 Polyangiaceae bacterium | reverse complement strand
CGCCAATCATATCTCCTCGCAGGAGGAGACCTGGCTCCGGGAGCGGCACGTGGGCTAATCGAGCGGGTTGGGCGTCGAGAAGCGTCCTCTGGGCATAGTCCGACAGCGTTCCGTCGTCGCTCAGTCCAGCTTTTTCGAAAATACGTCGCCAAGTCCTGTTGGCGCTCACGACGAAGCTGCGATTCTTGGACGCTGCGCCGATCTTTCGATAGATGTCTTTTCTGCCACTCGCCAAGTATGACCGCAGTTGTAGATCTGCACCACGCATCGCGCTCTGCCCGCGCACGCCGCGAACTACTTCGGCCCCGTCGTAGGGGGACTCGTGTTCGTCCTACTCATGTCGCTCCTGAAGGAGCCGACGCGCCGAAACTTCAACGCCATCTTCGCGGGTGGCGCCATGGGCGCCTACATAAGCGGCGGCCTCGGCCTGTGGGAGCTGCCGTTCGCTGCCGTGGGAAGTGTCGTCGCGTACCAGGGCCTTCGCTCTCATCGGTTCATCGGCCTCGCGTGGCTCATGCACTCGGCCTGGGACCTGGTGCATCATTTCTTCGGGAAGCCCATCTGGCCACTCATGGAGACGTCCTCCTTCGGGTGCTGCATCTTCGACGCGGTGATAGCCGCGTGGTTCATCGCCGGCGCCCCATCCGCCATCGCCGTGACTCTCGCTCGCCTCGCGCCGCTAGCCGCCGCATCCCGGCGCCGATAGGAGTGCTCGGCAACCAGCCCGGGCCGGGCGCAGCCTATCTTCCCGTGCGACGAGTTTCCGGCGGGTACCCAAAACGCGTCCGCTGACGAAGTTCGGTGCACGCCCATGGTCCCGATTGCAGACCGTCCCGACGGCGCCGGGACCCGTTTCCGCGTGCACCTTCCGTTCGTTGCGCGAAGCACGCCCGACCTCGCGACCCGCGCGGCCGCGCAGTGACACGGCCGGCTTCGCTCAAATCGGTTCGCCGGGTCGGAGAGCGTCGATGCCGACACGAGATCGCGGAGGCCTGACCTTACGCCGTGCAAGCACGATGGTGCGTCCGTGTGTTCAGAACGTGGACACGGCCGGAAGCCACAAAGTGCCTGCTCGGTGCCGCTCTGAGGTACAATGCCCGAACTCCTGTGAGTCGCGCCGCCGATCTCGCCGTGGCCCCCTTTCGCGACTCGATGCCCGAGCGGTACCGAGCCCACTTTGACGGCGGTTCCATTCAAGAACACGCCAAAATCGTGGGCCGCAGAGGGCGGCTGCTGGTGCACCTCGAGATATGGCAGCGATTGCCGAATGGTCAGCTGGTTCTGTGCGTGGTCGCCGACGATCGGCCCGGATTGCTGTCGTTCATCAGCGCGTCGCTCGTCGCTCACGAGATCGACGTCGTCGCGGTCAAAGCCTACACCCGCACCCACCCGGAGACGGGACACGCCGAGGCGGTTGACTTCCTATGGGTGAAGCGACAAGGCGCGCGGGAGCTGCCCTTCTTCGTGCAAGCGGACCTCACGCGGATCGCCAACATCTTGACGACGCTCGTGAGTGGCGCAGCCACCGTGGAGTCGGTCCTCCAACGGGGTCTGCCGCGCCCGAGGCCACCCAGTACGCCGCCGCGGGTGAGGTTCGAAGGTGCCTCCGCCCAGGGGCCCGCTCTGCTGACGGTTGAGGCGGCCGATCGTCCCGGGCTGCTCTTGGCGATCACGATGTCGCTTTTTCGGAACGGGGTTCAGATTCTCGCCTCGGATGCGACGACGCAAGATGGCCGCGTGGTCGACCGCTTCACGATCGCCGAAGCCGACGGTACGCCTCTCGGACAGGCCCGGCGAAATACTGTGCAGAACGAAGTTCTGTCCGCCATCGAGACCCTCGGGCGCGGGACATCGAGCAGGAGGAGTTCCAGGCCTCCGAAGCCTCGATGACCTATGCCCTGAGAGGCGCCGGGTGTTTGTTTACGGCGGCTCCGTCGTCCACGAGCAGCTAAGAGCCACCGAGGCTCAGTCCTGCAAGGTTTGCGACGATCGTCACGAGCTGCGCCGGCTCGATGGGTTTCGGAACGTGCATCTGAAAGCCCGCGGCAAACGCACGTTGGGCGTCTTCCTTTCGCGCGTAGGCCGTCAACGCGACCGCCGGCGTTCGCGCCCCTCGAGCGACCGGCAATGCCCTCACTGTCCGGATGAACGCGTAGCCGTCCATCTCGGGCATGCCGATGTCGCTGACGATGACGTCTGTCTTTGTCGCCGCGAGCTCGCCGAGGGCTTCGAACGCGGACGTGGCGGTTGTCACGGTCGCTCCATGGTCCTGAAGAACCTGGCCGATGATTCCGCGTGCATCTTCCTCGTCATCGACGACGAGGACCGAGAGCCCATCGAGGCGAATGGTCGCCGGGCGCATCGTGTTCCTCTCCATCGTGGGCACGGCCGTCCAGGGATTCGCGCTGACGCTGGGAACCGCACCATGGGCAGGCAAGGTCACGACAAATTTTGATCCTTGGCCCGGCCCTTTGCTGCTCGCGTGGATCGTGCCGCCATGAGCCGCGACGAGCTGCTTGACGATGGCCAGCCCGAGTCCGAGGCCGCCATGTCGACGCGTCGTCGAGGCGTCCGCTTGCCGGAAAGGATCGAAAATGTACCCCAGAGCCTCGGACGCGATGCCTTCTCCGGTATCCGCCACGCAGATGCAGACATAGGAGCCCTCGCGATAGGCGCGGACCGCGACCTCCCCGCCTTTCGGGGTGAACTTCACCGCATTCGCGAGCAGGTTCCACACGACTTGTTGCAAGCGATCGGCGTCGGCCATGATGGTGAACGAGGCGTCCACGTTTGAATGGATGTGGATCCCCTTCGCATCGGCGGCCGGCGTGACCGACTCGATCGCGCCTTCGACGCCTTCAGCGATGTTCGTCGGCGCTACGTTCAAGGACAACTTGCCGCTGATGATGCGCGAGACGTCCAGGACGTCCTCGACGAGACGTACCTGTCGGCGCGCATTGCGCTCGATGATCGCAAGGGCTCGATCCAGGTCATCGGCCAGATTTCGCGCTCGAAGCGTCATCGTCCAGCCCAGGATCGCGTTCAGCGGCGTTCGGAGCTCATGGGATACGGTGGCGAGAAACTCGTCTTTCATTCGGTTCGCTACGTCGGATTCCTCTCGCAAAAGGCGCTCCGTTTTGCGCGCGTCCTCTGTCTGCTTCAACGCGAGTGCATTCTCAATCGCCATGGCCGCGCGGCGGGCAAACTCCTCGCCGAACGCGAGATCCTCCTCGGTATAGCGACGGCCTGAGTCGGCATAAATGAACGTCATCGCACCTAGCGTGCGCTCGCGTCCCTTCAACGGAACGACCATCGCCGATTCGAGCCGTAGCTCGCGGATGATGCGCAGGTGCGCTTCATCCCGAGCGCCGGCCTCGAGCAAGGATGCCGGGATTTCCGAATAGAGCTCCGGATTGCCGGAACGGATCACCTGCGGAGCTCCAGTGGCCGCGTTGGGATCGGGCGGATATTTTTCCCCGAGCTCGCGCGCCCACCGAACCTTCTGCGGGTCGACGTGGGCGACGGCGACTTGCTGCGGGGCGTGAGCACCGGGTTCGAGCAAGTCGACGCCGCACCAATCGGCAAGCTGAGGCACGGCAAATTGGGCGACGGCGGCGAGGATGGCTCGGTAGTCGAGCGAAGAGGCGAGCGCCGCGCCGGCGCGCGCGAGAAACTCGCGGCGGACTTGCTCCCGTTTCTCGGTCGTGACGTCGCGAAACACGAGCACGACCCCGAAAAGGGCGCCCTTCGCGTCGCGAATGGGTGCCGCGCTGTCATCGATCGGGATGTCGATTCCGCGTCTACTGCGCAACACGGTATGATTTGCGAGCCCGACAACCTTGCCTTCGCGAAGTACCCTCGTCACCGGGTTTTCGCACGGCACCCGGGTCTCGTCCGACACGATGGCGAACACTTCCTCGAGCGGCCGGCCGCGCGCTTCGGCTTCCGGCCATCCGGTGAGCTGCTCGGCGATTCCGTTCATGAGCACGACGCACCCCGCTGGGTCGGTAGCGATGACGGCGTCTCCGATGCTGCGCAGGGTCGTCACCAACCAGGCCTGGCCGCGCTCTTCTCGTTCGAGGCGGACGGATCGCAGCAGCGCTTGAGCACATTGCTTTGTGAGCGTGTCTACCAATGCGCGTTCCTCGGGTGGAAAGCGCCGTTCGGTATAAAAGCCCATCCCGAGCAGGCCGATCCCGCGTCCTTCGACAACGAGAGGCACACTCCAGAATGCACGCGCTCTCTTTCCATGAGTCCTGAGGGTGGCGAGCTCAGGGTGCAGCCGAGCATAGTCATCGGCCGTTTCTATCCATGTCGTCGCGCCCGAGCGGATGGCCTCGAACGCGGAAGGCCTGCTCGCCTCGGTCATGCGACGGGTCCGCTCGAGGATCTCGGGTGCGATGCCACGATGACCGATGAGGTCCAACGCGCTGCCCCTCTCGTCGAGCACGTACAGAGAGCACGTGTCGGCTTGCGCCACGCACATTCCTTCATCGACGATCGCGGCCGCAACCTCTTCGGGGGTACGCGTTTTGGAGAGCGCCAGCGCAAGATCCGTCAACGTCCGAAGCGAACGAGCGAGATGCTGCCGAGCGCGATAGAGCTCCGCGAAGACAGCCACCTTCGCGCGGATTGCCTCGGGCTGAGGAGGCCTTTGGATGACGTCCACAGCCCCTTGCGCATAAGCGCGGAGCACTTGCGAAGGCGCAGCGTCCATGTCGGTCACGAAAATGATGGGTACAGACCTGCCGGCGACCTGCTTCATCCGCATGGCCGTGTCGAAACCGTCCATCCCGGGCATCTGCACGTCGAGCAGTACAACCGCGAAGTCTCGCCGTCGCACCTCGCGAAACGCATCTTCGCCAGAGTGCACATTCACGAGCTCATAAGCGCCCGAGTCAAGCACTGCAGCGAGCGCGACACGATTGTCCGGTATGTCGTCGACGAGAAGCACGGGAACCGTCACCACAGATTCCGTGAGCTGCAGTCGCCCCTCATGCGCGGTCGTGTCGATGGTCACCTACCGAGCCTCCTTTACGGCCCGCTGTACGGTCGTGATCAGCGCGGTCGATTCGACGGGCTTCGAGAGGTGCTGTTGGTAGCCGGCGGCAAGCGCACGCTCGGCATCTTCCAGCCGCGCGTACGCAGTGAGGGCGATGGCCGGGACGTGCGCAGTGGATGCCAGAGCGCGTAGCCTTCGCATGAGCGTGTAGCCGTCCATCTCCGGCATGCCAATGTCACTGATGATCACGTCGAATGTGTAGCGCGCCTGGTCGAGTGCCTCTCGGGCGGAGGGAGCGACGACGACTGCGGCGCCCGCTCCTTCGAGTACGACGCGGATGAGCTCGAGGGAGTCTTCATCATCTTCCACGACGAGGGCGCGAACCTTACGAAGAGGAAGCCTCTTCTCGTGGCTGCCAACCGCGGTACCGGCCGGCTCCGCCCAAGCCTCCGCCTCCGAGCGGGCCTCCGCCTCCGAGCGGGCCTCCGCCTCCGAGCGGGCCTCGGCTGCCGAGCCCGTCTCCCCCGAGTCGACGACGGACGTATCCACGGCGCGAATGGGCAATGAAACGGTGAACGTCGCACCTTGCCCGGGTCCGCCACTGCCTGCGACAACGCTGCCGCCATGCGCTTCGGACAGGTGACGAACGATCGCAAGACCGAGACCAAGGCCCCCATGTGCGCGTGTGGTGGTGCTATCCACTTGACGAAAGCGTTCGAAAATATGCGGCAGGTGCTCCGCGGGGATGCCGGATCCCGTGTCTTGCACGACAACGGTGATGATCGAACCTTTTCGCTCTGCGGACACGGTTACCCGACCCTGCGACGGCGTGAATCGGACCGCGTTGCTGAGCAAGTTCCATACGATTTGCTGCAAGCGGTCGGGATCGCCCATCATCGACCCAAGATCCGGATCGACATCGACGACCAAGCGGACGCCCTTGGCTTCCGCGGCAGGCCGAACAACGTCGGCCGCGGCGTGCATGACCGTCGAGAGCTGCATCCGCGTCACACTCAAACGTAGCTTGCCGCTGATGATGCGCGACATATCGAGAAGGTCGCTCACAAGGCGTGTTTGAGTCTGCGCGTTGCGCTCGATGACGCCGAGCCCTCGTTCAAGCTTCGCTCGGTCGCGATGATCGTGCTTCAACATCGTCGCCCAGCCGAGCATCGCGTTGAGCGGTGTGCGGAGCTCATGACCCATCGTCGCGAGAAATTCGTCCTTCGCACGGCTAGCGTGCTCGAGTTCGCGGCGTGCGAGAACTCCCGTCGTCACGTCGAAGGCGAAAGCCGCTACGCCGTCGACGACGCCATGAGCGTCGATGATGGGCGAATAGACGAAATTGTAGAAATGCGTCTCATCGGCCCGGCGCCCCCCGATCCCGATCGGAAGCTCGTTACGGTAGAAAGGCTTGGCCGTCGCCAGGACGCGACGCAAGGGGTCGTCGTAGCCCTGCCCGCGGAGCTCGGGAAGCGCCTCCAACAACGGCTTGCCGACCATCTCACTCGCGCAATCGCGACCCCACATTTCCACGCATTTGGGGTTCATGAATTCAATAACGAACTCGGGCCCACGCATCAAAGCAATGGCAGCGGGCGCCTCGTTGAAGAGCGTTTCGACGATCTTCCACTGAGCATCTTGCGCGCGACGCGCCTCCTCGCGGCTCAGCACGAGGGCCCGTTCGGCTTCGGCTTGCTTCGCGACGGCTTCGGACGTGCGCCGCCGGTCGTCAACGTCCATGTTCGTTCCAAACCAGCGGACGATCCGGCCGCGGGCGTCGCGCAGCGGCATCGCGCGCGACAGAAACCAACGGAACTGCCCATCGTGGCGGCGTAGGCGAAACTCATCCTCCCATGGCTCACCGTTGTGCAGCGCCGACCGCCACTTCGCCAGCACGCGCGGCAGATCGGCTGGATCGTGGGCTGAAGCCCACTTCCAACCTTGCTGCTCTTCGAGGGTCGTGCCCGTGTACTCGAACCAGCGTCGGTTGAACCAAGGGATGTGCCCGTCCGGCTCGGCATACCAAGCGAGCAACGGCATTGTGTCGACCACCAGGCGGAATTGCTCCTCGCCGTGCCGAAGGGCCTCTGCGCTGGCGCTCAGCTCGGCGGTCAGAGCTTCCGCTTGCTGGCGAGCGCGAACCTGCTCGGTGACCTCGAACGCGCAGACCATGACGCCTTCGACGGCGCCGCGGCCGTCTACGAGGGCGGCGTAAACATAGTTGAAGTAGGCGTCCTGCAACTCGCCTGCGGGCCCGGTTGGCATCCGTGCGAGCTGCGCTCGCCCTTCGAATGTCGTCGCCGTCCGGTAAACTCCGTCCAGTTGCTCGGGGAATGGCTGGTTGCGCATCTCCGGCAAGGCATCCAGCCGAGGCCGGCCGACGACGCTCGAGTCCTTGCCCCAGGCCCTGAGAATCGCGTCGTTCGCGATCTCGATGACCTGCTCGGGGCCGCGAAAGATGGCGACGGGGAAAGGCGCCTGCATGAACGCGCGGTACAGGTTGGCCCGCTGGGTCATCGCGTGCCGCGCCGCCTTGGCTGCGGCAAGTTTTGCGGCTATCCGCGCGAAGAGCTCACGAGCCGTGAAGGGCTTTACGAGGTAGTCGTCGGCTCCGGCGCTCAGCCCCTCGGCCGTGGCTTCTTCTCCCGCACGCGCCGATAGAAGCAGGACCGGGATCTCGCGCGTCGAGGCATCGCTGCGAAGAGCCCGGAGAAGCGCGAAGCCGTCGAGCCCCGGCATCATGACGTCCGTCAGCACGAGATCGGGCGGGCTACGCCGGATGCTCTCGAGCGCGGCTTGGCCGTCGCTCGCCGCCTCGACGTCCCAGTGTTCGCGCAGCAGGCGCGTGACGTAGTCGCGCATGTCGGCGTTGTCGTCCGCGACGACGATGCGCTCGCGAAGTTCATTTTCGGTACGGACGGCAACGAAGGAGGTTGTGGAATATTTGTCGCGCGCAGAAACCCAGCCCAATGCCTCCTGGACGTAGGCCCCGGCTCCGACGGCGGTGCGTTGGAGCGACCTGGCGGCTCGCAGACGTTCTTTCGGCAAATGGGCCGTTCCGTACGCGATGCGAAGGTTGAAACGCGTACCCTCTCCTGGACGGCTCTTCACTCGAAGTTCGCCGGAATGGAAGCGCACGAGCTCCTGGACGAGCGCCAGACCGATGCCCGACCCTTCGTGGCTGCGCGAGCGCGCGCCCTCGACACGATGGAAGCGCTCGAAGAGGCGCGGCAAATCCTTTTCGGCGATCCCAATGCCGCTGTCCGCTACCTCGAGCTCTGCGCCGCCGTCGACCTCCCGCAGGCGCACCGCAATCGTCCCCTCGAAAGTGAACTTGAACGCGTTGGAGAGTAGGTTTAGGACGATCTTCTCCCACATGTCGTGGTCGACATAGATCGCCTCAGAGAGCGGCGGACAGTCGACGACGAGCGTCAGCCCGGCGCGTTCCACGGCGGATCGGAAGCTACTGGCCAAGTCCGCCGTCAGGGCCGCGAGGTCGGTCGGCTCGTAGGCCGCCTCGGCCCGTCCCGCTTCTATCCGCGAAAAGTCGAGCAACGTGTTGACGAGCTTGAGGAGCCGCAGCGCGTTCCGATGGATTAGGTCGATGCGCTCGCCTTCGGCGTGGTCGCGCGGACCGAGCGCGCGCATGTCTTCGATCGGTGCGAGCATCAGCGTGAGCGGCGTCCGAAACTCGTGGCTCACGTTGCTGAAGAACGTCGTCTTGGCGCGATCGATCTCTGCGAGAGCTTGCACGCGCCGCCGTTCCTCTTCACGGGCCTCGGCGTGGCTCACCGCTTGCGAGATGCTCGAGGAAAGAAGGGTGTGGAAGCGCGCATAAGGTCCGCCTCTTCGCAGCATCGGGCTCATGCCCACCACGAGGAAACCGAAGAGCCGCCCCCCGCCAGACCGCTCTATCGGAAGCACCGTTGCGCAGCGCGCCCCCGCGATTGGTTCGTCGAGCTCGACCACCGAGGCTGTCTCTTGACCGAACGGCCAAGGCGACCGATTCGCGTCCACGATTGCGGACGGGGATCGGCGCGTGCCCTCCTGGACGTTCGCGGCGGCTGCCAAGCGGAAATCGAGCGAACCCTCGTCCCGGAGGTAGAACAGTGCGAAGGGTACATCGCTCGGGAAGCGAGCGATGTGCTCGGCGGCTTGCTTGCAAGCCATGGCGGGGGTCGACAACGGAATCGCGCCGGCGAGCGCGTTGAGAAGGCGCAACCGGCGCTCTTCAATCACGCGCTCGGTCGTCTCGACCACAGCGCAGAACACGCCGCCAACAGCCCCTGATTCGATGCGTATCGGGCTGTACGTGAACGTGAAGTACGACTCCTCGGGCCGTTCACCCTCGAGCCGCGCGAGCGGAAGCATGAGATCCTCGGACCAGGTCGCCTTGCCCGTCTCCATCACCCCGCGCAGCATCGGAGCAATGACCTCCCCGATCTCGGACCAGACCTCGAGACCGGGCTGCCCGATCGCGCGAGGATGCTTGCCGCTCAACATCGGCAGATACGCGTCGTTGTAGATCAATGCGAGATCGGAGCCCCAGAAAAGCACGATCGGAAATCGCGAACTGAGGCAGATGCTGGCCGAGGTGCGCAGACTCTGCGGCCATCCCGCGATGGGTCCGAGCGGGGTCTTGGACCAGTCGACAGAGCGCATCAGCGCTCCCACTTCACCGCCCTCGTCCAAGAACGAATCGGCCACGTGCGTAGGCACCTCGAGCCGGATCGTTGTCATACGTTTCCAACCCGATCATGCTTCGAGCGAGGCAGCGCGTCGATCAGGCCGCCGCCGCGCATCCACCTCGCGGCGTAGGCGTTGAGGGGACGTGCAGATTCGCGGTTCACTAGAGTTACCCAACCACGAATCACGACGCTTGACCACCGGCTGAACGCGTAAACCTGTCCGCTTGAGTTCGTTTGAGCTCGCCGAGGGGATTCCGCCTTCAGCTCGTTGTCCCGGTGGCTCGTCGCGCACGCGCATCCACTCAACGAGGTGGTCCGCCATTGCGAGCTCGCTCGCAGTCGTCCCGGCCCGAGGGTAGGTGCCAGCGCGTAGCCTTCATTCAGCTCCGGCCTCCGCGCGAGAACTTACGTGATGATTCATCCTAACCTCCACGTCACCGCTGCATGGCCATGGCGGCTACCCTCCAGAACGTCGATCCCGCGCATGGCGAGCGAGTCGCTGTGGGCGTGGGACGCCTTATGCTCCCCTTTCCGTCGGAGAGGTCCGTCATGAAGTTCCTGTGTCTTGGGTACGGAGATGAAAAAGGCTGGAAGGGCTTGTCTTGCTCGCAGCAGGCAGATGCTCTCGCGAACGATGAACGCCTTCGGGAACGTGGCGATATTGTCGCGGCGGTCGCTCCGGCCACAGTCGTGCGGGCTTGGGGCGGAACACCCGACACGGCGCGTGGCCCCTTTGCACGTACGGAGTTACCCCTTGCAGGGTTTGCTCTCATCGAGGCGGAGAATCTCGAAGAAGTCATCGCTTTGATCGCGAAGAGCCCGTGTCCCGTGGCAAGGGGAGCGGTCGATGTGTGGCCTGTCCAGGAGCACCGCGCGTAGGCGGCTTGGTCCGTTTCTCGCAAGGCGCCGCGCTCACTCGCATGACGAATCGCGCGACCGACGTCCTCATCGTGGGCGCGGGCCCGACGGGCCTCTTTCTCGCGCTCCTGCTCGCGAAGGTCGGCGTCCGCCCGCGCATCGTCGATACGACCGACGCCCCCGGCACCACGTCGCGCGCCCTCGCAGTTCAGGCGCGTACGCTCGAATTCTACCGGCAAGTGGGCCTCGCGGACGAGGTCATCCGCCGCGGCCTCCGCCTCGGCGCCGTCAACCTCTGGCGCGCGGGGTCGCGCGTCGCCCACATCGAGCTCGCCGGGCCGGGCGCCAGAGTGAGCCCGTTTCCGTTCGGAGTCATCTTTCCGCAAGACGAACACGAGCGCTTGCTCATCGAGTACCTCGAGCGCGAGGGGGTTTGCGTCGAGCGCCGCACGAAGGTCGAGTCGATCGAGGCGACGCCCGCGGGCATCGTCGCGCGCGAGCGGGGACCCGACGGCTCGACCGCCACGTGCGAAGCGCGCTACCTCGCCGGGTGCGACGGCGCGCGCTCGACGGCGCGGAGCGCGATTGGCGCCGGCTTTCCCGGCGGCACCTACGACCACATGTTCTACGTCGCCGACGTCGTCGCCAGCGGCGGCCCGATGACCAAGGAGCTGCACGTCTTTCTCGACCAGGCCGGTTTCCTCGGCCTCTTCCCGCTCGCAGGAGCCGGGCGCGCGCGGCTCATCGGCACCGTCCGCGATGACGCGCCGAACGGAGGCGGCAAGGAGCTCACGTGGGACGACGTGGACCGCCAACCGGTCGACCGCATCGGACTCAAGGTCGAGCGGGTGAATTGGTTCTCCACGTACCGCGTCCACCACCGTGTCGCCGAGCGCTTCCGTCGGGGAAACATCTTTCTCCTCGGAGACGCCGCGCACGTTCACAGCCCGGTGGGCGGGCAAGGCATGAACACGGGGCTCGGCGACGCGATGAACCTCGCGTGGAAGCTTGGCGCGGTGCTCGGCGGTCGCGCGAACGAGGACCTCCTCGGCACGTACGAGCCCGAGCGAATCGCTTTCGCGCGCCGTCTCGTCGCCACGACGGACCGCGTCTTCCAGGCGGCGTCGAGCGAGAGCCGCTTTGCCAAGATCGTGCGCACGAATGTGGTCCCGCGGCTTCTCCCGCGCCTTGCGAGCACGCACCTCGGACAGCGCCTGGCCTTCGCCGCGGTCTCACAGACGAGCATCCAGTACCGGACGAGCGCCTGGAGCGAGGGGCACGCGGGGCGCATTCACGGCGGCGACCGCCTGCCGTGGGTCGCGCCAGCGCGCGCGGGGGACGCGGACAACTTCACGCCGCTCACGTCGTTCGACTGGCAAGCGCACGTCTACGGCGCCCCCCCTCCGGGGCTCGGCGCAGCGTGCGAAGAGCGGAAGGTGCCGATCCATGTCTTCCCGAAGAGCGCGGCGACCGAGGCGGCGTCGCTGCGCGAGGACGCTGTCTACCTCGTTCGGCCGGACGGATATGTGGGGGGCGTATTCGTGGGGTCGACGGCGGTGGCGGCTCTTGAGCGGTACCTCGCCGGGCACGACCTTCGAGGCAGGTAGGCGCGCGCGCTCGAAGGGACCTGGGCCTGCGGCGAGCCACTGCGATGGGTCGGCGCCGGGCTGTGCGCAGACGGCTCCACGCGACGGCGCACTCTTTGCTTCTCATCCGTCCTGCCATGGACCTTCGCATCGTAGCGTCCGTGCGGCGTAGCGTCCGTGCGGCCCACGGGCGTCGCCCGGCTTGCCCTATTCAAGGCCGCGCGGGGGCGACTTTCGACACCGGATGGCTCATCGCGTTCGTCTCGGCCCTTGGGCACAGGGTCGAGGAACTGGTATGTGCCGTTCGTCAGGTCAATGCCGGCGTGGACAATTTTTCTCGCGGGGCAACGTTCGCGCAGAGCGAGGCAGTAGCGCATGGACTCCTCAGGCTGAAACTCTTCGAGTAAGGTTGAGCGAAGGCGGGTGGGCCATCGTGCGAGATGACGGGCTGCTCTCGGAGGCGTCGCGAGGGTGAACCGTGAACCGCGTGGGCTCGATGATTGGTTCAGCGATTTTCTTGGTCGTCACCCCGGGAACCGTCGCCGTCCTGGTGCCCCGTTGGATCTGCGACTGGCAGCTTGCGCCCCCATTGCTGGCGTTTTCGCCCTTCCGCGGGATGGGCGTGCTGCTTGTGTGTGCCGGCGTGCCGGTCTTGCTCGACTCGTTCATCCGGTTCGCGCTTCAGGGCGTCGGCACGCCGGCGCCCGTCGCGCCCACTCGCCATCTCGTCGTGACCGGCTTGTACCGCAGGGTGCGAAACCCGATGTACGTAGCGGTGGTGTCCATCGTTGTTGGACAGGGGCTCTTCTTCGCCAGCGTCCACGTGCTGGAATACGGCTTGGTCCTCTGGCTGGTTATGCATCTCTTCGTCGTCGGGTACGAGGAACCGACCCTGCGCGAGACCTTCGGTACGGAGTACGAACAATTCTGTGCCGAAGTCCATCGATGGCGGCCCCGGCTGAAGCCATGGCGACCTCGTCGCCCAATCGGTTCGCCGTTCCAGTGACCACGAACGCCTGGCTCGCAGGCTTGCAGGTGTGCTTTCGCTCAGCGCTAGCCGCCGATGGCGCGCATGGATACATCGGCGGCGGTGGCTTCGGTGCAGCCGTTCCACGTGCGCCCGTCGGGCTTGAGCGACCACGCTTGCCCGATGGCGTGAGTGAGGCCGCCGATGTCTCCGGCCTCGGCCAGGGCCATGCCCGGCACGCCATCGTTCGTGGCAAGGCACGGCCGCAGGGTTCCCTCGGAGCTGACGCGAAGCCGGTCGCACGAGGCGCAGTACGTGTCCGTCGTTCCCGTGATGAACCCCACGAGCTTGCCCGCGTCCGATCGCGAGCGCACGTATTTGGCCGGCCCCCGGTCCGGAGCGACCTCTCCGGCTTCCTCCCGCAGGAGAGGTGCCAACTTCTCGCGCATTTCTCGAGCTCCGAAGAGCTTCTCCGGGGGCAGCCGAGCCCCTTCGCCCACTCGCATCAGTTCAATGAATCGCGGGACGATGCCGCGCTCCCAGGCCCACGACGCAATGTCGCAGAGCTCGTCGTCGTTTTCGCCGCGAGGTCCGCTTCACCTGGCTACTCTCGTGGTCGAAGCGAAGGCGAGCGGGCGGAGCTCATCCTCCTCCGCTTTTGCGGGCAATCATGCGCATCACTACGACGTCGCTTGCGACGGCTCTCGACCCACGGCGCTCGCTCGCGACCCCGACCTGAAACGCTTCTCCCGTTCACGGCTCCGAATGAGCGCCACAACGAGTGCCAGAATCGAAGAGAACAGCACACCGATGAGCCCCCATACCACCCAGCCGCCGGTCGCAACCATTTTGGTCAGGCGCTCCAGTAGGCCTTTCTTCTGCTTTCGCTCCTCGAGCTCGGCGAGGGCTTGATTGCTCCCGAGTACCGCTTGGCGCGACAACTCGAAGGCAACCCGAGACATGGCGTCACGCATCTCAGGACCGCTCACCAGTCCGCGCAAGCCGGGAGCGAAGTCCTCTCGCATCATGGTTGCGACGGCAGGGCCGAACGTGGTGGGCAACTCGGCCGCCATGGCCCGGATTGCAGCCCGTGTGGCGGCATCCGCAGCCGACGTGGCGAGTTGCTCGATGCGCTGCTCATTCTCCGGTGAGGTTGCTTCTGCGAGTGCGGCGTCCATCCCAACCCGCGTGGCGGCGGCCACGAGCGCGCTCGCGATTTGCGTCGTCTTCGCCACAGCCTGTTCATCCGTGAGCCCCTCGCTTGCCCCGCGAGCGACACTGGCGGCGAGCTCCTGAATCGCCTTTTGAATCTCAGGGGTGCCCAATACCTGGACGATCCGCTCGCGCACGCCCGGGTCCTGCACCGCTTTCAGGCTCTGATCCACCGCAGTCGGCACCGCCGCCGCCGTCGCATCTTTGGCTGCACTCCGAATCGTCGCTCCGCATCCTACTTCGAACGTCAGAAGACACAGGGTAGCGAGAAACCAACCGGCGAACCCGTTCGGGCTTTGCATGAAACCGCCAGAACGCACGGTAAATGAGGGTCGCAACCGTGTAGGCACTTCAGTGTTCGGGAGAAGCAAGTTGCGGGCCGCATGGGGCCCGGACTCCGTACACGCGCAGCCCCGGAGGTCTACCATCCCAAAGTCGACCGGAGCTCGGCCACGAGCTCCGCCGCCATGCGACGGTGGCTCGCAAGGCTCGGGTGATAGTCGGCCCCGAACCCATCGGCCTTGACGATCTCGTCGAATACAAAATAGAAAACGTGGCTATCGCCCGCGACCCTGCGCTGGTCCACTGCGGCTCGTATGTATTCTGCCGCCTTCGTTCGATTCTTCGCTCCCGGCGGGTAGGCGTCCGTCAGCATCGGGCTGACGGCGCAGACGATGGCTGCGTGCGGGTAGACCGTGCGCAGCATGCGCAAGAGGCCGACGTAGGCTTGCTCGAACGCCGCACCCGGATCTCCTTTTGCGAAATCGTTCGCGCCGAGATGGACCACGACTGCGTCCGGAGCCGGGCCGCGGAAGTCCCACAGGCTGGTCGGGTCGTCGGCCAAGATTCGCCTGAATCGCACGGGCATCTGATCCTGCGTCGATCCGTCGCGGTCTCGGTACACACCGATGCCCGAGTACGCGATGACGGAGCGCTGCGCGCCGAATGCCGCAGCGGTCAATGCCCCGTAAGCCCTTCCTTCGTCTTCCGTGGCCGGGCTGAAGTGCTCCTTCGGACCCGTGGCGAGATCGCCGTACCCGCACGTGACCGAGTCGCCGACGAACTCGATCCGGCGCGTCCTGGCGGGCTCCGGCGTTTTGAGCAAGACTCCTTCGAGCGGGACGAAGCCGAGAAACTGCACGATTCCGACGTTCGATTCGGTGCGCTTGGTGAGCAGGACGGTGTGGTGGCCTGGACCGAGACCCCGGGCCAAGACGTAACGCTCTGTCGTCCGGTTCGTAGCCAACGTAGTCGGCGTGGCCCCATCGATCGCCACCGCGAAAACGTTGGCCCCTTCGTCGCGTAGGCGCACGTCGACTCCCACCCCCGTGAAGGCTGCCTCAATGCCGGTGGCAGGCCAACCAAAACGGGGTCCCGCCGGATCGCGCGCGTCGAAACGCCCGATGGGACGGGCAAGCGCGATCGGGCTTGGCCCGGCGCGCGCAACGGATCCCCCGTCACCCGGCGGCATGGCGGATGCGGACGACCAGGCCAGCGTGATTGCAACGGCCCATGAGAACAAGGCCGGCACGGTCGAGCCGGTTCCGATGAATCTGGCGACGGCGGCGCCCGCTGCCGTTTGCCGTCGCGTCCTGCTCCGCTGCCACGTGAGAATGTCCTCGGAACATTCCCGCTGAGTCGTCGCGCCGTCGCCGGCGCGTGCTTGCGTCATGGCCATCCTGCTCCGGGTACCGATACCTGAGTGACCAGGACCTGCCCAGTCCGAGCCGGAGCCGCGTCGTTCGCCTGTTCGATGCCGCGTCACTGGGCTCCTACCGCATTTGCAGTATTGGCCGGATGGAGTTGACGTACCATCCCGCTCGACGAACGCATCCGACAACGAAGCCTGCCCACGGGCTGAGCGGCGACTGGACTGGGGGGAGCCGCCGGACTCGGTGCGTGGGCAGGCTTCGGCAACGGAGATCCAAGCCTCATGGGATCTCGGCATGGGGCTCCGGCGGGCGTAGGGTTGGTTGGGCGGCTCGAGGCGCTTCGAAGGGTGAGTCTTTCTTGCTTAGACAGGGGCAGAATCCCTCAGCTCGCAGCGCCCTCGACGGTCTTCTTGAGGCCTTCGAGTACGCCGTTCCAGTTGGCCTGGCTTCCCTCGACCCCCTTCTCGGTCTCAATGCCAGCCTGCGAAACGGCCACCACCGTCGCGTCACCCTTCGGATGAAGCTCCCAGGTCACGAGCGCGTGGTTCTCTGGCGTATCTTCCTTGCCGGACATCGTGCTGAAGTGCGTCGTCTGAAGTAGCTTGTGCGGCTCGATCTTCTTGATGACGCCTTTTTCTTCGTAGCGCTTGCCCTTGTACTCACCTGTGTATGTGAGCGGGCTGCCGACCTTCCAGTCGCTCTTCACGTCCGCGCCCATCATGTACTTCTTGACGAGCTCGGGCCTGGTGAGAGCGTTCCAGACCTCGTCCGGCGACGCATGGATGGTGACCCGGGTCTTCGCTACTCGATTTCCGCTCACTGTTCTGCCTTTCGCGCCGCCTTGAATTTCAGCGACCCACCGAAGGTTGCACGGGCCGTGCCGCAGTAGGGCTTCCCTTTGCGCTCGCGCACAGATTCGCGCAGGGCGCGTTCACCCATAAGTAGGGTGCTGCGGCCAGCCGGCGGGCGAGTCTTCCCACTCCTCCTGTCGGCCGTAGGGCATGAGGTCGAGGATGTCGTGCTCCCAGACCAGCCGGTCCACGCCGCGCGCGGTCGTGTTGTACGTCCGGTAGACGTCGCTGCCGTCCCGCAGGAAGACGCTGAGCATGAAGCGGCGGCCCGCGCCGCAGTCGTCCGAAAACGACGTGCCGCGCGACGACACGAACGTCATCGCCCAGCCCATGCGCGCCTTATACGCCTCGATCTGCGCAAGCGGCATGTTGGATACCGTCGCCCACGTGATCCCCTGCTTCGCGAGCCGGGCCGGGGCGGCCGCCGGGATGTTGTCGGTGAACTTGGTGCAACCTGGACAGTACTTGTCTAGCCCGTTGTCCATGAATTGATAGACGGCGAGCTGGTCCCGGCCTTCGAAGAGATCGAGCAACGTCTTCTTGCCTCCGGGCGCGTCGAACGCATACGTAGCGCCGAACTTCATCATCGGCAGCCGCCGCCGCCGCGCGGCGAGCGCGTCGAGGGCGCGGGTGGCCTCCTTCTCCGCCGCGCGCAGCTCCTCGCGGGCCGACTTCCACTCCTCGGGCGACACGATCCGGGGGGCTTGCATGCGCGCATTGTGCACGACGGGCGAGATGGCTACACCCCTGTGCGGGAGTTCAGGCGACCTCCGCGCTTGCGGCCAAGTCAGGGCTCATTGATGGGCTGCGAAACTTGTATCCCGGGGAAACTCGCGCCGGTATTATGGACAGCCCTGGGTGTCAGCGCGCGCATGGCCCCCGAAGAAGGAGAGATTTTCATGGAATGCGGCTTCGGGCCAGCCGTCGTGCTGCTGCAGGAGACCCCCAGCCTTCCTAGTGTCAAGGCGCCCGAGCGCATGATTCGTGTCCTCGTCGCATCTCTCGCAAAAGGATGAGGGACGGTGCGCCCTTCGTCGCAGGTGAAGGAGCTCGAGCGCGCTCTCGCTGCGTGGACACCGCAGGCGTCACGCGCGACGTCCTGGCTCTTGCCGGCGTTGTGCGAACTCTTGGACGCCTCGTTTGTCGGCGCGTATCAGCCGATCGCGACCGAACACGGTTGGGGGCTCGACTTCATGGACGGCGCAGGCCCGACGGCTTCGGTGCAGGTCGAAGCGTTCCGGCGATGGGTGGGCCGGCAGCCCGCTTCCGATCACTTTCTCGCGTTCAATCCGTACCGAGTGGACGTCGCGCAGCGCAACCGGGTCATCGCCTCCGCGGACATGCCGCGCAGCCTGCTCGCCAGGTTGCACGAGCCGCTCTACCGCGCGGTCGGCCTTCCGGGTCACCACCAAGTGCGAGTTCTGCTGTGCGACGGACCGCGTGTGACGTGTTGGCTCGGAGCCACTCGGTCGCAACCATTCGCCCCGCGAGAGGCGGCTATCTTGCAGCACTTGGCCAAGCCCGTCCACCGGCGCCTCCGGCTCGAACGGCAGCTCCGCCCGTCATGGCAGAGCCCCGCAACCGTGGAGGCCGCACTCGAAGCACTGCCGAGTGCCGCCTTCGTCGTGGGTCCGAAGCAGCGCATTGAAGTGGCGAACCGGGGTGGGTATGCTCTGCTCGAGCGTGACGCGCGAGGCGTACTCGCCTCGATTCGTCAGAGCGAACGGCGACCGGAAACGGGCGCATTCACTGTCACTCAGTTGATTGCGCCTGGATGGCCAGACTATATCCTTGCAATCGCCAAGGAGCGAAAGCCGACGGCATCGACGTATGCCGCGCGCGCGCAGCACAAGTGGGGTTTGACGGCTCGCCAGACGGGCATCCTGGAGCTTCTGATCGGGGGTGCCACGAACAAGGAAGTGGCCCAACACTCCTCATGTGCTGAGGTGACCGTGGAGACGCACGTCTCCGAGCTCTTTCGACGATCCGGCGCCCGGTCTCGGACGGACCTCGTTCGCCGAGTCTTCTTGCTCGCGGAGTTGTGAGGCGCCGGGGCCACGCCGAGCGCGCGCTTCCAGGCGATGACCGGCTGGCTGCGTAGCCGCGATGACCAGTACGCCACCGCGAGCAACGGGCCGCTCGAAACGTAATCGTGCGAGGGGTCTTGCTCGACGCGGACGGCACGCTGCTCGACAGCACCGCCGCGCACGCCACGGCGTGGAAGCGCGCACTGCACAACGAGGGAGCTCGGCACGAGCAGCTCCGGCGTCTCGTCGGAATGGGGGCCGAAGACCCTTGAAACCGCCCGCCGGTCGACGGTCCTTTGGGAGGTCAAGGCGTAGCCGGTGGTTCTCCCGCTCGATGAGCGGCGCCGAGACTTCCCCCGCGTTCGCGACCGCCTTGGCCTCTGTCGCGTCGCGCGAACGCGTCGCCGCATCGATCGCTGCTGTCAAGCGTGCGCCTCCGTAGAGCTAGCCCGAAGCAAGCTAGCGCGACGCTCGGGCGCCATGTCCTTTTCGGCGAATTCTCGGGCGCGGTCGGTCTCCGGTTCGGGAAGGTCCTGCAGAACGAGGAGCGGGACCGACGAGTGGGCGAGCATATGGGTGGTGACGCTCCCGGAGGACTGAGCGCGATTGCAAGTGCTTCCGTGCGCCGAGAGTACGACCCAATCCACGCCCTCGGCGAGCACGACGTTGAGAAGCGACTGGCGCTCGTCGGCGCGCCGCACCACAATCGTGCGCACGGCCAAGCCCTGCCGCCCGAGTTGATGCCGAAGGTCATCGAGGTATCGCACCGCAGAGGACTCGAGGCTTGTGGCGACCTGACGTGCACGTTCGAGATCGTCGTCGGCGCGCAGCATTGCGGTCATGCAAGGCTCAGCGACGACGTGTGCGAGCAGGATCTCCGCGCCTTGCGCTCTGGCGATGCGGGCGGCGGTCGGCAGAACGCTCTCCGCGCGCAACGAGCCATCGAGGGGCAACAGGAGTCGCTTCGGCGCGGCTCCGTCCTGCGCGTGCCCACCTGGCCCGCGCACGACCAAGACGGACGCGCGGACCACCGACAGCACCTGCTGCGCGGTGCTGCCGAGGCCCCACTGCCTCGCCCCGCCCTCGCCGTGACTTCCGAGCACGATAAGATGGGCGCCGAGCTCGCGAGCGAGCAACAGGATGCGCTCTGCGGGATGACCTTGCTCGAGCCGCCAGTCGACCTGCAGGCCAGTGGCTTGAGCGGTCTTTGCCTGGAGTTGCTCGAGGTATGCTCCCGCCTCTTTCCGCGCAATCTCCCAGCTGAAGACGTCCGTCGTGTGCCAAACCGCCGTCTCGTGGGCGGGCTGAAGGACGTAGAGCAGCGTGATGGTGCTGCCGAACGTCTTGGCGATGGAACTCGCATGCCGGAGCGCGGCGTCGGAAAACGACGACTGATCCAAACATACGAGAATCCGGCCGATTCCGCCGTGACGCGCAAACGACTCGGCCTCTTGCCGCCGGGGTTTCGTGTCCAGAAGGATTCCCATTCAGCGCTTCGTGTTCAAGAAACGAGCCACCGTACCCTCCCGGCTATGTGGGCGCGGGCGAGCTGCCGCCACTCGTCCAGTGAAGGTCGGCGGCATGCGACGTTCGTGGCCTCCCCATCGGCTGCAACGGCGCGAGACTTCCCCAATGCGACGGTGCTCGCCTGCGGCAGAATCGTCACATGGGACACGCAGGCCGTGCGAGCGACGGCGCGCGTCCCACAACGCTGTCAGCCGTTGCGTCCCCAGATGCGCTCGGGGTCGCTCCTGTGACCCTCTCAAGGTCTGAAAGAGCCCCGCGTCGAGGGCGAGGCGGCCGGGTCCACGAGGCTAGACCGGGTGTACGCGCAGCGATCCTTCTTGTGCGCCGGGGGGGCGCCTGCGCGGGCGCTGAGCTGCGTCCGCACTCTCTTTGCCGGGCCCTGGCATGGGCGTTGCGTCTGGGCTCGCCACAAACCCGGAGGATTCCAATGAGCAACCAGAACAACAAGGCCGAAGCTGCAGCCCAGCAACTCGGCGGTAAGATCAAACAAGGCGTCGGCAAGCTCATCGGCAACGAATCCATGCAGGCCCGCGGCAAAGAGCTAGAGCTGGAAGGAAAAGCGCGTGAAGAGGCGGCCAAGGCTGCCGAGCGCTCGAAAGGCAAGGTCGAAGAGGTTGTCGGAACCATTAAGAATCGCGCCGGTGCGGTCATCGGCAATAAGCAATTGCAGGGCAAGGGCAAAGTGCAACAGCTCAAGGGCGAGGCACGCCAGAAAACCAACAGGCCGCGCTAGGCCCGCGCGTACTGTTCTTCCTTTGCGACATGGCCCGCGGCGAGCCCGCGAGCGCAGCGTCACACGCTCGACCGCTGGACTAGGAAACCCACTTGCAGACGTTGCACTTCTAGCTTTGCTCCGTCCGCGGGCGCGACGCAGCTCGAATCTGGCTCGTCGTGATGAATACGGCCGCATGCATTCTGTCGCACCCGCGCCCGGGCGTTTACTGAACCGCCCTTCTCGCGCCCCTGACACTCAGCCTCGAGCACGATGGAGAACCGGGCATCAACACCCGCCCCGCTCTCGTGGCGCTTCTGGTGGCGATTGCTCGCGATCAGCTGAATGTTTTCGCTGCGGGCGATTCGAGCTCAAGACGTCGTGCGGGCTACGAGAGCTAGAGCTTAGGCAGGCGACTCAGGAGCAGCAGGACTTTCTAATATTGCCACCAGCGGTGTGGCCACTCGGATTTTTCTTGCATGCGCTACCGCTATGAATCGGCTTGGGAGCGTCCGCGACCAAAATGGCGGCGGGAGTGGCGCCGGACGTTGCTGACGTTTGTGGGCATCGTCGTGCTCGTTGGGGGCCTCGCTTTCGCGGCCTTGAAATGACGACGCTGACCCTCGCGAAGCCGATCGAGACAGTTTCAGAGCCACGGGCGCAGTCGCATTCAGCGCGGAGGGCACGGAGCTCTTCACCTCGGCTGTGAGTACCCCGCCCGCGCCGATGGTAAACCGATAGACCGTTCACAGTGTCACGATGGTGGCGGCTCTTCGAAGGGTGATAGCCCGTTGGGTCACGATAGGCCAGCCCACGATCGCCAGCCCCTCTTACTAGGCAGGGCAGAATCCCTCAGCTCGCAGCTGCCTGAACGGTCTTCTGGAGGCCTTCGAGTTCGCCGTCCAATTGGCCTTGCTTCCTCGACCCCTCCTCGCTCCTCGACGCCAGCCTGCGAACGGCCACCACCGTCGCGTCACGCTGCTGATGAAGCTCCCGCGTTACCAGTTACTAGCGCGGGCCTCGCTGGCCTGCACCTTGCGAAGAGGTACGCACGCGCCTTCGGAGGTTAGCTATGAAATACGGTCTTGCGTGGCTGGTCGGCGTTCCACCCGTCCTTATCGTCGCCTGGTTTTTTCTAAGGCATTGCTGAAGAGGGACAAGCACCGCACTACGGAAGCAAACGAGCGAACGCCGCCGAGCCGCGCACGTCGATCTCGCGGCCCAGCGGGCCCATGACGTACGCGAACGGTTCCGAGCGGCCACTGACCGGCGCCGGTCAACGACCGTCGGACGTCCGAGGCGCGGTCAACGGGGGGGGCCGGCGGCATCCGAGAGGGCAACCGGGATGCAGGCGTGCTTTCGTCAAAACTCTCCACTACGGCTTGATGGCGACTACTACGGCTTGATGGCGACTACGGCTTGATGGCGCCACGCCACGCGACGACCGAGCTCAAGTGGCCCGCGCCCCCTTGACGCGTCCCACCAGGGCTGGCCGTCTTCGCATCCTGGATGGATATGGCGGAAACTCCGGCCGCTGGGCGCGCTCCGCGCGCGTTTTAACGCCTCCTTAGGCCGGCCCCACAGCAGCCGTCATTGGCAGCAGAAGTCGTCGTCTACTCCGTCCGGGTCGGGAGTGGGTGCACTGCAATTGAGCGAGGAGTCCAGCGTGTCCGGATTGTCGCCAGACTCGCACTTGTACCCATACGATGGGTAATCGCAGGCGGCTGTCAAGTCATCGTCCGGAGTGCACGTCGTGGTCGAGTATGTCCAGGAGATGCAGCAGAAGTCGTCGTTCGCGCCATCGGCCTGCGGCACGCTGCAGGAGAGTCCGGCCACCTCCGCCTCCGGATTGTCGCCAGCCGAGCACGTCCACCCATCGCCGCCGCCCAGACACACGAGTGCGCTATCCGGCGTGCATCCGGCAGGCGGAGAGACTGACGGGCTGCTGGGGGTCGGCGATCCGCAGGCGGAGCCAACTAAGGCGAACGCGACGCACGCGGCGACGTCGTGGAATCTCATGTTTTTCGGGTTCTCCGTCGAATGGAGTATCTTGACCCGGCTTGAAGCCGGCTCTCGCTGGGGCACGCGCCTTGCCAAGGACGCGAACCCGGACCACGCGATGTACGATACCGTGAAACTACCACGCAGCGGCGCTGCCCGTACGGCGGATCGGGGCACCCGCTGACTCTCACGATCTCTCATTCGGAGCGGCTCCTTCGCGTGCCGCGGCTGCCTTCATGTGCGCGCTGGCCTTGGGATCGTCCTTCATCGCCGCGAAGCCCTCCTCGCTACGCCAGTGCGCGTAGTTGATGACCTTCGTTGCGCGAGGTCACCCTCGGCTCCAGTGACGGTCGTTCGATTTGCGCAGATGAGGCCGCTGAGGCATTCTTGCCTCGGTGGTCGTGGTCCGAAGGGCGACCTTGAGCTGCTTGTGAGTCTCGTCGTGATCACGATGTCTCTTGGGTCGGCTGCTCTTTCGGTCATGAGGCCAGAGGGCAAGCTAACGCCCGGGCTCGCATGACGCGGGAGCGGGCTCGTTCCATAGTACGAAGGACCATGAACGAGTTCGGAGACGTGAAGGTTCTGTTCGTCGCGGGCTTCGGTCCCATCGTGCGCGAGGGAGGGGCAAAGCGTGCGGCCGCTCACGCAAGCGCCGGCCCCATTGGCTTAGTATGCAGTGCCGTCGAGGGCGTCGGAGAGCCCGCGGGTCGCCGGGCAACGAGATTTTACCGCGTTACGTTCAAGACTCGGCGCTCATTCGAGAGTCAAGGCTCGTCCCAAATCGTTTGAAGGGTCCACGGACCACCCTCGACGACCCAGAACGCGCCGGAGATGAAGCGATAGCCTTGGTCCAGGCCCGCGATGCGTTCGAGCTCGGTCGTCGTCAGCTCCAGCTGGGCCGCCCCGAGATTCTCGCGAAGTCGCGCCGGAGTGACCGACTTCGGGATGGTCGAGATCCCCCGCTGGACATGCCAGGCGAGCAACACTTGGGCGCGCGTGCAGCCGTGGGCCTCGGCGATCGATCGGATGATTGGATTGTCGAGCAACACGGGCGCGTCGGACGCCTTCAGGAACGCCGGCCGATCGCCGGATCCGAGCGGCGCATAGGCTGTAACATGAATGTGTTCCGAGACGCAGTATCGGACGAGATCGGGCTGCTGGAGGAGCGGATGCAGCTCCACTTGATTGACCTCCGGCTTGATCTTGCAGTGAGGCAGGAGCTCGCGGAGTTTCTTGGCGGAGAAGTTCGAGACGCCGAGATGACGCGTCAGCCCTGCGCCCAAAGCGGCTTCCATTCCCGCCCAGGTCGCGTGGATCGGAACCTCCGACGGCGGCATGAAGTCGGCGGCCGAGCCGGGAAGGACGGCGCTCGGCTTCAGCGGGATCGGCCAATGGATCAGGTAGAGGTCGAGGGTTTCGAGACCGAGATCCGTGAGCGTCTTCTTGAGCGCCGGCCCGACGTTCCCGCGCCCGTGCGCGTTACTCCACAGCTTGGAGGTGATCCACAGATCCGTGCGCCTCACGTCGCCGTCGCGCATCGCGTCACGCAACGCCTGACCGACCTCGCGTTCGTTGCCGTACAGGGATGCGCAGTCGATGTGCCGGTATCCGACACGGATCGCTTCCCGCACCGCCTTGTAGACGTCGCCGGGCTCCGACTTCCACGTCCCGAGCCCGAGGAGGGGCATCCGGTCCCCATTGGCGTAGGTATGGCTTTTGATCGATGCGACGGTATTTGCTCGGCTTTCTTCAGTCATGATCGCTCTCCTGTGGACGCTTGCTTCCAAAAATGAGGCGTTCGTTCTTGGTCCGTCCGCGGTTCGTTGTACGTTTGCCCTCCCGACCTCAGCAAAACGAGCTGGTCCGCCACCTCGCCCGCCACGAGCTCCGCGGACCGCAACGAGCCCAGCCAAACGACGGTCAGCCCGTCGGGAAAGTCCCCGGCACAGGCCGCGGCGACCGCAATCGCGAGCGCCGTCTTGCCCACGCCTCCGGGTCCGAGCAGCGTAGTCGCCGGCGCCGAGGTGACGCTCTCGGCAACGGCCCGGGTCTCGCGCTCCCTGCCGACGAGCCGACGCGCGCGTAACACCGGGCGCGAACTCCGTGGACTCGCTGGCTCTTGCTCGAGGCTGCTCACACCGACCACTGTCGCCTACGCGACTCCGCGTTGCAACATCGGCTTGCGTCGGGGATGCGCGAGCGAGCCGTAAACCGCGAGGAGATGCCCATTGGCTGGCGTCGGTGACGGCCGTCGCGAACCCGCGCTCTGGGCGGCCTTGAATGGCCACATTGCGAGATTAAGTTAATGGGACCTTAAGCACTCCGTTCGGATCCATCGATAAAGGTGAGGCCGCTCATGAAGCCCGAACCCCTCGAAGCGAAGTCTGAGCCGACGAAGACCCGCGTCTCCGATGCTCATCCGCCACCCCATCTCCGCCACGCACCCAGGGGTGCTGATGCCACCCTCAGTCGGCCATCGAGACCCGGGCTCTTCGAGCGCGCGAGAGGCCTCGCGGGCGCTCAGAGATCGATGCGCGTTCCGAATTCGATGACGCGCTCCGGCGGCAAGCCAAAATGATCGACGGCGCTTGTCGCGTTCCGCCAGAGAAAGGCAAACAGCCGTTCGGCCGTCGGCATCATCTTTCCGCCGTGGCCCGCGACGAAGGTCTCGCGTCCGACGTAATACGTCGCGTCGCCGAGCCCCTGGCAGACGCTGTGACGCTCGAGCGCTCGGGTCAGCGCGGGAGGCACCTCGGGCTTTTCCGTGTAGCCGAACCGAATGCTGACGCGCACGAAGCCATGGCGATCGAACGGCTCGACCTCGTCGCGTTGGCCCTCTAGAGCCTGCGGCTCGTGCCCGACAACGACTCTCAGGACGATGACATGCTCCATGATCGAACGAATGCGCGACGCCTGAATCGACAAGACATGCGGGACTCCCTCGGTCGCCGTCAGGTAGATGGCCGTCCCCGGCATACGCGCCACACCGCTCTCGGGCAGACGGGCAAGAAACTCGTCGAGCGGCACGCAGCGCCGGCGCATGTACTCGCCCAAGAGTGTGCGCCCGCGGCGCCAGTTCACCATGATCAAGAAAAACACCATGCCGACCAGGATCGGGACGTACCCCCCGTCAATGACCTTGGTCAGGTTGGCAAAGAAAAAAGGCAGATCAAAAGCGAGAAAGAGGCAAAGCAACGGCACGGACCGCACCGGCGGCCACTTCCATGCCGACCGTGTCACGTCGAAAAACACCACGGACGTGATCGCCATCGTTCCGCTGACCGCGATGCCGTACGCCGACGCCAAATGCGACGATTCTCGGAACCCCATGACCAGGGCCATGCACGCGACCATGAGCCCCCAGTTCATGAGCGGAACGTAGATTTGTCCTTCGGCCTCGCGTGACGTATGGCGGACCGTGACGCGAGGAAAGTACCCGAGCTGCACGGCTTGCTGCGTCAGCGAGAACACCCCGCTAATCATCGCCTGCGATGCAATCGTCGTGGCCATCGCGGCAAGGGCGACGAGCCCGACCGTGAAGATGCCTGCCGGAACCATCGAAAAGAACGGATGGGCCAATGCCTCCGGTTTGCGGAGGACGAGCGCCGCTTGCCCGAGATACGAGAATGCAAGCGACGGAAACACCAAACCGAACCAAGACCAGCGGATGGGGCTCGCGCCGAAGTGGCCCATGTCCGCATAGAGGGCTTCCCCACCCGTGATCGCCAGCACAACGACCCCGAGGATGGAAAGCCCGCGCAGGCCGTGATGCGCAAAGTACAGGACACCCCAGTGGGGCGAGAGCGCCGTAAGAATACCTGGAGCCCTGAGAACCTCCCGCAGCCCGAGTGCTCCCACGGTGACGAACCAGGCCACCATCACCGGCCCGAAGAGCGCTCCCACGCGTGCCGTGCCGCGACCCTGAATCGCAAAAAGCCCGAACAGAACGCCGCATGTCAGCGGAACGATGAAGCGCCTCATGCCCGGTGCAGCGATTTCGAGGCCTTCGAGAGCACTGAGAACCGAAATGGCGGGAGTGATCATTCCGTCGCCAAACAAGAGTGCCGCGCCCGCCACGACCGAGAGCGCCATGATTCCCATCGTCGTGCGAGAACGTCGGGGCAAACGCGAAAGGAGCGCGAAGATGCCGCCCTCGCCTCGATTGTCGGCGCGCATGACAAAGCCCACGTACTTGACCGAGACAGCCAGGAGGAGCGCCCACAGGATCAGCGACACGACCCCGAGCGTATCGGGGCGATCCAGCCGCCCTCCCGCATCCCCTTTGGCTGCAACCTGCAACGTATAGAGAGGGCTCGTGCCGATGTCTCCGAATACCACCCCGACCGCGCCGAGAGCGGCGACCCACCGCTGCGAGAGTTTGGCTTCACGAACTTCGGTCACACGGGCCTGATTGGCGCGTAGCGACCCGCCATTCGCTCGGCCTCGTCCTGGCCGATGAGGCGGTTCGCAATGGGAAAATACTCGTTTTCTTCGTTCTCGACGTGGTCACAGACGAAGTCGGCAAGAACCGCAAATTGCGGTGCGCCAGAGCGCGTGGTCGCACGGCAGAGCCTGCAGCTGGTCCAGCATTCGCTCGAGTTGCTCCGCCTCTAGCTCGTGGTGATGGGCCCTGCCCCGCAGCTCCGCGTACCGCTCCCAAACCGGGTAGAGAACCCGGCCTTCTCTCGCTTCGTGCGACAAGAGTTCGCTCCGAAGCTTCGGGAAGAGTTCCCGGCGCAAACGGACGTCGGAAGCCAACTTGACGCGCACCAGAGGAACGGTCAGTGCTCCGTGTTCCTGGGTCGCCTGCTTGAAGACTCCCGAGAAGCCTTTGAGCGTCGCCTTGGCGGTCTTCATGGCATTCATCGCCTTGGAAGCCACTTCATCCATTCGGTCGGGCATGGGGTGCCTCGCTTACGGTCGCGCCGCCTGTCCGTTGCATCTCTTGTTCCGCGCCCGCTCCCGAGCGCCTACGGCCCGGCTCGTTCTGTTCGGTTCATCCCGCCGGCACGAACGTCGCATCCTTGCCTCAAAGGAGCCCGCGAATGAAAGAGAACAAGCGTAAGCATTTGCAAGAGCTGCTCGAAGCGTTCGACTCGGCGATGCTCATCACGCGTCACGGCGACGAGGCCCATGCGCGGCCGATGGCGATTGCCGGAATCGAGGGTCCCACCGTCTTGTGGTTCGTCACGTCGGACGATTCGCCGAAGGCGGACGAAATCCGCTACGATTCGGCCGCTGTGGTCACGGCGCAGTCTGGCCGCAGGTTCGCTGCGCGGCCGACCGTCCACCGAATAACTTTGAGGATAAGCCATGAGAACAACCTGGAAACCGCATGAAAAGCACGGCCAGCTGACCGAGCGCGGCGACCTTCCGTCGAGCGTTTTCGCGTATCCGAAGCAACGCAAGGAGCCCATGACCGACGCCTCCCACGTTCGCAACGCCATCGCGCGCTTCGATCAGGTTCGCGACGTCTCGGACGACGAGCGCGAACTCGGTTTTGCGAATATCCAGAAGGCCGCACGACATTACGGTGTCGATATGACCGAAAGCGACTGGAAAGAACTGGGCCGTCGCCCAAGTACGGGGCGAACGGCAAAGGCGCGCAAGGCATCTGCGCTCCAAGCGTCCTCTACCCGCCAGCAGCGGGGCACGGGAATGGGAAACACGGCCGCGCGCAAACGCGGTGCGGTTCGGGCGGCGCAGACCCGAAAGAAAAACGAAAAGAAGGCTCAGGCTTCGTCGTAGTCGGCACGCCGAACTGGGAAACCCCGGGGCGCGAGAACCAGCGTGGCGGTCGTCCCCCAAAATTGGGTTTTGCCAGCCGGCGGGCGGCGAAAGATTCTCGTTCGCCTGCGTGCGTCGCCGCTAACGCCAAGCGGTACAGCCATCAAGCCCCCGCCGAACTCTCGAGGAGCGAAAGCAGAAGGGGGCGATCAGCCCGTCTCGGGCATTCGCAAGGCATAGCGTGCGCAGACGTTTGACGAGCGCGGAACCGTCCTCGGCCGGCATGGCGATGTCCTCAATGACGACGTCAGGATGAAATGCCTGCACAGCCCGACGCGCGTGCGCCGTCGAACCCACGGCAGAGGCTTCGCGATACAGCGCGGGTCCGTCGAAGCGAAAATGCGTTTGCCGGGAAGCATGCCGAGACCCGCGCTCGACCGTCACAGGCGGTAGCCGGAAAGCAACAGGACAACCACAACCAGCAATACGACGCCGAGGCCGCCACTGGGATAGTACCCCCAGCCGCGGCTGTATGGCCATGCCGGGACTGTGCCAACGAGTGCGAGGACGAGAACAATGAGTAGGAGCGTAAACCGCATGGTAGGGGAACGGGCAAGGACCGTTCCACCGCGTTAGAGCACTTCGCCCGCCGACACGTAGCGCCCGATGGGTGATGGCGGCGGCCTCGGGCGGTGACGCTCGCGCCCGCGGCCGTCGTACTTTGGAAGAGTCAGGACAGCCGCAGATGCGCCACGCTTGGGGCGCGCGTGCGCTGGGCAACACGAATGCTCCTTTTGGGCGCGCTGTCTGCCGCCGGCATGGCCGTCGACATCTTTCCTGCGGTCGACATTCCGGTGGTTATCGTGGTCTGGAACTACCCGGGTCTTTCCGCGGAGGACATGGATCGACGTGTCACGCTCATCAGCGAGCGCGGCATGTCGACTTCCGTGGGCGGCCTCTCGCGCATCGACTCGCAGTCCATCGACGGTCCGCGGTCCTCCGTGTCTATGGAGCATGCTCCAAAGCGTGCGGGCGACAGCGCCCAAGAGCGTGGACCTCAAGATGGAGTTCGATCAGTCGCGATTCGTCCGCGCGGCGATCTCGGGAGTGTTGCGCGAGGCCCAACCCAACCCCGGCTTGATGGCCGTGGAGGGGGTGCCTTTTGGCTTACGCTTTGCATCGCTGTCACTCTCGATTGAAGGAGAGCCTCATGAAGGAAACGTACGAAGGCAACCGCAGAATCCGCTACGCCGTGATCGGTCTCGGCAACATCGCCCAGGTGGCCATTTTGCCCGCCTTCGAGCACGCCAAACAAAATTCGGAGCTCGTCGCACTCATCTCGTCGAATCGGGAGAAGCTCACGGTGCTCGCGAAAAAATACGAGATCGAGCACACCGGAAGTTACGACTCCGTCGAGTCGGTGCTTCGCACGTCCCGAGCCGATGCCGTCTACATTGCTCTTCCGAACACGATGCATCGCTCGATGACCGAGCGCGTCGCCGCCGTCGGCGTGCACGTGCTTTGCGAGAAGCCCATGGCTATGACGGTAGAAGACTGCGAGGCCATGGTTGCGGCGACGCGCGCCGAAAACGTCAAGCTCATGGTCGCCTATCGCCTGCACTTCGAAAAGGCGAACCTCACGGCGATCGAGCGCATCCGCAAGGGCGAGATCGGCGACCCACGCATCTTCACGTCGACGTTCTGCCAGCAGGTCCGAGAGGGCGACGTTCGGACGCGCGGCCGCACCGCTGGCGGCGCCGCCTACGACATGGGTGTCCATTGCATCAATGCCGCGCGCAATCTGTTCCGGGAAGAGCCCACGCAAGTCCTCGCAGTCCAGGTGCGTGACACGGGCGATCGCTTTCAGGAGGTGGACGAAGCCACGACGGCGATTCTGCGCTTTTCAAGCGGACGGGTTGCACAGTTTACGGCGAGCCAAGGGGCTGCCGACGTTGCCGAATATCGCGTCGTCGGCACCAAGGGCGACATCCGACTCGATCCCGCCTACGGCTACCGATCGGCGCTCAGCGAGTACGTGACGGTCGGCGAAAAAACGTACCACACGTCGTATTCGAGTCGAGACCAGTTTGCGCCCGAGCTCATTCACTTTTCGAACGCGATTCTCACGGACACCGAGCCAGAACCTTCGGGGGAAGAGGGCCTCTGCGACGTGCGCGTTCTTCGCGCCATCGAAGCGTCCGCACGCACCGGTCAGCGGGTCAACCTGGCGCCCTACGAGCGTGAGGATGATCGACCGAGACCGAGCCTGCGGCTGGACATGAGATTGCCTGCTGTCGGCAACGTGAGACCGGTCGACGCGCCGTCGCCGAGCAAGTAGGCCGGCTTCGTAAGGCGACACTTTAGGGATTCGTCGGGGCCGGCGCGCTACCGGGAGCTCGAGGCCACGCTTGCGATCGCACGAGCAGGGTAACCCCTTCACGAGAGGCGTAGCTCACACGCCCCTGGTGGATGGCTTACCGAGCAGGCGCAGGGTGGTGCATTCCAGGGCAGGGGACGTACGACCGTTCCTTGACATGGCGGCCGTGCGACCGCCGAGCGACTTGCATGCGACAGGCGTGCCGGAACCACGAAAGGCGCGCGTGTACCGGTTGCATACTCTCGAGTCGAGAGAGTCTTCCGGTCGTGTACCAGTCGCTTTCGGCGCGCCCGGCCGGTATGTGCGGCTTGGTGAGGTGTGGCGTCGTCCACCACCCGGCTCCCACCGCGATGACGAGCTCCTGGGGGCCCTGTAGCGACCCAGCTCGTCTCGGGGGCGCCGTACCTCGCGGACCTTGGGCACGGAGCGCAGGGTTCACGCGCTGAGGTGGACCGGCGCGGACCGCCGGCGCACGCCCTCGACGAGGCGGCCGACGATGGCGACGAGCTCCCCGGGCTGGACGGGCTTGGGCAGGTGCATGTCGAAGCCCGCGCGCAGAGCGCGCGTGCGATCCTCGGCGCTCGCGTAAGCGGTGAGCGCTACCGCGGGGATAAGCCCACCTTTCGCCGGTGGGAGCGCGCGCACGGCGGCGATAAGCGCATATCCGTCGCGCTTGGGCATGCCAATGTCGCTGATCAGGACGTCGAAGGTACCCCCGCTCACCGTCGCGAGGGCTTCCTCCGCGTCGCCAGCGACAGTGACTTCGGAGCCACATTGCTCGAGGACATACTGGAGGAGGTCGCGTCCCTCGGACTCGTCGTCGACCACTACGACGCGCAGCCCCGCCAGGGCTGGCGAAGGCTCGAGCGCAAGGCTTCTTCCACCCAAGTCGTGAGCGGGTCGCGGCGTGGATGAATCCGCGCGCAGGGTAGCGATGGGCAGCGCGACGACGAAGGTCGCGCCCTTGCCGGGGCCATCGCTCTCGGCGGTCACCGTGCCGCCGTGGAGCTCGACGATGGATCGCACGATCACCAGCCCAAGACCGAGGCCGCCAGCCGCGCGCGACGGCGAGGCCTCTGCCTGGCGGAATCGGTCGAAGACGTGCGGCAGGAAGCCGGGGGCGATCCCTTGCCCGTCGTCGGCGACCACGAGCTCGACGCGCGACTCCTGTCGCCGCAGGCACACCTTGACGCGCCCGCCCTTGGGGGTGAACTTGATCGCGTTCGACATGAGGTTCCACACCACCTGCTGCAGCCGGTCCGCGTCGCCGACGATCGTCGCCTGCGAGTCGAGCACCGGTTGGAGTCGGATGCCCTTGGCCTCCGCCGCCGGGCGGACGACATCGAGCGCCGCTTCGACGACGCGCACCATCTCGACGGACGCAACCGAGAGCACGAGCTTGCCCTGCTCGATCCGCGCGAGATCGAGGATGTCCTCGATGAGGCGCGACTGCATCTGTGCGTTTCGCTCGATCGTGGCGAGCACCTTCGGCGTCTGCTCCGGTGAAACGTTGCCGACGCGCAGGAGATGCGACCAGCCCACGATGGCGTTGAGCGGCGTACGCAGCTCGTGGCTCATCGTCGCGAGAAACTCGTCCTTCGCGAGGTTCGCGCGCACCTGCTCGCTCACGTCGAAGGCGGCCACGAGGATGCCCTCGATCGCACGGGACGTGTCGCGCAGAGGCGCGTACACAAAGTTGTAGTATCGCGCCTCCATCGCGCCGCCGGCGCCCGTGGGCAGCCGCACCTTCTCGTAGCGCCCCTCGTAAGCGACGCCGGTGCGGAACACCTCGTCCAGGTATCCGAGGAACGGCTGGCCCTCGAGCTCGGGCAGCGCCGCCGCGAACGTCCGGCCGATGACTTCCGGCTCCTTCCCCCATGCGCGCAGGATCTCGGGGTTCGCGAGATCAATGACGTGCGAAGGCCCCTTGAGCACGGCCACCGGGAAAGGCGCCTGCATGAAGTGACGATACAGGTTGGCCCGTTGCCTCTCCTCGAGGGCTGCCATCTCCCGCGCCGCGCGCGCCCCGGCGAGGGTCGAGGCCACGCGCACGACAAGCTCGCGTGCCGAGAACGGCTTGGCGATGTAGTCGTTGGCGCCCGTGTCGAGCGCCTTGGCGGCCTCCTCCTCCCCGGCGCGCGCCGAAAGCATGATGATTGGCGTCGCCTTGAAAGCAGCCTCGGCGCGAATCGCCTTGACGAGCGAGACACCGTCGAGCCGGGGCATCATCACGTCGCAGAGGACCAGGGCCGGCGGCGCGCGCCGCATGCTCTCGAGGGCTGCAGCACCGTCGCCGACGGCCTCGACGGTCCACCGCTCGCGCAGGATGCGCGCGACGTACTCGCGCATGTCGGCGTTGTCGTCGGCAAAGAGGATGCGTTCCCTGGCGTCTGTCCGTTCCGCGAGGCGAGCCGCCGGCTCTGGAGCATCGGGCGCGGGGTCGACCCAGCGCGAGGCCTCCTCGACGAAGGCGCGTACGCCGATGACCGACGAAGGGCGCGTTGGCTTCGCCCGGAGGCGCGCGGGATCCAGGTGCGCCGAGCCGCGCGGGATTCGCACGCGGAACGTCGTGCCGGTGCCGAACCGGCTCGTGACGCCGATGTCGCCGCCATGAAGGCGCACGAGCTCCTGGATGAGCGCGAGGCCGATGCCGGATCCCTCATAGCTGCGCGACCGAGCGCCCTCGATGCGGTGGAAGCGTTCGAAGAGCCGAGGAAGCTCGTGCTCCGGGATGCCCGTTCCCGTGTCGGCGACCTGCAGGATCGCGCCGTCGTCCTCCATCTGCAGGCTCACGCGGATCGATCCCGCGAATGTGAACTTGAATGCGTTCGACAGCAGGTTCACAACGATCTTCTCCCACATGTCTTCGTCGACGAAGATCGGCTCGGGCAGGGCCGGACAGTCGACCGTGAGCGCAAGCCCCGCGCGCTCGATCGCCGCGCGGAATGTGCTCGCCAGATCCGCGGTGAGCGCCGAGAGTTCGACGGGCTGGTAGACGGCCTCAATGCGTCCGGCCTCGATGCGCGAGAACTCGAGCAGCGTGTTGACGAGCTTCAGGAGCCGGAGGGCGTTGCGGTGCAACAGTTCCACGGCCTGCCGATCCACGACCGCGTCCTGCGGGCTCGCAAGAAGGTCCTGGATGGGCGCGAGCATCAGTGTGAGCGGCGTCCGGAACTCGTGGCTAACATTGCTGAAGAAGGTCGTTTTGGCCCGATCCAGCTCGGCGAGCGACTCGGCGCGCTTGCGCTCCTGCTCGTAAGCCGCTGCGTTGCTCACGGCCTGCGACAGGCTCGCGGCGAGCAGATTGTGGAACCGGCCGTACGAGACGCTCCCGCGCCGGAGAAGCGGGCTCAACCCCGCGACGAAGAAGCCGAGCGGCCGCCCTCCGCCCGAGCGCTCGATGGGCAGCACGACTGCCGAACGCGCACCGGCGACCTCCTCGTCGAGGTCGACGAACCGGGGGCCGCCCTGTCCGTCGTGCGCGGTTGGGGCGAACGGCCACGGCGAATCGCCGCCGAGGGAGATGGATAACGGCGATCGGAGCGTACCTTTCTCGACGTTCGCCGCACCCGCGAGCCGAGCTACGCGCGCACCCTCGTCGAGCAGATAGAGGAGGGCAAAGGGTACGTCGTTGCCGAAGCGCGCAATCTGCGCCGCCGCGTGTGCGCAGGCGTCCTCCTTCGTCCTCGCCTGCGTCGCGTCCGCGAGCGCGCTGAGGAGCCGCAGGCGCCGGTCCTCGATGACCTTCTCGGTCGTCTCGAGGACGGCACAGAGCACGCCGCCGATGCCGCCCGACTCGTCGTGGATCGGACTGTACGTAAACGTGAAGTACCCTTCCTCGGCCGCCTCGCCGCGCACGAGCGGCAGCATCAGGTCCTCGGACCAGGTCGCCTCCCCGGTCTCGCGCACGTGCACAAGCAGCGGCTCGATGATCTGACGGATCTCCGGGAGCACTTCGAAGGCGGGCTTGCCCATGGCCTGAGGGTGCTTGTTCGCGCCCACCATCGGCAGCAGGCTGTCGTTGTAGAGCATCACGAACTCGGGCCCCCAGTAGATCGCGATTGGGAAGCGCGACGATAGGCAGATGCCGAGGGTTGTCCGGAGGCTTTGCGGCCACTCGCTCGCCGGGCCGAGGCGCGTCTGCCGCCAGTCCATGGATCGCATCAGCGCACCGGTCTCGCCTCCGCCCATGAGAAAGGAAGCCCCTGATACGTGGCTGCCGTGCGGCCCGCCGTCGGTCGACGCCATCATGACGAACACGTTTTTACGCGTAGTTTACGCCCTTGACAACGAGCGGAGCGCTCGAGCTCGTGGGCTCTTCGTGGTAGCGGTGGTCTTGCTCTCGGACTCGCCGTTTCCTGGGCCCATCGGGGTGAGGGGGTCCCGCTCATTGAGCTCGTTCTCGGCACTCCGGGTCTGGCCCGCGAAACCGGGGTCGTTGATTGGACAGTAGTGGTGGACGAGCAAAAGCAGTTTTTCGAAATCGATCGGTTTGGGGAGGCAAGCTCGAACAAACAGGGGCCCCGCCGCGGTCTCCGGCTTCACGGCGGCGGTCATGAGAATCGTGGGAATATGGGCCAACGACTCATCGCCCAATTGCCGGTCACGAAATGAGGGGCCGTCCATTCCTGGCATGTTCAAGTCGAGTAGGATCAATTTGGGATGAATACGGGCCAGCTCCCGGAGTGCCGAGGCTCCGTCCGGAGCCGTTGCGATCGAGTAACCCGCGCTCTCGAGGGCGGTCTGAATGACAGCCAAGAAATTTTCGTCGTCGTCGATAGCCAACACAGAAATCTCGCTTTGAGCGCACGCGAGCCATGCCCCGTCGCTCGCTTTTCCAGTCATGACAAACCCGAACCTTGCGACCGAGCGAAAAAGTGAAAGCCTTCTTTGTCGCCCATGACGCTCAAACGTTGCACCTAATCTCACCGGGCGGACCCGAGTTACTGCGCCACACCTGCGCATGGCTTGCTTCTGGTCCGAACCAAACTCTGCTTGCAATGCGGATGCCAAACACACGGAATGAGCCGCCGGGCTTGCCACACCGATCGGTAGATGCGTCACGCTTCTGCTCGTAAGCGGGCCATCTCTTCGTCATGCAACCTTTTGGCCGCAGGTTTCATGCTTCACGGATTGCGCGCGGATTTGCCGGTCTGTGTCGACGTCGGAGCGATCGCCCCCAAACCCAAGTCTTGTTGGATACGCTCGGCCATCCTCCACTGAGCCTGGACCTGGGGCACGGCGGATTCCAGATCGGCCTTGAAGTCGGCATTCTGCACGCGGTTCAGTACCTGGTCCAGAAATTCGAGTGCCTTCTTGTGCGCCTGCACTTGGTCGTCGATGTAGCAACGATCGAACTCGTCCGAATGCAACGATTGCAAATTTTGCAATGTGGCCATCTTGCTCTTGACGTTGTCATTCATGCGGTCGCTGACGACGTTGTTATAGGGAACAATCTGCGCTTGCAAGAGCACCGCGGTGTCGTGGGTCAGCATCGTGCGGTGGGCCGTCACCAACCATTCGGCGAACCGCCTGACCTGCGCCGACGCCGCGCTGGTTTCCGCCAGCTGACCTTCTTGAATCTCATTCTGGTTGATTGCTGAAATGACGGCGGCAATTTGGGCATCGTCCAAGGGCCAAGCATCGAGCGCGATGGCGCCCATCGGCTCCGTCGCACTGAACTCCGACCTCGCCGATTCTAAGGTCCCGAAAGCCGCCGCTTGAGAATACGCCGATGGCACGTATTCTGAGGACCCCGGCTGAGAGGTGGCCGGTGAGCCGGACGGCCGATCCGCAGCCGGCGTCTGCGGCTGACCCGCCGCCGCCGCGCTCGTTGCCCGTGCATAGGGCTCCGGGGTCGGCGGAGCGACGTTCGCATTCGACGGCATCTTGGGCTGTGGCTGGGCGCCGCAAGCGACGAGGCCGCACACGACGGCCAGGGCCGAGAGTAGCGACAGCGAACTTACGAGATGGTTCATGGTAGCCTCCAGGCCGCCCATTAATTGCAATGTGGATACCGCCGTTGAACTCACTACCGGGCACGCTGGGCAACGCGCGGCGGTGCGGACGTCTCCGTTACGTGCGCCGCGTCTCGAAGCGCCCAGAAGAGGGTCTCGAAGCGCCCAAAGAGCGTCTCGAGGCGGGCAGATAAGCGCTTTTTTTGCGCTCAATGATGGCTTCGGGGGGGACTCGAGAGGTTCGCGCTCGGGGAAGGCTGTCGTCGGGCGCCTAAGCGACTCGACTCGAGTCGCGCGAGTTGCCAAAGGCAGCGAGATCCGACTGGCGATCGCGAGCCCAGGGCACGGACCGGGGCGGTTGCGCGACGACTTCGTCGGTCCAGACCCGGAAGCTCGTGAGCAGGCTCGGCCCGAACGAGGTGCTGATCGCGACATCGGCCGCGTCGCGCCCTCGGGCGATGAGGATGCGCCCGACGCGAGGCGTGTTGTGGCGAGCATCGAACGTGTACCACGCGCCGCCCAGGTACGCCTCGAACCACCCCGAAAAGTCCATGGGCGCGTCCGATGCCGGCACGTCGATGTCACCGAGGTACCCCGTGCAGTAGCGCGCCGGGATGTTCATGGACCGGCAGAACGCAATCGCGAGGTGAGCGAAGTCGCGGCATACACCGGCCCTCTCGTGATAAACTTCCCACGCCGTTTTGGTCGGACGGGCGAAACCGTATCCAAACTGGATATGCTTGTGTACGAAATCGCAGATCGCCTGGACCCGCCCCCACCCCGGAGGCGCGTTGGCGAAGAGCTGCCAGGCGATGGGGGTCAGCAAATCCGTCTCGCAGTACCGGCTCGCGAGCAGAAACCGGAGGGCGTCGTCGGGAAGTTCGTCCACGGGGTTCTGAGGTGCCCCGAAAGCGACGCGATCCGGCGAACCGCTGTCGTGCACTAGGGCATCGGTGAAGACGCGCAGCGTTCCCGCCGGGGCGACAACGCGAGTGCACCGATTGCCGAACGAATCGCGATATTCCGTGAGGGCACACGACGGCTCAGTCCTCATCAGGTCAGGCACGATGATGTCCGAATGCCGCGAAGAATGAATGCTCAGCATGAGAATCATCGGTGTCGGTTGCGGGCAACTGTACGTCAATTCATAACCGACGCGAATGTGCATGACTCCCTCTGTCTCTCCGCGGCCTCACTGGGCCCATTTGGTTCAAAACGTTCCGAGCGCAAGTAGCCCCGCACAGATTGGCATGCGGTGGGCTCCCTTCTCATAGCCCGAGATGCAATCACCGATCCAATGGCGAATACGGAAGGGGCGCGACTCGGCGAATACGGAGGGTCGCAACGAAACTCCGGGCCAGTCGCGACTCGGATCGAGGCGCGGCAACCGACAAATCTCCCTTTGTTCTTGCTTTGTTCTCGCTCGGCAGGGGCTGCGTCTGAACCGTGGTCACCTGACACAGTGTGGCCGCATTGGTTCATTAAAGCCCTCAGCTCGACCACCCGCTTACTACGCCCCCGGTGCGAAGGTCGGAAGGCGCTTGGTCGCGACGGCGGCAACGAGCCACTCCCGGACGAAGCCGAGCTCGCCGCTGCGCATACGGTCGTCCTTCGACACACGGCACGATAACTGCCCTGCAGAAGCACCAAAAGGCTTGGCCGCCGAGGCCCGGCAGTCCTCAAACCATGAGGTGTGTCAATGGTGCACTCAATCACGTCGTTGACGAGCATCGTCGTTCTGTCGGCCTCGCTTGCGGCTTGTCACCCGCAGCCCGGACAGACCGAGATGCAAAAGGAACTACAAGCCAACGAGCAAGCCGGAAGCGCCCGCAGTGAAGCGGAGCAGCGTGCGCAGAAGGCACGGGCCGCGGCTGCACCCGATGTCTGGGATGTCGAGAAGGACAACCTCGACAAAGAGTGGGCCTCGCTTAAGGCCGACGTCGACAAAGTGAACGACTGACTTCTCGGTCGTTTCCGCCCGATCGATCCGATGCAACATCCACAATGGGAAAAGAGGACTCTCATGAAAAAGGCAGTCATTGGCGTGGTTTCGACTCGCGAGACGGCAGAACTCATCGCCCAGCGTCTTCTCGATGCGGGATTCACGAGGGAAGACATCTCGGTGCTGTTTCCGGATAAGCGCTCCACCGCTGCGTTCGCGCACGAGCGGCACACGAAGGCGCCCGAAGGCATCGCCACCGGAGTCGGAGCCGGCGGTGTCGTGGGCGGCACGCTCGGGCTTCTCGCAGGCATCGGCGCGTTGGCCATTCCGGGCCTCGGCTTCTTCATCGCCGCGGGTCCAATCATGGCGACGCTCAGCGGGTTAGCGGCCGGAGCTACGGTCGGCGGATTGACGGGAGCGCTCGTCGGGATGGGTATTCCGGAATACGAAGCGAAAATGTATGAGTCGAAATTGAGGTCGGACAATATCCTTATGGCGGTGCATACCGATCACACCGCGGACCAGCGTCGTGCTACCGAGGTCTTCAAGAGCTCGGGTGTGACGGATGTCGCGACCCAAGCGGAATCGGCGACCCCTGCAAGGACACTTCGTCCATCGGATGCGTAACGCGCGACGGCTGGGGTCCAATGCGCGAAGCGCTGAGTCGGCAACGAGGGGGATGGCACGCGCGTTGCGATTCGTCACGAATGGCGATTCTCCGCGCGCTACTCAGCCGGGTGATGCGGGAGCTCAGCACGATCGTGCAAAGGCTCGAGATCTATCTCTACCCGGCGGACTTGCTTCTGCGAGGTGCCCCACACGCCGTTGCACACGTGCCGCGATGACGCGCACCAACCTGGAGGAGGACGCGTATCTCGTCACGGAGCCGGACGCGCAAAAGCTCCAAGACGAGATCCAACAGCTCTGGAGCGAACGAGGGGAAGGCCAAAACTCGGAGAGTCGCGAGCGCGCGTCCTTCCACGTTCAGGATCTCTCGCGTCGTCTGGACCGCGCGCTCCGACCGCGCCAGGAACCCGCATGCCTTTGCAGCGGCCCTTGCAACTTGAAGCGTTGGCTGGCCCGCGGCGATCAGCCGACCTCGTCGGCGCGGACGGAATGGCGCGGCCGGCGGCTCACGAGGCGCGCCAGGATGACGAGCAACTCCCCAGGATCGATGGGCTTCGCGAGGTGCACGTCGAACCCCGCCTTGAAAACCGCCGTGCGGTCCTCTTTGCGTGCGTACGCCGTCAACGCGATGGCCGGCACGCGCCCCCCCCTGGCCTCAGGCAGAAGACGCACCTTGCGAATCAGGGAATGGCCGTCCTCTTCGGGCATGCCGACGTCCGACAGAAGGGCATCGAAGGGCGCTGCCTCGATCACGGCAAGAGCCTCTCTCGCGCTTCCGACGGCCGTGACGCGCGCCTCGCACTGCTTGAGTACATACTCGATGAGCGATCGCGTCTCGGGCTCGTCGTCGACCACGAGGACGCGCAGGCCCCGGAGTTCCGGGGGACACTCGAACGTGCGCGGCTGCGCGTGGTCCGAGCGACTGCCGCGCGCCTCAGCCGAGGTCACCTCGGCGCGCAGCGGGGCGGTCGGGAGCTGGACGAGAAACGACGCCCCCTTGCCCGGACCCGGACTGCTCGCCGTGACGATGCCTCCGTGAAGCTCGACGAGCGAGCGCACGATGGCGAGGCCCAGCCCCAGCCCTCCCGCCGTTCGCGTGTACGTAGGGTCCGCCTGCCGGAACCGGTCGAAGACGTGAGGCAGAAAGTGGGGTTCGATTCCCTGTCCGGTGTCGGACACGACAAGCTCCACGAACGAATGGTCTCGCCGGAGCCGCACCTGCACGCGTCCTCCCCGCGGCGTGAACTTGATCGCGTTGGTCATGAGGTTCCACACGACCTGCTGCAAGCGGTCGGGGTCCCCGACGATGGTCGCGTGCGAGTCGAGCACGGGCTGGACGCGCACGCCTTTCGCGTCCGCCGCGGGCCGGACGGCGTCGATGGCTGCCTCGACGACGCGCACCATCTCCACGGGGCCCACGCTCATCACGAGCTTGCCCTGCTCGATGCTGGAGAGCTCCAACAGGTCCTCGATGAGGCGGACCTGCACGCGCGCGTTGCGATCGATCGTCTCAACCACCTTGGCCATCTGCTCCGGGCGCACGTTGCCGGCGCGCAGCACGGACGACCACCCGACGACCGCGTTGAGAGGCGTGCGCAGCTCGTGGCTCAGCGTGGTGAGGAAGTTGTCCTTCGCCCGGCTCGCTTCCTCCGCCGCCGCGCGGAGCGCCTCGATGCGCGTGCGGGCGTGCACATGCTCGGTTACCTCGAGTGCGACAATCACGACCGACTTCGATCCGTCGATGTCTCCGACCGGCGCGAGGGCGACGTCGAAGTACGCGTCCTTCTGAATGCCATCGCGGACGACCGGCACCTTCGCCTCATGCGCGTGGAACGGCTCGCCGGTCGCGGCGACCTTCTCGAGCGCTAGGAACGTCGGATCTTCGACGAGCTCGGGGAAGACGTCCCGCGGCACACGACCGCCCAGATCGGTGCGCCGCACCATCTCGCAGTAAGCGGGGTTCGCGAGCTCGTAGCGCAGCTCGGGGCCCGAGACGAGGGCCATCGCGACCGGAGCCTGCATGAGGACGTCGTGCAGACGCCGGCGCTCCTGCTCGGCCTCTCTGCGCAGCTGCGCGATCTGGAGGTGCGTCGCGACCCGCGCGACGAGCTCCCGTGCGGAAAACGGCTTGACCAGGTAGTCATCCGCCCCCGCCTCGAGGCCGTCCACACGCGACTCTGCGCCGGCGCGCGCCGAGAGCATGATGACGGGCACTGGCCGGGTCGCGGGATCCTCGCGCAAGGCGCGCAGCAGCCCGAAGCCGTCGAGGCCGGGCATCATCACGTCCGTCAGGACGAGGTCGGGCACACGCGCCCGCGCCGCGGCGAGTGCGGCCGCGCCGTCGGTCACCGCCTCGACGGACCAGTGCGTGCGGAGCAGGCGCGCGACGTACTCGCGCATGTCGGCGTTGTCGTCCGCGAGGAGGACACGGGCCCCCTCGGCCACCCTCACGCGATCGGGGGCGGGCCCCGCCAGCAACACCCCCGCTTCGAGCTCCTCCTCCGGCGCATCCGCGCCCGGCAACCACCCGAGCGCCTCTTGGACGTACGCCGCAGCCCCGGTCGTCGACGCGGCTCCGGTGGACCGCGCGTCGACCCTTTCGGACGGAAGGTGATCGTGTCCTCGCGGGATGGCGACCGTGAAGGTCGTTCCCTGTCCGACCCGGCTGTCTAAGCGGATGCTGCCGCCGTGCATCTTGACGAGCTCGTGCACGAGCGCCAGTCCGATGCCCGATCCCTCGTGCGCGCGGGCGCGAGCGCCTTGCACCCGGTGGAATCGCTCGAACAGGTGCGGGATCTCACCCGCCGGAATGCCGGTGCCGCTGTCCTGCACGAGAAGCTCCGCATGGTCGCCGACCCACCGCAGGGCAATCTGAATGGACCCCTCAAACGTGAACTTCACGGCATTCGAGATCAGGTTGAGGACGATCTTCTCCCACATGTCGTGGTCGACGAAGAGAGGCTCGGGCAGCGGAGAGCAGTTGACGCGGTAGTCGAGCCCCGCGCGCTCGACCGTCGATCGGAACGCGCTCGCCAGGTCCACCGTCAACGCCGCGAGATCGGTGGCGCGGTAGGTCGCTTTGGCCCGGCCCGCCTCGATCCGCGCGAAGTCGAGCAGCGTGTTGACGAGCTTCAGCAGCCGCAGCGAATTGCGGTGCAAGGTCCGCAGGTTCTCGCCCGACAACACCCGCGGCTCCGACGCCAGCGCGTCCTCGATCGGTCCGATCATCAACGTGAGCGGCGTGCGAAACTCGTGACTCACGTTGCTGAAGAAGGTCGTCTTCGCGCGATCGAGCTCGGCGAGCGCTTCGACGCGCTTCTTCTCCTCCTCGTAGGCCTGCGCGTTGCCAATGCTCGCGGAGATCTGCCCGGCCACCAACCGCAGAAAGCCCCGGTAGTCTTCGTCGAAGAGCCGATACGGGCTGAGCCCCACGACGAGGACTCCCGCCTTGCCGACGCTGCCCGACGCCGCGATGGGAAGTACGACGGCATGCGACGGAGGCACCGGCCACGCGCCGCACGGAAGCTCGCCAAAGCGCGACGCCAGATCGTCGACGACCACCTGGTGGCCGCGTGCAACCTCGCGGATGGGCCACGCCGCAGGGCCGTCGAGGGGCACGATCTCCGGCGCGGCTCGGTGCCCGCGGGGGATGCCTGCCGTCGCCGCGAGGACGCCCCGCCTCTTCTCGGGCTCGACGAGGTAGATGAGTGCGAAAGGCAGGTCGCGCGGATCGGTCTCGAGCGAGATCGCCCCGCTGGAGACCGCGTCCTCGATGCGCCGTGCGTCCGCCATGCGCGCCGCGAGCTCGCGGAGGAGGGCGAGCTGGCGCTCGCCGATGATGCGGCGGGTGTCGTCCGTGTTCGCGCAGATGATGCCGCCGGTCCCGCCGCGATCGTTCGGGACCGGACTGTACGAGAAGGTGTAGTACGTCTCCTCCGGGTACCCGTTGCGCTCCATAATGAGGAGGAGCGCCTCGTCGTACGTTCCCTCGTTGCCGCGCATCGTCTGCTCTGCCCGCGGGCCGACCTGGTCCCAGATCTCGCGCCAGAC